>JBEKXZ010000075.1:0-3468 GCA_049511495.1 Bryobacteraceae bacterium | reverse complement strand
CTAATGAGAAGGGAAAGGGGGCCAATGCAAAGGCAAAATCATTTACAGCTTGCGGCTCTGTGCGGCCTCCCGTTGGTCGGCCCCGAGCTGCACGAAAAGTCTGGAGTAGACAAAACATCATAGGAGGCATCATGAGCAGATTGAAACGCAATGCCTGGGGAAGGTGCCTGGCGCTCTTCCTGGTTACGACTTGGGTGGCCGCCGGCGCCGCCGATCGTGGAAGCCTGCGCGTGGGCGCGGCCCGCGTGGATATTACGCCAGCCGCAGATTCCGCGCAGCCGCCTTCAGCCAAGTACGCGCACGAGCGCCTCTATGTCCGGGCGATTGTCCTCGATAATGGCGTCACGCGCGCAGCCCTGATTGGAGCTGACCTGGGGGGCTTGGGCGAGCAGGTCTGGGCGGACGCGTCCAAGCGGATCGCCGAGGAGTTGAAGTGCCCCGTGGAGAACATCATCATATCCGCCACGCATACGCACAGCGGCGGCATGCCGGGGGGAAGAGGTGGACGGGGCGGACCCGGCGGACCCGGCGCCCAGGGCAGGCCGCCGTCGCAGAACCCTTCCCCGTTGGTGAACAGCATTTTGGATGCGGTGCGCCAGGCCAAAGCCAAGCTACAGCCGGCGCGCATGGGATTCGGCGCAGGCTTCAGTTACCTGAACGTGAACCGCGACGCGGTTAGTCCCGAGACGCACCTGTGGACGCAGGCCCCGAACCTGGATGCGCCGTCGGACAAGACCGTCGCCGTGGTGAAGTTCGAGACACCTACCGGCGACCTGATCGCAGCTTACGTGAACTATGCCATGCACCCGATCAATGGGTACCTGGTTGGGTTCACCAGCGCGGATTTTCCCGGTGCGATGTGCCGTTACGTCGAACAGGCCTACGACGACAAGGCCGTGGTGGCCTTCTCGCAAGGTGCGTCGGGCGACCAGAACCCACTCTATATGCGGCCGTCCACCAATGCGCTGGCTTCCATCTCCGGGGCCAAGATCACCGGCAACGTCCTGGTCCGCGAGTCGGTCGAGGCCCCGCTGCGGGAGGGGGCCGTTGCCCCCAAACCCCTCGATCCCAGCGTCCGCGAAAATCTGGAGCGGTGGATGGAAAGCGAGGGCCAGTTGCTCGGCGAGGAAGTCATTCGCGTCATCACCGAGACGACCAGGACGGTTGGCGACGTCCGCATCTGGGGCGCGCAGAACATGGTGACCTGCGCCGGGCGCCGAAGGACCAACACGGGCCGCGAGGGCATGGCTGGAACATACGTCGACGGCGATCCGGTCGACATCCGGCTCGGAGCGCTGGTGGTCGGCGATGTGGCGCTGACCACGGTGGACGCGGAGGTGTACAACTTGATCTCACAACGTATGAAGAAGCAGTCTCCGATGGCCAACACCGTGATGGTGACGCTGGCTAACGGAGCCGCCAATTCCGGCTACATCCCGGACGACGCGTCGTTCTCCCACTATTCGTTTCAGGTGCTGAGCTCCCGGCTGAAGCCCGGCTGCGCCGAGGCGGCCATTGCGAACGGGTTGACCGATCTGGTCAGTCAGTACGCCAAGTAGGTTCTGCACACTCGCGATCGCTTCTGAACGGCCGTAGTCGCCTCTCCGAGGGCTACTCCCGCGTTCGGAAGCGCCGCCTGGACACATAGCACATTGGGGTGGCGCTGAATCGGCGCGGAGGGGTAATTCCGCCCAGCAATACGAAGGATTGCATGGCGTCGATTTCGTCCGCTTGCTTTTTCAATTCCGCCGCCAATGAGTCTCGATCTCCTCCAGCGTTTTGCCTTTGGTTTCCGGCGCCAGCTTCCACAGGAACGCCAGCGCTGCCAGGCTGCACGCCGCATAGACCCAAAATGTCTTAGCCGGGCCGATGGCCGGGTTGTCGTTCAACAGCGGGAATGTTTGCGCCACGATGTAGCACGCGGTCCAGACCGTGAAGGTCGCCACCGACATCGCCCTCCCACGGACCTTCGTCGGGAAAATCTCCGAGCATAGAATCCACGAGATTGGCCCCAGTGCCATCGCGAACGCGCCGATGAACGTCAAAATCGCCAGCAGCAGCGGCAGCCCGTTGCAGCCGGCATGGAACATCCACCCCACCGCGCCGAGTGCCGTCGTCTGCACCGCTAGCCCGACGAGCAAAAGCGCGCGCCGTCCTGCGCGGTCCACCAGTGCAATCGCCACGAACGTGAATAGCAGGTTCACGAAGCCGACGATCGCCGACGACGTGAACGAATCCTTCACGCCGACGCCCGAAGTCGCAAAGATTTTCGTCGAATAGTACATGATTGCGTTGATGCCGCTGAACTGGCTGAACGCCATCAGCAACACAGCCACGAGCAGCGGCCGGCGAAACCGGGCGTGGAACAACTCGGCAAACCGGCCCTCCTCCTCACCCAACACCGCGCGCACAGACGCGATCTCCTGTCGCGCGTGCTCCGCGCCGCCGACGCTCTCCAGAACCCTCCGCGCCTCGTCGTCGCGACCGACGCCGATTAGCCAGCGCGGGCTTTCCGGCACGAAGAATAGCAGAACCAACAGCAATAACGCCGGTGCGACTTCGGCGCCCAGCATCCAGCGCCAGCCGTTCGCCGCGTTCCACGCCTCGTCGCCGAGGCCCTGGATGCGCTCATTGAGGAACAGCGTCAGAAAAATGCCGATCACGATGCCCAACTGAAACAGCGACCCCAGCCGGCCCCGTTTCGCCGCCGGGGCCAGCTCCGCGATATAGACCGGGCAGATCATCGAGGAAGCGCCGATGCCCAGCCCGCTGATGAACCGCGCCGAGAGAAATTCCCCGAACGTCCGTGGAATCGCCGACAGCACCCCACTCACTGCGTAGAGAATCGCGCAAAGGAACAGGACCTTGCGCCGGCCGAACCGGTCGCTCAGGAATCCCGCGAACATCGCTCCGGGAATGCAGCCGAGAATCGCGCTTGCGCCAGCCAAGCCTTCCCGCATCGAGTCGAGATGGAAGTGCGCCCTGAGGTATTGGTTGGCGCCATTGATCACCGCGGTGTCGTAGCCGAATAGAAATCCGCCGGTTGCCGCAACAAGCGTGACGAGCGCGAGCGGCGACGCGGCTCGAGCGCTGGGTGCCATGGTAGCCGAATTCATGGGTCCGCTCAGATTAAGGCGTAAAACGCTCCCAAAGATCCGCGACCAGTTCCGGCCGTGAGACCCACCGGAATCTGTCGAAAATGACGCCCACATCCGGTCAGGCGGAGCCATCGCCATCTGGCGGGGCGCACGCGTACGCAGGAGTTGTGGTGTTTGGCGCCTTCGTCAAGCAGGCATCCTATCGCGAGTGAGATATGTTGTCAACGCCTCAACAACCGTTTGTGTCGCTAGCATGTGAATTGTCCGGTCCAATTAGCACGTGAGTTGTCCGGTTCGTGGCAGCGGGGGGATCGTGGAAGTTGAGAATCCCAGAGACGGTCTCCGCCGCGGAAATGGAGCGGATGATGAG
>JBEKXZ010000074.1:0-3825 GCA_049511495.1 Bryobacteraceae bacterium | reverse complement strand
GAATCCCAGCGTTGCGGTGATGGCGCGCGGACTGACGTAGTGGGTGCCGCTGAAAGTCGACAGGAAATTGTACAGGGCTTCCTTGTTGGTCAGATTGACTACCGTCAAGCGAGCGCTCCACTTGTATCTGTCGCCCCCGAAGAGGTTGTCATGGCCTACGGCGACGTCGAACAGATTGCGCGGCGCGATGCGCGGCGGGTTGAGGTCGTCGTTCTCCGTGCCGGCGGCCGGAATCCTGAGCAGCGCGGACCCATACTGCGATGCGGGGCAGAGGCCGTTTTGGCTGATCGGCGCGGTTGGCGTGGCGTGCACGCTGCCGCAATAGAGCCCCGCTTCGAACTGCTGGTCCGGCGTCAGGTTGGAAACGTCCACCACCGTGCCGGTTCCGTCCGGCCCATTGGCGCAACTGCCACCGGCGCACGGCACTGGCCCCGCGACCAGGCCGCTGTCATATCGCCAGTTGAAGCTGTACCACGGGCCTTTTTTCCACGGCTGGTATTGCAGGTGAGTGGTCTGGTTGAAGTTCTCGTCGTGGTCGATGCGGAAAACCGTGGCGCCGCCCGGCGTGGCGCCGATGCCGCTGATCTGCGGCGTGAAGAAGCGCGCCGCCACGTGGGAAAAGACCACGTACGCGGTCAGCCCGTGGTAATTGGGCATGCTGGCGCGAACCGCGTAGCCGGGGATCTTGGAGCGATCCCACTCGATGGGAAAAGTGATCGGCGAGTTGCCCAGCACACTGAAGTCGTAAGCTCCGTGGGTGTATTTCCAAATGTATTCGCCATCCACCACCAGGTATTTTCCGAACGCCTGCTGCAAACCGGCGTGGAATTCGTTGCGCCATCCGGGGGCGAGCGGGGCGGTCTCGCAAGGCCCGACGGCGGACATGATCGCGTTGATCACGGGATCGTTGCATCCAAGACTCGATAGGACCAGATTCTCGTTGAAAGGCGTTTCGAGCGTGCGGGCATAGGAAATCCGCAACACGGTACCGGTTGGCTTGATATTGTATGCAATCCCCAGACGCGGCTCTGGCTGGCTGGCGCTGGTGATGCCGCGATAGACATCCTCGCGGAATCCCACGTTGAACGACCAGTTCTTGACCGTGATGCTGTCCTCGACAAACATGGCCACTTCACGAATGTCGGCGTGCCCGTAGTAGTGGTACGAGCCGCTGGTAGAGTTCGGGCAGCCGTCGGAGGCGGGCAAGGGCCCTGTCCGGGTGAGGTCGTAGCAGCCGAGCAGAGGGTTGAATGCGGGATTCGTTTGCAACGCACCCACGCACTGCGATGGATTGGCGATTGAGGCGAGAGTGTTCGGACTGCCATCGGCGTTCAGACAAACCGCGTTGGTGGCGGGATCGACCAGCCCCAGCGCGTCTTTCTCGGTGACGATGGTGTCCTGATACGTGACGCCGGCCTTGATGTTGTGGACGCCCCTGACGTAAGACACGCTGGTGCGCGCGCCAAGATTGGTCAGCCGGCGATTCTGGCCGATGGTTTCGGTCTGCAAGTCCGGAATCAGGTCGGCGAAAGGATTGCCGCTCGGGTAGTAGTTGAATTGATCCTGCCGCACGAAGCCGCCGAATGTAAGTACGGTGTGCGCGTTCAGCAGGCGCGTCCAGGCCGGCGCGACGTTGAACGTGCGGATCTGGGCACGCTGATCGGTCGAGCCCACCGGCACGCCGTTGGGGCCAAAGCCTCCATTATCGGCTACCAATCCGGACCACGCGGTTGCGTTCTGTGCGTCGAATGAATTTGGCGTCTGAAACCAGGAGCGGGTGAAGCCGAAGTTCACATTGAGAGTGTCCGAGTCGGCGGGCTTGAGGTCCAAACGATCGAAGAAATTCTCTTCGTTGCCATGGTCGTGCATGACGGAGAGCTCCGGACCGTCCAAAAAGCGGCCGCTCTGGAGACCGCTGGCGGCGATGAAGTTGCCCCACCAGTTACCGCCATACGCGAGGTTGAAGCTGCCGCCGCCGGTGCCGAAGCTGCCGTAGGTGGCGTCGATTTCGCCATGCGGCTGCGTGACACCCAGGCCGGAGCGCGTGGTCACCACGATCACGAGGCTGGTCTTGTCGCCGTATTCGGCCGGCGGCGCGCCTTCGATCACTTCCATCGACGCGACCGAATCGAGCGGGATCTGATTCGAGAACACCTTGCTCTGCTGGTCGGTGATGGGCTGGTCGTCCACCGAAAATGAGTTGGAGGCGTGATCGCCGAGTCCATGAAACAGACCGTCGGAATCGGCGGCGACGCCGGGAACGCTGGCCGTCACCAGCGAGCTGAGCGATGACGACTGGCTTTCGAGCGGCAATCTGTCGAACAGCGCGCGATCCACATCGGTGTGGGTGGTCGGGACAGTTTCCAGCAGATCCTGCGAACCTTCCACATCCACCGTAGTTTTCGCTTCGCCGAGTTGCAGGTTGATCTTCAGCTCGGTCGGCACCACGGTTCGAACATTGACGTCCTGGACTCCCACCTGGAAGCCGGACGCGCTGGCAGACAAGTGATAGTTGTTGAACGGGACGTTGTCGAATGCAAAAGTCCCCTGGCTATCGGTGGCCGCGCTGCGGCTGTAATGGGAAACCGGGTTCTGAATTTCCACCACAGCGCCTTTGACCGCCGCGCCGGAAGGATCGAGAACCGACCCGTGGATGGTCCCGGAACTGCCGCTGCTCGACTGCGCATAGACTAAGTGGCCGTTGCAGCATCCCACGGCCAGCAAAGTGAGAATAACCCTCGTGTATCTCATCATCTATGACTATTGTCATCGGGCGAATTGGCCGGACCCTAGGATAATTCGACCGGCGGGCTGGTAAGGGCGGCAAGCGGGCTGGTCTTGTCGATGAACGGGCTGCGCGCAACGTGGGGCAGGCGCTTTCGCCCAATGCCACTTAAATAAGCCTGGTCAAGACATAAATTTCAGTTTATGTTTCAGTTGTATGGACCAGACATGTGGTGGCGCTTTGGCGCTATACCAGCGATGTATATCGAGTGGCGTGGTGGAGTATTTGCAGAGGCAGGCAGGGGTGAAGACCAGGCGGAGTATTTACACTCCGCAGGTCGTGCTCTGGCTGATGATCCGGCAGCGACTGCAACCGAAGGGGACGTTGGCAAGCAGCGTGGATGCGCTGTTGACGGGAGCGGCCGATTGCCTGCTGAGCGGTTGTGGACGCGCGCAACAGAAGCGGATTTCGCGACGCACCGGCGGGTACAGTCACGCACGGCAAAGGCTGCCGAAGCAGCTATCCTGGCAAGTGATGACGGAACTGGTGCTGCGACTACGGGAGATCTTATACCCGGAAGGCGTATGCCCCATCTATCTGCTGGACGGTTCGTCGCTAGAACTGGAAGCCAGTCCCTCGTTGCGGAAAGCCTACCCGCCGGCGGAAAACCAACGGGGGCGCGCCCATTGGCCGGTGCTGCGGATCGTGGTGCTGCATGAGTTGACGACGGGGCTGGCCGAGGCGCCTCAGTGGGGACCCATGTACGGGGCTGCGGCGGTGAGCGAACAATCGCTGGCGGAAAAGGCCATGGACGCGCTCGCAGGCGGCTCGATCTTGGTGGGAGACCGGAATTTCGGAGTGTTCTCGATCGCTTGGGGAGCGCAGCAGCGTGGACTGCACTTGGTGGCGCGGTTGACCGCAGAGAGGGCGCGCAAGCTAGCCGGGGGAGCGATCGCCGAGGAGGGAGAGCGGCCGGTGAGGTGGACGGCAAGCCGCTTCGACGGGCGGCGGCAAGGCGGTATGCCGGAGGGCGCCAGCGTCGCGGGGCGCCTGATCGCGGTGCGCATCGGCCGGGGCAAATCCAAGCAATGGCTCTACCT
>JBEKXZ010000073.1:0-3974 GCA_049511495.1 Bryobacteraceae bacterium | reverse complement strand
GGTTTCAAGGTCTGCCCGGCGGCTGGCTTCTGCCGGAGAGCCGATTCAAGGACTTCCCGCAGCCGGAACCGTACTTGCCGCGGTGCGAGAGGGGGGATCATTACGCCGAGTGGATACGGGCATGCAAGGCCGGCAAGAAGTCGATCACGCCTGTCGAGTTCGCCTGCGACCTCACGGAATTCGCCCTGCTCGGGACCGCGACGTTGCGCCGTTACAGCACGCCCGGGGCGCGCGGAGCGGGTTGGGGGCAAGGTGGCCGGTCGGACTCCGCGGTGGTGTGGATTCCCGCTTCGAACGACGGCCATGTGCATGACCCGGCGGCGCGCCCTCCGGTGAACGCCGGCACCGGAGGAGTGTACTGGCGAAGTTCCAAAGTCCTCCTTTGGGACTCGAAGGCGATGAGATTCACCGACGACGAGGTGGCCAACGGCCTGGTTGACACGCCCTACCGCAAGGAGTGGGACTACAAGGTTTAACCAGTTTACCGGCACGCAGCTTAAAGCTACAATACGTGCAGCACCTGCCGAAGTGCCAAGGGTTCCGGCAGGGTCTTGCCTGCGCGTCGTTTTCGGGCATGAACCGCGTTGAGAATCGGAAAGGAGCAGTCTCATGCAAAGAAGGTGCTTCCTGAGGTCGCTCGCCGCAGCTCCGGCTGCCGGTCTGATTCACGTCCCTCTCGTATTGCCCTGGGAGGCTGCCGCGCAGCAACGGGGTGGGATGGCTCCGGCCGAACCATTCAAGCCCAGCGAAGGGGCCAACCATCCGATCGGCGAAGGGAAGGGGATCTACCCCGGCAGGGTGGTGTGGGTGCGCGACGCGAACTCGACCAGTTGGGACGGCGTGACGGGGCACTGGTGGGATGACGCGTACACCAACCAAAAAGTGGTCCGCGGCATGACTTCCCGGCTTCTCCGGAGCCTGGCCGGAAGGAATAACGAAACGCAGGCATGGGATGCGCTGTTCCGGAGTTTCAACGACAGTCACAAGCTGGGGAGTTCCGGATATCGCCCCGGGGAGCGGATCGCGATCAAGATTAACTGCAACCAGGACCGGTCGCCGGAGTGGGGCGCGATGGCTTCTCTCCCCGGCGGCGCGCCTTCCGGAGCGGCTCGCGGCGGATGGCCTCCCAGGGGGCCCCTGAATGGCTTGCCGAGCCCTCACGCCGTCGTCGCCCTGGTAACTGAATTGATCGAAAACGCCGGTGTGCGGGGCGAAGACATCATGATCTACGATGTCACCGGCACGCGTAACGTAGGTCAGCCGATCCACAATCGGATCCGGGCGAATGCCAATCCTGAATTCCAGGCGGTGAAGTTCCTGGTTGGCGCCGACTACAGCCTGGGCGACCGGTTGTCACCCACGCCGGACATGGCGAACCCCATCCGGTTCGCCAAGCAAGAACTGCCCGTTGGCTATCTTGCGCAGCAGGTGACCTCGGCAAAGTACCTGATCAACATGGCGCTCCTGCGTCCCCACGGAATGGCCGGGGTCACCTTGACCGCCAAGAACCACTTCGGCTCCATCCACTTTCCGAACGATGGCGGCTGGTCCCCAAGGGCCCTGCACGGCAGCGTTCTGCGGACTCAGGCCACGGGTTCCTACAATGCCTTAGTGGATCTGATCGGGCACCGTCACCTCGGCGGCAAAACCATGCTTTATGTTCTAGACGGTCTATACACTGCCGAGCACAATGAAGGCAACGTCTTCCGATGGGCCTCCTTCAACGACCATTGGGCTTCCAGTATGCTCATGTCGCAGGACCCGGTGGCGATCGACTCCGTGGCGTTGGACCTACTCGCCAGCGAGCCCCGCGCTACCGAGGTCCGCGGCAACGCGGACAATTACCTCCACGAAGCTGCGCTGGCGGCGAAGCCCCCGTCGGGCACGGTTTACGACCCTTGCGGCTGCGGAAAGTTGGCCAGCCTCGGCGTGCATGAGCACTGGGATAATGCGACCAGCCGGAAGTATTCGCGTAATCTTGGCAGGCAGGAAGGCATCGAGCTGATCGCCTCGGTTTAGCCCGCTTCGGCGTTGTCCCGGCACCGCCGCCATGTTGCTGAGGCCGTGCTTCAAGGCGGTGTGCGGCAAAGTCGATTAACGAAATCTTTGGTCAAGAACTGAAACGGGCGCCCCGTGCGAAACACAGTGCTACCGTGTATCCTTGTGGGTTGGTCAAGCTCGAAGGCATCTTCGCGCCGCTGCTGGTCCCCCTCGATGAGCAGGGCCGCATCAACGAACCGGAACTGCGCCGTTTTGTTTCCTGGCTGATCGAGCGCGGGGTGCACGGGCTTTACCCGAATGGTTCGACGGGAGAGTTCACCCGCTTCACGCCGGAGGAGCGGCGGCGGATAGTGCAGGTGGTGACGGACGAAGCGGGCGGCCGCGTTCCCGTCCTTGCCGGCGCCGCCGAGGCCAACGTCAAAGAGACCCTTGCCGCGTGCGAAACGTACGCCGGACTGGGGGCCCGCGCCGTCGCCATCGTGGCGCCGTTCTATTACAAGCTGACTCCGGAATCGGTTTACGCTTACTTCGCCGAAATCGCGCGGCACTCGCCCATCGATCTGACGCTGTACAACATTCCGATGTTCGCCAGCCCCATCGATGTCCCCACCATCCGGAGGCTGGCGGCCGAGTTTCCCCGCGTCATCGGCATCAAGGATTCCTCGGGCGACATGGCGTTCATGATGCGAATGATTGCCGCCGTGCGGCCGCTGCGTCCCGATTTTGTGTTTCTCACCGGGTGGGAAGCCGTGCTGGTCCCGATGCTGGCGATCGGGTGCGACGGGGGCACGCATGCCTCGAGCAACGCGGTGCCGGAAGTGACCCGCCGGATGTACGATCTCGCGCGAGCCGGCAATTTTGACGAGGCCATGAAATGGCAGTACCGCATCCTCGAACTGTTCGACGCCATGCTCTACCCGTTCGAGTTTCCCGACGGGTTCCGCGCCGCGGCCGAGCTGCGCGGCTTTCGTTTCGGCCGCGGACGGCAGCCCCAAACCATCGCCCAGCGCGCCGACCGCACCGCCCTGACGTCCGTTCTGCAATGCATTCTGGCCGATTTCGAACTGGTCGACCGGCCCGCTTCCGGGTGCGCGCCGCGCATCCGGCAGATTGCCACCGATAAGGTGGAACAGGTGGTATTCGAAGTCATGCGCGAGTTAGAAAAGCGGGGTGTCTTCTGATTGAAGCCCTCGCCCTCATCGAGATCGGCGGTTGGTCGCCCGCCATGGTCGTGCTTGACGCCATGGAGAAATGCGCCGGCGTGAGGGTGCTGGAAACCGAGCTCAACGACAGTCCGGGCGTCTGCATGAAGCTGTACGGGCAACTCGGGGATGTCGAGTCCGCCGCGCGCGCCGCAGAGGAAACGGCCGGCGTCATGCAGACACCGATCATCGTGCATGTCATCCCGGGTCCATCGGAGCTGTCGCCCGCCGCCTACCAGGCCGGGGCGGGTTTTAGTCCCCTCATCGAACAGGAAACCGTCCAGATACCAGAGAACGATATGAACAATCAATCCAGTTTTGCCGTGGGTCTCATCGAAACCCAGGGTTTCACCGCCGTCTTCGAGGCGATCGACACCGCGTTGAAAACCGCCGCCGTAGAGGTGCTGGCCCGGGAAAAGCTCGGCGGCGGGTACATTACCGTGTTGATCAGGGGCGATGTAGCGGCGGTTACGGCGGCGGTGGACGCGGGCAAGGCGAAAGTGGAAGGCCTCGGGCGCCTCATCGCGGCGCACGTCATCCCCAGCCCCAGCAAAGGCGTGCTGTCACTATTGCCCAAGTAGTATTTCAATTCCCGGGGGCTGTCTCATATCGCGAGTGCCCGCATTGACATATGCTCTGGGGTGGTGTCGCTAGCTTTTCAAGTTGTCCGGTTTTATTAGCAAGTGATCTGTCCGGTTTGTGGTACAAAGTGATGCGGCCGTCAGGCCGCTTCCTTCTTGGTTTTGGCCTTTGTCTTGGCTACCAGAACAC
>JBEKXZ010000072.1:0-4143 GCA_049511495.1 Bryobacteraceae bacterium | reverse complement strand
ATAAACCGAACGATCCGATTATCGACAGGGGATACGTCACGGTGCCTAACGGCCCGGGTCTAGGCGTGGAGATCAATATGGACGTTCTGAAGGCGAATCTGCATGAAGGCGGACTCTTCGAGCCCACAACGGAATGGGACAACGAGATTTCATTCGACGGCCATATGTGATCGTCGCCCGTGAAGACGCGGTTTCAGGAACGAAGGGACCTCACCCCGCAGGCCTTGGCGAGTATCGTTCCTGCGCGGCTTTCTATCGTCGGTGAGGGCCTGGGTCCGAGCGCTTTGTGCCACGTCCAGGCCGTCTCATCGCATAGCTTCTCAGCCCGAGCACTGGTTGGGGACCCAGGGCGCCGTGCTGGTGCACCGTGCTTATCAGGGTCTTCGCCCGTTGCAAAGACAGCACCGCGATGGCGCCGTCCGACCGGCGGCGAAAGACGCGATGCGCAAATGACACGTGCGGCCCACGCCGCACGTCTTCCGAAGCCAGTTTGGGACCGGCGCGCTACTTCTGCTTTGAAAGCTGCTCCTTCATGTTGTCGTCGTATTCCTTTTTCAACGCCGGATCGTGTAAGCTGCCGCTGCCGTACACGTCGGTGGACTTGAACTGGCGCGTCTTGAACTTGCTCTTGACCCAGTCGTCGTGGATGTGCGTCGTCTTGGCGGCGTCGACCAGCCGCTGCACCGCCTGAGGCGGAATGAAGTTCACGCCCTCCCGGTCGCCAAAGACCAGGTCGCCCGGCATGACCGTCGCCTTGCCAATCCGAACGGGAACATTGATGCCCGTCGTCATATGCCTGGCGACGGACCCTGGTACCGCACCCCGGAAATATCCGGGCATGTCAAACTCGGCGATACCATCGAGATCGCGGACGCCGCCGTCAATAACGAAGCCGGTTCCCGTCTTCGTCCAGATGTAGAAGGCCAGGTTGTCGCCGATGATGCCGCCCAGGTCGAGATTGCCGCCGGCGTCTACCACAATCACATCGCCGGGCTGCAGCATATCCAGGGCGGACTGGTGACTGAGCGAGACCACGTTCCCTTTCTGCTTCCATTCCGCTTGCTCCACGTCGAAGATCTCAAGCCGCGTCGGCATCAATTGCAGCGTGAACGCCCGCCCGATGAGCTTCTTTCCCGGGTTGAGGATTTGCCAGCCGTCCGTGTACGTGACCGCCGGCCCGCTTCCGAAAAGACGGGGGTTGCTTTCGCTGGCTGGCTGGCCCGCGCCCAGGAGTTCCTCCGAGGACATGTCCTTGAATTGCTCCAGCAGCGCCTCTGGAATCTTGGGCCGGCCGTCGGGGAACCGGTCGAAGGGATTCGGGGCGGTGTACTTGATCAGCTCTTCGCGGGTCAGGTTGTTGATCTGCCCCTGCGCGTCTACCGCCACAAAGAGCGTCAACAGACAAACAGGGGCAAACGCCGATATCGATATTTTCATTTCATTCTCCTAATTTTCAAGTAAGCCAGAACCTTCATTCTGGCTCTGGCTTCCAGCGAGTATACACCCACTCCGGCCGGATGGCCGGGCAATCGGAAAGTGGAACGCCGGCGCCGTCTTTGCCTCCGCAAGGCGCAGCCTTCTGCCGGAAAAGACCAAAACCGTCAAACAGAATGGTCCCATTATGTTCCATCCACATCTCTCCGGCACTCGCTGCCTGGTCGCTCCCTTTGGCTGCTCCGGGGAGAATTCGGTGTCGTGGGACTTGAATTGGGCCGAGGAACAGTGCAGAATCACAGTTGGGGATTTTAATAGGGTTATCCCGGATAGGTCCGTCCGTGCCAGCGGACGCGGGCCGGAGTTCAGGCGCGGACTTTGTGTTCGCTTGACACAACTCGGGTTACCCGAGTGGCAGGGAGCCCGAAAGTCGCGAACGATGTACAGAAAAGGAGAAAGTTATGACCGATAATACTTTGTCGCGTCGATTATTCATGTCAGCCGCGGCGGCAGCTCCGGGAGTGCCAGTCCTACTCGCCTCGGACAGAATTGCCATCTTCGATCCGCCACCCGCCCGGGTCCGAATCGTGACGGCAACGGCCTCATCCGTAGTCCCGCCCCCCAGGTACACGGCGGCGGAGGTTCAGCAAATCCAGTCCCAGGGCAAGGACGTTCAGATTACGTTGCCAACCAACGCCGACGAATTGAACAGGGCGCTGCCCGAGGCCGACGTCATTTTCGGCGCGATCAACGCGGAGATACTGGCGAAGGCCAAGAACTTGCGGTGGATGCAGGCCACCGAAGCGGGTATGGAGAGAGTGCTGTTTCCGGAGCTGATCGAGAGTAATGTGGTGGTGACCAACATGGCGCGGATGTTCGCGCCGGCCATCTCCGAGACCGCCATCGGGATGCTGTTAAGCCTGACGCGCGGGCTCAATAAGTACTACATTCCGCAATTCCAGAAGCGGACGTGGCATGCCGAGCGGAACCTGGTGGAGGTGGACGGCATGACTATGGGAATTGTCGGCATGGGCGGCCTGGGACAGGCCACGGCCATGCGCGCACACTATGGCTTCAACATGCGGATCCTGGCCACCGACGCGAAACCCATGGCCAAGCCGATCTTCGTGGACACGCTGCGGGAGCCGGCGTGGCTGGCCGAGATGGTCCCGCAGGTGGACATACTGGTAAGTGCGGCTCCTTCGACCAAGGAAACCCAGGGGATCTTCAATGAGAAAGTGTTCCGGGCGATGAAGAAGACGGCGTACTTTCTCAACTTGTCCCGGGGAGCGCTGGTGGAAGAGAACACACTGGCCCAGGCGCTGAAGGAAGGCTGGATCGCCGGTGCCGGGCTGGACCCGGCGGGCATTGAGCCGTTGCCGTCGACCTCCCCGCTCTGGGATTGCCCGAACCTGGTTATCACTTGCCACACCGCCGGATTCGCGCCGCAACGCCAGATCCGTCTCATGGGGCTGCTGGCCGAAAACGTCCGGCGTTACTCGAGCGGCTTGCCGCTGATGAACGTGGTGGACAAACGGCGCGGTTACTGACCGAGGAGATCTTATCGATGAAACCAGCATACCTGATTCTCCCGATTCTTCTGGCCGCCACGTGCCCGGCGCAGCAGGGCTGGAATGCGCACGAAGGTGGATTGCTCAAATACCGGGTCATGATTCGCTTCGGCGAGGAACCGGACACGCTGCCCGACGGCTGGCGGTTCGGCAGAGTGTCGGCCGTCGCGGTGGACTCGGGAGGCGACGTTTACGTGGCCCAGCGCGGCCCTCATGCCGACCCCATTGTCGTCTTCGATGCGAGTGGCAAGTATATCCGTTCCTGGGGCAAAGGTGTGTTCAGCATCCCACACGGGTTGCGGGTTGACAAGCAAGGCCATGTGTGGGTCACGGACACCGGTTATCACCTGGTAATGGAGTTCACCAACGACGGCAAGCTGCTGCGCACGCTGGGCACGAAGGGAAAGGCGGACGCAACCCACAATACGTTCAACCGTCCGACCGACGTGGCGTTCCTGGCGAACGGCGACTTTCTGGTCACCGACGGTTATGGCAACTCGCGCGTGGTGAAGTTTTCGCGCGACGGCGAATACCTCATGGAATGGGGCAAGCACGGCAAAGGCCCGGGCGAGTTCGACACGCCGCACGTGGCGGTGGTCGACTCGCACCAGAATGTGTATGTCAGCGACCGCGAGAACAACCGCATCCAGATTTTCGATTCCAACGGCAAATTCCTCCGGCAGTGGACGCATCTGGGGGCCACCCAGGGGATGGACATCTCGCCGAAAGACGAGCTGTGGATCATTACGCACCGGAACCGGGAAGAGAACCTGGCCTACGACACGCTGGCGGGGCGGATCATGCGCATCGACATCGCGACGGGCAAGATTCTGGGCTCCATGGAAAGCCCCGGGCATTGGCTGTCGCTGGCTCCCAACGGGGATATCTACATCGCCAGCCTGACGGGCAACGTTTTTCGGTGGTATCCGGGGTGGGTGGAGGGCGTGCGTGAGGAGGCGCCCGGCGTGGTGAAGTAGGGTAGCGGCGCGGCGGCCGGCAGACTCGCCGGCCCTGTCTCGGGTTTGCGAAAAACGGACCGGAAACTGGCGGTGATTGGGGTTATACTGGCAGGTGTCAGTCTCTTTGCACCGTGAGAGGAGGTCACTGGCCCATGTCAGTCACCCGTAGATCGTTCTTT
>JBEKXZ010000071.1:0-6637 GCA_049511495.1 Bryobacteraceae bacterium | reverse complement strand
GGCTCAACCCTTCTGCTACCTGCATGTTGACGATCAACCCCCAGCATGCCGGACTTCGCCCCCTCCAGGCTCATCTTGTATGAGAAACCAATGCCAGCCCCAGGCTCATCTTGTATGAGATAAGACTTCCTCTTGACATTCTAAAGGAACGGGCGCATACTCCTTTTGAATGTCTACAAGAGAGACCAAAACGGATATACTGCAGGGCACACTCGATTTGATGGTGCTGCGGACGCTGGCAACCATGGGCGCGCAGCACGGCTTCGGGCTGGCGCAGCGGATCCAGCAGATTTCGGGCGGCATGCTGGACTTGAACCAGGGGACGCTGTACCCCGCGCTGCTGCGGCTGGAGCATCGCGGATGGATCCGCTCGCGGTGGGGCGTCTCCGGCAATAACCGGCGAGCCAGGTTCTACGAAATCACTGCCGCGGGACGGCGGCAGGTGGAAAGGGAATCCGAGGACTGGGCGCGGACCGTCGCCATCATGGACCGCTTCGTGCGGCTGACCGAAACGGAGTAACCAATGCCCGGAATCTGGATGCGCATCAAGGAGCTGGTTGGCAGATCGCGGCTGGACGGCGAACTGGATGAAGAGGTGGGTCTGCACTTGCAGATGATGGAGGAGGAATTCCGGCGCCGCGGAATGAGCGAAGCGGAAGCCAGGGCCGCCGCGCGCCGGGAATTCGGCGGCGTGGCGCACGCCAAGGAAGCCTATCGCGACCAGCGCGGCTTTCCGTGGCTCGAGAGCTTTGCCAAAGACGTCCGCTACGCGTTGCGCGGTCTGCGCCGCAGCCCCGGCTTCACCGCCGCGGCGGTGCTCTCGCTGGCGCTCGGCATCGGCGCCAACACGGCGGTGTTCAGCATCATCGATACCATCCTGCTGCGGCCCCTGCCGTATCGCAATCCCAGCCAGTTGGTCCGGCTGTATGAGACCGAATCGGCGCCGGGGAGCTATCCGTTCGCCGAGCCGGATTTCGTGGATTGGAAGGCGCAGAACAGCACCTTTCAGGACATGACCATGTTCGGGTGGCCGCACGACATGAACCTCAGCGCCAGCGGACGGCCGGAGCACGTGCTCGCGCTGCCCACCGAGGCGAACTTCTTTTCCCTCTTGGGGGTCAAGCCGCTGCTGGGCCGAACCTGGGCCGCCGGCGAAGACCAGCCGGGAAAAGACGACGTGGCCATCCTCGGCTACGGCTTATGGCAAAGCCACTTCGCCGGAGATCCCCACGCCGTGGGCCGGTCCATCGAACTGAATGCGCGGAAGTACACGATTGTGGGCGTGATGCCGGCGAGCTTCCACCTTCCGTTCGACCCGCAGCTCTGGGTTCCACAAGTGATGGACAGCAAGCTATTCGGCGGACGCGGGACCCACTGGGCCAGCGCCATCGGCAGAATGAAGCCCGGCGTCACGATGAAGGCGGCGCTCGAGGATCTGAAGGTAATTGCAGCGCGCCTCGAGAAGCAGTATCCGAGCACGAATGGCAAGGTGGGGGCGGTGGTAACCTCGCTCCGCGACGACATGGTCGGCGATTCCAGCGGCACGTTGTTCCTGATGCTGGGGGCGGTCGGCCTGGTGCTGCTGATCGCCTGCGCGAACGTGGCGAACCTGCTGCTGTCCAGAGCCCTGGCGCGGCAGAAGGAAGTGGCACTGCGCAGCGCGTTGGGCGCATCCAGGGTTCGCCTGGCGCGTCAACTGCTGACCGAAAGCCTGCTGCTTTCACTGGCGGGCGGCGCGCTCGGTTTGCTGCTGGCTTGGGGCGGCGTCAGCGCGTTCTCGAGCGCCAAGAGTTTCGACCTGCCGCGATTCAACGCGGTGCAACTCAACGGAGCGGTGATCGGGTTCACCTTCGCGCTGGCGCTCGCGACTGGCGTGTTGTTCGGCATGTTCCCGGCGTTGCAGATGTCGCGGCTGAACGCGCTCGACGAGCTGAAAGGCGGGGCCGGAAGCTCGGTCAGCCCCGGGCGGCGGCGCCGGTTCATTAGCCACGCCCTGGTGGCGGCCGAGATCGCGCTCTCGGCTGTGCTGCTGATCTCGGCGGGTCTTCTGCTGAAGGACTTCGCGGCGTTACGCGGCCTGGACATCGGCGTGCGCCGCAAGGGCGTGTGGACAGCGGCCGTCCAACTGCCCGAGGCAAACTATAAAACCGATATGCAGGTGTACGGCTTCTCGGAAGCGCTGCTGGAGGGATTGCGGCGCATCGGCGGAGTCGATTCGGTGGCCCTGAGCGATCACCTGCCCCTCGAGGGAGGCTCCAACGGCACTATCAAGCTGCGCGGGCAGACCGGCGAGGCGAGCAACCAACTGGTGGAGAGT
The DNA here is from genome assembly GCA_049511495.1 of Bryobacteraceae bacterium. Classification (GTDB taxonomy): domain Bacteria; phylum Acidobacteriota; class Terriglobia; order Bryobacterales; family Bryobacteraceae; genus Bog-375. The sequence goes on along the minus strand of JBEKXZ010000071.1, from coordinate 4,320 downwards.
CATGCCGTCTCGCCCGAGTATTTCCGCGCCATGGGAATACGATTGCTCCAGGGACGGGTCTTCACGCAGGCTGACGTCCAAACGGCTTTCGAGTACGATTTGCGCCTCGACCCGCTCTATGCGGCGGGCACCACGCCGCCGGCGGGTGTGACCAATGGCGTCGTCTACCCGTGCGTGATCAACGAGAGCATGGCCCGCTTCTTCTGGCCCAATCAAAACCCGCTGGGGAAGGTGTATTCGCATGGCAACGACAACGGCCCTTGGACACAGGTCATCGGCGTGGTGAGCGACGTGCGGCAAACCAGCCTCACTGAAAGACCCGCGCCGGAGGCGTATGCTCCCTTCGATGGAGCTTCGCGCTTGTTTCTGATTCTGCACACGTCCCTGCCGCCATCCGGCGTGACGGCGCAGGTGCGGCACGTGCTGGGGCAGATCGACGCGAGCCTGCCGCTCTACGGTGTTCGCTCGATGGACGAGGTGGCGGCCGGCCTGTCGGAGGGGCAGCAGTATCTCAGCCTGCTGGTAGGCTCCTTCGCTGGCCTCGCGGCTCTGCTGGCCGCAATCGGGATTTACGGCGTGCTCGCCTACGCAGTGCGTCAGCGAACACGCGAGATCGGCATTCGGATGTCGTTCGGCGCCAGCCGCGGGCACGTACTCGGCGAGGTGCTCTGGGAGGGTATGCGCCTGGCGCTGCTGGGTCTCGCCGCCGGAATTGCCGGCGCGTTCGCCGCTGGCCGCATTCTGGAGAGCTTGCTGCACGAAGTCAAACCGGACGACCCGGCGATCTTCGCCGCCACTGCCGGTCTGCTCGCCGGCGTAGCGCTGGTTGCATGTTGCCTGCCGGCGCGTCGGGCCGCGCGGCTGGACCCGCTGGCTGCACTGCGTTACGAATGAGATTGCCGGCGGCTGGACGATGTGGCCGGGATCGGTGAGATACAGCATCGGTTGGGCATCTGCGGCTATACAGTACACATCCTTCAGCCGGCCAGAAAGCGAAAACAGTCAAGCAAGAAGAGGCGGGCGCCCGTGGTGAGTATTCCGGCGCGAGGGCCAAATGGAAGGGGGAAAGAGCTCAATGAAGCGTCGAGTGGTTTCTCCAGCGGTGCCGCGGACGGGCGTCACTTCGGCCGCTCCCACCCGAGCGGGAAGCAAAGCCCGGATTAGCTTGCAGGCGCCGGCGGCAGGGCGAGTTGGCGGATTCTCGAAATGGATGTGCTCATCCGGCCACGCCACGATGCAGGGCGGCAATGCCTCCGCTGAGATATTCGTAGCTCACTTCGGTGAAGCCCGCACGGCGCATCTCGTCAGCCAGTTCCGCAGCCGCGGGAAACTTGCGCACCGATTCCGGCAGATAGGCGTACGCGTCGCGCGATCCGGAAAGTGCGCCGCCGATGACCGGCAGAATGCGCCGCGAGTAGAAATGGTAGAGCGCGGCGAAGGCTCGGTTGGGCGGCTGGGAGAATTCGAGGATGGCGGCCATGCCTCCCGCTGCCAGCACGCGGCGCATTTCCTTGAGACCGGCTGCGTAGTTGGCCAGGTTGCGAAAGCCGAACGCCACGGTCAGCAGATCGACCGAGCCGTCGCCGAGCGGCAGCCGCAAGGCGTCGGCTTCAAACAGGGCAGCATGCGCCTGCTGCGCGTCCGCCTTTCGCCGCGCGGCCAGCAGCATGGGGTGGGAGAAATCCGAGCCCAGCACCAGTCCGCGGCGGGCACGGGCGAGTGCGAGCGCCAGGTCGCCGGTTCCGCAGCAGATATCGAGCACGCGCGCTTCGGGCCGGTCCAAGATGTGCCGCACCCGCTTCACCGCGTGGGCGCGCCAGTAACGGTCGATGTTGAAGGACAGCAGATGATTGGCCAGATCGTAGCGGTGGGCCACGCGGCCGAACATGTCCCGCACCCAGAGAGCGGCCTCCCGCTCACTGCGCGCACCTTCCGGCGTGGTGCCTTTCATGAAAGAGCGAACCTGAGAGAATCGAGCACCAGCGGCTCGCCGATGCCGGCGACCGCCTCCGCCGCGCCGATGCGCACCGGCAGCACGAAGTGGACTTTGCCGCGCACGGTCTTTTTGTCGTGCACCAGACGCGCCAGCAAGCGCTCCGCAGCGATTCCGTCGAGGGATGGAATCGGTCCGTAGCGAGAGATGAGGTCGAGCATGTGCGCCGCATCCGCGGCGGACAGGTGCCCCGCGCTTTCGCTCAGCCGCACGGCCGCGCGCATGCCGAATGCCACCGCTTCGCCGTGGAGGAAACGGCGATAGGCGGTTTCCGCCTCTAGCGCGTGCCCGAAGGTGTGGCCGAGATTGAGGATACGCCGCAGGTCGCCTTCGCGCTCGTCGGCCGAAACCACTTCACATTTCATGCGGACCGAATCGGCGATGATGCGGTCCACTGATTCCGGCTTCCGCGCCAGCACATCGGCGCTGCGCTCGAACAGGAAATGAAACAGGCCGGGCTCGCGAATGATTCCGGCCTTGACGATTTCCCACAGCCCGGCGCGGTATTCGCGCTCCGGCAAGGTGTCGAGCGCGTCCGGATCGATCAACACGGCGATCGGCTGATGGAAGCTGCCCACCAGGTTCTTGCCGCTCTCCAGGTTGACTCCGGTCTTGCCGCCTACGCCAGCATCCACTTGCGCCAGCAGCGTGGTGGGAATCTGAATCACGGGAATGCCGCGCATGAAGATGGCGGCCAGAAAACCGGCCATGTCGGTGACAATGCCGCCGCCGAAGGCCACCACGACGCTGGCGCGGTCGCCGCCCGCGAGCACCATCCGCTCGGCCAGACCCTCCAGTGGCGCCATCCGCTTGTTCTCTTCGCCGCCCGGCAGATAGAGGATTTCGTGCGCCACATCGCGCAGGCCGCGGACGAGCGCCGCACCCTGGTGCTGCCACACATCCTCGGTCGACACCACGAACACTTTACCGGCCCGGGCTGGCACAAAACGCGCCGCGCGCCCAATGATGCCGCGCTCGACGATGGCGTCATAACGCCCCTGCGGCGTCTCGACGCGAAAAGAGGGCATACGCACGTTGTACCACGCGCGCGTCGGGTGGATCGGCCGGCAGCGGAGTTGCCAGCCGCGCGCGCTAGAGTCAGGAGGTGTAAAAATCGGTTGGCAGGCGAAAGCGCCTGTTTGCTCCGCGTGTTTTTGCAATTAACCTAAAACAGAAACTCGTTGCGCGCAGCTTGCTGGTAGAGACCCGACTTGGCCAAGTGATAGCGGTAGGGATTGACCGGCGCGCCGCCGATGCGCACTTCGTAATGCAGGTGCGGCGCCGTGGTGCGCCCCGTGGCGCCCACCTCGCCCACGATCTGGCCTAGACGCACAGCCTGTCCCGTCTGCACGAAGCAGTGCGAGAGGTGGGCATAGAACGTGCGAACGCCGCCACCGTGATCGACCTCGACCATCAGACCGTACCCGCCTTCCCACGAAGCCCCCAGCACAACGCCATCGGCGGTGACGCGGACCGGAGTGCCGGGCGGCGCAGAGATATCGACGCCGGTGTGAAACGCTCCCTCACCGGAGAACGGGTCCATGCGCGCGCCGAAGGCTCCCGTCAACCGGCCCGCCACCGGCCAGATGCTCGGACGCGCGTTAGCCGGCTGAATCCAGCGCGTGCGGTCGCTGTGCAATTCCATCGCATTAGCGCTGCGCAAGAAATTGTACTCTTCCACACTCTCGGCGAAACTCGGCGTCAACTTGCCTTCGCCGGAAATGTCCGAGGGCCCTTCCAACTTCTGCTTGATGCCGTAAGCGATCGATACTTCCTGGGCGTAGATTTCCAGGCTGGCCAATTGCTGGTCGGTCTGATTGACCACTTTCTGGAGATTCTGGTACCGCGTGCGCAGGGTGTCCGCTTCGCGCCTCAGGGCGTTGTAATTAGCTACCTTCCACGCCATGCGAGCGTAACTGGCCACGAAACCGAAGACCGAAAAGCAGCCGAGCAGGGCCAACCCAAGAATGGCATAAACAGCCTGGTGCGGAATATGAATACGGCGAAGCCTGCCGCGGAGGGAGTGAGCTACCACCACGACGAAGTATTCCTGCTTCATGGTCTTCTCCGGCCGGACCTTGTGAGATTCGGAGGGTTATCCGCAAGGCCCAGTGGGGCTACCTGGACACACTATCGAAAGAGAGCGAAGGGCTTACTGTAACAACCACCCGCAGTGATGTCAAGCGCGCGAATTGGCCCGTGTCGCTAGTATTTGAGTTGTCCGGTCCAATTCACACGTGATCTGTCCGCTTTGGTCGGGGCGGGTGATGCTGGGGAGTGGACGAAACCCAGCAGTACTCAGCCGCCGAGATGGAGCGGATGATGAA
>JBEKXZ010000070.1:0-7683 GCA_049511495.1 Bryobacteraceae bacterium | reverse complement strand
CAGGTAGGGCAGATTTCAAACGGCGGAGCCGATTTCACGGCACCCTCATCGAAGGAAGCGTTTGCAGCGCAGGTCGCCGTTCAACCAAGAAGCCGCTGCACGACGGCCAGTCTTTGGCCTAGCGTTATCGCGCCTTATCGGAAGCGGCTGGATAGTGCCGGTCTCTATTTGCCGAGTAGCGATTATTTGGCGGGCAGTTGCAGCTTGTGAACCATGTGTGTTGTAGCAGTCGGCCAAACCGGCCCAGGCGGCCGCCGCGCTGGGGTCAATCCTGATGGCCCGTTCGAAATAACTGATGGCGGTGAGGGTGTCGGGCACGTTTCTTCGATTCCAGAAGAAGCGCCCCTGCAGATAGTCGTTATACGCAGCGGGATCGATCGCCGTCCAGTGTAAAACGGTCGCCGCTGAAACATGGGCCCGAATCTGCCGGGCAATTGCAGCCGCGATGTCCCGCTGCACGGTGAGGACGTCCCCCAAGTCCCGCTCAAAACTGCCGGCCCAAAGATGGCGGTTCTCGCGCGCCAACAGCAACTGAGCCGTACTGTAGATCGTTGCCGGCGGCGCGGGCGGAGATGCCGAATTGTGACAATCACCGGCGCGCGGGCGACGTAGGTCCGTCCAGCGGAGATTGGTCCATTTGAAGGACGCGAATTGGTAAGGAACATCACCAACCGTAAAGGCGTATTAGGTTAGTGAGGCTCTGGGAGAGACGAGATGAATACCTTGCTGCAAGACATTCGCTACGGCATCCGCATGGTTGCCAAATCGCCGGGCTTTGCGGCGATTGCGATTCTCACCCTGGCGCTCGGCATCGGCGCGAATACCGCACTTTTTTCCGTGGTGAACGGCGTGCTGCTCAATCCGCTCCCCTACCGGCAGGCAGATCGCCTGGTTGCCATCTATGCGAAGAACAAGGAGTTTTCGCAAGGTTATTCCATCTCCTATCCTAATTATCTCGACTGGGTGCGCAACCAGCGCTCATTCTCTTCCATGGCGGCCTTTCGGGAAGACGATTACAACCTGACGGGTATGGGCGAAGCCGAGCGCGTGAAGGCGGAAATGGTCTCCGCGGATTTTTTCTCGGTGCTCGGCGTGAACCCCGTTGCGGGCCGCCTGCTTCGTCCCGAAGAGGACCAGGCGGGCGCACAACCGGTGGCGCTCATCAGCGGCGGATTCTGGAAACGGAAATTCGGGTCTTCCGCGGACACGCTCGGGAAAACGCTGACGCTCAACGGGGTGGGCTACACCGTGGTTGGCGTGATTCCCGCGGATTTTCACTATCGAAGCGGCAATTTTCATGACAGTGACGTTTATGTGCCCATCGGCCAGTGGAACGACCCGACCTTTCGCGATCGGCATACCAGCATGGGCATGGACGCGGTGGGCCGGCTCAAGCCAGGCCTGACGCTTGAGCAAGGCCAGGCAGACATGGACTCCGTGGCGCAAGGTCTTGCCGAAGCATATCCGGATTCAAACAAGGGTATGGGAATCGCGCTCCTCCCGCTCAAACAGGACGTGGTGGGCGAGATCCGGCCGTTTCTCCTGGTGCTGCTGGCGGCCGTCGGATTCGTTCTCTTGATTGCCTGCGTGAATGTGGCTAATTTGCTTTTGGCGCGCTCCACCGGGCGCACTCGTGAATTCGCCATTCGCGCGGCGCTGGGGGCGGGCCAGGGACGCGTGATTCGCCAGCTTCTCACCGAGAGCCTGGTGCTCTCTTGCACCGGGGGCGGTCTGGGCCTGCTGCTAGCTTCGTGGGGAACGCAGGCGGGAATCCGGCTGATGCCGGAAGCCTTGCCGCGCGCGGAGTCCGTCTTTGTCGATTCCCGCGTTCTGCTCTTTACCTTGGCCGCGTCTGTGCTGGCAGGAATCTTCTTCGGACTTGCGCCGGCGCTAAGAAACTCCCGCGCGGACCTGCATGCGACGCTGAAAGAAGGGGGGCGCGGGTCGAGCAGCGCGCGGCACCGGTTGCAGGGGCTCTTGGTGGTCTTCGAAATGGCGATGGCGCTCGTGTTGCTTGTAGGTGCGGGGTTGATGATCCGCAGCCTTGGCAAGCTCTGGAGCGTCGATCCTGGCTTCGATCCGCGCCACGTGGTCACTTTCGCTGTTTCCTATCCCACGACCCCGGATGCGACCCCCGATGCCATTCGCGCTTCCATGCGCCAGCTCCAGGATACGGTGGCTGCCGTTCCCGGAGTGCAGGCGGCTTCGCTTAACGCGGGCGCGCTGCCCATGCAGGGTGATTCCGAGCTGCCGTTCTGGATTGTGGGCCAGCCCAAGCCAGCGACTACTTCGGAAATGAAAACTTCGCTATTCTACGTCATCGAACCGGACTATTTGAAGGCTATGGGGATTTCGCTGGAGCGCGGCCGATTCCTCAGCCCGGCCGACAATGAGCACTCCCCGTTCGTCATCGCTATCGATGAACGATTCGCCAAGCTATACTTCGCCGGGCGGGATCCCATCGGCCAGCGCGTGAACCTCGCAATTCTCAACCAGACAGCCGAAATTATCGGAGTGGTGGGGCACGTCAAGCAATGGGGCCTGGCTGAAGACACCCACTCGCCTATCCAGGCGCAGTTCTATATGTCGATTGCGCAGGTTCCCGACCAGTTCATGCCGCTCGTGGCCCGCGGTGGGCTATTTGTGGTGCGGACGCAAGGATCGCCGGAAATCGAGATGGGCGCCATTCGTCGCGCGCTTGACAAAGTCAACAGCTCGATCGTGATCTACCGGACGGAGACCATGGACAAGATCATTTCCGATTCACTGGCCGCGCGGCGGTTTTCGATGATTCTGCTGGGTATCTTCGCGGCGCTCGCACTAGCTCTCTCGTGCGTCGGCATCTATGGCGTGATTTCGTATCTGGCCGGGCAGCGCACACATGAAATCGGCATTCGCATGGCGCTCGGCGCACAGCGGAACGACATGCTGCGATTGATTCTGGCCCGCGGCGCGAAGATGGCGCTGATTGGGGTTGCGGTCGGGACTGCCGCTTCTCTCGTGCTGACGAGGCTTATGGCCAAGCTGCTATTCGGTGTGAGCGCGTATGACCCGCTTACGTTTGTCGCTGTGGGGCTCCTGTTAATCTCGGTTGCCCTGGCAGCGTCTTACATTCCGGCGCGTCGAGCGATGCGCGTCGATCCCATGGTTGCGCTGAGATATGAATAGTCGGGAAAGCACAGCCCTTCGCCTTCCGGGTTGATGGCATACAGAACTGTCTCCGCAGTTTCCCGTTGGCGATTCACACGGCCGTGGTCCGTGGCGCGACATCCAGCCCGCTACTCCTCAGGGCGTGCGCCAATCGAGCGTGAAGATTTCCATCGAGCCGCTGTCGCGGGTCATCACCGGCTGATCATCCGGAGTAAGGGACAGCGAGAGGCTGTAAAAACCGGCCAGGTTCATGTCTTTGAGATCGATCAGACGATCGATTGTTCGGTCCGCGATGCGGATCCGCATAACGGCGCGATTAATGCTGCCACGAATGCAATAGACGGCGCGGCCGTCGTGCGACCAACAGGGAAAACTAAAAGTACCCTTCGCCAGTTCGTCCCACCGCCCCGTTTCGAAGCGGAAAAGCGCCAGGCGCGTTGAGTCCAAGCTCAAGGCGGCGATGGACCGGCCATCCGGCGACCAACGTGGTGAGAAAAAATCATCCGATCCAGGCACACCGGTCACGGCGCCGGTTTCTAGGTCGAGTATGTGGATGTTCGGACCGGCCGGCTGGCGGGCGGGGCCCGAGAGGCCTCCAAAGCAAACCTTCCGGCCGTCCGGAGACCAATTCGCATCCGAGTTCACCTGGTTGAAGCCTGGCAGTAACAACTGGGGCTGGCCGCCGCTGGCCGGGACGCGGTAGATTCGCGTGATCTGGCCAGGAACGGCTGCTGAGTATAGGAGTTGCGACCCGTCCGGCGACCAGCGGGGCAGAGCTGCGTACGAACTCGGCGCCTGCTGGGTGAGTTGCAGCCGTTCGGTGCGGTCTGCCTTAGACCGCCACAAAGCGCCGTCCGGGTAAGTCACGTACGCGATCCACTGGCCGTTCGGAGAAAATGTCGCGAAGTCCGCCGAGATTCCACCAAGCAGCGGCACGAATTGCCCGCTGCGCGTGTCATACCGGCTTACTTCGCCGCGTGGCGCGACTCCAACCGCAAACAAACGCTGAGAGTCCTTGGAGGGCAGCGCTTCGACAAACCTGATAGCGCCGTTGGTGATCTGAACCGGCTGAGGATGCGACCGCCACGCCAGCCGGCGCGGCTCCGCCATGGCCCAGATTTGTCCCTGCCGGTAGAAGACGAAGTATTTTCCATCGGGCGTCCATTGCCCGCAACAGTCTCCGGAAGGTGCACCTACGAAAAGAGGATGCGCCACACCCCGGTCCAACGAGACCTCCCAGAGGCTCTGCAGGCGGCGCGGATCGTCGTACACCGTGAAACGGATTCGCTTGCCGTCTAGCGACCATGCGGGCCTGGCGATACCTCCAGCCACGCTCGCTACCCTGCGCGCAACAGTGCCGTCGCTTTGGGCCGCGAACAGGTCGCCTTGTCTCGCGTAAGCGATGCGTCCGCCATCCTGCGACCACGTCGCCCAAGAGGCTGACAGGTTACCGATGCGATGCGGAGGGCCACCGGGAATGGGCACGCTCCACAGCGGACCCTCCCCATAAGTGGCTACATCTATGGCCAGCAAGCTTGCGCCGTCCGGAGCCAAGTCGAAAACCCTAAGAGTCGGCGACGGCATAGGCAACACCGCCGGTTCTCCGCCGCCTACAGCCACCTGACCAATCCAACGCCCAGTCTCGTAGAAGTACAGCCGCACGCCGTCCGTCCCGAGGAGACCCTTCATCCCGCCGTCGTTGGTGATTTGCGTGTACGCGCTCACCTTCGGTATCGGCCAGGGGCGCAGCTCCACGTTAAGCCAGGCGGCGACTGCAGCCACGGCCAGCAGGGCAGCGATCCACCGGCGGCGAACCGCAATCCTGGCCCGGGCAGCCTTCCGCATGCCGCCAGCCAGCCACGCAGCCGGCGTAGCGGCCGAGCTGCTGTCGCGCTTGAGCCGCTTCAAGTCCGCGCCCATTTCGGCGGCCGACTGATAGCGCAGCGTGCGATCCTTCTCCAGAGCCTTGTTGACGATGTGCTCCAGCTCGGCTGGCAGCCGCGGATTCAACCGCGACAGCGGGACCGGCGTTTCCGCCAGAATCTTGTGCAGGACGACGGCCGCGACGTCTCCCTGGAACGGGCGCTGCCCGCTCGCCAACTCGTACAACACCACTCCAAAACTGAACAGGTCCGTGCGCGCATCCAGATCTTCCCGCCGCGCCTGTTCCGGAGACATGTAGGCCACCGTTCCCACGGTCACGCCGGGATCGGTCAGCGAGACATCGACGACGGTCGCCGTCGGTTCGGATGTTCCCGTGCGCGCCACTGGCGCCATCCCTGGCGGCCGCGCATCCGGCGTCCACGATTTCGCCAGGCCGAAGTCCAGAATCTTGACTTGCCCGGGGCTGCCGCTGGCCTCGCCGGTTACAAAAATGTTGGTTGGCTTGATGTCCCGGTGGATGATGCCTTTGGAATGAGCAGCGGCCAGACCGTCGGCGATTTCGATGGCCAGGTCGATCATGGTTTGCGTTCGCAGGCGCCCTTGCTCGATCACGTGCTTGAGGGTGTGCCCTTCGAGAAATTCCATCACCATGAACGGCTGGCCCTCGTGTTGTCCCACGTCATGAACCACCACGATATTGGGGTGGTTCAAAGCCGATGCGGCCCGTGCCTCGCGCCGGAAGCGCTCGAGCATCTCGGCCTGGTGCTGCGGCGATTGCTCGTTGCCAAGATCGCCCAAACCCAGCCTGGCGGGGCGAAGAAACTTGAGTGCTACCGGTCTTCCCAGACGTGTGTCCACCGCCTTATAAACCACCCCCATTCCGCCACCGCCCAGTTCCTCGACAATCTGGTAGTGGGAAATGGTCGTGCCCACCATTCCGGCTGCGCCGGGATTTCCGCCGACGTGCGCCTGGTCCTGCGCTACCATCCGCGCTGCGGCGTCGAGCGCCGGCGATTCCAGGAATTCGTCGCCTCCGTCGGCTTGTGCCAGCAGCGACTCCACTTCCCGCTCCAGCTCGTCATCTCCCTGGCAGGCCTGGCGCAAATACCCGCTCCGGTGCGCCACGTCCTGCTCCAGGGCTGCGTGGTACAGTCTCTCAATTTGCTGCCATCGTCCGGGTAGCAACGGGTTTCTCCTTGCCCAACTCGCGCCGCAGCCAGCTCTTCGCGAACTTCCAGTCGCGCATCACGGTCTCAGGGGAGATCTTCAGTGCCTCCGCGGTTTCTTCCACGCTCAAGCCGCCGAAAAAGCGAAGCTCCACCACTTTGCCTTTGCGGGCATCGAGCGCGGAAAGATCTTTCAGCGCGTCGTCCAGCGCCACCAGGTCCCGGCCGGGCCCTTCCGCCACCACCAGAGATTCCACCAGCTCCAGCGGCGCCGCCGCTCCACCCCGCTTCAGAGCCTGGCGCGAACGAGCCCATTCCACCAGGATGCGGCGCATCACGTTGGCGCAGATCGCAAAAAAGTGCGCTCGGTTCTGCCAGCTCGCCTGCGTCGTATCGACCAGCCGGAGATAGGCCTCATTCACCAGCGCCGTGGTCTGCAGCGTGTGGCTGGACCGCTCGCGTGACATATACACCTGGGCCAGCCGGTGCATCTCCTGGTACACCAGCGGAACCAGTTCGTCCAGCGCGCCTTGTTCTCCTTCACCCCAGGCTCGCAGCAGGTACGTGACCTGATGGGTTGACGGATCCATGACATCACAACCTAATCAGACCGGATCTTCTTAAAACCTAGCACATGCGAAGCGCCGTGTATCTCTCGTCCGGCGCCGCGCGCCACAAGTGATAGACCAAAGCGGCAGGAGGACTTGTTGCAACCATGCCGGCAGCCCGCTTTCCGGATCGCAAAATCTCTTTTCCTGCGGTGACAGTTTCCCGCGGCGTTTTGCGCATTACAGGGTGAAGGCAACTCGAGGGTTGGCCTGACAACGAACATAAGGAGGTTCGTCATGAAATCGATTCGTACCAATACGCTGCTTCGCACCTTGGCACTGGGCGTTCTGGCATCCTGCCTGGGCGCCTCGGTTGCGAATGCTCGATCTTTCCGCGGGACATTCTCACTGCCGGCAGAAGTCCGCTGGGGCACCGCGACCCTGCAGGCGGGCAACTACACTTTCACCTCCGAGGGCGCCAAAACGGACGACACGCTGCAACTGATTCAGGGCGGAAAAGTGGTGGCTATGGTGCTATGCCAGAGTCACAATCCGGCCGTGGCGGGCCGCGCCGAACTGGTGATCGACAAGAACGCGGGCGGCCGAACGGTGCGCGAAATGCGCCTGCCGGAAATCGGCGTGGTCCTCTATTACGCGCCGCACAAGCCCAAGCGCGGAACCGCCGCCGAAGAGCGGCAGATCGCAGAGTTGATTCCGATCGCTGTCACCGCTGGGACGCGGTAAGTGCTTCTGGGACAAGAGGGGTCGGAGCGAGGGACTCTGGCCCCTCTTCTTTTTGGGGCACGCGACGCGGACGCCTGTGAGGAGATGGTATGAATATTTAGCTCCGCGCGCGGTAGGCTCCGGAAGAGAGCTTCCGGAGTAGACAGGTCACAGGCTGTATGTATTCTATGAGGCGCGACCTCGTTGAGGAG
>JBEKXZ010000069.1:0-8750 GCA_049511495.1 Bryobacteraceae bacterium | reverse complement strand
AAAGAGCGACGATCTCCTCCTCCTTGCAGCCGGTCAGATAGTCCTGGCCCACCCCGCCGACGCCCACGCAGGCGATCCTGAGTTTATCGCTGGGGGCCTGGTAGCCAGCGCCTCCCAACACATGGCGCGCCACCACCAGCGGCGCCAGCCCGGCGGCCACCGCCGCGCGCCGGGACCATCCGCCCTGGTTTGATTCGTTCGCATTCATGAGACCGTCTCCTTTTCTCGACTCCGTTCCATCCCTATCGATCTTACCCGCACCAGAACGGTATTTGGCTCACGATAACTCTCTTCATGGTTACCTCCTCCGCATTTTTCCGCAAGCGATCTTTGGAGACCGGAATCTTAATTCCGGAGTCCAGAGTCCTGTTCAGTATACCTGGGTCTTCATTGGTAGCGGTAAAGCTTGACGCGCAAAACAGGGTGCTCGATGCGAGCGTAGACGGCGGGCACCAGCCGCAAGGCGCCCATGTCGTTGTTGGTAGTTACGCGGTGATCCAAGCGCCGCCCTTGCACCCAGCGGCCATCCACAAGACTGCCCGCGTCAATGGCGCCGACTCCGACGATCGGGGGCCCCGGCGTGTTCGGAGTGAACGTAATGGTCATGGCGCCGCTGGCGCTGACGTAGAATTCGTCGGGCGCAGTCAAAACGAAGAGCGCTCCCGCGTGCGGCATAGCGGACGGAGGCGGGGGCGGGGGCGAGCTCCATGTGCGCAGGGGCGGGGCGCCGAACGCAATCGTCATCGTATAGTCGCCCAACGGCACCTTCTCAACCTGGCCTTCGTCCAGCAGCACTCCCGTCACCGTGCCTTTGCCCTGGTGGTCCGCGATCAAAGGCATGAGTTGCGAAATGGACTTATAGACCCTGCCCAGCTCGTTCGTGGGATCCCGCCCCGGATTGCTTTCGATCAAGAATACTGAGGAGCCGATGGCGTGGTGGCGCCCGAAGGCGTAGAGCGCTCGGGCGGCGCCTTCCTGCGCGCCGTTCGTCTCGGGTATGAACAGCGGGTTCCCGTTCCTGGTGTACTTTGCGCAGAACTCCACGAAGTCGTTGTAAGCGTCGGGCGAGAGTATATCGATTCGCGGCGCCCCGGCTCTCCAGACGTCCATCACGTGGGGCAGAGGGCCGCCGCTCGGCGTTCTTCCCGGTTGGTTTACCTTGCCTCCGTACAGCCAAGCGTTCACGTACATCGGTATCGGGTATTCGGCTTTGCCCGCCTCGGCCACCCGGCCGACGTAGCGCGCATAGTTCCAGGCCATGAAGATTTCATCCGTCCCGGCGCCCTGACCGAACACCTCTTCCCAGGTCCCGGATGTTTTGAAGCCGGCCGCCTCCCACACCTGGCGAAACTCGGGCATGAGGGTGTCCTTGTTCTGCTGAAGATAGTCCATCAGTTCCTTCGGAACCGGCCCCGCGAAAGCCTTATCGGCCGCGGGCGATCGATCGCGGCTGTCCCCCAGCACGCCCACCTCGTTTTCCACCTGCATCATGATGACCGTGTGCTCGCGGCCATCCACTGCCTTGATGTGCCGCATCAAGGCGGCAAAGGCGCGCGCATCCGCGTCCCGCGTCGCATCGCCGTAGCCCTCGATGGGGGAGAAGACCTCCAGCCCCCTACCGTTCTTAGTCTGGACGCGCGGAAAACGCTTGAAGTCCTTTTTCGCCCACAGGGGAGCGTAGCTGGACAATCCGTTCTTCCAACTTGCGAACCAAATCAGAATAAGCCGCAGATTGTGGCGCCTGGCTTGCTGTATAAGGCCGTCCACCAGGGTAAAGTCGAACTTTCCCTCCTCGGGCTCGACCAGCTCCCAGTAGGCGACGGGAAGTACGGTGTTGAGATTCATCTGGACCAGCGCGGGCCATATCGGCCGCAAGCCGTTGAGATCCGTGGCAGCGTCGTTATCGAGTTCTCCCGCCAGCGCCAGGAAGGGCTTGCCGTCTACGATCAACTGGGTGGCCGTGCCCTGCTTCCGCAAGTGCGGGATGTCCGAAGCAGAGGTATTTGGGGCCGATCTGCCGTTGCTCTGGCTCGCAGCGAAGGCGAGAGCGCACATAAGAGTGCAGCAACACAAGATTCGAAGGCTCATGATTATCTCCTGATCGCTCGCTTGGGTCTCATTGGTAGCGGTACAGTTTGACCCGCAAGATAGTGTGCTCGCTGTGAGCGGCCTGAAAATAGTAAGCGGCAGGCACCAGCAAGGCGGGCTGGCAGTACACGCAGATCTCGCTTGCAATCGCGCGGTGATCCAAACGGCGCCCTTGCACCCAGCGGCCATCCACAAAACTACCCTCGTCGATGGTGCCAACTCCCACCAGCGGGGGCCCCGGCGTGTTGGGGGTGAACGTGACGGCCAGCTCGGTCTGGCTGCTGATGGTGACATAGAACTCGTCCGGCGCAGTCAACACGAAGAGCGCCCCCGCGCGCCGCACCGCGGGCCGGGGAGGTGCTCCGTCGATCCGGCGGTCCGCGGCAAACTGAACAGTCATGGTGTAGTCGCCTAACCGGACCTTCTCAGGCTCATTGCCCTCCAGCAACACCCCCGTCATTTCGCCTTCTTTGCCCTGGTGGCCGGCGATCAGCGGCATGAGCTGCGAGATGGACTTATATGCCCTGCCAAGCTGATTGTCCGGATCCTGCCACAGCAGGTTGTACTCGATCCCGTACACCGAGAAGCCGATTGCGCCGTGTCCGGCGGCGTAAAGCGCCTGGGTGGCGCCTCGCTCACCACCGTTCGCCTCGGCGATCAGCAGCGGGTTGCCGTTGCGCATGAACCGCTGGGACACCTCGCCGAATTGCGACACGTAGTTATCGGGCCCGAAAACATCTATGGACGGCGCCCCGGCACGCCACACATCGTGGACCTGGGGAACCGGGCCACCGCTCGGATACTTCCCGGGCCATGGCAAATTCGGCTGCTGCAGCCACGCGTTCACGTACATCGGAATGGGGTACTCCGCCTTGCCCTGTTCGACGATTTTGTTGAGGTACCGGGCATAGTTCCATGACATGAAGACCTCATCCACCGGCCAGTGCAGTTTGCGCCACTCAGTCTGGGACTCCCCCTCCCTCAGCGGCCTATTGGTATCGACGTCGCCGGGCTTGCCGGGACCGAAGACTTCTTCCCAGGTACCCGCGGTTCTGAACCCCCTGGCGGCCCAAACTTCGCGCAATTCCGGCGCCAGCGTCTCCTTGTGCTTCTGGAGATAATCCATCAGCTCTTTCGGCACCGGCCCCGCAAAGGCTTTGTCGGCCGCCGGAGACCGGTCGCGGGAGTCTCCCAGCACTCCGACTTCGTTCTCCACCTGGACCATGATGACCGTGTGTTGCTGGCCGTCCACTTCCTTGATGTGCCGCATCAGGGCGGCAAAGGCCCGCGCATCCGCGTCCCGCGTGGCGTCGCCATAACCCTCGATGACGGAGAAGATCTCCATGCTTGTGCGCCCCCGGGGCTGGGCGCGCGGGAAGCGCTTGAAATCCTTCTTCACCCACAGCGGAGCGAAGACGCCCAAGCCGTTCTTGAAACTTGCGAACCACACGAATCCGATGCGCAAATTGTTGCGTCTGGCTTCCTGTATGATGCCGTCCACCAGGGTGAAGTCGTACTTGCCCTCCTCGGGTTCGACCAGCTCCCAGAGGACCACGGGAGATACGAAGTTGACATTCATCTTCACGAGCGTGGGCCATACAGGCCGCAAGTTATCGAGATTGGTGGCAGTGTCGGGCTCGAATTCTCCGCCCAGGGCCACGAACGGCTTGCCGTCAACGATGAACTGAGTGGTGTTTCCCTGTTTCCGTAAATGAGGGATACCCGAGTCTGTCTGAGCGCTGGAAGGAGCCGCAAGCAAACCGAGCCAACACACGTAAATGCAGCATAATGTATTTCGGATCTTCATAATTCTCCGTTCGAGTTTACGCGCCTGGGTGGCGCCTGTCAACGCGCCCAACTCGTCGTGCACACATCGGACTGCATGTCGCGACGGTGGCACCGGGCACCGGCCCGGCGGTCGATCTGCGCACGCTGCCTACCTTGCCTATGCCACATCGTGCGTTGCCGCAGGCCGGCCGCCGTGCACCGCTAAACCGGGAGTCCGGCCCCGCGCCTATGGTTGCCGGGCGGGCTGGTCTGCCGGGCGGCCCGGACCTTCCCGACCTCCCCTGGCGCCTGGGCCCCGCATGCTCATGCCCGGGACCCGCGACCGCACGGCCAGTATCAGATCGTGCGGCTGGCCTTCCTTCGCGTTGCTGTAATAACCGACCTGCGTGCCCGGCTTGAAAAGGAAGGCCGCGCCTTCTGTGACCGGGTGGCGCACCTCTTTACCATTGGCGTCGAGTCCCGCCACCATGTCGCCTGAACCTCTCAGCAGGAAGTAGATTTCCTCCTCCGCCGGGTGATTGTGCGGAATGTTCGTCCCGCCCGGTGCGAAGTCCATAATGAACAGGCTGTTCATCATGTACGCCGCGGCGAGTTTATCGCGCGGGCTGGAAGTCGTACCCATCATCAGCTTGAACCGGGAGGTCGGGCCATGCTGGCCCAGGATTTGGAGTGGTACGTCGTCCGCACTGGCCAGCATGAGCTTCGGCGTAGGCTGCAACTTCATGTCGGCGGGAATTTTGTATCCCATCACGATCGCCTTGATGGGCGCGCCCGACGAATTCGCGATTCCGTGCCTGACGCCGACCGGAAGGTACATGAAGTCGTTTTTCCGGACAGGCGCCTTCTCGTCGCCGTACAATAAGGTTCCGCTGCCTTCCTCGATGAAATAGATCTGCTCCTCGGCTGGATAGCTCACGATGGCGCTGGTCCCGCCCGGTTCGACAGTGAGTTCGCCATATCGGGCCACGCCCTTGAGTTGATTCGCGTCCTGGTCGCCAATGCCGAAGAGCGGCTTATAGGAAGCCGCTTTGGCGTTGGCCACCGACAAATCGTCCGGTTGCGGCTTGACTTCCGATACTTGGCGCCGCAGAAAGATCGGATCCGCGGCAAGAAGGTAACTCGAGAACCCAAGAAGAATCGCCAGTCTCTTGATGTTTAGGATGCTGCCCATAGTCTCCCCGAAAACACACGCTCGCCACGGCCGCTGGGGGGCGCCATGGCCGTGCCGAAGCGGTTGCCAGCCGAACCGGGATTAGTAGTCCTCGGTTTGCTCGTTTACCCAAACGCCGTCCACGTTGAAGTGCGGCCACGGCCCGCCTTGGCCTCGTCCGACGAAGCTTTCGTCCCACTTGGTGCTCGGTTCGAAGTAGCCGGGCTTTCGCAGATGTTCCTTCACCACCGCTTCGTTCAATTCCACGCCCAGACCCGGAGTGTCCGGAACCGTTATGTAGCCCCCGTTAATCAGCGGCTGCGGCAACCCCGTGATCAATTGCTGCCACCAGGAGAGGAAATCCACCGCATGGCATTCCATCGCCACGAAATCGTCCAGCGTGGAGGCCGTATGAACGGCGGCGATGGTGGCCAGCGGTGAACCCGCCATATGAATCGCCGTCTGCATGCGCTCCCGGTTGTAGGCGTAGTCGGCAATGCGCTTCGTCTCGCGGCATCCTCCGGAAGTCCCGTGATCGAGGTGAAGAATATCTACGGCGCGATTGTCGATCAGCTCCTGGAACCCTTCCTCCAGCCCAAAGCCGTCCTCGCCGGTGAGCAGCTTGGTGCTGGTATGTGCCTTGATTTCCTTGAAATCCTTCCATCGCCAGAAACCGCCCGTGTAGAACAGGTCTTCCAGCCATGAGAGACGGTACTTCTCAAACGCTTTGGCGGCGCGAATGCCATCGGTGACGGTTCCGCACCGGAGGCTGGCGGCGTCCACCGAGAGCGGCTTGTCCCAGCCGATGGCGTCGCGCACGGCCCCGATCAACTCGCCTCCGTACTCCAGCCCTTTGTCCGTCGGGACCCCCTCGGTATCCAGATTGCCCGGCGTGCCGCCAATGAAGTTGGTGGTGACATCCATCTTGAAGAACGTGAATCCCAGCTTCATGCGCGCTATCATCCGTTCGCCATACTTCTTGGGGTCGCGAGTTCCGGTGGTGTCGCAATACATGCGCACGCGATCGCGTTTCTTATCGCCCAACAACCGCCATACCGGCACGCCGAAAACCTTGCCGTTGATGTCGTGCAGGGCGATATCGATGGCGCTGAAGCCGCCGCCCTGACGTCCTGGGCCGGCATAGGGACGGACGGATTGGAGGATCCCCGATATGTCGAGAGGGCTTCTTCCAACCAGGAGGGGTTTCATGGCGAGGGCCAGGTTCTCGTTCCCGGCGTCGCGCACTTCTCCCAACCCGTAGACATCCTCGTTGGTGAAGATCTTGATAATGGGGTAATCGAAATTGGCCGCAACCCTGAGTGCCCGTATGTCCGTAATCTTCAGGTCGCTGGGCGCGGAGAACTTGTTGATCGGCCCGTAATGCACGGCCGGGCCGCGTCCGGCTCCGGGGGGTGCTGGCGCTCCTGGGCCGCCGGTGGGCACTCGGCCGGGGGTCCCTTGCTGCGCCGAGGCCGACATGGTATAAATCCCGCCCAAACCACTGGCGGCTGCGGCCTGATACAGCATCGCGCGTCGGCTCAGGTCTCTGATTCGACTAGCTTTCATATGGCACTTGATCCTTTCGGTTGCGCACGGAGTTGATATCCTCTGTGAGACCGCGGCGGCCATAACAGGCCCCTACGGCGTACAATGGCGTGCCTCGTCTGTGGAACGGCAGCGGCCGGCATGACGTAAATCGACCGCGTGCAAACGGATTCCCGCCTCCCATCCGTGGCCTTCCGCCAGCCGGATCTTCAGACGAGCACTGCTGTTCATTCTGGCTCCTCAAATCTTCCAAAGCAAGCGTGCGTATTGCCAAGCAGCGGTCCGCTCGTGGTCCGCCGCCTCATTCATGTCTTCCTGAAGCGTGCATATCAGGCAAGCTTGCGTGCCTCGCGGCGGCAGCGGCAAGCGCCGGACAAAGTACGCGCATTCTCGGCCGCCTGCCGCCGCCAGGAGTGTCCTGCAGCGAAGATGGTCGTCAGAAGCGCATGAGCTTGACCTTGAACAACGCCCCTTGCGCGGGAAGGCTGATCGTGGGAGGCGCGTAGTCGCCCTGGGCGGTCCTCCCGATGTCGGTTCGTTTCCAGACGCCGTTCTCGTCATAGACGCCTTCATCGGCCTCGAGAAACTGCGCCGCGGTGAACTCCGACCCTTGCCCGGGACGGAACTCCACATTCGAGTCGAAGCCGAGCACCAGGAACTCATCCGGCCCCAACTCGCCGATCAGCACGCGCCCCGTCGGCTCGCTACCGGGCGGCGGCGCCGGCACGAACCTGCTGGGCGGGCGGAACTGCACCCGCACGTCGTAGCGGTCGAAAATCAAGTGCCTGGCCCGGATCGGGTCCTCTTCCACCGCCGCCTGGAGCCCGCCTTTCTGTTGCAGGGCCGTAATGGCCGGCATGGCCGCGCGGAACAGCCGGTAATCGGCCCCGAGGTCCACGAACTGGGGCCCCAGAGCCGTGCCGGATCCGTCCACGCCAAACGATCCGAAACCGATCGCGGAAAAGTCGGCCAGGGCGTAGAAACAATTCCTGGCTCCGACCATACCGCGCACCGCCTCAGGGCTCCAGTGCGGGTTATCCGGACGCGCATACTTCGCTGCAAGCAGGCGATAGTTGTTGGACGGCTGGCTGGAAGTATCCGAAGCCAGTATATCGATATCCGGAGCAGCCGCTTTCCAGAGGTCCAGCATATGGGACACCGACCCGCCGCTTGGATAGCTCTCGCCCGGCCGGTCCCACCGCTCGGCATTGTCGTTGGTGTTATACCCGCCGTTCCAGTTGTTCACATAGGTGACGAGGGGATACACCTGCTTGCCGGCGTGCGCGACTTCGTTGATGTAGCTGGACAGGTAGTACGCCGTGAACGCCTCTTCCGCGACGCGTCCGAAGACTTCTTTCCAGGACCCCGGTTTCTTCTTGAGGGCCGCTGCGAGTTTTTCCGGAACCGGTCCGTTGAACAGACGGTTCGATTCCGGCGAGTAGTCGCGCACGCTGCCAAGAATGCCCGGCTCGTTCTCCACCTGCATCAGGATCACGGTGCGCTCGGCCTCGTCGATCTCCCGGAGGTGCTTCATCATCGTCACATAGGCCTTCTTGTCGGCCTCCAGTGTCGCCGGCGAATGCGGCGACAACACCCGGATCGGATTGCCGCCCCGGTCGATCACCCTGGGAAACCGTTTCAGGTCGGACTTGACCCAGTTTGGGGCCCAGTCCATCGCGCCGTTTTTCCAGGTTCCGAACCAGAGCAGATCCACGCGCAGGCCCTGTGCGCGCGCCCCCCGCAGGATCGTATCGAAATCCCCGAAATCGAATTTGCCTTCCGCGGGCTCGATCACGTTCCAGTAGACCGGATACTCGACCACGTTGGCGTTCATCGCTTTGAGCTTGGGCCAGGCGCGTTCCATCCGGTCCGGAAAGGCGCTGAAGTTTCCCACCTGGCCCCCAAGGATCAGGAACGGCTTGCCATCGACGAGGAAAGAGAACTTGTCGCCCCTTTTCACCAGTTGTGGGATGGGGTTGCTCTGCGCGGAGGCAAGAGAAAGGGCTGCGGCCAAAGCCAGGGCCGCGCCCGCGTAGATTCGCTGCATTTTAGTCTCCCATTCGGCATTCGGAAAGCGTTGCGCAACTTATAGGTTCCATCCGGCGCGATAGGGCGGGGACACGAACTGGTTCGCCGCGGCATCGTTGGTGACGCGCATCGATGCGGCGTCCCATTCCAG
>JBEKXZ010000068.1:0-10234 GCA_049511495.1 Bryobacteraceae bacterium | reverse complement strand
ATTGTGTTCCTCTCCTCTAATCTCGAAACGCGGCAAATCGCCGATTGCACAGGGAGTCCGGCAACCTGCAAAGACTGCCGGGCGCGAACTGAACTACGTCAAGAACGACGTCTCGCGTAGGGGAAAAGGCCCATTGGCTCGAAGGCATTCCGCCCTGCAGCGCTCAGAGTAGCAAACATCTGCGACAGCGACAAGCACCGGTCTTGCTCACGATCGGACGCAGTTTCAGAACCGTGCGGGCGTTGGCGCCCCTCATTTTCATCCGACTCATGGCCGACGGGATCTCCCGGTGGTGTCGGCGCCAGCGCGCTTTCTCATCGACACTCAGGGCTTGCTGCGGGTACACGAATCGGGGTGGTCGCCGGAGCGGTCCCTTACCTTTCAGGCGGGAAGCTGCCCAGCGCGGGGGAGTTCCAAACTCACTCGTCCGAGTAACGCGCGTTGCTGACATACAGGTCCGAACGATTGAACCTCGCTTGACGCCGTGGGGTGTAGGATCGCGAGACCCGCGAGCGTCGCGAAGGAGCCCCAAACAGCGTCGCTGCGTCGAACGCGGGATCGGGCTATACAGCTTGAAGGAGTACCAACTGTCCCAGCCAACTGCTCCCCCCGGCCTTGCGCGCGGGATTACGATGCCGCATAATGACGGCCGTGACTTACGTAGAAATCCGCTGCCTGATGGCAAGTTGGATATAGGAGCCTTTCAGCATCGTGCCCAATAGCTTCTTGGCCTATTCTCTGGAGCGAGGAACCAACGATGGACAAGCGTGGCATTTCCCGGCGTGGGTTCACCGCCGTGTGGATCGGGGCCGGAATCATCCGTCTGGAGGCGCAGGAGGTCCCCGCCATCTACCCCGGAGCGGACGAGAAGACGCCGTCGCGCGCTGAGTACTTCTCCTGGATCAACAACACCTGGGAGGGATCGACGGAGCCGCAAACCCTTGCCGGTCTCGATTTCTTCCGCTGGCTGCGCGACGAGTACGGCATGCAACTGGAGATCTATGCGCTCGACTCGGGCAATATCGACGGCCAGGGGACCTACGGCAGCATGGATTCGCCGCGCTTCCGCGAGAAGTTCCCGAACGGGTTCAGCCCGATAGCCCGCGCGGCCGCCAATTTCGGCTGCCGCATGGGCATCTGGCTGGGTCCGGACGGCTTCGGCGACACCTCGGAGCAGGAGCGCGCCCGCACGGAGATGTTTGTCAGCCTGTGTCGTGATCTGCACTTTGGGCTGTTCAAGATCGACGCCGCCTGTTCGCAGCTTCGGCCCTCCAAGCAAGATGCTTTCGCCCGCATGATGACCGAGTGCCGAAAATACGTCCCCGACCTCATCCTGCTGAACCACCGCCTCAACCTCGGCAAGGCCCTGCCTTACGCCACGACGTTCCTATGGGAAGGCAAGGAGACTTATATCGATGTCCATATGCCGAACACCACCACCGCCCCGCACCACCGCGCGGGCGCGCTCTCTCGCGGCCTCGTGCCCGGGCTGAAGCGGCTCACCGAAGATCACGGTGTCTGTCTCTCTTCCTGTCTCGATTTCTGGGAGGACGATCTAATCCTGCAGGCTTTTAACCGTTGCCTGATCCTCGCCCCAGAAATCTATGGCAATCCCTGGCTCTTACGGGACGAGGAGTTCCCCAAACTGGCGCGCATTTATAACGTGCACCGGCGGTATCGCGACATCCTGGTGAACGGAATGGCGATCCCGGAAGCGCGCTACGGGCCGTTCGCCGTGTCGCGGGGTGACGCGCGCACCCGTTTTGTTACGCTGCGCAATCTGACCTGGCATTCCGTGAGGTATAAGGTTGTTCTGGATGCCTCTATCGGACTCGCCGAGGGTGGCGCGGTCGAACTTCGTCGCCTGCATCCCTCCGAGAGGATGCTCGGTAAGTATACGTATGGCGCGGAAGTAGAGGTGGAGGTCCTGCCGTTCCGGGCCTGCCTGCTGATGGCGTCCACAGCCGCGGTCCCAGAGATCGCAGTCCACGGATGCGACTACGAGGTGGTGCGCGAAACGGCCGGCAAAGCGGCAGTCGTCAATCTGCTCGGCATGCCGGGAACGTCCACGTCCATTTCCCTCGCCGCGGGCGGGAGGAGGTTCCGCGCTGCCACAATCGACGGCCGGCCGGCCGGCCCGCTGGTGAGCGGAGGCGCGATGAAGATCCGATTCCCCGGGGCCGTGCTGCGCCAGCCGTGGCATCGTAAACTCGGCGGCATGGCGCGCCGCGATACGCCCCCGGACGCCGAAGCGCTCTATGAGGCCACCTGCTTCGCCGCCGACAACAACGCGCTGGAGGTTCGATCCCTCCTCCGCTCCGGCCCCACTCGTGTCCCCGAGGTCGAGCTCACGCGGAGACTCTTTTTCGATGGCCCGGACTTCGTGAACAAGGGCGTCTGGGACAAAAACCTGTTCGACGGCCGTGAGGACACGGTCTTCCGCGCACGCGAAGTTGGAGGCCTGCTGCGCATCGATTTCGCCGAACCTATCGGTCTCGATCGGCTGACGGTCCGGACCCGCGTTGAGGGCCGGCAGGCCCCCGCCACTGTCGCGCGAGTCGAGGGCTCATCCAACCTCGCCTCGTGGACGCCGCTCGAGTTCCGCCTGGACGATAGCGCGATCGCGATAGACCTGACCGGCAAGGGCAAGCTCCGCTACGTGCGGATCGACCCCGCGCCGCGCACGACAGTCGCGGTGGACGCCGCCGCACCCGGCGGATCGCCGGACCGGTCGAAATGGCGGGCGTCCAACATGTTTGGAAGATACGCGCCAGCGGTGGCCGCATGGTCTTTGTCGTTTCGGATTGCGGAGGCGCCCAAGGGCAGCTACCTGGCGATTCCCATAGGCGGCCAGCACGGTAAGGAAGGTGCATACGCCGCCGTTCGGGTGGACGGCCGGCCAACGGGTTGTCCTGACCGCGCCGTCTCATTTGCCAGCAACGTCTGGGAATACCGGAATTACGAAGCCGACAGCGGCTACACCTACTTCCTCCCGTTAACGCTGGGCATGGTGGGCAAGCCGCTGGACGCCGTAGTGCTGTCTAGCGCCAGCGCGGAACTCAAACCCGAGGTCTGGGTTACGGCCTATCCGATCCCGTTCGAAACGAAGCAACTGGTGTTGTTGTAAGCCTTTGATGCCCGCGCCTGGGTTCGACTCTCGTCCTCTCCGCGCCCAACGTTGCGCTCTGAGCTGAGAAGGGCCGCCGCGGCTCGACGAACCCGGACCGGCGGCACCGGCGCAAGACGCTGCCAGCCCCTGTCCGGCACAACTTAGCCAGCTACTGAACATCCGATTTCGTAATCGGCTCGCCCTCTCTGACATCCAGCTTCAGACCCGTCAGATCCACGTTTCGCGCGTGTTCCAGCCGGAAGCCCTTTTGGGCCGCGATCTGGCAGTTTTCAAAATGAATGTCTCGAATCGGGCTGTCCGCCAGGCCATGAATTATGCCGACCGAGGTTACGTCACCCGTAACGTTAATGATGTTGACATTCCGCACTACCGGCAGCACCTTCGCGGGTGGCGCGATGGGCGGCACCATCCGCCATTCGAGATTGAATTCGAAAGCCTGCCGGGTCTCATGCAGTTTCATGTCCCGATAGGTGATGTTTTCGACCACTCCGCCGCGGCTCGGCTGCGTCTTGAACCGGATGGGGGCCCAGTTGCCCGAATCGGAAACGCAGTTTCTGACCTCGACATTGCGAATGCCGCCGGACGTCTCGCTGCCCATCGCCACGCCTCCATGACCATAGGCGAAATGAGAATTCTCGATGATAATGTCCTCGGCGGGGCGGTTGACCCGCAGGCCGTCGGCATCTTTTCCCGACTTGATCGAGATGCAATCGTCGTTCACGTCGATATACACATTGTTGACCCGCACCCGCTTCGAAGAATCGATATCGATGCCGTCCGAACTCGGTATGTTGTGCTCGGCGGTGATGCGCAGGTTCTCGGCCACGACGTCTTCGCTATATAAAAGGAACAGGCACCAGACAGCCTGATTGTGAAGATTCAGGCCGGCGACATGTACGTGGTGGGAGTTCTGGATACCGATCAGACGTGGTCGCCCCCGCCGTGCCATCGGCGGCGGAGGGGGAGCCGGAGTTGCCGCTGCGCCGGCGCTCGCCCGGCTGCCACTGCCGCCCCGGGAAGTATTGTTCTGCAGCCACTCTTCGCCGGATCCGTCAATGGTGCCATCTCCCGAAATCTCAAGGTTGGCCAAGCCTTCGGCATTCACGAATGCGGAAGTCCATGGCCCTTCCGTTCCTTCCCATCGGGTCTGGATCACCGGGTAATCGTCGATGTTGGTGGTTCCCTTAAGAACGCCGTCCTTCTCGACGTAGAGGTTCGCTCCTTGCTTCAGGAAGATAGCGCCGCTGACGAAGGTTCCTTTCGGGACGACCACAACGCCTCCGCCCGAAGCCGCGCACTTGTCGATGGCCGACTGAATGGCTTTGGTATTCACCGTCTTGGCATCCGCGATGGCTCCGAAATCGGTAATGACGAACCGTGCTGGCGCTTTGCCGCCAGTCTGGGCAGCGGCGTAGGCCGCCAGCAAGAATGCATAGAATATGGAGAGGTCTCGTATCGTCACATTGCTCCATAGCTTGCTGTTCACGCAAGTCACGCTTGCCGCCCAGCGGCCAGCCCACCGTTTCGAAATTGACACCATTTTCGGTACTATCGTAACTGATTTCGATATTATGAAACGTGACCATCAGACGTGGGCGGCCACTCGAAGACGTGCGCGGCGCGCGGACCAACGGCGATGGAAGCGATCCATCACGCGACCGCCTGCGGGCATCAAGGGCAGGAGGACTTCGTCATGAAGGCAATCACGAGAAGAACCATGTTGGCGGCTGCCGGTTACGCCGCCCTCTCCAGCCAGGCCATTGCCGAAGGTGAGAAGTATCCCCGTAATCTCACCAAGGAGGATGTGGACCGGTGGATGAGCGAACTTTCCAACTGGGGAAAATGGGGGAAGGACGATCAGGCGGGGACGATCAACCTGATTACCCCCGCGAAGCGCAAGGCCGCGGCCGCGCTGGTGCGTGAAGGCGTCAGCGTATCGATGGCGCTCGATGCCGATCTGCCCAAGGAAGGTCCGACCGGGGGGCCACTCCCCGGCATGGTGCCCGCCGGCATGCCCCCCGCAGTACAAGGGCAGGGTCGAAGTGTGGCGAACCGCGCCACCTGGACCCTGACCAGCCGGCCTCCGGGGCCCGAGCCGCGCGACCTGGCGGCGTACGTGGTGGACACCATCGCGGTTTCCTATCACGGCAACAACACCACCCACCTCGATGCTCCCAGCCACCTGTACTATAAGGGCCAGATCTACAACGGATATCCGCAGTCGAGCTACACCGACCGGGGTGCGGGCAAAGACGATGTCCTGTCGATGAAGGACGGAATCCTCACCCGCGGCGTGCTGTTCGACATACCGAAGCTGAAGAGCGTTCCTTATCTGGGAGACGACGAACCTATTTACGTGGAGGACCTGGAAGCCTGGGAGAAGAAGGCCGGATTCATCGTGGGATCGGGGGACGCCGTGCTGGTGCGCACCGGACGGTGGGTGCGCGTACGCGAGAAAGGCCCGCTGGATCTCAATCGGACGGCGCCGGGACTGTACGCTTCGTGCCTGAAATGGCTGCGGGAGCGTGGCGCGGCGGTACTCGGCAGCGACGTGGTGCAGGACGTACGGCCCTCACGGGTCGAAGGCGTGAACCAACCCATTCATCAGATTGCGCTGAGGGCCATGGGAATGCCGCTGATCGACAACGCGGATCTGGAAGCGCTGAGCGAGGCTGCCGCCAGGCGCCGCCGCTGGACTTTCCTGCTGACCATGAACCCGCTACGGGTGCCCGGCGCGACGGGCGGGCCGGTGAACCCGATTGCCACGTTCTGACGGCCGCTTAACTCGTTGGGTCCCGGGCCCACTGTGCGCCCTTCGGGAGCCGAATCCGTCGAGGAGTTACTCGGAGTCACGCCAACTCCCACACTACCCGTAGGACCCTCAAGCTATGACAAACGGAGCGGACGCAATCACCAGCGCCAAGCTCAGAAGAAGCACCCAGGACCAGCGGTTCGCGAAGTTGAGGGTGTATCCCAACCCGGCGCGTTTCTCGACGAACAACGCCGCATCGTTTGGATTGTAATAGAGGATATCGCCCTTCCAACACTCGTTCGGCGTCGGATCCATCGCTTCCCAGGGTTCGCTCATCTTGTTTGTTAGCACGATGATGAGTGGAATCAGGATGGCCATCGGCGCGAGCACGATCACCCAAACCGGAATTCCGAGCAGCGGCTGGACGGCAATGAGCGCAAACACGAGGCCCAGCAGGTACTCGGCGGCGATCATGCCGCCCAGCATGACGGACCGGGAACGCGACCGCCGCGAGCCGAACCAGCCGGCCAGCGCCATGACCAAGAACCAAGCGCAAAGCTCGGCACCGAAGAACAAGGGGCCGTAGACTCCTTTGGTGGTCCGCGCGGCCCATCGGTTGGCCTGACCCGCCGCGTCGAAGTGCACCGGAAATCGCTCCGGAATGCGGTCCCAGTGGAGATACAGCCATGTGCCGGCAGCCGCCAGGATCGCAAACGGGCCAGCCGCGAGCCAAGCATACCATGGTAAGCGCTCGGGCACGGATGTCATTTCCGCCTCGCGGGGGCGGGTATACTGTTGGGCGGCCGCGGCCAATGCGCGATTCTGCCGCCAGAAGGCGAGAACTCCGGCGAGCACAATAGCGATCGGCATCGCGCCGGCCGTCGCGTTCGCGAGCCCGGCCGGGGCGAGCAGGAGCGCACATGCTCCGGTAAGAACGACGGCTACGATGACCAGGCGGAACATCCGGATAGCGTGCCGGCCCGCGGGGCTCTCGCGGAAATCCGGCGGAACCGGAATCGCAAAGAGTATCTCGCGGCGGGTCATGTTCGGAAGTGCAAACAACACCGCTCCCATGAAGATATAGACGGTACAAAGAACAAGTCTCATGATCGTTTCACCACCTTCGCCATGGCGCGCAACTCGTCTGCGATACTATCGACCGAAATGCCTTCGGCGCGCAGTTGTGCTACCAACCCGCGCAGCCGGTTGCGGAGATCGTCGTTCCGAGCCCCATTGGTAACGGCAGGGGCGACACGCGGCACTACCACCGCGCCGCGACCGTGCTTCAGGTTCAGCCATCCTTCGGCCGCCAATTGCCGGTACGCTTCCGCCACCGTATTGAAATGAACACCCAATTCCACAGCGACTCTGCGGACCGAAGGCAGTGTGGCTCCCGGAACAAGCTGGCCCTCTACCAAAAGAACTCGCAGGCTGTCTACAATCTGGCGAACGGCCGGAATGCCGGAGGCAGGATCGATGCGGATTCGAGGGCTCTGCGCCATTACACGTCTAGTGTACATGTACAGTATACACTTTGTCAAGTGGAATTTGCAGACCGCCGGCAAATCAGCGCGTTCCCGGCTTGCTTTCCGTTTTCTCCTGGGCGCGCGGGTGTGAGGCCCGCTTACGATACGCCGCCGGCTGGAATTGGGCACGAGCATGCCAACTCCTCAGTGAACAGTAGCGGGCTTAACCCGGGCTACCCGCGCAGGTAGGGCTTCATGAACTCGTCCCAGGCATCGCGTACAGCCTGCTTGGTGGCCTCGTCGAGCGGGCCCGCCGCGGGCCGCTCGCCGCCGCTCCTGCCCGCAGCTCCACTGCCTCCCATGCTCATGGCGCGCGTTTTTGTGCTCTCCTTGAATACGCCGCGCATGACCATGAGATAGCCGCCGGCGCCGGTAATGCTGTTAAATGCCTGGATCCGGCCGAACATGTCGAACGCCTCCGCCCGCTTGCCCGCATGCCAGAGATCGAATGCGGCGGCGTAGAAATCGGAGAGCACCGTGGTAGGGCAGTGGCCCGAGAAGCCCAAGCGCATCTCGTCGATCATGGTGCGGACGCCATTTCCGGAAAACACCGCCAGCTTGTCGTTGGTGCGCTCGCGGATCTGCGTTACACGGGCCAGAGGATTGCCGGCCTCATCCTTGACGCATTTCATGGTGGGAATCTGCCTGGCCATTTCGACGATCAGGTCTACGCTCATATCGCCCCGGCTCTGTACGAACAGCGGCAGGTCCGTGGCCTGGCCGATGGTCTTGTAGTATTCGATCATCCCCTTGTCATCGGCTTTCTCGGGAGGCAGGGAGACGATGGCGTCGGCGCCGTTCCTGGCCGCGTGTTTGGCATACGCGATCGATTTATCGAGGTTGCCTTCCTTGTCTTGCACGCCGATCACCAGCGCCGCCTGGCCGCCCTTGCCGGCAGCGAGAATGGCTTCGACGCCGTCCCTTCTTTCCTTTTCGGAAAGGGTCGTCCAGCCGCTGGCGATCTGCGGCCAGGCGAAGCCGTGGACCTTGTAACGGTTGCAGAATTTGACTTCGTTCTGGAGGCATTCCAGATCGAGCTGGTCGGACTCGGTGACGGGCGTCTGGCCGATGGGAAAGACGCCGCGCATCGGTTTCGTCCCAGCGGAGTAGCCCGTGCCGGCCAGCGCCAGACCGAGCGCGCTGCCGCCCAGAGTCCGCAGAAATTCCCGCCTGCCGGGAGCTTGCGAATCATTCTCCATCGAGTTTCTCCTTCCGGCCTTAACGGTCGATCCTCTTCATGATCTTGTCAAGCGCATTGTGATCGATCGGATAACCGAGCCCCGGCTCAGTCGGCGCCAGGACATAACCATCCTGATCGACGCGGAACTTAGCCTGGTATGGCCGGTCTACCGCAGTGGCGGGGTGCGGCATCTCGAACCAGTAGGCATTGGGCATCGCGAGCTCGAGGTGGAAATGCACGGCGAGATCGGTGGGATTGCCCCAGTTGTGCGGCGTGCATTCCAGGTTGAAGGCGTCGGCCAACGCGCCCACCCGCATGGATCCGCTGATACCGCCCACGTTATCGGCGATCAGCCGCGCCACGTCGAGCGCACCACGGCGGATATATTCGGCGAAATCGGAGATCGAGAACAGGAACTCGCCGATGTGGAGCGGAAGATCGAGTGCGCGGTTCAGCTCCACCAGGCCTTCAATATCGGTCGAGGGGATGGGATCCTCGAACCACGCGTAATCGAGCTCGTCGAGCACTCGGCCCACTTTGAGGGCCTCGAAAAGATTGTAGCGCTGCACGGGATCGTGTGCTAAAACGAAATCGTCACCCACGGCTTTGCGGATGGTCTTGATCTCCTCGATGTGGCCGATATACGCGGGAATCGCCAATCCGCTTCTCGGCTGCCCGCCTCCGGGGTGGATCTTGTATCCCTTATAACCCTGCTCTTTGGCGCTGAGCACGTCGGGGATGTAGTCCTCGATATTAGCGAGGTGCTGGGAGCTGGCGTAGGCCATCACGCGGTCCTTGGAACCGCCCAGGAGTTTGTAGATGGGGCGGTCGACAGCCTTGCCGAGGATGTCCCACATGCAGATTTCGGCCGCGGCAGTGTAGTAGTTGGGCCACGTGCCGCCGCGGTTGACCGCTGCCATGCCGCCAACTCCACCCGTAGCACCGCGCTCACCAGTTCCTCCCCGAGCCGCGGCACCGGCCGTGGAGCCGCGGCCACCGCCGGGGCCTCCGGAGCGGCCGCCGCTGAACCCAAACGTTTCCTTCGTGCCGGTAGTGGCCGTGATGGTGGGCAGCAGATCGATGATGTTCTTACCCAGCAGGACAGGCTTGGCCCATTCCAGCCAGTTTGGCGTTAGTCCGCGGTTCCCGATGGTGTAATTCCCTTCATGACCGCTATTGGTCACAACCGAAAGAATCTCGCCGGTTTCGCTGGAGTTCAGGCGGCGAAAGCCGGAAAGGTCCGCGACATAAACTTTGACTTCCTTGATCGTCAGGTCGGGAAGATCCGCCTTCTTGACTCCAGCGGACTGCGCAGCGGCGTCCGGCGGATCGGCGAGCACCGAGGCCACGGCCGCGGTAACGCCGGCGGAAGCTCCGAAAAACTGCCGGCGGGATTGCTTTCGGTCAGACATCGTTCGTTCTCCTTACTGGTGGGGGCATACTCTAGCCTGCCGGTTTCGGAACATTCGTGCCAAACTGTACCGGATTTAGAATCGCCCGTCAACCACCCCAGAGCATATGTGTCGCTAGCATGTGAATTGTCCGGTCCAATTAGCACGTGAGTTGTCCGGTTCGTGGCAGCGGGGGGATCGTGGAAGTTGAGAATCCCAGAGACGGTCTCCGCCGCGGAAATGGAGCGGATGATG
>JBEKXZ010000067.1:0-10728 GCA_049511495.1 Bryobacteraceae bacterium | reverse complement strand
CGTCGATATAGTAAAATCCCTCGTGCTGGTTCTGGTCGAAGCTGACGTTGTCGAAGATGAAAAACTCCGCCTCCGCCCCGAAGTACGCCGTGTCCGCCACGCCGCTGTTGGTCAGGTACATCTCCGCCTTGCGCGCGATCCAGCGCGGGTCCCGCTCATAGCGCTGCTTGGTGATGGGGTCCTGCACGTCGCCGATCATCACCAGCGTCGGCGTCTCGGCGAACGGATCCATCAGCGCCGTCTCCGGATCCGGGATCAGCAGCATGTCGCTTTCATGGATCGCCGCCCAGCCGCGGATGCTCGATCCGTCCATTCCAAACCCGTCCTCGAAGCTGCTTTCGTCGAGCTCGCTCATCGGATAGGAAACGTGATGCTGCAAGCTCGGAATATCGGTGAACCGCAGATCCAGTTGCTTGGCATCGTTCTTCTTGGCAAATTCCAAAACTTCTTTCGGAGTCACTGACGATTTTCTCCTTCAGGGCGCCCAAAGCGGGCACAAAGCGGCCTTCACGATCCGGGATGGATGGTGGGCCATTGTCGATTGTAGGAGGCCTCACGCCGGTTTGCCAATAAAAATAATCGATTGCGCCGATTGGCGTTAGCTGGGAGGGACCCCTGGGTGGGTTGCGGGACGCGAGCCTATAATTAGCTCAGTATGGACGAACCGAGGATTTGGCGCATACGAATGAAGATCGGAGGAAAGGACCTGATATCCGACGGTTGGACGCGAAAAGAGGTAGGGATTTGGTACGGCGCTTGGTCCGCCGGAGATTTCCAGGACGCGCTGTCAAAGGCGGACCCTGCCGCCGAGCTTTCGGCAGTAGCTGGCCAGAAGGAGCTCGGCTGGGGAGTCTCCGACTCGTTTGTGAACACTGCCAGGCGGTTCGCAGCGATTTCAGTTTCCGACTGGGTTTTCGCATAGTGGGTCGCGACCGACTCGGTCGGCGAATTCTGGCACAATGCAAGAAGCACCCAGATTCAAGGCCGCTCGACGATGAGTTCCTGGTTGACGCGCGCGCATCCAAAGAGGGCGAGCGGTACTTCTACTTCGCGTATGGCGGATGCAGCGGTCCGTCTCCCGATAACATTCGAACCCTCAGCCGCGAGCACGTCGAGCGATGGTTTGAGATTTCGCAACAAGGGCGCAGGTACCTCGAATTCCTGAGAACCTGACCATTTCGGGGACTAACACGCTGCCCGTGCGTTCATCGTGCGCTGGAAGCTCGCTGCTCTCTGACAAGCAGGCGACGCTACGGCGCCGATGTCCCGCGCCCTTTGGCTTGACGCCCGCGCCAGCCGGCCGCCCCTGCCCGGCTACAATGGGATGTGCTTCGTTGCGCAATTCCGGCTATGCTCGCGTTTGCCGCGGGCCTCGCCGCGCAGAGTTCGTTCTTCCCGCTGAAGGACGTTCGCGCGGGCATGCATGGCACCGGCCGCACGGTGTTCACGGGGAGCAAGGTCGAGGAGTTCCAGGTGGAGATTCTGGGCGTCCTCGATGGCGCAGGGCCCAAGCAATCGCTGATTCTGGCACGGCTTTCCGGTGGTCCCCTGGACCACGCCGGCGTAATGGAAGGCATGAGCGGCAGCCCGATTTATCTCGGCGGCAAACTGGCCGGCGCCGTGGCCATGGCTTTTCCGTTCGCCAAAGATCCGATTGCCGCCATCCGGCCCATCGAAGACATGGTGCGGCCTGCCGCCGCAGCCGCTGTGCGCCCGGCCGGCCGGGTTACGTTGGCCGACGCCGATCTCACCCACATCTTCGCCAGGCCGTCACCGGCCATGGCGGGCGACGCGCGGATGGTTGACATCGCCACGCCGATCGGCTGTGGAGGATTCAGCCGGGGCACGCTCGAAGCTTTCGCGCCGCAGTTGCGGCAGCTCGGCCTGGAGCCGCGGCAGATGGTTTCGGGCGGCGGCCAGGCCACTGCCGCGATGGGCAATCCGGCCGACTTGCAGCCAGGTTCGATGATCAGCGTGCTGCTGCTGGCGGGCGATTATAGCGTGGGCGTGCAAGGCACGGTGACCCTGGTCGAAGGCAGCCGCGTGTTCGCCTTCGGTCACCGGTTTCTGGGCCTGGGCCCCACTGCCCTG
Organism: Bryobacteraceae bacterium; assembly: GCA_049511495.1. GTDB lineage: Bacteria > Acidobacteriota > Terriglobia > Bryobacterales > Bryobacteraceae > Bog-375. The sequence continues at coordinate 8,637 of JBEKXZ010000067.1, read as the reverse complement.
CCCTTCGCGCGGGCCGAAGTAGTCTCCGTGGTGGCCGCCAACAATACCTCGTTCAAACTGGCGACGACAAAGGAGTGGATGGGGTCCATCCGCCTGGATGGCGACACCGCCATTTCGGGCGAACTGGGCAAGCTCCCAGCCATGGTTCCGGTTTCGGTCGCCATCTCGCGCGCCGGCCGCGCCATCGACAGCTATCGCATGCAGATGGTGGACGACCCGCTGCTTTCCCCGCTCGTGCTGCAAATGGCGATTTATTCCGCAATCGACTCGACCGAGCGCTCGGTGGGCACTTCCAGCATGCGCATCAGCGGTGAGATCCGGTTTCAGGGCGCGCCGGCGCCGCTGCGCATCCAAAACCTGTTCGCCGGCGACACCGGCGCGGCGCAGCAGGCCTCGCTGAGCGCGGCGATTCCGTTGGCTTTCGTAATGCAGAGCGGGTTTGACACGATGAAGCTGAAGAGCGTGTCGCTGGCCGTCGAAACCTTCGAGCAGAAAAAAGAATGGACCATCGATTCGGTTTCCGCCTCGCGCCGCGAAGTGCGGCCCGGCGAAGCGGTGCGGCTGCGTGTGTCGCTCTTTGGCGATAATGGCGCCGAAACGGCGCGCACCGTCGATTACCGGGTGCCGATCGGAGCGCAAGCCGGGCCGCTATACTTTACCGTGTCGGATGCGGCTACCGCGAACCTCAACGACTTCCGGGCGGCGATCACCGCCAACCCGCGCAGCCCGGCCCAGGCGATCTCGACCGCCAACAACCTCCACGCCAACAATAAGGCCTATGTGCGGGTCTGGCGCGGCGATGCGGCGTTTGAATTGGAGGGCGCGGACCTGCCCGCCCCGCCGGCTTCGGTGGCGCTGGTGCTGGAGGGCGCGCAGAACAACGTGGCGGGCATCGCCCAGGTGCGCAATTCGAAAATCGCGGCCATGGAGATCGACGGCGGCGACATGGTGATTTCCGGTGTCAAAACCATTCAAGTGGAAGTGAAGCCATGATCGCCGGAACCAGACACCGCACCAGGTGTGGCGCACGCACTCCTGCGTGCAGCGCAGACATTCTCGCCGGCGCCCGCCTCGTCGGAGCCAAGAAATGTCGGGACGACTCTCGACACAGCAGGCAGGACTGCCTGCGCCACGCCTTTCGCTGGGGCCTCGCTCTGCTGCTTCCCTGGGCCGCTGTGGCCAGCAGCACCACGGTCTGGGAAATGGGCTCCTGGAGCGATTTCATACGCGGCCGGTTTCAGGGCGTTTCGCTCAGCCGGGAGGGCCGCCTGTCGCTGGCGCCCAAGGTGGAAACCGTTTTCACTTCCGATCAACCGGTCATCTGGGCGCTAGCCGAAGCGCCCGATGGCACGCTCTACGCCGCCACCGGCAACCGCGGACGGGTTTACCGCATCGGCCGCGATGGCGCCTCGAGCCTGCTGTGGACCGCCGACCAGCCCGAGGTGTTCGCCATCGCCGCTGGTCCTGATGGTGCGCTCTACGCCGGTTCCTCGCCGGACGGTAAAGTGTACCGCATCCGGAACGGCCAAGCCGAGGAATATTTCGCGCCGCACACCCGCTACATCTGGTCGTTGACCGTGGCGCCAGATGGCGCGCTCTACGTCGGCACCGGCGACCAGGGCAAGATCTTTCGCGTGGAGGCAGCCGGCAAGGGCGAACTGTACTACGACACCGGGCAATCGCACGTGACCGGACTGGCGCTGGACGTCCAAGGCCGTTTGCTGGCGGGCACCGAGCCCAACGGCATTCTCTACCGCATTTCCGCCAAGGACAAAGCCTTCGTGCTGTACAACGCCAGCCTGCCGGAGATTCGCGCTATCGTTCCCATGCCGGATGGCTCCGTCTATGCCGCCGCGCTGGGCGGATCGGTGGCGAAGTTGGCGCAGGCAGCCAATCAGGCAGTGCAGAATATGGGCGTCGGCCAGCCGGGAACCACGGTCTCGACCAGCATCACCGTGGAGGCGCAGTCCACCGGGCCGGGCGGTGAAATCAAGCCGCCCACTGCCGGGGCGCCGGGCCAGCCGCAAACGCCTGCCGCAGCGGCACCACAGGTCAGCACGCAATTCACGCCGGCGGTCGATCTCAGCAACGTGGAAAAATCCGCGGTCTACCGCATCAACCCGGACAACACGGTCGCAACGCTGTGGAGTTCGAAGGAAGAAAACGTCTACGATCTGCTGGCGCTCGAAAAGCAGATTCTGTTTTCCACCGACGTGGAGGGCCGCATTTACGCGCTGGCGCCCGACCGCCGCGTCACACTCGTCACCGAGACCGATGAAAGCGAGACCACGCGCCTGCTGCCTTCGGACCATTCGATCCTCGCCGCCACTGCCAACATGGGCCGCATTCTCCGTCTCGGCGACACGCCCGGCGCGGCGGGCGAGTATGAAGCGCCGGTGCACGATGCCGGCACCGTCGCACACTGGGGCAGCTTGAGCTGGCGCGCCGACCAGCCGGCCGGCTGCGCGCTCGCGTTCCGCACCCGCTCCGGCAACGCGGCCAAGCCCGACCGCACCTGGAGCGACTGGTCCGAGCCGTTGCGCGATCCGTCCGGCTCGCGCATCTCCAGCCCCAACGCCCGCTACGTGCAATGGAAAGCCGAAATGTCCGGTGGCGCTGGAGCCACCCCCGCGATCAACGGCGTCACGCTGGCTTACCTGCCGCAGAATTCGCCGCCGGTGGTCCGCAGTATCAACGTGGTGACGCAGATGGCGCCCGTTTCCCAGAGCGCCAAACCGGCAGCCGCGTCCAGCAGCGCGGCGTACAGCGTCACCGTCACGGATTCGGGCGATACCAGCTCCGCTGCCGCCGCCGGAACCACCACGCAAACCCTGCCGCGCGCCGCGCAGCAGCAAATCACCGTGGTGTGGCAGGCCGACGATCCGGATGGCGACCGGCTGGTTTACAGCGTCTATTTCCGCGGCGCGGACGAAACTCAGTGGAAGCTGCTGAAGGCCGACCTGCACGACAGTTCCATCACCTTCGACGCCGACGTGCTGGCAGACGGCGAGTATTATTTCCGCGTCATCGCCTCCGACCGTGAGGTCAACCCGCCGGCCAGCGCGCGGGAGGCGCAACTGGTGAGCGCGCCGGTGATGATCGACAACACGCCGCCCACGGTCACCGTGCTCAGCGCCACCCGAACCGGCGCTTCCGCGCACATCGAATGGCAAGCGGTGGATGCCGCGTCGCCCTTACGGCGCGCCGAATACTCGGTGGATGCCGCCGGTTGGGTGCCGATGAATGCCGTCGACGGCGTAATCGATTCGCTGCGGGAGAGATTCTCGCTCGACCTCGCCAACCTCACCCCCGGCGAGCACCTGGTGGTCCTCCGCGCCGCCGACAGCGCCAACAACACGGGACTAGCCAAGGTCGTGCTGAAGTAGGAGTAAGGAGTAGGAATGCCTTCTGACCTCTGGCTGCTTGCTTCTGCCCCCTAACTCCACGCGACATCCTTCTCCAGCGCGAGATATCCGCAGGCGGTGACGACCAGGAACATCGTGAGCACCTCGCTGTCGCCGAGATTGTATTCGACGAAGCCCTCGGCGAGAACCGCTAGCACGACCGCGATGCCGCCATGCAAAAGGAAGCGGCGGTCGTCGCGGCCCGGCGGCAAATCCCGCAAACCGCGCCGGAAATTCACCATGATCTGGATCAGCAGCCAAAGCATCGCCAGCGTGGTGGGAATGCCTCGTTCCGCGGCATACTGCAAATACACGTTGTGCAGGTGCCCATAGTAGCCGGGGGGGAGCGGCGGGCGAATGTCGGCCGGCAGCCATTTCTGAAACTGTATGTGCGGCTGCTCCGGGCCGAGGCCCAGCCAGGGGTGAGCCTCGATCATGCGCAGGCCCGTGCGCCAGACGACGATTCGAAACTGGTTGGAGTCCAGTTCTCTCGGCTGCACGATGGACTGGAAGCGTTCCCGGATGGCGGGCGGGGAAGCCACCACCGCTAGCGCGATCAACACCGGCGCCAGCAGCACCAGCTTCCGTTTCCAAGCCCACAGCAGGTAGAAGCCCGCGGCGGCGGTGGCGAACCAGACGCCGCGGGTCTCGGCCAGCAGCACCGCCAGCGCGATCAGAAACACGCACGCGGCTTTAAGCCAGATCCAAGTTCGCGGTGCGCGCGCGAACAGCAGGAACGCAGCGAGCATGATGAGAGCAAACATTTCCTCGGCGGAAAACGTGTTCCAGTGGCTGGTGAAGCCCTTGATGCGCTCGGCTATGTAGAAGTCGTAAAAGCTGCGGTTGAAAAGGCTCAGCCCCAGGGCGTGCGCCTCGCGGATTTTGCCGGCGAACTGCACGCATCCCCAGACCGCCGTCAGAGCCGCGAAGCCCGCCCAGACCAGGAACAGCCAGCGAATCCACTTCGCGTTACGCAGGCAGGAGAAGACCACCAGCAGTTCGGCGAACACGTAGATCTTCTTGATCTGCGGCATGCCGGCCGCGAGGTCGCCGGAGAATACCCACGCCAGGAGCGTGCCGAACAGGAACAGCGCCAGCGGCCATTTGATGGGGGGCAGCCGCAGGCGCTCGCGCGAGATCAGCAAAGCCGCCAGCGACGCGCCGAGCAGAATTTGCGAAGCGGCGATGGAGAAAACGATGGCTGCGGCGGATGCGAATGCCAGCCAGCCGGCGGCGCGGAAAGCGGCGGCGCGGAAAGTGAGGGATGGCGCGGGGCTCATGGAAACCGACCTTCAGTATGCCAGAGCCCACACGCCTCGCGCTGCGAACGTTAGTGATTGACGGCGGGCGGAACCATGTCGATACGGCCGCCGCCGTCGACGCGGATGCCCATGCTCCAGACCGGGGCAGAACCGGCGACGTAGAGCGTTCCCTTCTGACCCGCAAAGACCGGCAAGCTCTTCGACATTGTGACAGTGCCTTGCTGGAGGGCTGGAATGACGATCTGGCCGCTGCCAAGTATGGTCCCCGCGCTGCTATAGATCGTCAGGCCCAGCGTAACCGAGCCGGTCGTCGCCGGATTGTAAATGTAGAGGGTAGTGGTGGCGGTGGAAGTGGCGTCGAACGGCACCGCAAACGGCGGCGTCAGGGCGACGGACGGCGAGACCAAATCCAATCCGACCTGGGCCATGGCCGGCACGCGCTTGGTTGCATCGCCGGTCTGAACCACGGCGAAGCCTTGCTTTTGCGGGCTCGAGCTTCCGGTAGTGGCGATGGTAGCGGAGCCGTAGGCGGGAATCGTCAGGTTCTGCCACGACGCGGTGGCGGCCGTCCCGGTTGCAATGGAGACGGGCGCTCCCATCCCGGAGAAGAACGAAAGCGAGGCGACCGTCGGCGACGCGTAAGGGTTCAGCAAAGTAAAGCTGGTGGCGGCGCCAGCGCCGTCCTCGATGAGGGGAATCAGCGTCGATTGGCCGCCGGTTACCACCGTGGGTGCGGCGTTCACGCTCACTTGCACCGGGATGGATACCGATACGCCCGTGCCAGTCAACGTGATGCTGCCGGTGTACGTCCCCGCCGCACTGAACGCTGCCGCGCTCAAGGTTACCGGCAAGCTGGCTGGCTTCGATTGGCTCACGCTCAAGCTGGCCGCCGAAAGCCCGATCCACGTTTGGCTCGCCCTGGCGGTGAGCGAAACCGCTGCCGTCGACGCGGTGGTCAATTGAATGGTTTGCGCGGCCGGAGCGGGAGTCCCGATGGTCCAACTCACGCTGAGAGACTCCGGCGCCGGTGTCACGGCTACCGCGGCGGCGGTGACATTCACTTGCACCGGGATGGAGACGGACACGCCCGTGCCAGTCAATGTGACGGCACCGCTATATGTTCCCGCCGCGCTAAACGATGCCGTGCTCAAGGCTATCGACAAGCTGGCCGGCTTCGACTGGCTCACGCTCAAGCTGGTTGCCGAAAGCCCGATCCACGATTGGTTCGCTGCGGCGGTGAGCGAAACCGCCGCCGCCGCGGCGGTGCTCAATTGAATGGTCTGCGCGGCCGGAGCGGGAGTCCCGATGGTCCAATTCACGTTCAGGGACGCCGGCGCGGATGTCACGGTCGCCGCGGGCGTGGCGGCGGGCGAGAGGTACTGGCTCAAGCTCGGGTAGGCGACGGCAAAGCGGCCATAGCCCGCGACAAATGGGCTGATCGAACACGCGTTGCCTGTCGGGCCGTAGGTCAGGGTTCCGACGATGGATTCGTCCGGCGTGAACAGGGGCGAGCCCGAAGATCCCGGCTCGATGACGCCCGCGGTAGCCTGGATCTGATAGAACATGCTGGCGGGCGCGACGACAGTCCCTACCTGAACGGTGGCATCGGGATCGCGCGACCCGAACATAATCCGCGTGTAGTCGCCCTCCGGATGGTGCATGCCGACAACCGAGCCTCCCATCGCCAGCGCGGTCGAACTCGCATTCCACCCGTAGAACGTGAGGCTGGAGCCCGGCAACTGGGGAAGCAGAATCAGGCTGAAATCGCCGCTCGGGATCGGGGCGCTGGCCAGATAAGTCGCGCCCAAGGTAACCGGCGCGCTCGACAGGCTGGGCGGCGTTCCGTTGCAGGTGGAAGTCTGGTATTTCCAGAACACCTCGACCGTCTGCGCCATGGCTTGGGTGGAGATACAGTGATTGGCGGTAAGGAAGTAAGGCTTGGAGTCGTTGTTGCTATTGTTGACCAGAGCCCCGGAACACTGATAACTGGCGCCGCCGGTCTCGAAAATGTACATCCCCACGCCGCTCGCGATCGAGCCCCAGGGCGAATAACACGTGACATCGAGCTCGCAGGTGCCAGCCGACATGGTTTGCTGGGAGACCATCAGGTGAGCGATCCGGGTGACCGAGAACGGTACCGCTTCCGCCCGCCGGTCCGCCAGGTATTCGACGACCACCGTGTCGGCTAAAACGGTGTGGCTCCAGAAGTCTCCGGTTTCGTCGATCCCGGAGCCGGTGTAGGGTCCGAAGACCTGGCTGCGATCCTCGCTGTACACCCAGACGGCGCCACCGGCCACTGCGAAATCGTGGAAATGAACGCGCACGCCGGACGCGCCCTCGGACTGAATCGCCATTCTCCACACGGCCTTGCCGTCATCCAGCGTCAGCCATTCCCCGCGGGCCTGCGGCACGGCGTCGAGCGGCCGCTCGATCCCCATCAGCGGCAGTTGCGGGAGACGCACCACCGCGTCTAGTTCCGTCTGCTGGACAGGGCCGAGCCGGTATGGGGCCGGCGTGGAAACTCCGAGGTGGAAGCTTGGCGGCATCGCCGGGGCCGTTTGCATCTCGGCGCTCGCCGGGCGCTCCAGCGGTCCCAAACGCTGGCCGGCGGCGGTTACACTGAGCAGGGCCGATAACAGGGCGGACTGCAAGAAAACGCGCGTTGGTCTCATGTCGCTCCCTTGCCTTCTCATCGGACCGGAGCGGCAAATGATGGTAATAATATACTTGACTTTCCGTAAAATGGGGCGTATTCTGGGTTCATGAGCAACCATGCGACCCTCCGAGACGCGATCCTGTACTTCTCGGATTTTGAAAACTGCAAGAAGTTCATGACGGACTTGCGCTGGTTCGACGGCACAGTGAAATGCCCGACTTGCGGGGCGACGAACGTTACATGGCTTGCGAAGCAGCGCCTCTGGAAGTGCTACACAGGGCACTCGCGCCCGACCTTCTCGCTGAAGACCGGGACGATCTTTGAAGACTCGCCGATAGCTCTTGAGAAATGGCTCCCGGCGACGTGGATGCTGGTGAACTGCAAGAATGGCATCTCTTCGTGGGAACTTCACCGGGCGCTTGGCGTGACTCAGAAGACCGCGTGGTTCATGCTTCAACGCATTCGGTTGGCTAGCCAAGATAAGACTCATAACAAGCTGGCGGGCGAGGTTGAGGTGGATGAAACGTTCATTGGTGGGAAGGCTCGCAACATGCACGCCAGTGAACGTGCCGAGAAGATCACAGGTCGCGGGCCGGATGGCAAGGCGATTGTAGCGGCAGTTCTGGAACGCGGCGGAACGGTTCGCGCAAGAGTTTGCGGAACCCGCCGGAAGCCTGAACTTCAGGCTTTTGTGCGTGAGAATGTTGAAGCGGGCGCTACGTTGAATTCTGACGCTCTGAAGTCCTACGAAGGCCTTGACGAATTCACGCATCAAGTCATCGACCATGCAGTAGCCTACGTGGACGGGAACACGCACACCAACAACTGTGAGAACTTCTGGAGCTTGCTCAAGCGGAGCCTTAAGGGAACCTATGTCGCGGTCGAACCGTTCCACTTGTTCCGCTATATCGACGAACAGGTATTTCGTTACAACAACCGAAACATGAGCGACATTGAGCGCTTCGTCTACGTGATGCGCCACATTGTTGGACGGCGCTTGACCTACAAGCAACTCACCGGGAAGGAAGGGGCTGAACAACATGGCTGAGCGGCAAAGGACCAAAGAGACAGGGGCGGGGGAAACGGAAGACCGACCGCCCATGACGGCGGAACAGTTCGAAGCAACGCCTGAATTTCGAAAGTTCAAGAGTGCCATGCGAAAGATCCTGAAGGTATCAAAGCCTGAGTTAGACCGCAGGGTGAGAATCGCGAAACAAACATCGCCGCGCTCTGGTAATCCAAACGCGCCGGGACGTAAGTCAAAGGGTCAATGACGTCCAAGAGGTCTCGGATACATCTTTGAGCACAGAAGAAA
>JBEKXZ010000066.1:0-11769 GCA_049511495.1 Bryobacteraceae bacterium | reverse complement strand
AATGGAGCTCATCAACCGCCAAGCCTACGGCTTCCGCAACTTCGAAAACTACAGACTCAGAGTGAAGGTGTTATGTTCTTAGAAAGGCTTGGGATCGGGGTCTGCCCCCGTTTTTGGCGTAGAGCCGCGAATATTCAATAAGTCTTTTGTCTTCATGGTGGGCGCGACAGGACTCGAACCTGTGACCTCCTGCGTGTGAAGCAGGCGCTCTAACCAACTGAGCTACGCGCCCCTGGCGCCATAGCAGAATCCGGCGCTGGCGGGCTGAATCTTCGAGTTTACCTGAAAACCGGGCTCGCCCGCCACCGCGTTTACGGCACCCGCACGACGGAGTAGTGCTGCAAAGCAATTACGTCGGCGCCGGCGGCCACGGAACCGAGGAACTTGAGCGTCAGCCCGGCGCTATACGAATCGGGTGCGCTCAAGACGCCGGTGGCGAAGCTGGTGCTGGCGCCCCAGGATTGCGAGCTGACCTGTGCGCCGGTGGTCAGAATCGAGCCGTCCAGCCGCCCCGTGAGCATGGTCTCGACGGCCGCCGCGCTGACGTTGAGGGCCGTCGTGCCGCCCCACTGGATCGATATGGCGGCTGCGCCTGCGCTGCCCACGTGGGCGTAATCGGCGTGAATCTCAAGCCGGTCGCCGGGGGCGAGCAGCCCGCCGGGAATGCTGCACGCCGCCAGCGCCGTCATGCTAGACAGCGACGCGGCGGCGCCGGTGCCGCTGCACAGCACCTGCGGCGCAGGCCAGGAGGTGGAACCGCTGGCGGCCGTGCGGTAGCTGGCCAATAACACGTCGGTCGGCTGCGGCGTGGAGGCCGAGGCGAACTGGATGGCACCGCTGCCGGACAGCGTGTAGTCGAAACCGGCCTTCTGCAAAACACCGTTGCGATAGAGGGCGATACTGGACGTGGGGTTGGGAACCCCGTTCAGTGTGAACACCGTGTTGGAGCCGTCGATCGTGCCGTCCGGTGAGTCGCCGTCGACGAAGTTATACGCAGAGCCGGAGCCGCCGCTGCCGCAAGGGCCGGACGAGCCGTTCACGTATACGCAGTCGGCGGGGTTGCCCACCACCGAATCCACCTGGCCGCTCGAATTGATCATGGCAACGTGGCCGGCCGCAAACCCCGGAGCCACCAGCGGCCGGGCCCCCAGGTCGGCCACCAGCCCCACCACGCTCGACTCCGGAATCGAAGTGGCGCCCGCGTCGGTCGTATCCGAACCGCCCGACGACGCCGGCGCCGTGCGCACGTCGCGAACGTGCAGTGGCGTCAGGCTGGACGGCACGCTCCAGGTTTCCTGAAACTGGGCGAAGCCATCGCTGTTGTAAGTCACCGTGTAGACGGTCGCCGGCGTGCTCGTCGTGTTGGGAACCAGTTCGACGTGCAAATTGCCATTGAGCACCTTGACGGTCGTGCTTTGCGTCACGACCGAGGAATTGTCGACCGCCTGGAAACTGGTCCAACTGATGGTCAGTGTTCCGTTGAACCGTGCGCCATCGGCTTTGTACAGCACATCCTGAATGGTGGTTAACGGCGGACCGGCCAGCACCGGGCATATCGACAAAGCGGCGGCAACGAACAGACGGCGAATCATGATACCTCCGGAAAGAAGAAGAGCGGCCTCGCACCCGTTCCGACGCCGAGTGGAAGCGAACCCTCCTGCCGATTTCAGTCTAGCCACGGGGCCTCGCCTCGACCCCGGCCGTGCGCCCGTATCCATGCCGCTAAGCCACGGCAAACTCTGGGTTTCCATGCCCGCCGGATTTTCTCTACCGGTGGTGACCGGGAATCTCCCCGGGCTCGCCGGAGCGCTAACGTGCTATAGTCGTGACCATTGATCGTCCGAGTACGCAATGAGAACCGCGGCGCCGTGTTGGGAGACGCCGTAACGGTGGCGGACACCAGCGCCACGCGCAACATGGGCTTGCTCAAGCGCAAGGGTCTGAACGCGGGCGAAGGCCTCTGGATCGTCCCTTGCCAATCGGTACACACCTTCTTCATGAAGTTCGCGATTGACCTGGTGTATCTGGACAGGCGGCGGCGCGTGCGAAAAGTGCGGCATGCCGTCCCGCCGTGGCGCGTCAGCGGATGCTTCTGGGCCCACTCCGTGCTGGAACTGCCCGCCGGAAGCGTGGCAGAGACGGGAACCCAGCCCGGCGACCAGTTGTCGATCGAGTAGCTGGGTTAGCGTGGCGCGTCCGAAATCCCGTAGGTTCTTGCGAAGGCACGTGGGGCGCTTCCGCCGGCGAAAGCGACTGCGCCACGCCCTCGAAATCCTCCGGCGGCAAAGTAGGACGCCCGCTCGGCCGCGCGCCCACTCGCGAACTCCAAAATGTTATACGTTAATAGCTTCCTGATGTCATCGAGGTCGTTACCGTGCCCATACCCCGCTTTGTGAAATACCTTGCCGCGGCCGCCTGGCTCGCGCCCTTGTTCGCGCAACAAGCGCTCTACCAGAACCCCGCCGCCCCGCTTGAAAAGCGCGTCGACGATCTGCTCGGGCGGCTCACGCTGGAGGAGAAGGTCTCCCAGCTCATGAACGATTCCGCGGCCATCGATCGCCTGGGCATTCCGCAGTACAACTGGTGGAACGAATGCCTGCACGGCGTGGCACGCGCCGGCCGCGCCACCGTGTTCCCGGAGACCATCGGCCTGGCGGCCACCTGGGATACGGACTTGCTGTTCCGCATTTCGACCGCCATCTCCGACGAAGCGCGCGCCAAGCATCATGAGTTCGTCCGCCGCGGCCAGCGCAATATCTACCAGGGCCTCACCTTCTGGACCCCCAACATCAATCTCTTCCGCGACCCGCGCTGGGGACGCGGCATGGAAACCTACGGCGAAGACCCTTACCTCACCGGCCGCATGGCGGTCCAGTTCATTCGCGGCTTGCAGGGCGACGACCCCAAGTACCTGAAGACCGTGGCCACCGCCAAGCACTACGCCGTACACAGCGGACCCGAGAGCGAACGTCACACCTTCGATGCCGTCATCGACGACCGCGAGTTGTTCGACAGCTATCTGCCCCATTTCGAAACCGCCGTGAAGGAGGGCGGCGCGCTTTCCGTGATGTGCGCGTACAACAGCGTGGATGGCCAGCCCGCCTGCGCCAACCCGCGCCTGCTGACCGAGATTTTGCGCAAACAGTGGGGCTTCCAGGGGTATGTGGTTTCCGATTGCGGCGCCATCGGCGACATCTACCAGTCGCACAAGTTCGCGGACACGGCGCCGGAAGGCGTGGCCCGTGCGCTCAAGGCGGGCACCGATCTCAACTGCGGCACCGAGTACGCGAACCTGCTGCCGGCGGTCCGCGCCGGCCTGGTGGCGGAATCCGAAATCGACAAGAGCGTGCGCCGCTTGCTGACCATCCGTTTCCGGCTCGGCATGTTCGATCCGCCCGCGATGGTGAAATACGCGCAGATCCCCTATAGCGTGAACGACAGCCCCGCGCATCGCCAACTGGCGCTCGAAACCGCCCGCAAGTCGATCGTGCTTTTGAAGAACGACGGCCACGCGCTGCCGCTCGCCAAAACGCTGAAGACCATCGCCGTGATCGGCCCCAACGCGGATGACGAGGACGTGCTGGTGGGCAACTACAACGGCGAGCCTTCGGCCCCAGTCACGCCGCTGGCCGGCATCCGCCGCAAAATCGGCGCCACCGCCAAAGTGCTTTACGCGCGCGGCAGCGACCTGGCCGCCAATATGCCCGCCTTCGACACCATCCCTTCCTCGGCGCTGTTCACCTCCGATGGCGCCGGCCGCGCCAATGGTCTCAAGGGCGAGTATTACTCCTTGAGCAATTTCGGCGGCACGCAGCACCGCGCGCGCGCGCAGACATGGCCTGTTGACGAGCGGACGCCAGCGCCGATTCCGAAGAATCCCCAACCTGTATTCACCCGCACCGACGCGCAAGTCGATTTCAACTGGTGGGACAAAGCGCCGCGCGCCGACCTGAAGGACGACGATTTCGGCGTTCGCTGGACCGGCTTCCTGCGCGCTCCCGCTTCAGGCACTTATCAGCTCGGCGCCTTTGGCAGGAACGGCTTTGAGATTTATCTGGATGGAAAACTCCTCGCCAGCCGGAACTCCATCCACGAACCCGCTTACGGCTACGGAGCGGTGGAGCTCGAAGCCGGCAAGCTGTACTCCATTCGCCTGGACTATCACAAGTACCTGGGCGATGCGCGGATTCGCCTGCTGTGGTCGCGCTCCGCCGGCGCCGCCGAACGCGCGGCGGCGCTCCAGGCCGCCCGGCAGGCCGATGCGGTTGTGCTGGTGCTCGGCCTATCGCCGCGCCTGGAAGGCGAGGAGATGCCGGTACACGTGGACGGCTTCAAAGGCGGCGACCGCGTCGATATCGGCCTGCCAGCCGCGCAGCAGAAACTGATGGAGGAAATCGTTGCCCTTGGCAAGCCGGTGGCGTTGGTGTTGCTGAACGGCAGTGCGCTGGCCGTCAACTGGGCGCGCGACCACGTTCCCGCTATCGTGGAAGCCTGGTACCCGGGCGAGGCCGGCGGCGACGCCATCGCCGATGTCCTGTTCGGCGATTACAACCCGGCCGGGCGCCTGCCGGTGACATTCTATCGCTCGGCCGATCAACTGCCCGCCTTCACCGATTACCGCATGGCGGGCCGAACCTATCGCTACTTCACCGGCGAGCCGCTCTTTCCGTTCGGCTACGGCCTCAGCTATACCAGCTTTGCGTATCGCAACCTTCGCCTGCCCGCCGAAGCGCCGGCCGGTGTGCCCGTCGCGGTGTCGGTGGAGGTTCAGAACACCGGCCAGACGGCGGGCGAGGAAGTGGTGGAGCTTTACGTGAAGCACATTGGCGCCGCCGTGCCCGCGCCCCTCATCTCGCTCGAAGGCTTTGCGCGCGTTTCGTTGCAGCCCGGTCAATCGCGCGTGGTCAAATTCACGCTGGCGCCGCGCCAGCTTTCCACCGTCGAAGCCAGCGGGACTCGCCTTGTCGAGCCGGGGACGCTGGTAATCTCGGCCGGCGGCGTACAGCCCGGTTTCGCGGGCCCGCTCACCCCAACGACCACCGGTGTCGTCACCGGCAGCCTGCGTATCACCGGAACCGCCAAAACCGTCGAGTAACATGGGGCGGGCGCCGGACGGTCCCCCTGGACCTCGCCGACGCGACGGCTGTCGCTGTATTGCGCAAGTCTGAAGAGGTCACCCCAGCCGCCGCAGCTCGATCTCTCGCGTGTCGTCGGGCAGCGCGCGCAGGTGGATTTCGGTGCGCTGCTGTGGGAGTAACCGGGGGAAGCGCTCGCCCCATTCGATGAGGACCAGCGCGCCGCTGTCGATGATGTCATCGAGGCCCAGGCCTTCCAACTCGCGGGCCTCCTCGAGGCGGTAGAGATCGACGTGATACACCAGGCCGTGGCCGTATTCGTGGATGAGGGTGAAGGTGGGGCTGGAAACATCGCCCGGCAAAGCGGCGCCAAGGCCATAAGCGATGCCTTTGGCGAGGGTTGTCTTGCCCGCCCCGAGGTTGCCGATCAACAGCACCACGCCGGGCGGCAATTCGGCGGCGAGGCGAGTCCCGAGGGCGATCGTCTCGGCTTCAGTCGAGGTGCGGAAGAGAGGCACACTCCTCCATGGCGGCAGGTAAATACTGAAGCAGGTCGGAAGCGATCAGACTTCGCTCGCCGAGTGTGCGCGCTCCGATCTGGCCGGCCAGACCGTGCAGATAGACCGCTGCAGCTACGGCTTCGTCCGGGTACTGGGGGTATTGGGCCAGGAACCCGGCGACCATACCGGTGAGCACGTCACCGGTGCCGCCGGTGCCCATGGCCGGCGTGCCGGTGGGGTTGATCCAAACGCGGCCATCGGGGAAGGCGATGATGGTGCGCTGGCCCTTGAGCAACAGCGTGAGCCAATGCGCTTCGGCAAACGCGCGCGCAACGCCGATGCGGTCGGCCTGCACCTCGGCAACCGTTTTCCCGGTGAGCCGCGCCATCTCGCCGGGGTGGGGTGTGAGAACGCGCACGCGCGGCGTGAGCGGGACTTTGCCGATGTCCACCAGCGCGTCCGCATCGAGCACCAGCGGTTGCTCGAGGCTTTCCATCAGGCTCGTCACCAGGATCGAGATTTCCGGTTGGCGGCCCAGCCCGGGGCCGATGGCGATGACGGTCTTGCCTTCGGCGGCGCTGGCCAGCGCGGCGTTGAGTGCGATGGAGCCGTGCGGCGTCTCCGCCAGCGGTTCGGTCATCAATTCCGGCGCGTGCGCGGCGATCAGCGGAACGGCAGATTCGGCCGAGGCTACGGTCACCAGACCCGCGCCGGCGCGTAGCGCGCCGAGCCCGCACAACGCCGCGGCGCCGGTTTTGCCGCGCGAGCCGGCCACCACCAACGCGTGGCCGAACGTGCCCTTATGGCCGCCCGGCGGGCGGGAAGCCATCACGCGCCTGAACATCGACGGCTCGATCAGCTCGATCTTCACATCCGTCAGCAGTTCCGCCGGCGTGCCAATGGGACGCACGATCAATTCGCCGACAGAGTCGCAGTTCGGCGGTAGCACTTGGCCCAGCTTGGGCGCGGTGAAGGTGACGGTGTAATCGGCGCGCGCGACTTTGCCCGCGGACTCGGCCGCGTCGCTCGACATGCCGGAGGGAACGTCCACGGCTACCACCTTGGCCGGCCGCAGGTAGCCATTGATCTGGACAATGGCCTGTTCGATGCCGCCTGTGGCCGGACCGTTGATGCCGGTGCCGAGCAAGGCGTCCACGATCAAGGTTGCACAGTAAGCTTCCGGCGGAATTTCGGTATGAACCGGGCAACCGCAGGCGCGCAGCATCGCGAAGTTTTGGCTCGCGTCGCCGTGCAGATCTGCCTTGCCGGCGAACAGCACCACGGTGAGCGAGCACTGCGGGAAGCGGGTGCGGATTTGGCGCGCGATCACCAAGCCATCGCCGCCGTTGTTGCCCTTGCCGCACAGCACGAGGACGCGCTGCGCTTCGAGCGGGGCAAACCGTTCGGCGAGGAATTCCACCACCCGCATGCCTGCATTCTCCATCAGGACGATGCCGGGGATGCCCATTTCGATAGTGCGCCGGTCGACCTCGCGCATCTCGGCCGCAGTGAGCACTTTCATATGCGCCGCACCACCACCATGGTCATATCATCCTGCAATTCCGAGGAGCCGGTCCACTCGATCACCGCCTCCATCGTGCGCACGATCAGTTCGGAGGAATCCGCGTGCGCGTATTTGGATACCAGGTCCTTCAATCGGTCCTCTCCGAACATTTCGCCGTAGGCGTTTTCCGGCTCGACGATGCCGTCGGTGTAGGCCATCAGCAGATCGCCGTGATCGAGCGGCAAGGTGCGTTCCTCGTACCGCGCCAGCGGGAAGGCGCCCACTACGGTGCCGGTGGATTCGAGCATCTGCAGTTCGCCCGAGCGCAACAGCATCGGCGAAAGGTGACCGGCGTTGGTGTAAGTGAGCGAGTGGGTGTCTTCGTGATACAGCGCGAAAAAGAAAGTGGCGTATTTCTCGAGGCTGGTGTTGGCGTAAAGCTGGCGGTTGAGGGTGGCCACCAGCTTGGCGGTGGAGAGCGCACGCGGGGAGGCGCCATTGTTGGCGCCCAACTGGGTGCGCATGGTGGATTGAATGGTGGCCATCAGCAGCGCGGCTGAAATTCCCTTGCCGGCGACGTCGCCGATGGCGAACGCCAGGGACTCTTCGCCGAGCGACATGAAATCGTAATAGTCGCCGGACACCATGCGGGCGGGGCTGCAGACGCCCTTGAGCTCGAGCGTTTTGGTGTACGGCACGTCCTTGGGGAAAAGCTGTTTCTGCACTTCGCGCGCGATGGCAAGCTCGGATTCGAGGCGCTCCTTCTCCTTGGCCACCACCATCAATTGGCCCAGGTTGGCTGTCATGGCGTTGAACGATGCGGTCAGTTCGGCAAGCTGGTCGCTGCCCTTGATCGGGATACGATGGCCGAAATCGCCCTGCTGGATGCGCCGCGTACCGAGGTACAACTCGTGCACGGCGCCGGTGATGCTGCGGCTCAACTGCACGCCGGCGACGAGCGAAATCAATTCCACCAGCAAGAACACGATGGTCAGCACGACGAAAGCGACCAGGGCAACTTCGGCCCAATCAAGCGGTTGATCGCGCGATTGAAAGATGGTGCCCAGGACGGCGGAAGCGCGCGTGTCGACGCTCAGGATAAGCGTGCGATGTTCGCGCGGCGAGCGCCACCGTGGCACGTCCACCAGGTAACGGCCCCGCAGCGGGAAGTCGAACACATTGAGTGCCTGCGGCACGCGCGAGGCGCGGGCGTGCCCCGCCAGGGGCACAAACGTCGCGTCGCCCGAATCGAAGGGCACAAACGCCACGTAGCCCAAACCCGGCACCAGATCGCCAAGCAGGTCAATCGTCACCGGCGCCAGCACCGTCACCTCCTCGCCGTTTTCGATCGCGTGAGCCCAGGCGAAGAGCCGTTCCCCATTGTCCTCAGTCTTGACGATGAGCCCGGAGGCGCGCTTCCATTCGGCGGGCGGCTGCGAAATGGTGTTGCCAGCCGGATAGCGAAGCTCGCTCCTTCCCGTGATCAACAGAGCGGATTCCGGAAACGCGTTGCGGGTCATGGCTTCGAAGCGGCGCAAGGCGGTGGCGGGGTCCGTCACCGGCACCAGCGCCAAGCCCTCGGCCGAGCGCAGCAGGACCGCCTGGCGGTGCCGCAATTCGGTGTTCACCAGGTACACCGCCATCTGCCCGATCACTACGTACGTGGCGATGCCGGCCAGCAGCAGAATCAGCACCACCGGCACCACCGCAATGAAGATATAAGCCGCGATCAGGCGGTTGCGGAGGCTCCAGATAGCCTTGCGAAGTCCGCGGCGCGCCAGACGGAAGGCCACCACTACGCCCAACAGAAGGGACAGGCAGGCGAGCCACCACTGCGCAACCGGCGCGGCGCCGGTGAGCCGCAGAGTGACGTAAGCCGGCAGCAGCAGAAGGAGGGCCTTTTCCAGGCGCCCAAGGCTCCGCCACCACACACGCCCGCCTCGCTCCATCTTTCCAGACTAGCGTACCCGAACGACCTACGGTACAATCTCGGGCATGATGACACGCACATTGGGAACGGGAATTCTGTTCCTGCTATTAGCCACGGTCGCCTGGGCGGCCGACGTAACCGGCACCTGGAAGGGCGAGGTGTCGACCCCGGATGGCAACAGCTTCACCCTGACCTACAACTTCAAACAGGACGGCGCCAAGCTGACCGGCACGGTTCTGGGGCCGCAAGGCGATCCGCTGCCGCTCGACAACGGCAAGGTGGAAGGAGACAAGATTTCGTTCTCGGTGAAGGTGGATATGAACGGCGGCACCGTTTTTTCCAGCGAAGGCACCATCAACGGCGACGCGATCACCCTCAAGACCAAGGCCGAAGGCGGTGACATGGACTTCCCGCCGATGACGCTCAAGCGGCAGAAATAGAGCCTGACTCAATACTGGTGTAGCCAGCGGGCCTTTTCGATCACCTTGGCGGCGTTGGGGAGGAAGGCTTCTTCCAGCGGGGGACTGAAGGGGACCGGCGTGTCGGGGGCGGTGACGCGGACGACGGGGGCGTCGAGGTGCTCGAAGACGCTCTCGGTGATGCTGATGGCAAGTTCGCCGGCCATGCCGGCGGTGCGTGTGTCCTCGTGCAAGAGCAGCACCTTGGCAGTCTTCTTGACGCTCTCGCAAACGGTGTCGCGGTCGAGCGGCAGCAGGGTGCGCAGGTCCACCACTTCCATCTCGATGCCTTCTTGGGCCAGCGTTTCGGCGGCCTCGAGCGCCACCCACACCATGGCGCCATAAGTGATGACGCTGAGGTCGCGGCCTGCGCGCGCCACTTTGGCCTTGCCGATGGGAACGGTGAACTCCTCGGCCGGCAGGTCCTCCTTGATGCGGCGGTAAAGGGCCTTGTGCTCTAAGAAAATCACCGGGTCATTGTCGCGCACGGCGGACTTGATGAGCCCCTTGGCGTCGTACGCGGTGGCCGGGCAGATCACTTTGAGGCCAGGCGTCTTGACGAACCACATCTCGGGATTCTGCGAATGGAAGGGCCCGCCATGGATGCCGCCGCCGGAGGGCGCGCGCACCACCATGGGCACGGCGGCATTCCAGCGGTACCGGCACTTGGCGGCGAAATTGACGATCTGGTCGAAGCCGCAGGAAATGAAGTCGGCGAACTGCATTTCGGCCACCGGACGCAGACCCATCAACCCCGCGCCGATGGCGGCGCCGACGATGCCGGATTCGGAAATCGGCGTATCCACGACGCGCCGTGCGCCGAAATGCTCGATGAAGCCGGCAGTGACCTTGAACGCGCCGCCGTAAATGCCGATGTCCTCGCCGATGAGGAACACATCGGGGTCGCGCTCCATTTCCTCCCACAGGCCTTCGCGGATGGCTTCCAGGTAAGTGGTGGGCATGACTATTCGCCGTCGTAGACGCCACCGAGCAGAGTGGCGGGGTCGGGGTAAGGGCGCTCATCGGCCCAGGCGACGGCGGTGTCCACTTCCTGGAGGACTTGCGCGTGAAGAGCGTCGAGCCCTGGGCGATCGTCCCAACCGTGATCGATCATTTTCTGTTCCAGGCGGAGGATGGGGTCGCGTTTGGCCCACTCCTCGAAAAGGGCGGGCGGCACGTACTCGGCGGCATCGTGCGCGGAGTGGCCGGTCATGCGGAAGGTTTTGCACTCGATGAGGTAAGGCCCCAGGCCGGAGCGCGCATGGGCGACGGCGCGGCCGGTGGCCGCATGCACTGCGAGCACGTCATTGCCGTCGACGATCTCCGCGGGCATGCCGTAAGCCGGGCCGCGGTCTGCCACATTGGCGCAAGCCATCTGCCCGCTCAGCGGGGTGGAGTAAGCGTACTGATTGTTGTTGCAAATGTAGACCACGGGCAGTTTCAACACAGTGGCCATATTGACGCCCTCGTGCCAATCGCCGCGGCTGGTGGAGCCGTCGCCGAAGTAGCTGAAGGCGACCCCGTTGGTGCCGCGGTACTTGAGCGCCAGGGCTACGCCGGCGGCCACGGGCACGGTAGCGGCCAAGGCACTGATGATGGACACCAGGCCGGCGCTCATATCGCCCATGTGCATGTTGCCATCGCGGCCGTGGGTGAGGCCATCGACGCGTCCCATGTACTGGGCGAAGATGCGGCCCAGCGGAATGCCGCGAATCAAGTACGCGGCCATATCGCGATGGCTGGGCAGCAGCACATCCTGGGGGAGCGAATGGAGCGCGCTGCCGACGGGGATGGCTTCCTGGCCGCGGCCGACGTAGACGCCGCCCAGAATCTTGCCTTGACGGTAGAGCTTGCGCTCGATGCGGTCCTCGGTTTCGCGCATCAGCGACATGTAATACAAGCATCGCCGCGCCAGTCCGGCCTCCGCGGCGGACTCGTCAGATCCGAGCTGCGACTGCGGGGCACAAGTGGGAGCGATGCTCATCGGGCGCGCCTCAAGGTACGTTGCAAGGGCTAGTATAGCGCCTTTGCGGGGGCTGGCCGGAGAGGGGGAATTTGGGGCGGCGCGACACAGCGTGGCCATGCACCAGACTGGGTGGTGTTCGCGCGGCAAACGCACGGGCAAGCTTTAGAGGCTGCTGAAAAAAGTTTTTGGTTACCGGGAACATTTCTGTGACGTCTATGTTGTATGCGCGGAGATGATCTCAGTCAGAAGCCGATGTTCAGCTATTTGTCGCCGGAGGATCGTGTGCCGGCGGACCACCCATTACGCACCATTCGCCGGATGACGGATGAGGCCCTG
>JBEKXZ010000065.1:0-15064 GCA_049511495.1 Bryobacteraceae bacterium | reverse complement strand
AATCACCCGCTCGCCAGACAGCAGAGCGGCGATTTCCCGCGGAACCAATCTGTCCGTGGTGTTGGTCTCCACCTCTCTGTTGTCTCAAGACTTATCGATCCTGTGCAGCCGAACTTCGGATTTCGGGATTAGTGCGTAAACCAGACGCCCGTAACGATCATAGAGCTGCGCCAGGACGCGACCATCCCGCCGATCTATCCGCCGCAGAACATCTCTGCCATCATTCGTGCCTTCTATCGCCATAGTCGGGATCGCAGGAGGCGCCGGCCCTCTTTCCGACGCGCCCTCTGTAGTATACGAACAAAGCCGCGTGGACGGATGACCGCGGACCTGGCAGAGCCGGCAAATCGGGTTCGCTATGGTACTATTTTGAGTGCAGGCCCTTGCATCGCGCCGGAGAGGTGGCTGAGTGGTCGAAAGCAGCGGTTTGCTAAACCGTCGTAGGGTCATAAGCTCTACCGGGGGTTCGAATCCCCCCCTCTCCGCCATTAGCATCAAAGGGATAGGGCTCGGCTCTACAAATCAAATACTTACAGCCAACGCCGCCATGCTCTCCAAATCGGACGTTTGTGGTGCTGGACATTAGGCAGCACCTCACGTCGACAGGCTAGGTATGGATGCCGACGGAGACGGCGTACAGCGCCAGTTCCAAACGGTCCGTGACGTTCAGCTTGGTGAAAATCTTATGCATATAGTTCTTTACCGTCTGCTCGGCGATGGATAGCTTCTCAGCGATAGCCTGATTCTTGAAACCCAGCGTGACCAACGCCACGATCTCGCGTTCCCTCGGGCTCAATTGTGAACCTTCTTGACCCGCAGACTCTCCCGGCCCTGACGCGTCTGCGGGCGCAACGAACTGGTGAATCACTGCCGCCGTAGTCTGCGGATCCAGCCACATCTCCCCGGCATGGACGTGACGGATACAACTGATTAGGGTTTCCGTAGCGGCCTGTTTTCGGACAATTCCTGCTGCCCCCCGTTTCAGGGTCTCGACGAAGTCGTGCTGGTCGTCCGATGCGGTCAAAACGATCACCCGGCTTTTGGTTTGGGCCATCTCCAGCCGTTGCAAGGTAGCCAGCCCGTCGAGCCCAGGCATTCTGAGATCGAGCAGAAGTATGTCCGGCTCGGATCGCTGAAGCATGCCCAACACTTCCAGCCCGTCGTCGGCCTGGGCAACGACTTCCAGGTCGTCCTCGAGTTCGAGCAATTTGCACACGCCGTCGCGAAAGATAGGATGGTCGTCAGCCACTACGATTCTGATCTTGGGCGGGGCTCCGCTTTCAACGGATGACTTGGGGCCGGCGATGGCATTTACGGACATGCTTTTCAGACCACTGGTCTCATTATCACGAGCGAACCAGCAGTTCCACAGTCCCGGATGTACCGGCAGGTACCGGGTATAAACCAACGTTGGCGAAAGTTATCATGCATCGTTGCCCCAATCCAGTTGGTGTGCGATTGGGTGGATCTCATGCACTGAGATTGAAATCTGGGAAATAGAGAAACCCCGAATAACGCGGTGTAAGGCCGTTGAAGCAGCCGGCCGGTTGCCCGCCTCCGCAGGCCGCGGACGGCTGCAAAGGTGGCGGGCGCCGGGGCCGCTCTGGGCCCGAGTTGACGGAAGACCTATCCGTTGTTGCAAGAACAGTGGCCTCGCGTCGCTCCTTCCTCATCCGAATCAGTATACGTTCGCTATGCTGACAAGCTGAACAGAAAGGCCCATCATCAGTTCCGTTTTCTTTTGGTTTCCAATAATGGTTGTTCCTAATGTCACGCTGCAGAGCGATAACTTGCGTCACTAGCTCAAGGCTGCCGGCCTTGTGGACTAGGCTTATCACGTCCATTGCCGTAACGAGACTTCCCACTTTCCATGGGTGCGGATCTACAACAAGCGGGAACGGCTGAGCAGCGGACCGGTGCCCTGGCGGTGGCGACGGGTAGACGGAGGCGATGGGCGCAGCGAAGTCAGGGTGACCAGACATGAAGGCGGAGAGGCGTTTGTGAAATGCACTGAAGAGACAGGAGCTTGCGGTTTTGGATTCTCCGGGCAGGGCGCCAACCGCCCCTTGCGGGGGTGAAGACAGCTCCTATTAGGAAAAAATGCAACTCGCAAGGACCGAAGAATGGGGGTGTGGTTAATACTGAATGGGACCTGGAGATTCCGTTCTATATCTCTCAGCCGGTGTGAGGCACCGCCCGCTTGGCGATGGTAGATGTAGAACCTGAAGGCACGGTCTAGCGTGTACAAACACTAATCGGAAGTCTAAAATGAAACTCGAATAAGAGTTGAGAGGGAATCATTTGAGAGATCGGAGACTCTCGCAATGTTGAAGTTTGTCTCGCTACCTGTAGTTATTTTGGCATTAACCGGGCGGAAGAAGGCGAGATGATTACCATTGTGATAATCGGCGCGCTGGTTGCCGTCGTGCTGCTGTTCCACGAGCTGTCGCAGATCAAGAATATACTGTGCCAGATCCGGGATGAGGCCTACTTTGAGCGGACGGCGCACCTCCTTGCAATGGTCGATCAGGACGTCCGAGCGACCCCGCCAAGCCGTTGAAACTACCTGCCCTTACCCCGCCAATTTTGCTATCACGAAAGGTTTAGTCTTTGTGACGGCTTTCGATGGAAGATGGCGGTAATTCGCGCCATACTTCCCGCGGCAGTCGCGGGCGTGCTTGCCGTTGCCGGCCTCGACGCACGCTTCGGCTGGTCGTCAGTCTCTTACGGGTGGACCGGTCTGGGAATGCTGCTAATGTCGCCGAGCTACCACTATGATCGGCCTGCTCGCTTTGGATTGCTCTACCCTTGGTTCCCTCGTCACACCGAGATCCACCACCTGGCGCGAAAAATGGGCTGCTAATTCGAATCTGGATTGATTACACTTTGCCACAGCGCCGCAGGATTCGGCTCGGCGTCACTCTCTCTCGGTCAAAAATGCGGGCTAGCATTCCGCCGTTCAGGAAGAGAAGAACGGATCAGCCTTCGCCGCCACCGGCGCTACTCTCCTTCAGCGGCGATTCTGCGCCGCGCCCGCAGGCGTGCCCTGCTGCGCGCGCCGCGCGCCGCGGCCGACCCCTATGTAATCGAAGCCCGCAGCCGTAGCGGCTTCCGGTGTATACAGGTTGCGGCCGTCCACCAGGATGGGCGAAATCATCCGCTTGGCCAGGTCCGCCAGATCCAGCCTGCGGAATTCGTTCCACTCGGTCACCACTACCAGCGCATCCGCATCCTCGGCCAGTTCCGCAGCCGATTCGCAGTAGCGAATCCGCAGCTCCGGATGCTGCGCGCGGCAGGCCTGCGCCGCCACCGGGTCGTAGGCTTTCACCCGCGCTCCCATCTGTAATAGCCGCTCGGCGATGTGCAGGGAGGGCGCGTCGCGCAGGTCGTCCGTATCTGGTTTGAAGGCCAGCCCCAGCAAGCCGATGGTCCGCCCCTTCAGGATGAATAGTTTCTCCTGCAGTTTCTGAATCACCGTATTCCGCTGCGCGATGTTGACCTCGAGCGAAGCCTCCAGCAGGCGCGCCTGGTAGCCATACTCGCGCGCCGTGTGCATCAGCGCGTTGACGTCCTTGCCAAAGCAACTGCCGCCCCAGCCTACGCCCGGGTTCAGGAACCTGGCGCCGATGCGCGAATCCAGACCGATCCCCGCCATCACTTCCGTCGCCTCCGCACCCACCCGCTCGCAAATGTTGGCGATTTCGTTGGCGTATCCGATCTTCACCGTGAGAAATGCATTGGCCGCATACTTGATCATCTCTGCGCCAGTCAGTGAAGTGACCAGCAGCGGAACCCGCGTCACCGAGGCCGGCCGCGGCAGCCCCGGAGGAGCTTCGAACGTCTGCGTCACCAGCGGCGCATACAGCTCGCGCA
The DNA here is from genome assembly GCA_049511495.1 of Bryobacteraceae bacterium. GTDB lineage: Bacteria > Acidobacteriota > Terriglobia > Bryobacterales > Bryobacteraceae > Bog-375. Next base: position 11,191 of record JBEKXZ010000065.1, on the reverse strand, counting down.
TGATCTCGATCACGCGTTCGTCGCCCGACCCTACCACGATGCGGTCCGGATAAAGCGAGTCCGCAATCGCCGAACCCTCGCGCAGAAACTCCGGGTTGCTGGCCACGCCGAATCGAATCCTGCGGCGCTCCTCGGCGGGAGTCTCCGCCATGCCTTCCCTCACCAGTGTTTCCACTAGGTTCGCGCTGCCCACCGGCACAGTGGACTTGTTCACCACCACGCGAAAGCGGGAGTTGTCCAGCGCCGCGCCCACCCCGCGCGCGGCGGCTTCCAGGTACTCGATGTTGGCCTCGCCCGTTGGCAGCGGCGGCGTGCCCACGGCGATGAAGATGACGTCGCTTTCCGCCGCCGCTCCCTGGATCGACGTGCGGAAATCGATGCCTCCCCGCCCCGCCGCCAACTCCAGAATCTCCTGGAGCAGCGGCTCGTAGATGGGAGACTCCCCGCGTTCGAGCTTCGCAATCTTGCTCTCGTCGGTATCGACGCAAGTCACCCGGTGCCCCAGGTACGCCAGGCACGCGCCCGTCACTGTTCCGACATAACCTGTCCCGATTACCGTTACCCGCATAGATCCTGTCCGAGTATAACAGTTCGCCCGTTTTCCCGGCCGCTGTGGTACCCGCCCCGCTTATAGTCACCGGCTAGAGTAAAAGTGTTTTGCCGCCCGTTTTCAACCGCTTGGCACTTGGTTCCAGTCTTTGGCGCCGGCTCGCGGGCTATTCTGAAATCGAAAAAGAGCTGCTCGCTCGCCAAGACGCCAAAGGACTGGTATTTCGCGGACCCCTGGGCTGGGCCGCCAGCCGCTTGCCCGCCGGCCCGTTAGGGTGTTGGAGTATAGAGGATGCACCGAATACTCCTGATGACCACCATTGCCATTGCGGGCTTTGCCGCGCCCGCCGATTCTCCGGCGCTGACGCCGATGCCGCTGAAGCTGGAAGTGGGCGCGGGCGCGCTGGCGATTGACCAGAAGTTCACCATATCCGCCGGGCTGTCCGACGCCCGCCTGGAGAGCGCATTGAACCGGCTGGTGGCGCGCCTTTCGCGCCAGACCGGGATGGCCATTCCGCGCGGAAAGCCGGCCGCCGGCGCACGCCCCACGTTGCGCGTGGAGTGCGCGGCACGCGGCACGCTCTATCCAACTCTCGGCGAGGATGAATCCTACCAGCTTGCGGTTACCCCAGAAGGCGCGCTGCTGAAGGCCGCCACCGTGGATGGCGCGCTGCACGGGTTGGAAACTTTCGCGCAACTGGTCGAGCCCGGATCGAGCGGCTTCCAGGCACCGGCGGCGAACATCGACGACCGGCCGCGTTTCCCGTGGCGCGGGCTGCTGCTGGACGTTTCGCGCCATTGGATGCCCGTCGAGGTGGTCGAGCGCAACCTGGATGCGATGGCCGCGGTGAAGCTGAACGTCTTCCACTGGCACCTCTCCGACGATCAGGGCTTTCGCGTCGAGAGCCGGCGCTATCCGCGTTTGCAGCAGTTCGGTTCCGGCGGCCATTTTTACACGCAGGCCGAAATCCGCGCCGTGGTGGCTTACGCGCGCGAGCGCGGCATCCGCGTGGTGCCGGAGTTCGATATGCCGGGTCACACGCTGAGCTGGTTTCCCGGCTATCCGCAACTGGCCAGCGGGCCGGGCCCATTTGTGATCGGCGGCGACTTCGGCGTGTTCGATCCGGTGATGGATCCGAGCCGCGAGGAAAACTACCGCTTCCTGGATGGCTTCATCGGCGAAATGTCGGCGCTGTTCCCCGACCCTTATTTCCACGTGGGCGGCGACGAAGTCAACGGCAAGCAGTGGAACCAGTCGGCGCGCATCCGGGCGTTCGCCAAACAGCACCGGTTCCAGGACACGCGCCACATCCAGTTGTATTTCAGCCAGCGCATTCGCCGGATTCTGGCGCGGCACGGCAAGACCATGGTCGGCTGGGACGAGATCCTGCAACCGGGATTGGGATCGAGCAGCGTGATCCAGACCTGGCGCGGACGCGCGTCGCTGGCCGAATCGGTGCGGCAGGGCTATCGCGGCATTTTGTCGTGGGGCTATTACCTCGATCACCTCAGCCCGGCCAGCTTTCATTACGGCGTCGAGCCGCTGGCTGGCGACGCGGCGCAATTGACGCCCGAGCAGACGCGCCGCATTCTGGGCGGCGAGGCGTGCATGTGGGCGGAACTGGTAAGCGCGGAGACGGTGGATTCGCGCATCTGGCCACGCCTGGCGGCGATTGCCGAGCGGCTCTGGTCGGCGCAGGACGTGACCGATGTGGATTCGATGTACCGGCGCCTGGAAGCCGTCAGCCGGATGCTGGAGTGGACCGGCATCCAGCACCGGTCTAACTACGGGCCGATGCTCGACCGGTTGAGCGGCAACCACTTCGCGCCGCCCGTCCGCGTGCTCGCGGATGCTTGCGAAGCCTTGGGGCTGGGACCGCGGCACGCGAACAACATCACCACGGAGACGCCGTTCAACCGAATGGTGGACGCTGCCCGCCCCGAGAGTGAAAGCGTGCGCGCGCTCGAATTGGCGGCTGCGCGCGTGGCCGCCGACCCGGCTGCCGCCGCGGCCGATGTGGCGAACCTGCGCGCGCAGTTCACCCGCTGGGCAGCCAACGACCGCGACTTTGCGCCGCTGGCCGAGACCAATTCGCTGCTCGAGGAACTGAAGCCGATTTCGAGAGATCTATCGTCCGTGGGCTTGCTGGGCTTGCGATTACTCGACATCGTCGTCGCGGGCCAACCGTCGCCGGCCGACTGGCTGGCGGTCCAGGATGCCGAACTCAAGCGCATGTCGGAGCCGGACGCGGATCTGCGCCTGGCCGCCGTGCGCCCAGTCAAGATTCTGCTGGATCGCGCCGCGCTGGCGGGCAAGTAGGCGACGATGGAGCGGGAGCGCCGTGACGCCGGCGCGTCAGCTCGGGGCAGCTACAAAGAGCCCAGTCGCAAAAGAGTACCCATTACCCACCTCGACCTCGACAACGCAACTAATGGCACAATCCAAATTTGGCGGCGCCGGCCATAACGGCGCGCCGCGGGACTGCTCAAAGCGCTCGAACGACGCTGCCAGCGGCTGACTTCGGCAGTTACATATCGATGCGCTGCCGCTTGTGACCGTCGAGATACCAGCAGGGAGCGACGCCGAAGTGCGGAAACATCGAATAGACGCAAGTTCGCGTCTCGGGGCTGAGCATCATGAATTCGGTCTTGCCGTCTTTCAACGGCACGGCATAATAGGGCCGCACCAGAATCGAGCCGAACGCGCGCGGTCCGCGCCAACGGGCGGCCAGCCAATCGCCGCCATAGAGCAAGCCAGCCAGCGCCAGTAGCGCCGCCACGGCCCACCGCACATATCTCACTCCCTTAGCTTACCAGTGGCATCGCTTCGGGCGCATGAGGCAATGCGGCGGGCTGACATCGCAAACGCGAATCGATATACTGATCGCTCGGAGATCGTTATGAAGAACGCTTGCAGGATTCTCGCACTGGCTGTGTGTGCCGCCGGGTTGCTGGCGCAACGCCCATGGCAACAGATCACCGTCCTTTCCGCCAACGAAGTGGCCGCTAATTTCCGCACGCCGCCGCGTGAATACGGCGCCATCCACTGGGCCATCTGGGGCGGCGAACTGACCCAGGCGCGTATCGTGCAGGAGTTCGACCAGTTGGTGGCCAACGGGGTCTACGTGGTCAACTTCGGCCCTGCTCGCGGCATGTCTCCCAAGTATCTCTCGCCCGAACATCTCGCTCTCACCAAGTTCGCCGTCGAGGAGGCGCGCAAGCGCGGCATGAAAGTCTGGCTGGCCGACGAGGGCAGTTACCCCAGCGGTTTCGCCGGCGGCAAGATCAGCGAGGAATACCCGCAGCTCACCATGCAGGGAATCGTCGCCGATACGCACATCGGCGTGGCGCCCGGACAGACCATCTCGATCCCGGCGCTACCGGATACGCTCAGCGCGCTTACGCATACGCTCATTCCTCCGCCCAGAGGCGCCGTGAATCCGCCGCCCGCGACCGAGAAAGCCGGCGTGTTACCCATCGTCGGCGGGCGGATCAAATGGACGGCTCCGCCGGAAGGCCGGTCGGAGGTGATCTTAGTCCGCCACGTGTTTCGCAGCTCGCCCACGCGTTATATCAATCGCGCCGACGGCACTTATTCCAAGGACAGCCTGTACTCACTCATCGACTATCTCAACCCGGACGCCACGCGCGCGTTTCTGAAGACCACTCACGAGGTATACAAACAACTCTTCGGCGAGGAATTCGGCAAAACCGTGCTCGGCTTTTTCGGCGACGAACCCGACTATACCGGCTTCATGCCCTGGACGCCCAAGCTGCTCGATACCTTCCGCGAACAAAAGGGCTACGACCTGCAGCCCTACCTGCCGCTCTTCTTCGAGCCCAAGTTGAGCGAGGAAGCCAGGCGCGTGAAGGCCGACTACTGGGACGTTTGGAGCGTCATCTTCCGTGAGAGTTTTTTCGGCGTGCTCGCCCGTTGGTGCGCCGCGAACAACCTGGAGTTTCTGGTCCACCTGAACCACGAAGAGTTGATGCTGAACCTTTCGCACGGCGAGGATCTCATCCGGAACGAGGGCGATTTCTTCCGCGACATGCGCCACGTGCAGATTCCCGGCATCGACAATCTGAACCAGCTCGTGCCGAGCGCGGTGATTCGCGAAGACACCGTCTATGATGTCAACGACAACTTCCCCAAGCTGGCCTCGTCGGCGGCGCACCTGTTCGGCCGGCCGCGCGTGTGGGCGGAAGAGGGCGGCGGCACCGGCGTAGACGGCAAGTTCCAGTTGGACTACCAGTTCGTGCGGGGCGTCAATGCGCCGCAGATCCGCATCCCCGTCATCCGGCCCGCCGGCGCTTCCGGCGAAACGCCGCCGCAAGCCGCCATGATCGCCTGGTACACTAACCGCGCATCGTATTTAATGGCGATTGGGAGGCCCGCCGCGCAGGTGGCCCTCTATCATCCGGCCAACAGCATGTGGCTGGGCGACGAAGCGGCCGACCGCAGCACCACCAAGCTGGGCAAACAACTGCTGGAGCACCAGATCGATTTCGATTACTTCGACGAGCAGTCGCTCAGCTCCGTCGCCACACTGGAGAACGGCGCCTTCCGCAACCTCAGCGGGCAAGTGTATCGCGCGGTCATCGTTCCGTCTTCCACCGTAATCTCGCGCGCCGCCCTCAACCGCCTGCGCGCCATGGGCGCCGCCGGCGGCAAGGTGATCTTCGACGGTGTCGCGCCCACACTTGTGGTCGACCGGACTTTCCGCGATGCCAATGAGAAGCCCGATCTCAGCTTCGCCACGCTTCTCGAGCCGGCCGGCGACCTTACCGCGCGCGTCATCGCGGCACTGCCGAAACCCGATGTGGCGCTCGATAGCCCGTGCACCGCGCTGAAATACACTCACCGTACCTGGCGCGACGCCGACCTGTACTTCTTCTTCAACGAAAGCAATCAGCCGCAAATGCGCACGGTCGAGGTCTCCGGCCACGGACAAGCGCAGGCCTGGGACGCCAGCACCGGCGAGATCCATCTCATGACGGGCGCGACTGCCGTTCAGGATTCGGTCCGTGTGCCGCTGGCGCTGGCGCCCTACGAGGCGAAGATCGTGGTGATCGGCCCGGTTCCGCAGACGGTTGCCGAGCCCGAGCCTTCATTCGTCACCGGAGAACGAATCGCGGAATTCCCGATCGACACGCCGGTTACTCAGTTTCAGAAGCAGGTCACGCTGGACTCCAAGCCGGCCGGCAAACGATTCTATGTGGAATGCACTGACGTGCATGACTACGCCCGTCTACGGGTCAATGGCAAGGATCTCTCTGCGCGCGCTTGGCAGCCGTACCGCTGGGATGTTACCGACGCACTGATTGCCGGCGCCAACCAGATCGAAATTGAAGTCCAGACGCTGCCGTCCGGCCGCAGTTTCCCCTCCGGCGGAGCGGTTTCCGCCGGCGCCCGCGGCCCCGCGCCGCCACCGCCGCCAACGCCCGGAGTGATCGGCGCGGTTCGCCTCGTTGCCCGCGAGCAATGAAGAGGAAATGTGCGATCTGAAATCGATCGCGGGGCGCCTCCGCTCGCGGGCGCCGCTGCACGGACTCTCGCCGTCCTCGCTTCCTTCGCGATCTCCAATGGTTAGCCATGCAATCTTAACCATCGGACGCCTTGTTTTGACGCCTTCGGTGCTGCATATAATGTGGTCATGGTTGCTTCGCCGTTCCGGGTGAAGAGTGGAGTATGGCCGGCGAGGGACAGATCGCAAGTGGAGTTGTTCCGTTATTGCGCGTTTCATTTGTAACCCCGGGGCTTGTGTTGCCTCATGATTCCTGCCAGATGGACCAGGACGGCACCATGAAACGGGCCGGAGCAAACTGAGGAGGATCGTGTCGATGCGCAAAGAGTTTTCCCTGATTCTAGGAGTTGGGCTGTTCGCGGTTACGATTCCGGCCTGGGCACAGACCGCCTGTAACCTGGTAACTACCAGCGGGACGCCCACCCAGAGTGACGTGAATGCGGCGATCAGCATGGCCATTGGCGCGACGCCGTGCACCGCCAACATCATGGGCGCGGATGTCTGCAATGTGGTCGTCGTCCAGCGAGTCGTTAACGCAGCGATGGGCCAGCCGTGCGTGGTCGGCACTCATAGCGTAACGCTGACGTGGGGCGCCAGCACGCCGGGCACGTATCCCATCGCGGGCTACAATGTCTATCGCGCACCCTCAAGCGCCCCGACCGATTATGTGCAGATCAACACAGCCCTGGTGACGACGACTCTCACCTATACCGATGGCGCCGTCTCGAACAGCGCGACCTATTACTATGCGGTGAAGGCTGTGGATACGCAAAACAACCAGAGCGCGTATTCTACTCCGGCGACGGCCACCATACCGTCCTCTTAGAACCTCACTCGCACCACGGAAGTTCCTTGCCAGGTGTAGAATGGTGTGCACTATGCCTGTTTGGACGTGGCGTTACAAATCAAGGCGCAAGCGCAGCCGGGGAACTCGTGGGATCTCTCGATGGTTCTCTTGTGCGCTTGTGCTCTTTACGCAGTTGGCGCTGTGTGGCCAGACCTTGCAGATCTCATCCGCAAAGGCGTCTCGCGGCAAGCGGGTGACACTCCAAGTCGTTCTCACTTCACCGGCTGGCCGTGAACCGCTTGGCCTGCAATGGGAGACAATTTTCCCGGCGGACCAATTAGTCCCTCTCGAGGGTGGCATCTCGCTTGGCCCGGTGACACGCGCGGCAGGCAAGAGTGTGCAGTGCGCCGCAAAGCCCCAAGCTGGTGGGACCTCCGGGACCAAGTGTATCCTGATCGGAGGCCAGAAGCCGATTCCAAACGGGGTGATTGCTCTGCTGCAGTTCAGCGTCTTGTCGAAAGCCCCGGAAGGTTCCGCGCGTGTCCGAGTGGATCCAGCCACGGCGGTTTTCAAAGACTTGAAGCAAACCCAGCTCCCAGCAGTGGAGGCGGTTGTAAAGATCCGTTAGGAATGGTGTTCTGGCGTCCGCCTGCGCGAGACGAGCAGCTACTGAACGGCCATCGTCACGCCTGGCTGGCTGTTTCCGCCAATAGCAATCGTCACCGGCGTCGCCGTGCTAGGCGCAATTCCAAGCGGAATCCGCGCATTGACTTGCAGCAACCCCGCCACCTGGCCGCTCGCCGAGCCCGCGTACAATACCTCGGCGCTCTGTCCGCCGATCGACGCCGTTACCGCCTGCACGGGTTGGCGCAGATCCGCCGCCGTAACGATGATCCCATCCGTGCCCGGAGGCACGGTCTGTCCCTCGCCCGTGCCGTAAATCGAAACCACGTCTCCACGCGCCGCCGGATTGCCCGGGCCGTTGATGGTGCCGTCCTGGTTCACGATCGCCCCCTGGCCGGTGCCCGACCCGTTCAACGTGAAGATTCCCGGAGAGGTTGGCGCTACAGCCATCGTGAGCGGCGCCGAGCGGACACCCCGGTACTCCACCCGGATGGATGTCTGCGCTTGCCCGCTCACCTCGTACGGCACGATCGCGGACAACCGGTTCAGCGTCGTGTACAGAAGCGGAGCGGGGACGTCGTCAAATAGGACCATTGTGGCGCCAAGTGAGGCGGCGACCAATCCGGCGGAAGTGATTTGCGCGCTATCCGGCGGGGATTCCGCCAGAGAGTTCCCGCCGATAATGACGATTTCGCCCGGCGCGACCGGGCCGGCTGCGAGGCTTGCCGCGTTTGCGACGGCGGAGATCGCTGGAGCGAGCACGCCCATTCCCGGTACGACCACGCCGCCTTCGCCGGTGGACAACGGCACGGGGCCTCCGCTGGGATCCGACGCAATAGCGTTCGTCATTCCGAGCGGGTACACTCCGGGAGGGGCGCCACCGATCACTTGGACCGCGAGCGTCGCCAGCACCCCATCCACGAGTGCATTCTGATTCAAGCCCACGATCAGAATCCGTTGGAAACCCGACTGCGGACTGGACATCCAAACGCTCTTGCCCGCGCTGGCGAGAGTGCTTCCGGGAGAGACCGAGAGGAGGAGCGCCTGGCTCGGGTATGAAATGTCAAATTGAATTGCGCTCAGTGTCTGGCCTCTGGAAGCGAGCGCAATCTCGACGAGAGCGCCGCCTTGCGCGTCGGCTACCACTTTTGTAAGGGAGATGGTCGCAGCAGCCGCAGAGGCGACAGTTCCCGTGGCGGCGGTGAAGCACAGCACACCGGGCAAAGCAAGATTGAAGCCGCGTCGGCGCACTTGTCTCAATTGTACAATTCCGGACTCTAAAGCGGCGCCTACCCGTTGGTACCAGGTGCCCGGTTGCGGCGGTTCCGGGAATGAACTGGGGTCGGCTAATTACCGGGCGGCCTCGACCGCAATCGTGACTGTGTTGCTGGCGATCGCGTTTCCGCTGGAATCGGCTACGTGCATCACAATTGGGACGGCGTCGCCTGGAGCAACGCTGGCCGGCACCGTCACGTCGACCTTATAGACGCCCGCCATGCCTGGCATAGGCTGGACTTGATCCGCCATCGTGGAGATACCTCCGATCGAGATTTGCACCACCGCCGGGCCGGCGTCGAGTCCTGCGCCGGTGGCGACAATCGAGATCGTGTCACCCGGCTCCGCGGGCTGGCCGGCGTTGAGATAGCTGCGCGGTGTGGCCAGCAAAGAGGTGCCGGAAAGCGTCACCATCCCTTGACCTTGCCCTGAGCCGTCGGCGGAAAAGAGGCCCAGTGTAGCTTGCTGATTTGCGTGAACCACGTTGGAAACCGCGCCGTCAATCTGGGCTGAGATTTCCAACGCCCCTCCGGATACCGCCTCCGGACAAAGGAAGTCGATCCGTGTTGCCGAAGCATAAACCACGGGCGCAGGGTTGCCATTCACAATCACTTCGGCGCCTGCGAGTTGGGTTGAACTTCCAGTCGGATTTGAAACGGGCTGGGTACCCGCTGCGAGCCAGCGTCCGAGCAGGCTTGCCACCGAACCCGGGCTGCAACTCATCGAGGATGGCTGGGTCGGCACTCTCACGTCGGGAAGAACGGCCTGCGACTGTTGGCTCCCGGCGTTGCGGAGGTCTGTGATTACTGGGAGACCCGGATCGGCCTCGAGCACCACAGAACCGGTCGAGGATATCCGCGCCGAATCGGTCGCGGTGAACGTAACCTCGCGTCTCTCCAACGGGGATGACGCGCCAAGTCGGTAGCTAAGGCTGGACGGCGCTTGCGGCGTCCAGAGGAAAGCACCGGTGGCGGGATTAAACGAGGCGCCGGCCGGCAGATTGGCCGCCGACAGAGTGAGCGACAAGCCGTCGGGATCCACGGCTGAGACCGCGAAGGACATCGGCTTTCCAAAGGCAGTTAGCTGCGCTCCCGGCAGGTTCAGGATCGGTGCGGTGGCCGGCGTCACGGCCACCGAGCTGGTTACCGCGGTCTCTCCGAACTGCACTGTTACTGTGGACGATTGCTGTCCGGCTAAAGGCGCCGTAAAGACCTCGAAGGTGACCTGCGACTGCCCGGGACGCGTAACGAACGGACTCGGAAGCTCAAAGCTCGCGCTGCTGCTGGTGACGGCCAAGCGAGCCACCTGAAGAACATTTGGATTGTTCATGCCAACCGTGCACGTGAATGAACTGCCAGCTTGCACCGTCTGCGGCACGCATGAGAGGCTGGTGGGCCGAATGCCGGTGATTGGAATGATGGCTGTCGCCAAGACTCCCTGCACGGATGCGGTGATCTGAGCCTGCGTATCCTGGTCCGACGATACCACGTTAGCGGTAAACGGAACGGACAAGGCGCCGGCGGGGATCAGGACCTGCGCCGGCACGTGGACTCGCGACGTATTCGCCTGCAAAGCGACGGTCACGCCACTCACGGGCGCGGCTTGCGCCAGGGAGACTTCGCAATCGACCGCGCCGACGTTGTTCGGATCTGGACTACATCCAATCGAAGCGCTGCTCTGTGATGACGCAGGCTGCAAGCTGATGGAGGCGGACTCGGACGCGCCGTTCGAGGAAGCCGTTACGACGGCTGTCTGCGCGCTCGCCACGGCGCCGGCACTGGCCGTAAAACTCGCAATGCGGGCGCCGGCCGCGACCGTCACCGACCCCGGAACGGTTAGTGCCGCGGTGTTGCTCGATAGTGCCAACGTCAACCCGCCGGAGCCAGCGGGGCTGGACAGTGTCACCATACACGTCGAGGCTTCTCCGGAAGTGAGGCTCGCCGGCGTGCAGAAGAGCGAAGTCAAGGGCGCCGGCGGCGATACGATTATGGTCGCGCTCTGTGCACCGCCACCGTGAGATGCCGTCACCACATCGGGCTGACCGCTGGCGACGGTGCCAACAGTCCAGGTAGCCGCCTGAACCCAACTGCTGGTGAGCGAACCGGAGGCAGCATACAGCGAGATGGCTTTGGCGCCGTCAAACGCAGCCTCGAAAGTGAGGGGAACGACCCAGGAGAGGTTGTTGCCGGAACCGGTAACCGAGGAGCCGGCCGAATTGAGGGTGCACTGGCTGTTCTGCACCGAGCCGGTCGAATTCAAGGCCAAGGGGCCGAGCCACGCGTTTTGCGCGTCGTTCATCAGGTAGACGGCATTGGCGGCGGGGTTGTAATAACCGAGGCACTGCGGGCCGGTTCCGGAAGTCGAATAGATGTCGAACATCGCTTCGGAAATAGTGGCGTAGCCAGCCGGATCGGAGAAAAGGAACGTGAAG
>JBEKXZ010000064.1:0-17712 GCA_049511495.1 Bryobacteraceae bacterium | reverse complement strand
CCGGCGCGAAGAGGCCAAGGTGCTCGCCTGGGACGCGAAGGCCATGAAATTCACCAACGACGACGCAGCCAACACTCTCGTCGACACGCCCTACCGCAAGGAGTGGGATTACAAGGCGTAGGTCCGCCCAAGGCGCGGCGCGGCCCATACCGCGCCGCGGTCGCTTGTAAGTACGGGTAGGCGTTGCGCGGTGTCCTATTAATACCTCATCAACTTGACGCGAATCATGGCCCCGTGTGCGGAGAGTCTGACGGTCGGGCCGGAATAATCGCCCTGCGAGGTTGTCCCGAGCACGGTCCGTTTCCAAACACCGTTCTCGTAAACGCCTTCTTCGTTGGAGAGCAACTGCGCCGCCGTGTAATCCGACCCCTGCACGGGCCGGAACTCCACGGTGGAATCGAAGCCCATGATCAGAAACTCGTCCGGGGCGAGCTCGGCGATGAGCACGCGGCCCGACGGTTCACCCGGGGCCGCCGCCGGCGCTGCGCCGACCGATCCCGCCGGTTGCCGGCCGGGCGGACGGAAACGGACCAGGGCATCGTAGTTCGAGAAAATCAGGTTGCGCGCCCCGGTGCCGGTTTCCTCCACCGCCGCCTGCAACTTGCCGGTCCCCTGCAACTCCGTGATCACCGGAATCGCCGATTGAACGACACGGAAATCGGCCGCAACGGCAGCCATGTCGGGACGCAGGGCCGCGCCGGGAGCGCCGTCCACGCCGAAGGGGCCGAAGCCGATCGCCGAGTAGTCCGCCACCGCATAGAAAAAGGCGCGCGCCGCGATCCCGCTGCCGGTCTCGATGATCAGCAGCGGATTATCCGGGCGGGTGTAGTTGCTTAGGATCTTCAGGTACGTGATGGGATTCTGGTGATAGTTGTCCGACGCGATCATGTCCACATCGGGCGCGTTGGCCTTCCACAGGTCCAGCATGTGCGACACCGCGCCGCCGCTGGGATAAGTCTCCCCCGGCCGGTCGAACCGTTCGAAGTTATCGTTAGTGCCGTAACCGCCGTTCCACACATTGACATAGGTCGGGAGAGGATAGATCTGTTTGCCCGCCTTGGCGACCTCGTTGATATAGCTGGAAAGGTAGTACGCCTGGAAGGCTTCATCCGCGATGCGGCCGAACGCTTCTTTCCACGTGCCCGACTTCTTCTTGAGGGCCGTTACCAGTTGCGCCGGAGCCGGTCCGTTGAACAGCTTGTTGGATTCCGGCGAGAAGTCGCGCACGCTGGCCAGCGATCCGGGCTCGTTTTCCACCTGCACCATGATGACGGTGCGGTCGGCCTCGTCGATCTCGCGGAGGTGCTTCATCATGGCCGAGTATGCCTTGCGGTCGGCGTCCAGGTTAACCTTCGACACCGGCGACAGCGACCGAGTGGGCTTGCCTCCGGAATCGATCACCCTGGGGAAGCGTTTGGGATCGGATTTGACCCAGTTGGGCGCCCAGTCCATCGCGCCGTTCTTCCAGGTGCCGAACCACAGCACGTCGGCGCGGAGCCCCTGTGAGCGCAGGCCCAGGAGTATCCGGTCAAAATCGGTGAAGTCGAACTTGCCTTCCTCGGGCTCGATCACGTTCCAATAGACCGGATACTCGACCGTATTCAGGCTCATGGCCTTGAAGGTGGGCCACGCGTCCTCCATGCGGTCGGGGTAGGCGCTGAAGTTGCCCACCTGGCCGCCGAGGATGAGGAACGGCTTGCCATCCACCAGGAAACGGAACCGGCCGTCCCTCCTGACCAGTTGCGGGATGGGCTTGGTTTGCGCAAACGCCAGCGACGTGGCGACCAGCACTGGAAGCGACCACCGAACGATTCTGTGTGCCATCAGCGAACTTCCTACTCTTTCAGCGCTCCACCTGCCGCGTGAGCTTGTCGAGCGCGTCACGGTCGATCTCATACCCCAGGCCCGGCTTCGAAGGCGCATCCACATAGCCATCGTTGGCAATGCGGATGTGGTCCTTCATGTAAGGCTGCGCGTCGCGGGCGCCCTGGGGCGCGGGCACCTCGACGAACGCGCTGTTGGGCATCGCCAACTCGCAATGCAAGTGGGCAGCCTGGTGCAGCACGTTGCCTACTCCGTGCGGAGTGCATTCCATTCCGAAGCACTCCGCTAGTGTGCCGATCTTCATCCCGCCGGTAATGCCGCCCACATTGTCCACTACGAAACGCAACATACCGGCCGCGCCGCGCCGGATGTACTCGCCGTAGTCGTACACGGAGAACACAAACTCTCCCACGATGGCTGGCACTTTGAGGGCGCGGCACAACTCCGCCAAGCCCTCGATATCGGTGGATGGCAGTGGGTCCTCGAAGCCTCGAAAATGCAACTCATCCAGGGCGCGGCCCACCTCCATCGCCTCATAGCGCGTGTAATTGCCGACGCCGTGATGGAGCAGGATGAAGTCGTCGCCGAGCGCCTTGCGCAATGCTTTGCATATCTCGATATCCAACCGGTAGTGACTATCGCCATCCGATGTAACCGGCGGTGGATTGAGCTTGAAGGCCCGGAAGCCCTCGGCCTTCATCTTCAATGCCACTTCGACGTATGGGTCCGGAGTCTTGGCCGGGATGTGTTGCGAGCTGGCGTATGCCAGAATGCGATTCTTGTGCGACCCGAGAAGCCGGTAGATGGGCAGCCCGAGCGCCTTGCCGAGCAGGTCCCACAGGCAGATATCGATGGCCGAGGCGTAGGAGCTCTGGCCGTAGTGGCGCCGCACCGGGATGTACTGCGCGGTGAACTGCAGGTGGTCCAGCGCGTTCTTGCCGACCAGCAAACCTTTGGCGTATTCCACCCAGCCGCGGTTGTCCCAGTCCGCGTGGAAGACCCGGGTCTGGAGCGTGCAGTTGCCTTCGATGCCGCTCTCGGTGACGACCGAGGCCAGACGCCCGGAATCGGTGACATATGCCTTGACTTCTTTGATGACGAGATTGGGCAGATCGGCCGGTTTGACGTCCGCGGCGGCATGCCCTGTCGCGCCGGCGGCAAGCGCCGCCGTGTTGAGGAACCGCCGCCGGGATAGACTGGCTGGCGTCATTGGAACTGACCCTCCCTGACGACGTGGCCGCCAGACGAATGGACGACGGTAACCGTGTCAACTCCGCGAGCGCTTCGCGCGAAGAGCGGGCAATCGAGCCCGACGGCCTCTGCAATCGGCAGCCATCTGCAGAGCGCCCGCATCGCATGGGTCGCATTATGGCGTTCCATGATTCCTCCCCTAGACTAACAGATTGTGGAGAAAACCCTCCGGGACACCGAAAAGAATCTCGCGGGCATCCCCAAGTTGTTGCGTTACGTGGCGTCTGCGGCGCTCATCCGCTGTTCCTGCCGGTGATGGCTGGCGCGATCCACGGAGCTTGCAACCCTGGGCAACACCGTCGACAACATCGAGGATCCATGACGGCGCAAGCAATTCCTGACCCGGAAGCTGGCCGGAAGCGTTCGTGGAGATTGGACCCGCGGGGCGTGATCGCAGCGCCAAAGGGACCACAAGCGGACGTCCGGTCTGTATGACGTCGTTGCCGTGGTCATGGGGGTGGCGAAAGTGGTAAGCCATCGGTGCGGCGAGAACTCACTCAAGCTCCGCACTCCGAGGCCGATGGTGTGTGGCGCGACTGCCGCGAAGAGTTACCGTAGTCGAGATGGGTTATATTGAGGCCGGGAGGACCGGCAGGAGACTCAGCCTATGCACAGTTTCGATTTGACTCGGCGGGCGTTCGTCGGAACCATGGCGGCCGCCCAACTGCACGCGCAGAACGACGGCTGGGTGGAGTTGTTCAACGGCCGTGACTTACACGGCTGGAAGCCGCAGGGCAAGCTGAATTCGTGGAAGGTGGCTGACGGGCTGCTCTCCGCTAATGGCCCGATGTGCCACCTGTTCTATACCGGTCCGGTCCGCGGCGCCGACTTCAAGAACTTCGAACTCGAAGCGGAAGCGATGACCCGCCCCTCCTGCAGCTCCGGGATCTATTTCCACACCGCCTACCAGGACACCGGTTGGCCCAACAAAGGCTGCGAGGTCAAGATCAACAACACCCAACCCGGCGAGAAAATGAGGACCGGCTCTCTGTGCAACCTGCGCAACAACTACCGGCAGTACGTCCCGGACAACGAGTGGTTCAAGCTCCATCTAGCCGTGCGTGGCAAGAACGTACAGGTGCGGCTCAACGGCATGCTGATGGTGGATTATTTCGAGCCCACGCCCGCCATCATCCCGCCGGGCATGGAGAAGGAGCGCTTCCTGGACCGCGGCACCTTCGCCCTGCAATGCCATGGCCCGGCCTCTCAGGTGATGTTCCGACGCGTCGGGGTGCGGCCGCTACGCGACGACCTCGCGCTCCCCGGCGCCACTGACTTCGCCGCAGACGGCACCTTCAAGCGGATACTGGCCCAGGGCGCGCGCGGCATCCCGATGCTGGATCTGCACGTCCATCCGAAGGGAGGGCTTTCAGTCGAGCAGGCGGTTTCGAAATCGCTTCGCGACGGCATCCAGTACGGTCTTGCCGTCAACGGCGGCCAAGCCCAGCCGGTCACCGGCGACGAGGGTGCGCGCAAGTACGCCGACAGTCTCAAGGGTCTCCCGGTCTTCATTGCCATGCAGGCCGAGGGCCGCGAGTGGACTCGGATTTTTTCCGGAAGCGCCGTCCGGCAGTTCGATTATGTCTTCACCGACTCGATGACCTGGACCGACAACCGCGGCAATCGCATGCGCACTTGGATCGCCGACGAGGTGGGCACCATTTCCGACCCGCAGGAGTTCATGGACACTTTGGTGGACCGCGCCGTCGGGATCCTGGAGCGCGAACCGGTCGATATCTACGTCAACCCTACCTATCTCCCGGACCAACTGGCCACAGATTATGAAGCTCTGTGGACCCCGGCGCGCCGCGAGAGAGTGGTGACCGCGGCCGCCAAGAATCAGGTGGCGATCGAAATCAACAACCGCTACAAGCTGCCCAGCGCTTCCTTCATCAGGCTGGCCAAGGAAGCCGGCTGCAAGTTCACTTTCGGCACCAACAACACCGGCGCTGGCGACCTGGGTCGCTGCGAGTATGCGCTGCAGATGGTGGAGGAATGCAAGCTGACCGGCGCAGACTTCTTCGTGCCCCTGGCCATCGGCTCCACCAAGGCTGTGGACCGTAACGGCGATCTTCTCCTGAGGAGTTGAAGCGCGGACGTTCGATACTCTTCGAGGTCACGCGGCAGAAGACGCGGGAGGCGGAGGAGTTTCCGGTGCTCAAGGTGAAAGTCGGCCTGGCGACCGGCGAGCCGACCATCGAAGCCGTGCGCAGCGTGACTTCGAAGCCGCTCCGCGTGGACGCCAACGAAGGATGGAAAGACAAAGAAGAGGCGGTGCGCAAGATCAACTGGCTGGAGAAGCAGGGGGTCGAATTCATCGAGCAGCCGATGCCGGCGGAAATGCTGGAAGAAACCCGCTGGGTGCACGAGCGCGTACACATCCCGATCATCGCCGACGAGGTCTGCCGGCACGCGTCCGACATCCCGAAACTCAAAGGCGCATACGACGGCGTCAACATCAAGCTGGATAAGAGCGGCGGATTGCTGGAAGCCTGGCGCATGATCGCGGTGGCGAAATCGCTCGGCATGAAAACGATGCTCGGCTGCATGGTATCGAGCTCGGTGACGGTAACCGCCGCCGCGCACCTATCGCCGCTGGTGGACTACGCCGATCTCGACGGCAACCTGCTCATCGCCAATGACCCGTTCGTTGGCGTGAGGGTGGAGAGGGGGAAGCTGATTTTGCCGGAGCGGGCGGGGCTGGGGTTGAGGGCGGCGTAGGCGCTGAGGGCAAAGCGGGGTGTCTCCGCTGCCCGGCCGGGGCGCAAGCGCGGCCGCGTTTCATCGGCTTATTTGCGGCAGACCTTCGAGATGCGCGTGGGCCTGATTTGGGGCCTTCGTGTTCCGCCGCAAAACTTGTCCCTTGCGAGACACGGCAAGACTCACGGCGGCCTCGACGTTTCGGAACGTGGTACCATCACGAATGTTTAAGCCGGAGGCGTTCGCCCATGCACGTCGAGCTCCCAGGTTCCGTTCGCTACGTGAAGAACGGGAGGCAAGGCCAATGGTGGCGAGTAGCTCGGGCGAACGGGCAAATGCACTTGGGTTGGAAGCCCGTTCCAAAGGAACTCCTGCTCAAGCCCGATTTCCCCAAGATCAAACAGGTATTGAAATCGCCTACTCAAGACTTCAACGCGTTACAGACCCTTCTGGACGCCCCTAGCAAGCACGTATGGATAACGTTTGAAGAGCGCTGTATGTGGTGGTGCACGGTTCTCGACGGCGCGAATGTGAACCCCACTGGACAGAGCGCCGATAAGGGAAACTTCTGGCTGGTCTGCGACCGCCCGTGGACCAATCGTTCGCTCAACGGAAAGTTGCTCGCAATGACGGATTTGCCCGGAACTGTTACGACCGTGGCCGGTTTCAAGGGCGCAGTCTGCACACCGAAGGCATGGCCGCAAATTCTTCGCGTTATTCAAGGCAAAAAAGACCCGGACGTAGCACTGGCTGCGACGGCGCGGAAGAAGTACAAACGAGCCGTAGAAAAGATGGTCACACGGCTCTCTTGGCAGGATTTTGAGCAACTGATTGACCTCATTCTAACGCGCACAGGATGGGCGCGAGTCTCCACTTTAGGAAAAACGCTCAAAGGGATTGATCTGGAAGTGGAAAACCGGACGACCGATGAGATCGCCTTCGTGCAGGTGAAAAGCGCGGCCCCCCAAAAAGTGCTGAATGACTACGTAGAGCAATTCACTAATCAGCGGGACCGGTACACCCGCATGATCTTTGCGGTCCATTCTCCAAGTGGCGAACTTAAGGCGCCCGCCGATCTGCCGGTACAGTTGTGGAAGTGTGACCGGGTCGCCGAGCTTGCGGTCTACGCCGGTCTAGGCGAGTGGGTTGAGAACAAGCTTGCTTGACTGACGAAGCCAGCGGCCTAGGCACCGCCGATCTCCTCAAGCAATCGTTCCACTTCGGCGGCGGGATCGGCGGCTCTGGTTACCTGGCGGCCGATTACCAGGTAGCTGGCGCCATCGCGCAGGGCTTCGGCGGGCGTGGCGACGCGCTTCTGATCGCCGTGGCCGGCGCCAGCCGAGCGCACGCCGGGGGTCACCAGAATGGGAGCGGGGCCGAAGAGCCGGCGCAGGTCGGCAGCCTCGAGCGGCGAAGCCACTATCCCATCCACGCCGCACTCCATCGCCAGCCGCGCGCGGCGGCCTACGAGCTCGGCGATCTCGCCCTGGTAGCCCATCTCTTCCATATCTTCGCGGCCAAAGCTGGTGAGCACGGTCACCGCGAGCAGTTTCAAATCCGCGGCGGCGCGGCCCTCCACCGCCGCGCGCATCACCGAGCCGACCGCGTGCACGGTCAGGAACCGCACGCCCAAGCGCGCCACCTGCGCCACCGCGCGCTTCACGGTTTCGGGAATGTCGTACATTTTGAGATCGAGGAAAACCTCTTTCCCCTGCCCGATCAACTCGCGCACGATCTCCGGGCCGGCGGCGGCGTACAGCTCCAACCCTACCTTGTAAAAACCCACGCGCCCGGCGATGCGCTTGACTAATGCGCGCGCTTCCGCCGCGGTTTCCACGTCGAGGGCAATGATGATCGGGTTGTGGTTCATATCGGATGAATCGCCTTTGCGCCGCGGCAGCTTCCATCGCATCTTTGGCTGCATTACCATAATAACGGCAATGCATCGCACTCTCCTTTTTTTCGCCTTGCCGCTGGCTTTGGCGCTGACGCTGCTCTCCGGCGATCCCAGCTCCGATCCGCGCCTGAGCAAGGCTTCGCGCACGGCGGAGCGCAATGGCTGGATCCCGGTTCACCTGGAAGGCTCGCCCGCGGAAATCGGCTTCCAGCACGGGTTTCTGCTGGACACTGAAATCGAAGATAACCTCAGAGTGATTTCCGCCGAGTTCGCGCACGACGAAAAGCGGGACTGGACGTTCTTCCGCGACGCCGCGCGCGACATTTTCTGGCCGCACGTGGAGGAGGAGTACCGAGCCGAACTGAACGGCATCGCGGAAGGAGTGAAAGCGCGCGGCAGCAAGCTCGACCTCTGGGATATCGTGGCGCTGAATTCCTGGCTGGAGGTGACGTATTACACCAAACAGCTCAATCGGAAGACCGGCGGCACCGCCAGCCGTTGCAGCGCCTTCGTGGCCACCGGCGGCTACACGGCGGATGGCCGCGTGGTAATCGGCCACAATAACTGGACCACGTACGCCGATGGCGAGCGCTGGAACATCGTGTTCGATATCGTGCCGTCCAAGGGTTACCACATTCTCATGGACGGCATGGCCGGCCTGATTGACAGCGGCGACGATTTCGGCATGAATTCCGCCGGCGTCCTCATCGCGGAAACCACCATCAGCGAGTTTTCGGGCTTCGACCCGAATGGCGTTCCCGAATTCGTGCGGGCGCGGAAGGCCATGCAGTATGCCGCGTCCATCGACGATTTCGCGCGCATCATGAAGGAAGGCAACAATGGCGGCTACGCCAACAACTGGCTCATCGCTGACCGCAACACCAACGAGATCGCGGATCTGGAACTGGGCCTGAAGAACGTCCATCTCCAGCGCACGCGGGACGGTTTCTTTGTTGGCTCGAACTTCCCGATCGATCCCCAGTTGATCCGCGAGGAAACCACGTTCCACACCGACGATGCCGGCAATTCGGCAAACGCGCGCCACGCGCGCTGGCTGGCGCTGATGGAAGAGAATCGGGGCAAGATCGACGTCGCTGCCGGGCAGCGGTTCCTGGCCGACCACTACGACGCATTTGCGAAGAAGGATGAGCCAAGCGAGCGCACCCTGTGCGGCCACATCGATCTTTCCCCGCGCGGGTTAGTGGACTGGCTGGAGCCGTACGCTCCCGCTGGCGCGGTGCAGAACAAAGTGACCAGCGCGGCGCTGGCGGGGAAGATGTCGTTCACAGCCGCCCTGGGCCACGCCTGCGGCCGCGACTTCCATTCCGCCGCGCACCTGGCGCGGTACCCGAATTATGCCTGGTATCGGCCGATCCTCAACGATATGGATGCCAGGCCGTGGACGGAATTCCAGGCGAAGTAAGGGTAGCGCATCGGATCGGTTCGTACACTTCGAAATCCGGGCCGGGCATGCCCGGCCCCTACTTGGCGACTATGTTCACCAGCTTGTCGGGGACGGTGACGATCCGGACTATCTGTTTGCCGGCGATGGCCTGCTGAACTTTCGGGTCGGCCAGGGCAAGCTTCTCGAGATCTTCTTTGGGCGTGCCGAACGGGGCGTAGACGCGGCTGCGGAGCTTGCCGTTGACCTGCACCACGATCTCGGCTTCCTCGGCCTTGGCGAGCTCGGGATCGTAAGCCGGCCACGCCTGGCGGAATACCGGTCCATCATTCCCAAGCTCCTCCCAGATCTCCTGCGCCAGGTACGGCGCGAACGGCGCCAGCATTAGCGCGAGCTTCTCCAGCGCGTCGTTCACCACCGCGGAGCCGATATTCTCCTCTTCGGCGTAGAGCACGTTGACCAGCTCCATGATGCTCGCAATGCAGGTGTTGAAATGCCAGCGCGACTCGAAATCCTCGGTGATCTTCCGGAGGCACTGGTGGAGCTTGCGCAGCGCCTGGCGGTCGGCGGTGCCGGTCTCGGGTCCGGCGGTTCCGATGTGGCGCGTGGCGAAGCGGTAGACGCGGCCGAGGAAGCGGTAAATGCCGTCGGCGCCTTCCCAGCGCCAATCGACTTCCTTTTCGGGCGGCGCGGCGAAGAGCACAAACATGCGCGCCGTGTCGGTGCCATATTTTTCGGCCAGCATGTCGGCGCCCACCACGTTGCCTTTGGATTTCGACATCTTGGCGCCTTCGGCGATCACCATGCCCTGCGTGAAGAGGCGGCGGGCGGGCTCGCTGTTGCGGATCAAGCCGATGTCGCGCATCACCTTGGTGAAGAAGCGCGAATAGATCAGGTGCAAGATGGCGTGCTCGACGCCGCCAATGTACTGATCGATCTCGAACCAATAGGCGATTTTGGCCGGGTCGAACGGAGCTTGATCGTTGTGCGGATCGCAATAGCGGTAAAAATACCAGGACGAATCGATGAAGGTGTCCATGGTATCGGTCTCGCGCCGCGCCGCGCCGCCGCATTTCGGGCAGGCGACGTTAACAAACTCGGGCACGTTCTCGAGCGGCGACCGGCCGGCGCCGGTGATTTCCACCCGATCGGGCAGCCGCACGGGGAGCTGGTTCTCGGGCACGGGAACCGCGCCGCAGGCCGGGCAGTAGATCACAGGGATGGGCGTGCCCCAGTAGCGCTGGCGCGAGATGCCCCAGTCCTTGATGCGGAAGGTAACGGCAGCGCCGCCGAAGCCGTGCTCCCTGGCATGAGCGGCCATCTTGTCGCGGGCCTCCTGGCTGGAGAGGCCGGACCAGTTGCCGGTGTGTTCGACGATGCCATCCTCGGTGAACGCGGCCTGCAGGCCCGGCTCGACGCCAAGCTCGCCATCCACGGGACGGATGACCGGGCGGATGGCGATCGAATATTTGCGGCAGAATTCAAAGTCGCGATCGTCGTGCGCGGGCACGGCCATGATGGCGCCGGTGCCGTAACCCATAAGAACGAAGTTGCCGATCCAGATCGGCACATTTTCGCCGCTATACGGATTGACGGCGTAGCTGCCGCTGAAGAAGCCTTCCTTTTCGATGTCCCCGGGGTCGCGGCCCGCGCGCGCATCCACCATGGCCTTGGCGCGCGCCTGGCCGGCGGCATCGAGCAGTTGCACATTGAGCGGATGCTCGGGCGCCAGGATCACGCAGGTGGCGCCGTAGATGGTGTCCACGCGCGTGGTGAAGACGGGAATTTTCTCGTCCGTTCCGGCCAGCGCGAAATCGATCTCGGCGCCCTCGGAGCGGCCGATCCAGTTGCGCTGCATGATGAGCACGCGCTCCGGCCAGCCGTCTTCGAGCTGCCGCATATCGGCCAGCAACTGGTCGGCGTAATCGGTAATCTTGAGGAACCACTGCTCCAGCGCGCGCTGTTCGACGGGCGTATCTTCGTGACGCCAGCAGCAGCCTTCCACCACTTGTTCATTGGCCAGCACGGTGGCGCACTTGGGGCACCAGTTGACCAGCGCCTTCTTGCGGTAGGCCAGGCCGCGCTCCAGCATTTTGAGGAAGAACCACTGATTCCAGCGGTAATACTCGGGCTCGCAGGTGGAAATTTCGCGGTTCCAGTCATAGCTGAAGGCGAAGCGGCGATGAGTCTTCTTCATCGCCTCGATATTCTGCAACGTCCATTGGCGCGGGGGCTGTTGGTTGGCGATGGCGGCGTTTTCAGCGGGTAATCCGAAAGCATCCCAGCCCATGGGATGCAGCACGTTGTAACCGCGCATCCATTTGTAACGCGCCAGCGCATCGCCGATCGAATAGTTGCGAATGTGGCCTATGTGCAGCGTGCCGCTGGGATACGGCAGCATTTCCAGAACGTAGAACTTGGGCTTGGCGGAATTCTCTTCCGCCCGGTAGAAGTCGGCGTCCTGCCAACGCCGATACCATTTGAGTTCGATTCGGGCGTGGTCGTAAGGCTTTTCGGGCATACAATGCTGTTTAGGGAGTTGAAACTTATGGTAACAGGCGGAGGAACCGGGCGCGGTTTTCCGGTGAGTGCTCCCGGCCGTAGGAAATTCATGCAACTGGCGGCGGCTGCGGTTGTGGCGGCGCGCGCACAGCAGGCTGCCAAGCCGCTGCGCCTGGGTGTGGTCGCGAGCTGCGAAGACCCGGACGCGGGAATCCGGCGTGTGAAGGAACTGGGGTTCCCCACCTGCCAGGTCTACGTCGCATCGTACGATGGGGCCACCGCGAAGAGCTTGCGGGCGGCTCTGGACCGTTATGGCATCGAGGGCACTTCGCTGATTGTGACCGGCCCGGGGCCCGAGGTCTACACGTTTCGCGATGGGCCGCACACCATCGGCCTGGTGCCGCCGAAAACCCGCGAGGTTCGGTTGACGGCCATTCGCAAGGCCTCCGACTTCGCCAAAATGTCCGGCATTCCCGCCGTGCAGCGCCATTTCGGCTTCCTACCCGAGGAGCCGGACGACCCGCTGTTCAACCAGTGCGTGGATGCGTTGCATCAGGTGGCGGACTACTGCAAGCGCAACGGCCAGACCTTCCGCTGCGAGACGGGCCAGGAGACTCCGATCGCGCTGCTGCGGGTGATTCGCGCGGCCGGGTACGAAAATGTCGGGGTAAACTTCGATGCCGCCAATCTGATTCTCTATGGCAAGGCGAACCCGGTGGACGCGCTCGACACGCTGGGGCCGCTGGTGATGGGCGTGCACGCCAAGGATGGCCGGTACCCGACGGACCCGGAACGGCTGGGGGAGGAAACGCCGATCGGTCAGGGCAAGGTGGATTTTCCGCGCTTCCTGGCGCGGCTCAAAGAAGTCGGTTACAGCGGCCCGATCACGATCGAGCGCGAGATCTCCGGCCCGCAGCAGACTGCGGACATCCTGGCGGCGAAGCGTTACCTCGAAGGCTTGATCGGTTGAGGAGAGTGCGACAGTGCCACAGAACAACAAGGAATGGAGCCGGCGTGGCTTTCTGGGAGCGGCCGGCGTGACGGTGATGGGCGCGCGCCTGGTGCGCGGCTCGCAAGCCAATTCGGTGGTTCGCGTCGGACTGCTGGGCTGCGGCGGAAGGGGAACCGCCGATGCCACCAGCATGATGGTCAACGCCGGCGCCCGCGTGACGGCGCTGGGGGATCTCTTCGACGACCAGTTGGACCGCGCCCGGAAGCACTTCGACGAGCTGGCTGAGAAGCAGGGCGTCGCCGGGATCGATGCCGGGCAGATTTTCCGCGGCCCGCGGGCGTTCGAGCATATTGCCCGATCTAACGAAGTCGACGCGGTGGTGATCGCGACTCCTCCCTACTACCATCCGCAGCACCTGGAAGCGGTGGTCGATGCCGGCAAGCACGCTTACTGCGAGAAGCCGGTAGCGGTGGATGTTCCGGGGACGCGCCGCGTGCTGGCGACCGGCAGCAAGGCCGAGGGCCGGGTCAGCCTCGAGGTTGGGTTCCAGATTCGCCAGGCGCCGCCGTTTATCGAGCTGGTGAAGCGCATCCACGCGGGCGCCATCGGCGAAATCAGTTTCGGCGCGGCTTTTTACTACTGCTCGTTTTCCGAGGCTTCGCACCCGGATGTGCCGCCGGCTCAATGGCGTCTCCGCAACTGGCTTTTCGACCGCGTGCTTTCCGGCGACATCATCGTCGAGCAGAACATTCACGCCATCGACATCTGCAACTGGGTGTTACAGGGGCACCCGGTGAAGGCGGTGGGCACGGGCGGACGCAAGGGGCGATCGGAGCCAGGCGATGTTTACAGCCATTGCTCGGTGTCCTACTGGTACCCCAACGACGTTCACGTGAGCTTTGCTTCCAAGCAGTTCGGCAAGGGCGCCTTCGACGTGAGCGAGCGGTTCTTCGGTGCCCGCGGCGAGAGCCAATCGCCCTACTCCGGTCCGTTGGGGATCACCGGCGAGGAGAACTGGACCTGGGCAGGCAGCGAGAAGAAACAGAACGGCCAGTTTTCGGCCGCAGGCACCTTCGCGGATAACCTAGCGGAGGCGGATGCGGAGAAGCACAGGTCGTTCATCGGGAGCATAACGCCGGGCGCGTTTCACAATCAGGCGGCCGCCGGCGTGGAGTCTTCGCTTTCCGCCATGCTGGGCCGAACGGCGATGTACACAGGCCGCGAGGTCACCTGGGATGAGCTGGTGCGGTCAAAGGAGATCTGGGACGCGGAGCTGGATTTAGAGAAGCTGGGTTAGCTGGAACCGGAAACATGCCGAATCAGCCCGGCGCTCACTTCTCGCTGGGCTTCTTGTCTACATGAGCGATGACGACCATCTCCACGGGTAGCTTGCGCGGTTCGAGCTTCAGCCCCAGCTCTTCTTCCAGCGCCGGTTGGTACAGGCATTACCGCACGAGCCCCGAGCGCCCTGCCCCCATGCGCTCAGCTTGGAACAACTCGCTTAGCACTCCTATTCGGAATTACGGTGAGGTGTCACTGTCGCATCAGGCGGCGGACAAAGCTCCTGCTCTGAGCTGGAGAGTGCCGCGGATTGCCGGCGACTGCGGTTAGTCGTCCACCGCACGGCCCGGGCCGGCCCTGTACGCCACTTCCTTTTACGCGGTCCCGCAAAAGAAGATCTGTGCTACACTTCCGTGCTTAGAGCATGGACGAGCGGGTCAGACTGTATCTGAAGGCCCTGGAGCGCGAGCTTGTGCACGGAAGGACCACGGAGCACACGCACAGGCCGGCCCTGAAATCGTTCATGGAGTCGCTGGGCGACGTCCTGGCGACGAACGAGCCGGGCCGCGAGGAGTGCGGGGCTCCGGACTATGTGGTCACGAAAGCCGGCCCGGTTACCGTCGGCTACATGGAGACCAAGGACATCGGCAAGTCGCTGGACGAGGCCGAGCGTTCTGAGCAGCTCAAGCGGTACCTCCATTCTTTGCCCAATCTGGTTCTGACCGACTACCTGGAGTTCCGCTGGTATGTGAACGGAGAGCGAAGGAAGACGGCGCTGCTGGCAGCACCGGCAAGGGGTGGGAAGCTGGCGCTGGCTCCTACCGCTGCTGATACGACCGCGCTGCTAACCGACTTCCTGGCTCACACACCTGAGCCCATATCGACGCCGCGGGAGCTGGCGCAGAGGATGGCCCGGCTCACTCATGTCATCAGGGACGTGATTGTGGAGGCCCTCCGCACGGGCCGCGCGTCCCAGAACCTCAACGATCTGCGAAGGGCGTTCGCTTCAACCCTGATTCCGGATCTGGACACTCCGAAGAAGGCCGGCGAATTCGCGGACATGTACGCTCAGACGATCGCATACGGACTGTTTGCCGCCCGGTGCAATCACTCCGGGCAAGGGCCGTTTCGAAGACAAGGGGCCGCTGCCGAAATCCCGAAGACAAACCCGTTCCTCCGCAGGCTCTTCGAGACGATTGCGGGCACGCAGTTGGACGACGAGCCCTACGCGGTTTTTGTGGATGACCTGGTACAGGTCCTGGACACTGCCGCGATCGAGGAAATTCTAAAGGACTTCGGCAGGCGCACCGAACAGGAGGATCCGGTCGTCCACTTTTATGAGACGTTCCTGGCCCAGTATGACCCGAAGCTCCGGGAGTCGCGCGGCGTGTACTACACGCCGGAGCCGGTGGTCTCCTACATCGTCCGTTCGGTTGACCACTTCCTGAAGAAGCGCTTTGGACTAGCCGCGGGCTTGGCCGACACGACCATGACGCACCACGAATGGGAGCGGGAACAGGACGGGAAGAAGAGCAAGGTGCGCGCGACAGCGCCCAAGGTGCTCGTGCTCGACCCGGCCTGCGGAACGGGAGCCTTTCTCTACCGCGTCATCGACCATATCCGGCAGGTCTTCATGGACAAGGACAACGCCGGCATGTGGTCCTCCTATATCGGGGACCACTTGTTGAAACGGCTGTACGGCTTCGAGTTGCTCATGGCCCCCTACGCCGTGGCGCACTTCAAGCTCGGGTTGCAACTCAGCGCGCGGGATCTGTCCGACGCCCTGCGCAAAAGGTGGGCCTACGATTTCGTCGCCAACGAGCGCCTCTCCGTCTACCTCACGAACACGTTGGAGCAGGTCGACAAGAAGGTGGAAACGCTGCTGGGCCAACTGAGGGTCATCAGCGAGGAGGCTGCCGCGGCCGACCACGTGAAGCGCAGCCTGCCGATTCTGGCCGTCATTGGCAACCCGCCTTACAGCGGCCATTCGTCAAACCGGAGCTGGCGTATCGAGAAGTATCAGGAACAGGAGAAACGTGGACCGGCAGCGCAACCAAGAGAAAAGACCAGGAAAGTCCCTACATTCATTGGGGAGCTTATTCATGACTATTATTTCGTCGACGGCGCCCCCTTACGCGAGCGCAACCCGAAATGGCTACAGGATGACTACGTGAAATTCCTCCGCTGGGGCCAGTGGCGTATCCAGCATACCGGGGGAGGCGTGCTCGCCTTCATCACGAACCACAGCTACCTGGACAATCCGACGTTTCGCGGCATGCGCCAGTCGCTGATGAACACCTTCACCGAGATTTACCTTCTCAACCTCCACGGTAATTCCAAGAAGAAGGAGCGCTGCCCGGACGGCTCAAGGGACGTCAACGTGTTTGACATCCAGCAGGGCGTCGCAATTGGGCTTTTCGTCAAGGAACCGGGGAAGGACCGGCCGGCTCGCGTCCATTACGCGGATCTCTGGGGCGAACGGGAGGACAAATACAAGTTCCTTCGGTCACAGGGTATTGAGACTACGGAATGGCAGGACGTCCGTCCGGAGTCGCCGTTCTACTTCTTCTTTCCACAGGACCGGAACCTCAAAGCTGAGTATGAGAAGGGCTGGAGGGTTACGGACATCATGAGCTCGAACGTATTGGGCTTTCAAAGCCATCGCGATCACTTTGCCGTTGCGTTCGAGCGGGCGGAGATGACCCGGCGTGTGAAGGATCTGAGGGACAAGGACCTCTCAGATCCGGAGCTGAAGGATAAATACAAACTCACGGATAACGGCGAATGGAATCTGAAAGACGCGCGGCTGGCACTCCGCCAGGACGCCCGCTGGAAGGACAGGAGCATTAAATGCCTGTACCGCCCAATGGACCAGAGGTATTGCTGCATTAGCGAAGCGACTATGGACCGCCCTAGGCGCGAGATCACGGTTCACGTCGCTCATCGCGAGAATCTGTGTTTGAACACAATGCGCCAAACCAAGGCGCCCGATTGGCATCATGCGGTTGTATCCGATTGTCCAACGCCGGCTGTGTTCGTCGAGATTAAGGATGGCTCGAACCTCTTTCCTCTTTATCTGTACCCGGAAGAGGGCGTCCAGGCTCATCGGCAGCAGTCGCTTATCACCGCTCGGAGCTGGAAAGCCGGCAAGGGCGGCAGGGTACCAAATCTCTCGGACGAATTCATCACTGAAATCGAATCGCGGTTTGGTCTCAAGTTCGTCAACGATGGCAGCGGCAATCTGAAGACCACTTTCGGCCCGGAAGACGTGTTCGCTTACATCTATGCCATCTTGAACTGCCCGAGCTACCAGTCCCGCTATTGTGACTTCTTGAAACTGGACTTCCCCCGGGTCCGTCTGGTGCCCGATAGGGAGCAGTTCGTGGAACTGTCCTCGCTCGGACTGAAGCTGGTTCAATCGCACCTCTTGTGCGCGCAGGACCATCCGCCGATTGCCGTGTCCTTCCCGGTCGGCGGAGACAATGTGGTCCACAAGAGTGCGCCACGGTTTACCGACATCGATCCAAAGACCGGTGAATACCTGGAGCAGTGCCGCGTCTACATCAACGCGACCCAGTACTTCGAGAACGTGCCACAGGAGGTCTGGGATGCCGAAATCGGTGGCTACCAGGTCTGCCGCCAGTGGCTCAAAGACCGCCGGGGCCGGGCCCTCAGCTACGGTGACTTGACCCACTACCAGCAGATGGTGGGCGCCGTGTGCGAGAGCTCCCGGCTCATCGAAGAAATCGAATCCGTTGCGCCAAACTGGTCCGGAGCCTAGCAGGCTGCTGAAAAGTGGCATCTGAGTTTGTCCGGGTAAGGTTTTTCAATTTCGTTCTACCTGAGTTGGCCTGAGATGCGCCGATCTGGTCTTGCGGTGATCGCTTTTTCGGGTGCTGGGTA
>JBEKXZ010000063.1:0-18328 GCA_049511495.1 Bryobacteraceae bacterium | reverse complement strand
AGGGGGCCAATGCAAAGGCAAAATCATTTACAGCTTGCGGCTCTGTGCGGCCTCCCGTTGGTCGGCCCCGAGCTGCACGAAAAGTCTGGAGTAGACAAAACAGCATAGGAGAACCATGTGAATTGCGCGGCGGCTCCGGTTTGACCTAGAATCTCTGTTGGGATCGAGGAGATTGCCCCGTTGGTATGACGACTTCGGTCAAGGCTGATTACGCGCTCCGAGCGATTCTGGACCTTGCCTCGCAGAAACCCGGCCAACCGGTTAAGATCGCGGACATTGCACGGCGGCGGAAAATTCCGCAGAAGTTTCTGGAATTGATACTGGTGGGACTGAAACAGGCGGGGTTCGTGGAGTCGCGGCGCGGGGCGGAGGGCGGGTACCTGCTGGCGCGTGCGGCGGATTCGATCACGGTGGGCGAGGTGATCCGGTCGGTGGATGGCCCGCCGGAGGGCAAGGGGCGAGGCCGGTCTAAACCAGAGACGCCATTCACGGAAATGTGGGAACGCGTAGATATGGCAGTGGCGGCCATTATCGACCACACCAGTATCGGGGAACTGCTGCGCGACTGG
This sequence comes from Bryobacteraceae bacterium, assembly GCA_049511495.1. Lineage (GTDB taxonomy): Bacteria > Acidobacteriota > Terriglobia > Bryobacterales > Bryobacteraceae > Bog-375. Next base: position 17,759 of record JBEKXZ010000063.1, on the reverse strand, counting down.
GCGGAGAGACAGAGCAAAGGCGTATTGAACTGGGAGATCTGAGTGCGCGTTTACGACGACAATTCGCTGAGCATCGGGCGCACCCCGCTGGTGAAGCTTCGCCGGGTGACGGACGGCGCGCGGGCGACGGTGCTGGCCAAGATCGAAGGGCGCAATCCGGCCTACTCCGTGAAATGCCGCATCGGCGCGGCCATGGTGTGGGACGCGGAGAAGCGGGGGGTGCTGAAACCGGGCAAAGAATTGATCGAGCCGACCAGCGGCAACACCGGCATCGCGCTGGCGTACGTGGCGGCAGCGCGCGGCTATCCGATCACGCTGACCATGCCATCCACCATGTCCGTGGAGCGGGGCAAGGTGCTGCGGGTGCTGGGCGCGAAGCTGGTGCTGACGGACGGCGCGGGGGGCATGGCCGGTGCGATTGCCAAGTCCGAAGAGATCCGCGCTTCCGATCCCGGGCGCTACGTGTTGCTGCAGCAGTTCCAAAACCCGGCCAATCCGGCAATCCATTTTGAGACGACGGGCCCGGAGATTTGGGACGACACCGACGGCACCATCGACGTACTGGTTGCCGGCATCGGCACCGGTGGGACCATCACCGGCGTGGCGCGCTACATCAAACAGGCAAAGGGCAAGAAGATTGTCGCCGTGGGCGTTGAGCCGGCGGCCAGCCCGGTGATTGCGCAGAAGCTGGCGGGGCAGCCCATGAAACCCGGGCCGCACAAGATCCAAGGTCTCGGCGCGGGGTTCATCCCGGGCACGCTCGATCTGAGCGTGGTGGATCGCGTGGAGGCGATCAGCAACGAAGAGGCGATTGAGATGGCGCGGCGGCTGGCCAAGGAAGAAGGCATCCTGGCCGGCATTTCGTGCGGCGCCGCGGCGGCTGTAGCGGTGCGCCTGGCGAAACTGCCGGAGTTCAAGGGCAAGACGATTGTCACCGTGCTGCCGGACGCCGCCGAGCGCTATTTGACCTCAGTGCTGTTCGAGGGGATGTTCGAGGATTAGACCTGCTGCGGGCCTCGAGATTCCCAGCCGGGGGTTGCGCGAAACGTGGGTCCCGCGCTTTCCGCGAAGCACACGACCTAGTTATCCTGCCAATTCGATCCGCGAGCGCATTTACGTGGTCCCGGAGGTCGGATAGGACGTCGTAGCGGGTAAGTTGTTTAGGAACGCCCAGCAATCCGTCCTCGTGGCAAGCGATATGGTCTATCAAGGCCAGCGGGTGTCTCAGGCTCTAGCCAGCTCGCGGGTCAAAAGAAGGCAGCCTGGGGGTATACTGAACAGGACACGGGAGTCCAAAGTGGAAGTCCCGGTTAACATTGGGAGGTCTTATATGCGGTTCTTTTGTTCTTTGCTCCTAACTCTGACTCTGGCCGGAGCGCTATCGGCTGCCGATCCATTCCGCGATCCCAAGCTGCCGCTCGAGGAGCGGGTGAACAACCTGGTCTCCCTGATGACCTTGGACGAGAAGATCGCTTTCTTGGGTCAGACGGCGCCGGCCATCGAACGTCTCGGCATCAAGAGCTTCACCAACTTCACCGAGGGCCTGCACGGCCTGGGTTGGGCGGGCGGAGGGAGTATCACGGCCACGCAGTTTCCGCAGGACATCGGGATGGCTTCCACTTGGGATCCGGATCTGCTCCGGCAAATGGGCGCCGCGGTAGGATACGAAACGCGGATCTACAATGTGAAAACCGACGGAAAGCGTGTCGGCCTGGCTATCCGGGCGCCTATGGTGGACGTGGGGCGGGAACCGCGCTGGGGACGTAACGAGGAGTCGTACGGCGAGGACCCGTTCCTGGACGGCTCCCTGGCGATTGGCATCGTCAAGGGTTTGCAGGGCGACAACGCCAAGTACATCCAGGTGGCCGCGACCCTCAAGCACTTCGTAGCCAACAACAACGAGGAGCACCGGACAAGAAGCAACTCCGTCATGGATGAGCGCGACCTGAGGGAGTACTTCCTGGTGCCTTTCCAGAAGGCGATTACGGAAGGCCACGCCCAGTCCTTCATGGTGGCTTACAACGTCCTCAACGGCGCTCCCTGCACCGCGCATCCCATCCTGCGCAGCATCGTGATGAAGGAATGGGGATTCGACGGCATGATCTGCACCGATGCGGGCGGCATGCCCAACCTGATGCGCTCCCAGATGGTTGTTGCCAGCCTGCCCGAGGCGGCGGCCATGGCGGTCAAGGCCGGCGTCACTGTTTTCCTCGACCAGCACGCCGGCTACGTTAAGGACGCGCTCAGTAAGAACCTCCTCACCGAGGCTGATATCGTGGACCGGGTCAAAGGCAACCTGCGGATGCGGATGCGCCTGGGAGAATTCGATCCGCCGGCGCTGGTTCCCTACAGCGCCATTACGGGCAAGGAGGAACCCTGGTACGGCCCGCGGCACAAGGCCCTGGCGCGGTTGGTGACCGATAAGTCCATCGTGCTGCTGAAAAACGAGAAGAACATTCTTCCCCTCAACAAGACCACCATCCACTCCATCGCCGTCATCGGCGGCAGCGGCAATGAAGTGTTCCCGGACTGGTACGCCGGCACCCTGCCTTACGCGGTGACCCCCGTCGAGGGCATCAGGGCCAAGGTGGGGCCCACCGTGCATGTGCGCTACGTGCGCGACAACAGCAACAACCGGATGGCAAGCAACATAGCGGCCGACTCCGACGTGGCGATTGTGTTTGTCGGCAACAACCCGACGTGCGGGGCAGGCTTTGGCCGGGGTTGCCTTCCATCCGAAGGCAAGGAAGGCGTCGACCGCAAGGAAATCGATCTGCCCAAGGAACAGTTGGATTTGGTGAATCAGATTTTCAAAGCTAACCCGAAGACCATCGTCGTGCTGAAGGCGAGTTTTCCATACGCCATCAACACCATTCAGGAGAACGTGCCAGGCATCGTCTACATGGCGCATTCCAGCCAGGAAGAAGGCAACGCGCTGGCCGACGTGCTGTTTGGCGACTACAATCCTGCCGGCCGGCTGGTGCAAACCTGGGTCAAATCCGTGGACGACCTGCCCGACATGATGGACTACAACATCCGCAAAGGCCGGACCTACATGTATTTCAAGGGCCAGCCGCTTTATCCGTTCGGCTATGGTCTGAGCTACACAACCTTCAAGTATTCCAATCTCCGCACCAGTGCGCAGACCGTCAGCGGCAAGGGACAGGTCACGGTGAGCGTGACGGTACAAAACAGCGGCAAGCGGCTGGGCGACGAGGTTGTACAGATGTACGTGCAGCACGTGGGCTCCGCCGTCGAGCGGCCTATCAAGCAACTGCGCGGATTCAAGAGGATCACCTTGAAGCCGGGCGAGTCGCAGACGGTGCAGATCCCACTGAAGGGCTCGGACCTAGCCTACTGGGACCCGGCCAAGCAGAGCTGGGTAGTGGAGGACGATAAGCTCAAGATCATGGTCGGGGCCTCGTCGGCCGATCTTCGTCTGGACAAGACGATCGATGTAACCGAGAACTGATAACAGGGAAGGTGCACTTCGTTAGGGGGACGATGATGAAAGACGAGAGTGGGTCGAAGGACTCTCTAAGCCGGCGCAGTTTACTGGGGCAGGCAGTTGGGGCGGCTGGCATCCTGGCGGCATTGGGTTCCGCGGGCCAGGCAGACGCGCAAACGCAGCCGGCGGGCGACAGCGGCGCGGCCCGAGTGCGGGACAGCTTCGACTTTGGCTGGAAGTTCTTTAAGGGGGATGCGCCAGGCGCGCAGCAGCCGAATTTCGCGGACGCGAGCTGGAGAGACGTGGATCTGCCTCATGACTGGAGCATCGAGGGGCCCTTCAGTGAGCAGCCGTCTCCGGCGTTTGCGTTTGCACTCTTGCCCACGGGTATCGGCTGGTACCGGAAGCGCTTCAGCATCCCCGAATCTTACAGGGACAGAAAGGTCGTCATCGAGTTCGACGGCGTGTATCAGCTCAGCGAAGTGTGGATCAATGGTCAGTACCTCGGCAAACGGCCGAACGGTTTCATCGGTTTTTGTTACGATCTCACTCCCCACCTGAAGTTTGGCGGCGACAACGTGATTGCGGTGAAGGCAGACAACTCCCATCAGCCCAACTGCCGCTGGTACTCGGGCTCCGGAATTTACCGGCACACTTGGCTGCTGGTTACGAACAAGATGCACGTCGCCTACTGGGGCACGTTCGTCACAACCCCCGAAGTTGCAGCGGAGTCGTCCATCGTCGAAATCAAGACCAAGGTTCAGAATGAAGGAGGGAGCGACGCCGAGTGCACGCTAGTCACAAGCATACTGGACCGGGATGGGAAACTGGTCCAGACCGGCGGGACAGGCACGTCGATCGCGATGGCGAGCCAGACCATCGCAGCGAAGGGCGGAGAATACGAGTTCGTGCAGCAGATACCGGTGCTCAGGCCGAACTTGTGGTCGCCGGACAATCCCTATCTTTATAAGGTGCGCAGCACGGTGAAGGAAGGGGACCGGGTTGTCGACGAGTACGACACAGTTCTGGGGATTCGAAGGATTGAGTTCGACGTGAACAAGGGATTCCTGCTGAACGGCAAGCAGGTGAAACTGAACGGCGTGTGCCTGCACCACGACGGGGGTTCGGTGGGAGCGGCGGTGCCCGAGCGGGTTTGGGAACGGCGGCTGGAGAAGTTGAAGGCCATGGGCTGCAACTCCATCCGGACCACTCACAATCCTTATTCGCCGGACTTCATGGACCTCTGCGACAGGCTTGGCCTCATGGTGATGGATGAGATCTTCGACGAGTGGAAGATTGCCAAGCACCAGATGGCAGGCTACATCGGCGTCACCTACGGATACCCGATCTACTTCGAGGAATGGTCGGAGCGGGACGTAACGAGCTTCGTCGATCGCGACCGGAACCACGCTTCTGTCGTGCTGTGGAGTGCGGGCAATGAGATCCCCGACCAAGTTGTCCCGGCAGGAGTCGAGACTCTCAGGAGACTGGTCGAGATCTTTCACAGAGAGGATCCTTCCCGGCTCGTCACCGCGGCTTGCGAGAGGATCGCCCGCGGACGTGGAGTCTCAACGCTGCAAGAGTTCCTCGAACTTCTGGACGTGGTGGGCTACAACTATGTGGAGCGCGAGACGGGAAAATACTACAGTGCCGAGCGGCAGGCGTTCCCAGAGAGAAGGTTCATCGGCACGGAGAACCCGAACATGGCGATTGGCGCTCCCGCGCGAGATGAGCCGGAGCGGGGCGGCATCGACTGTACAAGGCCTGATATCGAGCAGTTGTGGAAGTTCACTAAGACCTACGACTACGTGTGCGGCGACCACATGTGGACAGGTATCGACTACCTGGGCGGGTCCGCGTGGCCTGCGAAGGCCGCGAACTGTGGAGAGATGGATACCTGCGGCTTCGAAAAGGACGGTTACTATTTCTATCAGAGTCAGTGGACCGGTAAGCCGATGGTCCACGTGTTCCCTCACTGGAACTGGAAGGGCAAGGAAGGAGAAGTCATACCGGTACTCTGCTACACGAACTGCGACTCGGTAGAGCTGTTTCTGAACGGCAAGTCCTTCGGGGCGAAGGGCTATTGGTCCCCGCGCGTGGGACGCGGGAACCCTGGCGGTCGCAGCAGAGCCCCCGAGACCACGTTGGATCTGCACCTAGCATGGACTGTGCCCTATGAACCGGGCACGCTGAAAGCCGTGGGCACCAAGGACGGGAAGGTGGTCGCCGAGGCCGAGGTCACAACCGCGGAGGAACCGGCCGCTATTGGACTCTCCGTGGACCGGGACGCCATAGTGGCAGACCGCCGGGACGTCGCTCACGTCACGGTTAAGATACTCGACGCGCAGGGTAGGGCAGTGCCGGTGGCGGATAATGAGGTCGCCTTCGAGATTCAAGGCGAGGGCAAGATCATAGGGCTGGACAACGGAGATCCGGTGAGTCACGAGGATTTCAAGGGCAAACGCAGGAAAGTGTTTCAGGGGCGGTGCCTGGCCATCGTGCAATCGACGGCCAAACCGGGCCGGATTCAACTCACGGCGACTTCGCCCGGGCTCAAATCAAGCAGCGTCGCCATTACTACGAGGGCATAAGCCGGCGGGCGGCATGGGCTTGTGAGAACTGCAAAGGAGATAATAATGAAACTGCGAATCTTGTTTTGCTGCACTCTTATGTGTGCTCTCGCCTTCGCTGCGAGCCAGAGCACCAGCAGATCGGCCCCGGACACCTCTGCTTCGGACATCCCTCACTTGCGGAAGCAGGGCACGGCCACCCAATTGATCGTAGACGGCAAGCCGTTCCTGGCGCTGGCGGCAGAGTTGAGCAACAACGGCGCCACCAGCGTCGAGTACATGAAGCCGGCATGGCCCAAGATTGTCGAGGCGAAAGTCAACACCGTCCTGGCGGGCGTTTCCTGGGCCCAGATCGAACCACAGGAAGGAAAGTTCGACTTCAGTGTGCTGGACGGCATCATCCGGGATGCACGCAGTCACAACCTGCGTCTCGTGCTTTTGTGGTTCGCAACCTGGAAGAACGGGCAGTCCAGCTACCCGCCGAGCTGGGTAAAGAGGGATTTCGAGCGGTTCCCGCGCGCCCAGATTGTAGGGGGCACCTGGCCGGTGTTCGGAGGAGAAGCGGGGCAGCCGCGCGTCCAGCTCCCGGGCAGTAGGAGCATCGAACTGCTCAGCCCTTTCGGCGATGCCACGCGGGACGCGGATGCGCGCGCCTTTGCGGCCATGATGCGGCACGTCAAGGCCGTGGACGGACAGCAGCATACGATCATCATGATCCAGGTGCAGAACGAAGTGGGCATGCAGGGGGACACCCGCGACCGCTCGCCCTTGGCCAACAAGGCTTTCGAGGGGCCGGTTCCGAAGGAGTTGATGGACTACCTTCAGCAGCACAAGGATACCCTGATTCCGGTGCTTCGCAAGGTGTGGGAGAAGGCCGGCTTCAAAACGTCCGGGACCTGGGAAGAAGTGTTCGGCAAGGGCCGGCCTACGGAGGAAATCTTCATGGCTTGGTACTTTGCGCGCTACGTCGGTCGGGTGGTCGAGGCGGGCAAAGCCGAATACCCGATACCGATGTTCACGAACTGCCCGCAATCCGGATTTGGGACGGCGCCTGCGCCGGTCAGAGGCGGACAAAGCGGCGGCCCCATGCCGGACGCGATGGACGTCTGGAGAGCCGGGGCGCCGCGAATCGACATATTGGGTGTCGACGTTTACGGCTTCGACTTCGTGATGATGTGCGCACGGTTCACCCAATCCGGGAATCCGCTCTGGATACCCGAGACGGTCGGTGGGCTGGAAGGTGCGGCCAGAGTCCTCTACGCCTTCGGACGCCATGATGCGATCGGTTTCTCGCCGATGGCTGGGGGAATCGACAGGCGGCTGACTCCCGACTACGATCTGATGAGCGGCTATGACCTGATCGCGCAATTGGCGCCGCTGATTGTGCAGCACCAAGGCAACGGCACGATGTCCGCCGTCCTGCTGGAACCGAAGGACCCGCCGCAGAAGATCCAACTGGGGAATTACACGCTGGAGGTCGCGTTTTTGAGGCCCTTGGGAGCTAGGCCTGGGGCAGCACCACCGGCGCCCCCGACGCTCGCTGGGGCAATTTTCATTGCGACGGGGCCGGACGAGTACATCGCGGCCGGCTTCGGCGTAAGCATCGCCTTTTCTCCGAACACACCGGGGCCCCCGCTGGTTGGACTGGAGACCGTGGAAGAAGGCACTTTTGTTAATGGCCGCTGGGTTCCCGGGCGGCGGCTGGCCGGCGACGATACCATAGAGGGGGACTGCCTGGAGCTGAAATGGCCCCCGCAAGGTGTGGCGCCCGTACCCCAATCACGCACTCATAAGGAAGGCATCCAGCGCTTCACGCTGTACCGCTACCGCTGAGCGCGGGTATCGGTAGAGACGTCCAAGCCGGTCATCTCCGCGACGAGGGGCGCGAAGGCCACCGCGGCGCTAGCTGTGGCGAATTACCAGGACGTCGCCGTCCTTGACCAGGTACTCCTTGCCCTCCAGGCGCAGCAAACCCTTTTCGCGCACACCGGCATAGCCGCCGTGATCCACCAGCGCTTGCCAGTTCACCACTTCGGCGCGAATGAACTTCTTTTCAAAATCGGAGTGGATGGCGCCGGCGGCCTTGATGGCGTGGCTGTTCATAGGGATGGTCCAGGCGCGGCATTCGTCTTCTCCGGCGGTGAGGAAGCTCATCAGGCCGAGCAGCGAATAGGTGGCGGAAATCAGCCGCTCGAGGCCGGATTCCTTGAGACCGTAGCTGGCCAGGTAGTCGGCCTGCTCGGCGGGCGGCAACTCGGCCAACTCAGCCTCGATCTTGCCGCATACCGCAGTCACTGCGGTATGGGCGCGTCCGGCGAGCGGGCCCTCGCGAAATTCGCGCTCGCGTTCGTGCATCCTGGCGGCGTCTCCTTCGCCCAAGTTCAACACATAGAGCACTGGCTTGCGCGAGAGGAACTGAAAGCCGCGGATGCGCTTCTCGTCGTCGGCGTCGAGTTCGAGTTGGCGCAGCGGCTGGTTCTGTTCGAGCGCGGCCTGACACCGCACCAGCAGATCGAATTCCCGATCCAGCTCGGGATTCTTGATCTTCTTGCGATCCTTGTCCAGCCGTTCCAGCCGCTTTTCGATCACCACCAGGTCGCTGAGGATGAGTTCGGTCTCGACGTCTTCGAGATCGCGTAGCGGATCCACCGAGCCCTTTTCGTGCGGGACGGTTTCATCTTCAAACAGGCGCAGCACGTGGGCAAAAGCGTCGCCCACACGAAGGCTGGCGAGGTAAGCGGGGTCGCGCAGGCTTTCCCGCGAGATCGAGGGCATGTCCACGTATTCGACCGTGGCGTGGGTGACCTTGGGAGGCTCGAAGAGGCGGCCGAGCGCCTCCAGGCGCGCGTCCGGGACTTTGGCGACGCCGGTGCGCACGGCGGTCGATCCCATCCGGGTTTCGTGATGGACGCCGGTGAGAATGGCGAACAGAGAGGTCTTGCCCGTGATGGGCAGGCCGATGATGGCAGTCTTCATAAAGGCGTGTCTCTACAGGGGGACTTCCACCTGGGTGAGAATTTGCTCGATGATACGCTCGCCCGCTTCGAGCCGGCGCTCCACCAGGGTGTTGCGCGTGTCGATAACCACGCGATGGGCGAAGACGGGAACGGCCAGCCGCTTCACGTCGTCCGGCGTCGCGTAGTCGCGGCCTTCGAGCAATGCCAGCGCCTGCGCCGCCCGATAGAGCGCCTGCGAGCCGCGCGGGCTCACGCCGAGCGCCAGCGATTCGTGATGCCGGGTCTGCTCGACGATAGCGAGGATGTAATCCACTACTGCGTCTTCGACGAGGACGCCGTGCGCCGCGTCCTGCAGGCGCAGGATATCTTCCGCCACCAGGCCGCTCGGGCCCGCTTCGGGCAGCGTGGCGCCAGACTGGCGCACGATCTCGCGCTCGCTCGTCCGCTCCGGGTAACCGATGCGCAGCCGCATGAAGAAGCGGTCCAGTTGCGATTCCGGCAGCGGGTAAGTGCCGTGATGCTCGACCGGGTTCTGCGTGGCGATCACCATGAACGGGCGCGGCAGCGAGTGGGGCCGTCCGTCGATGGTCACCTGGCTCTCGTTCATGGCTTCGAGCAGAGCGGATTGCGTCTTCGGCGTGGTGCGGTTGATTTCATCCGCCAGCAGGAAGTTGGTGAAGATGGGACCCGGTTTGAACTCGAACGCTTCCGACTGAAAGTTATAGATGGTGACGCCGAGCACGTCGCTGGGCAGCATGTCGCTGGTGAACTGCAGGCGGTGGAAGCTGCACGCGATGGCGCGCGCCAGGGCCTGCGCCAAAGTGGTCTTGCCCACGCCGGGAACGTCTTCGATGAGCAGATGGCCGCGCGCCAGCAGGCAGACCAGCGAAAACCGGATGACTTCCGGCTTGCCGCGAATGGCCGACCCGAGCGCCGCTTCGAGTTCGTCGAACCTGGGGACAACGCGGGGCGGGATTCCAGCCGGAGAAGCGACCAACGATTCCCGCTCGGTCATTATAAAGCCATCATACTAGACCGGCACCAGCCGGCGCGTCCGGTTGAAGGTTGTGCTGCCGCACCCCGGGGATTTCGCGTCACGGATGAACACAGATGAACACGAATAAAACTCAAACAACGTATCTGCGTTCATCTGTGTTTCTCTGTGGCTAAGATTCTCTTAGGTCTTCTTACGACTGCCCGCTACGCACTGCCGGCGATATGGCGCACTACGGCCTCGGTGAATTCGGCGGTTCCGGCGCTGCCACCGACGTCGCCGGTGAGATGTTTGCCCTCCGCGTAAACTTGGGCGATGGCGCGCTTGACTCGTTTGGCGGCATCCCGCTCACCAATGTGGGCCAGCATCAGCACGGCGGATTGCATCAGGGCTGTGGGATTCGCCAGGCCCTTGCCGGCGATATCGGGGGCGGTGCCATGGACGGCCTCGAAGATGGCGTGGTGATCGCCCATGTTGGCGCCGGGTACGATGCCAAGGCCGCCCACAAGGCCGGCGGCGAGATCGGAGACAATGTCGCCATACAGATTTGGCAGCACCAGTACGTCGAAAATCTGCGGGCGCATCACGAGCTGCATGCAGGCGTTATCCACGATCAGCTCGTCGTACGCGATTTCGGGGAACTGCGCGGCAGTCTGGCGGCAACACTTCAAGAACAGGCCGTCGCTGAGCTTCATGATGTTGGCCTTGTGGATGGCGGTGACCTTTTTGCGGCTTTCGCGGCGGGCGAACTGGAAGGCCGCGCACGCGATCCGCAAAGAAGCGTTTTCGGTGATGATTTTGAGGCTCTCCACCACGCCGGGAACCACCTCGTGCTCCAGGCCGGCGTAAAGATCTTCGGTGTTCTCGCGGAAAATGGCGATATCGAGCGCGAGATCGTCGAAACGCGTTTTGAGGCCGGGCAGCGTGAGGACCGGGCGGAAGTTCACGTAGAGCCCCAGTTTCTTGCGCAGGACGACATTGATGCTTTGATGGCCGCCGCCGATGGGGGTGGTGGTGGGGCCCTTCAGCCCAACGTGCGTCATTTCGAGCGAAGCGAAAACGTCGTCGGGCAGCAACTGGCCCTGCTCGGCCAACGCGCGCGCCCCGGCATCGACGCGTTCCCATTCGATGCTGGCGCCCGCCGCCTCCACCGCGCGGGCGGTCGCATCGGCGACTTCTGGTCCGATGCCATCGCCCGGGATCAGCGTGATCTGATGAGGCATCATCGCTATTATAAGGTTGAGGCCGAAACGTGATCCCAGATTGGGCCGGCGAGCGCCAGCGGATGGTGGAGAAGCAACTGCGGCGGCGCGGCATCCACGATGCGCGTGTGCTTCGAGCGATGGGCGAGATTCCGCGCGAGGAATTCGTGCCGCTGGAATCGCGGATCGCGGCGTACGGCGACGCGCCGGTCGAGATCGGGTACGGACAGACGATTTCGCAGCCTTACATGACGGCGCTGATGGCGGCGGAGCTGGAACTGGACGGAACCGAGACGCTGCTCGAAGTGGGCGCCGGCTGCGGATACGCGGCGGCGGTGTTGGGAGCGCTTGGTCGCCGCGTGATTTCGCTCGAGATTCTTCCGGAGCTGGCCGACCTGGCGCGGTACAACCTGCGGCGCATCGGCCGCGATGGCAACATCGAGGTGATTACGGGCGATGGATCGCTGGGATATGCGCCGCTAGCGCCCTATGACGCCATTTCGGTGGCGGCTGGCGCACCGGACGTGCCGGCGGCGCTGCTTGGTCAATTGCGCGATCCGGGACGGCTGGTGATTCCGGTCGGCGAGTTCGAAGATCAGGAGCTGCGCGTGGTGCACCGGCATGGCGGAAAAATCGATTGCCGGGTATCCACGCTGTGCCGCTTCGTGCCGCTGCGCGGCGGCGAGGGATGGGCGTGAATACCGCTGCGTGCGGAAGGGGTGTGTGGGGCAGAATGAAATCCCCCGGCCAATCGCCGCGCGTGCCGATTGGCAATCGCCAGCAGCTTGCCAAGCTGCCCCACAAGACATCGCCGATGAACCCCAAATGCGCCTGAGGACAGCCCATGACCGCCTCAAGGTCGAGCACAGCATCATCGACGGTGTGCGCGCGGTGCTCGAAGAACTGCTGCGCGCGAACCCGGAAATCCGCTCCGTGATTCCGGGCGTGATCCGGCCGGTGCGCGATGCCAAGGGCAGAGTGCGCGTGCGGGTAACGGTGCCGACGCAAAACGGATGGAAAGCGATTGCGCTGAGTGCCGGCGCGCGGCAGGAGCTGTTCGTGAGCTGCGCTTGGGGGAAAGAAGCCGTCGAGGAAGCTCTCCGCAAAGCGGGAGCGGCGGTTGAGTAGGGGCTCGGTTCGATTTGCGAATGGTAGGCGGGCGGCGCGAGGGCGCCGGGGCTCACGCGCCTCCGCTAGCGGTGTGATGGTGCATCTGTTCTGCGATTTGCCTGACTCTAGCCCTGGTGATTCCGTTCCTTTGCTCCACTGCAAGCGGGTGATCCGTAGCTTCGAGTTCGACGTATGGCCGCAGGCCAACATCCCGGGAATGAACTGCCGTTTTCAGGTGCAGGGTCTCAGGGTATCCGGGAACGGAGTTGCAGAACCATCCGAAATAAGCAGGCTCGTTGACCCGCTCTGGATCTTGCCAGAGTTCACAGGCGCGCTCGAAATTCGCGTTGCTGAGAGAGACCCATATACCCCATGCAAACGGCCCGTCGCCGTCGAGGGTAGGAATCTCGACGAGGCCGCGGATGAAGAAATGCTGGCCATCTATTACGCACTGGTCGGAAGAGAGCTCGCCCCGCTTCTCCCGATCGCCCGTAGGGAGCGACAACCAAGCGTCCGGCGCATCGAAATGCCATGCCAGCGGTGGGCCGTAAAGGCTCTCACCACAACAAGAGCATTGAAAGGTAGTTTGATCCACCTGCCAACAGTATAGCCGTGCCTACGGCCGCTTCAGCAACTCCCGCAGCAGGCCCCTCTGCTTTTCCCCGATAGCCTGCCAGTCGAAGTTGCGTGTGGCGTGCCAGAAGGCGGCATGGGCGAGCTGCGCGCGGCGGGCGGGGTCGGCGATGAGTGTGGCGATGGCTGCAGCGAAGGATGCCGACGTATCGCCAATCCAGACGCTGTGGCGATCGAGCAAACCCAGGCCGGCGCAGCCGGAAGTGGTGGAGACCACGGCGCGCTGCATGGCCATGGCTTCGAGGACCTTCACGTTGGTTCCGGCGGAGACGGTGGTGGGCACGATGATGAGGTTGGTTTCCCGATAGAGCGGGCGGACGTCGGCGATGAATCCGAGCAGGCGGATGCGCGGGTCCGCGGCCGGTTCGGGCGTTTCGGCGAAGGCGCGCCAATAGGTGAGATGATCGGGGCCGCAAACCACGGTCAGCTCCATTTGCGGGAACTTGTCGCGCAACAACGGCCAAACGCGTTCGGTGAAGAAACGGTATGCGGCGACGTTGGGAAAGTGGCGGAAAGAGCCGATGAACAGCAGGCGCTTACCCGGCGTTTCCGGAGCCGGCTGAAAGCGGTCGAGATCGACTCCGTTTTCGATCACCACCGCCCCAGCCTTCGGGCCCAGCATCTCAGCATCCTTGGGCGACATGGTGACCACGCGCCGCGCGGCGCGGACGGCGCGGGTTTCGAAGCGGCGCCACCGAAACCAGTCCCACCAGGCGGCAAGAGTCCGCTCGCGGCGCGCGATCTGGGCGAACAGATCGAAGGTGACATCGTGTTCCACCAGCGCGTCGCCGAGGTATTCGGCGAGCTGCGTGTATTCGACCTGCAGCGCTTCGAAGCCGAAGGCGGCGCGCTCGCGCGCGATCGAGTTCCGCATGGCGGGCGAGCGGAATTCGTGGACCTCGGGCGGCAGCAGCGTGGACCAGCGCGGCTCGCGGTAGCGCGGCTTGGTGACCAGGACCACGCGCGCGCAGAACTCGAGAACCGGGGCGGCCGGTGGCTCGGTATCGTCATCGGTGAAGGCGAACAGCTCGATATCGAACTCGCGGGCGGTCTCGCGCAGCAGGTTGAAGATGCGCACCGCGCCGCCGTGCGCGAGCGGGTAAGGGAAGTAAGGCGAGAGTACGGCGACACGGCGGCGCTCCGCCGAACAGGGTCGCCCTTCGAGCACGCGATCGCCCACGGGCGTGACCGTGCGTTCGCGTTTCGGCCAGGGCCACCACCACGGGCGCAGGTAGATGCGGTCGAGCGGCACGCCGCGCCAGAACAGAAACGACGCCAGGCTGGGCCGCAGGTGATGGCGCTCCAGCCGCGAGTTGTAAGCCAGGATCTTCCGCGGCGCCAGCCGGTATGCCGCGCGGCGCAGGGCACTCGGCTGGCGCGTCAGCATCACCGGGGCGAGTCCGATGCGGTAGCGCCGCAACTCGCGCCGCAGCTCGGGCCAGTTGGCTTCGGTCGCCACAAAGTGACGCCGATCGGGCACCAGGGCGCGCACTTCCTCCACCATGCGGCGGCACAGTTCGGCGTCGCCGGTCGCAAACGTCACCACCACGGCTTCGGGCTCTTTGCCGAGCAGGCCGAAGATCCAGCGCTTGAGCCGCTGTTTCACTCTATCGACCTCGTGCTCCAGAGGACCGCTGAAGCCGCCAGCGGCGTGACTGCCGCGATGGCGGTGACCGGCGCGTAGCCGTACAAATCGATGAGACGGCCGAATGCGGGCGAGACGACGGCTTGCACCGCGCCGTAGGAAGCCACCAGACAGGAGACCGCGAAGGCCGCCTGAGCGCCGGAGAATACATCCAGCGGCAGCGTGTACATATTCACGCTGAAAGCGGCCACGGCAAAGATGCTGAGCGAGATTCCGGCGGCGGCCCAGGCGGCGGTGGGCGCAGCAGGCACCGCGGCGGTGACCAGCGCCACCACGCCGGCCAGCAGGCACACGCGGAAACGCCCGCGCGGCAGAGGCGCGCCGCGGCGGATGAAACGCAGGGACAGCCAGCCGCCGGCGAATCCTCCCAACGTGGCGGCCAACGGCGGAATCCACGCATACCAGGCGGCTTGAGCGACGGTCAGGCGATGCACATCCACAAGATAAAGCGTAGTCCAGTTGGTCCAGAGCGAGTAGCCGATCATGCTGAGAGCGTTGGCGAGGACGAAGGCCCACAGGCGCCGGTCGCGCAGCAGGTGGACAGCTTCGGCGGTTTCGGCTTTGAGAGGCTGCGCGCGACCGCCGTGGTGCGCCGCCCAGTTCCAGATCGGGATCCACAGCAGGCCGAGGACCCCGGTCGCGACGAATGCGGCGCGCCAGCCGGCCTGAAGGGCAATCCACGTCGCCACGGGCGGAGCCAGCACCATTCCCAGGCTGACGCTGGCCTGGTTCAGGGCGTTGCCGAGGGCCCGTTCGGCGGGGCGCAGGTATTGGCGAATGGCTTTGCCGGCCGCGGGAAAGCCGGCCGCTTCGCCGATGCCGAGCGTCGCCCGGCAGCCCAGCAGGCCGGTGAATCCATGAGTCAGGCCGGTAGCGATCCCCGCGCACGACCACAAGCCAACGGCGACGCCGATGACGCGGTTGAGACCGGTGCGGTCAATCAGCATTCCGGCCAGAGGTGCGCTGGCGGCATATGTGATCGAGAACGCGGCGAGGATCAGCCCGTAGTCTGCGTTCGACAGGTGAAACTCGGTGCGCACCAGCGGGGCCAGCGTGGCTAGCGACTGGCGGTCGAGATAGTTGATGGCCGAAGAGAGCAGGAAGACGGCCAGCGGCAGCCAGCGGGCGGGCGCCGCGTCATCGGACTGGGTCACTGGAATTCGATGGTGGCCACCTCGCCGGCAGTGCCCAGCCGGGCGTTGGGTTTGGGGAAATATGCGATGGATACCGGGCGCGGCGTCTGCCGGCCGCAGCCCAAGGTCTCGACGCCGGCTCCCAGAATCGCCACCTTGGCGGAATCGGCGACCAGCAATTTGACGGTCTTGTGATCGTCGCTTTCGACCACAACACGCGCCTGCGATCCGAGGCAGTCCACCTGTTTCAACATGCCGTGGATCTTGCCGCCGGGGGTGGGGCCGTCCCACCACGGAACGGGCTTTTGGGCTGGCTTAGCGGAGCCATCGTTATACTTGGCTTCGAGGGCGTGCACGTTGGCGAGCGCCTGCTGCTTGAGCTGAGCGAGCGCCCGGGCGTCCTCATCGGCCTGGCGCTGCTGCTCGGCGGCCTCGTAATCCGTGCGCTGTTGTTCAATCGCAACGCGCGCCTGGTGCATGCGCTCGCGCTCCGCGGGATCGGTGGCGGCCTGCTCACCGGCGCTCCACGCCTTGGCAGCTTCCGCGTAGTTGTGGTCGGCCAGGTAGCATTCGGCCAGCGCTTTCCAGTAGCTAGGATTGCGCGGATTGCGTTCGGCGGCGGCCTTCCAGCGCGTGGCGCGCTTGCCGGGATCGGTATCGCGCGCGGCCAGCAGCGCGAATGGCTCGTCGAGTTTTGGATTGATTTGGGCGGCACGCAGCAGTGCCTGCGTCGCCTTGGCGTTGTCCGGCTCGAGTTTGGCGTACTCGATGTAGCATCGCGCGCCGGTGCTGCCCGCAGCCATCGCGGCGGAGAAATGCCGGCGGGCCTCGTCCGTGCGGTGATCGCGCAGGGCCAGCAATCCCAGGCCCTCTTCGGCTTCCGCGATTTTCACGTGGGCGTGCAGGAGGGCCTCGTACTCGGCGGCGGACGAATCCTGGACGAGAAGGTCCGCACGGGCCAGGCGGGCGTCGGAATCGGAGACGGTCCGTTCGATGAAATCCTTCGGCGCCATCGGCAAACTGGAAATCGTGCCGGGTTGAAAATTGCCGGCCTCGAAATGCCGCCGGACCAGCGCCTCGATTTCCGCGGCGGATTTGCCGTAGGCGTTGCGATAAGCCGGGTCCTCATCCACGCCCTTGCGCAGGTTGTATAGCAGCACTTTGAGGCGTCCGAAGAATTCCGGGGCGGTGACCAGCAGGTGGATGCGGGCCCAATCCAGATCCGGCTGGGGTGGCGGCGCACCCACGGCGATCTGAATGCCTTTGACATCGAAGGTGGAGAAGAACTCGACGAGGCCGTGCTCGAAGGCCGGCGGCATTTGTGCCGTGTTGGCCGCCAGAAACAGGCGAGTCAGATCGCTCCAGACAGCCGGCGAAACAGGGACCTTTTCCTCCAGCACGATGGCGTAGCAGTTGCGGCCCTGGATGATGGGATCGTTCGTGATCCACCCGCGCGCGTTCTTGAAAAGCAGGATGCGCACCGGCTGCGGCATCTGGAGGTCGGTTTCCCCCACCACCTCGCCCAGGGCGTGGCGGAACTCCTCGAAACGAACCAGCGTCTCACGGCCGCGCTGGCCGGCGCCCGTCAACACCTCGAACGGACCCGCAGTGAATTTGATCCAGTGATCCTCGGCGGCGAGGAGGCAGGGGAGCAGGAAGAGGAGAGGCAGCCGCCGCATAGCTCTTCCATTATCCCGCGAGAGCGATCGGACAGCGGAGATCGGCGAGACGCTTAGAATAGGACGTGGCGAACGAGCCGCAATGCGCGTTGCGCGAAACCTAAGTGTGTCGCGTCCGGCCCGGATTCTGATAGGATGGAATTCTGCCCGCGTGGCGCTATCGTCTAACGGTTAGGACGGAGCCCTCTCAAGGCTTAAATACGGGTTCGATTCCCGTTAGCGCTACCATGTTTTCTGGCTCTACGCCAAAAACGGGGGCAGACCCCGATCCCAAGCCTTTCGGCTCTACGCCAAAAACGGGGGCAGACCCCGATCCCAAGCCTTTCTAAGAACATAACACCTTCACTCTGAGTCTGTAGTTTTCGAAGTTGCGGAAGCCGTAGGCTTG
>JBEKXZ010000062.1:0-19110 GCA_049511495.1 Bryobacteraceae bacterium | reverse complement strand
TAACGCTAGGCCAAAGACTGGCCGTCGTGCAGCGGCTTCTTGGTTGAACGGCGACCTGCGCTGCAAACGCTTCCTTCGATGAGGGTGCCGTGAAATCGGCTCCGCCGTTTGAAATCTGCCCTACCTGCCGACTACCAGCACGGTGAACGAATCCGGGACCATTGGTCGACCCCGGCCACGTCCGCCGCCCTTCTTGGTCGGATCAGGCGCCGGCGGAGGAGACGGAGGCGGAGCGTATTCGGCTGCGATCAGCAGGATGCGGCCCGTCTTGGCATCCAGCGACAGCGTCTTGGCGCGCGTCATGGTCTTCAGATTCTGCTCGACCACAAACGTGGTCTTGCTAACTTCTTTGATCACCGTTAGAGTGCCATCGGAGTTCGAACTGAAGGCTTCCATCGTCGCGGGATTGAACGTGGCTCCATCCGTGCCGTTGCCGATCGGCAGCGCGTCCAGAATCTTGCCGTCCTCGCTGCTCAGAATCACCATCACGGCCGGCTCGTGGCAGGTAGCGAAGAGAATCTGGTTCTTCATGTCGAACGCGAGCCCGCCAGGTCCGCCGCCCTTGCCGCCCAAGTCCCAGTGCGCCGTCACCTTGAGATCCTTGGCGTCCACCGAGGCGATCTGGTCTTTGTCTTCCAGATCGACATACAGATGGCCTTTGCCATCCGTCACGGCCTGCTCCGGCGCGCCGCCCAAATCCAGGGTGCCGACGATGGAGCCATCCTTGGCGTCGATGACGGTGGCATTCGGCTGGCCGTGACTGAAGATCCAGACACGTTCGTTGTAAGGATCGAACAGGATGCCGTCCGGGCCGCCCTGCACATCGATCGTCTTGATCGTCTCCAGCGTCTTGGAGTCAAACATGACCACCGGCTTGCTGCTGACGAAACCGTGGTGTGACTTCGGATCCACCGCGGCGCCGCGTGCATTGGCCTTGGGAATCTCTCCCACCGGTTCGATGGTGTCGAGATTGAACACCGTGATACGGGGATTCGCTTGGCCGGTGCGCGGCACGTAGAGCCGCCGGCCGTCGGTGTCTGCGTACACATAGTCGAAACCGCCGTCGCCGCCCACTCTGGCAGCCTTCAGAACCTTGTAGGGGCCGTCTGCGGGAGCTGTTTGGGCCAATCCGATCAGAGCTAGCAGCACAATTCCGACAGACAACGCCAGACAGAATCGCGGCATCGAACTCTTAAGCATTTTCATCGTCAGTGTCCTTATCTCCGAACTCCCGGTGTATGGAAGCTGTCTTTCAGAACGGGCGCCTGCCCTGTTCTTCTGGCCTTCCTGGGCTTCTCGCGCCGAACCGTATTCCCGCGGCCAACACAAAGAACATTTGGGGGAGCGCTTCCGATCTTAGCAAAAGGGTACAGTCAATGGCTCCCGTTTCAATTCACGAAAAGCGTCACACGCGGGGTGAGAAGGCATTCGCTCAGGTTCACTTCCGGATGCGAGAAAAAATGGCGATGCTGTTACGCCTATGCCCAGGCGGACTTGGAACGGCCACCGATAATAACTGACATCGTTCCACGCCCTTGGGAACGGAGCATCTGCGGTCGCTACAATTGAGGCGTATGCCGCTCACGCTCTTCGACACCAAAGGGATTCGCGGCCACCGCCGCAAGCGCATCGAGGCGGCCGTCGTCGCCGGCGGCAAGCACACCAAGGCTCCGCACGAAGCCTGGATCGCCGCTGACCCATTCAATGGCGGGTTCCGCGTGCTCATCACGGGGTCGCACGGTTTCGAGCGCACTGCGACGTTTGCGATAGATGACGATCCAGCCGTCATTGCGGAGCGCGTGCGTGAAACGCTGGAGGAATAGGGGGCGTGTTCAGCAGCGGTCTGCTTCTTGAACGGCGACCCTTTACTTTCGGGCGCGGCCAGCAGCACTCATCTTCCGGCGCTTTCTTTTTGGCGCTAGCGGCGTGGCTGTGGCCTCAACTGGACCACCCGAGAACATTGCCTTCAGTTCGATGATCCTTGAGTCGATTTGTCGTTTCTGTTCCCCGAATCCGAGGATGGCGGCGGTGATGATCTCTGACGTCAGTTTGGTTGGTATGTCGTTTTTCGCAACAACCACATTAACGCAATTGTTCAACCCGAAATAACGCCGTCTCCTGAGCCGGGTGCAGCCCGCCTTCCGCGGGCCGCTTCGCGAGTGGCCGACGGCACTCATGGGCGGAGTCGCAGAGTTCTTAAGTCCGGGCCCCCATGCTCCTGGCGTCGGGCGCCATAATGGAAACCCGCGATCACGAGCCACGTCAGTAGCGAAACCGCGACCGTCAAGGAGCGGACCTACGCCAGATCGCAAAGCTCGGCTCGCGCGTAGGAGCGGCTCGGCTCCGGCGGTGCGTCACATGCCGAGAGTGCGCCCACCAGACGCTCCAGAATCCCCCGGCTGCGCGTGAAACGGCGGCGGCGGCTTCGTAGAAACTCGAACGTGAACGGCGAGCGGCGTTCCAATTCCCGGACGTAAGCGGCCGAATAGAACTGCCGCGCTTCGCCCACGGCCCCAGTGAGGAGCATGAAGAGGCTCGTGCGGATAAGCTCCTTGATCGCCGGTGGCGCGGCCGCACCGATCCCGTCGAGATCCGCCAGTACACGGGCGCCGAAGTGGAAGCTGCGGTTGGTCGCGGCGTCCAGCGGCTCGCGTCCCGCCGCCTCGGAGAACGCCGTACGGATGCCGTCCCGGGCGTCAGCGGCGACGTCCTGTAAATCGTCACCGAGCTGCAGCGTGACGCCCCAGGCGAAAGCAAGCTCGGCCGCGATTGGCGTGAGCGTGCCCGCGGCGAGCCAGGCGTCCGCAAGCACCGACGCCCCGCCTTTCTCGAAGATGATTTCGAGGACGTCGCCCGCGCCGGCCCCAGCCGCGCGATGTAGATCGAGGCTCCTCTCCTGCGCGCGATGGATGGCGCACAGGCTGGCAAATACCTCGGGGTACTCGGTGCGGCGGTACTGGCTTTCGATCAGGCTAACCAAGGCCCAGGCCTTCTCCTCATGCCGCCCGGCGGGCGCAAGCTCCCCTCCCTCCAGGCGAGCCCCGAAACGCCGGTTGAACGCGTGCTTATGGGCTTTCGAAACGCCTGGGTGGTCGAGGTAGTTGTCCGTACAGGGGTAGAGCATGCTGTACCCGAAAATCGCGGGAGTCAGCCGCGCCGGCAGGCCCAGCATAATCTGGAGGACGTTCGTCGTCCACGCGTTGCGGCTGGCCTGGAAGATATCGCCAGCGCTCATGGACGGATCGAAGAGGCGGGCGGCGCGGGCGAATTCCCTGCCCGTTTCGGTGAAGCCGCCGTCGAGCAACAGATCGAGATGGCGGTCCTCGAAATCGAGCGCCTGGCGCGCGAAGATGCGGAATGCGGCGGTCAATCGCTCTTTCGCTGCGGCCTGCCCCGGCCGACTCCTCGGCGCGGCGCGAAGTTCGGCTTCGACGGCTTCGAGGTAGCGGTCGAGGTGCGCTTCGCGGCGGGCCTGCTCGCGTGCAGGATAGGAGCGCAGAAAGGCAGGCGGCGCGGGATCGGCCTGGCGCCACCACTCGAGAAGGCGAGCCATGACGGCGTGCCGTTCGTGTGGCATGTCTCAGACTATGCTACGCGGATGTCGTGCGCGATGTTCCGTGGCACCGGGCGTCCCGATTGGCCCTTACGCTGTGCAGTGGGCGAGCGTAGAATCACTAGCGCGCAAGCGCTGTCATACATGCCGGCGAAACGGAAGGAGCTAGATCGGAACAATCGACCTGGGCCGGCACTTGAGCAACTGGGATCTTCCTGGCAAGACGGCAACCGATATCACCACATAACGCTGCGCTCGGTCTACGCTTTCAGAAACCACCTCTTTTTGTACATGCCGTAAGCGATCCCGTACATCAGCAGCACATAGCAGATAGCGTAGGCGAGCGATGCGTTCCTGGGGGAGGCCAGCGGCGCGAAGAGGGTTTGGTAGATCCATTCATGAACGCTCGGACTTGCCGGGCCGCCGACGTGGATCAAGCTCAGCATTTCTTCCAATAACTCGGAAGCCAGATAAACAGCAATAGCATTCATGCCCATGATGACGAGCGGCCGCGCATAGCGCTGATACCCACGGCCATCGATCAGCCACACGAAACCGGCGAAGATGATGAAATCCATGCCGCCCATGAACAGGCTGAATGAACTGGTCCAGAGTTTTTTATTGATGGGCAGCCACGTGTTGCAGATAAGCCCTGCGGCGATCAGAATGCTGCCGGCCAGGTACAGCCATGTGGTGCGCTCGGATAGGTCACGCTTCAATTTCAGAATGTGCCCGGCCATGATGCCGAGCAGCACGGTGGCGATCGAGGGCAAAGTGCTGATGAGGCCTTCCGGATCCCAATCCTTTGTACCCGCATAATTATGCGCGCCCAGCACGACACGGTCCACGTAGTTGGCGATGTTGTGGCCAGTTGCCAAATCGCCCGCGCCATGACCCGGTACCGGCACCAGCATCATGATCAGCCAATAGGAGACCAGCAGTCCGAGGATCCAGACGACCTGGGCGCGCCAGCGCGTGGTCAGATAGATCGCGGATGCGATCAGGTAGCAGATCGCGATTCGCTGCAGTACGCCAAGCACCCGCTGCGTAGACAAATTGAAATCAGGCGCGGCATAGACAATGAGACCCAGGCCAAAGATGACCCCCGCTCGCCGCAACACCTGAAGAAACAGGCGCGACTTGGGAGCGCCGGCCGCGATCCGCTTGCCGAGCGATAGGGTGATGGCCACCCCTACGATCCATAGGAACGCGGGAAACACCGTATCGGTAATCGTCCAGCCGTTCCACGCGCTGTGATTCAGTGGTCCGTAGGAGCTTGGCCCGCCGGGCGTATTCACCAGTACCATCAGCGCGATGGTGGCGCCGCGAAAGGCATCGAGGGAAAGGAGGCGTGCTGGCGTCGTTTCGGCGAGCTGCTTAAGCGGGGCGTGTGTCACGAGGGACGGTGAGGATGCCTGGTCCATTTTCTGCCGGGAATTTCCAGGTGGACCCCCAGCTTCTGGTCAGTATATACCCTAGACGCCCTATTCTGAGCCCACCGACTCAACATGACGACGGAAGACCTGTTCGGGGCACGCCTATTCCTCTTGATGTCCCCGCAGCCCCGAGGTAATGTCCAAATGACTACCGATATTGCCCATTAAGAGGTCCTAAATGAATGATTTGATTGTGGTTCCGCAAACGAATCAATGGCGGAAGCTCAAGGCGATGGTGCTGGACAGCGTCTCCTCCCCGATCACGAAGCGTGTATACAACCTCGGTCTCGACGAGTTCTTCGCCTGGCTGTCCGTCCAGGAACCCCGGCCCGGCTTCACGAAGGCGACGGTCAGCGCCTGGCGCGTTGCGTTGGAGGCACGCGGACTCGGCGCAGTCTCGATCAACGTCCGGATCACAGCGGTGTGGAAGCTGGCCGTGGAAGCAGCCGACAACGGACTGCTGGCGCCGGAGCTGGCCAACGGGATCACGCGGGTGAAGGGAGTGGCATCGAAGGGCGTCCGCCTGGGGAACTGGCTTTCGCTCCGGCAAGCGCAGGCGCTCCTGAACGCGCCGGACATCGCCACCATGAAAGGAATGCGCGACCGCGCCATCATCGCAGTGCTCCTCGGCTGTGGCCTGCGCCGGTCCGAAGTGGCAGCGCTCACGATGGAGCACATACAGCAGCGGGACGGCCGCTGGTGCATCGTGGATCTTTTCGGGAAGCCCGCGCGCGAAGCGCGCGCAGGCCAGGAGACCTACACCAGACGCCAGTTTCGGATGCATATGTGCTAAATTATTTGATCCGGCGGCCCCAATGCGCTCATTGGGCTATGTGCACCGATAGTCAAGATAGCCAAGGATTGCGATGCCTCCCATGGGCAAATCCGCTGTCTTCTCGGACCAACTGGTGGTCTTGCGCTACGCTGGCGCCGGAATGGCGGCCCTCGCGGCGCTGGGCGTGCGCATGGCGCTCGATCCCATGCTGGGCAGCCAGGCCCCTTACCTCGCATTCGTAATCGCCATCATTGTGGCCAGCCGCTATGGCGGGCGCGGGCCGGGCCTGGTGGCTACAGCGATCAGCAGCCTGGCCGTGGATTGGTTCTATCTGGAGCCGCGCAACTCTTTGGCCATCGCGGATTTGAACGCGGCGCTGGCCTAGCGCTGTTCTTCCTGACGGGCGTAATCGTCAGCTTTTTCGTGGGACGCTTGCGCGCGCCCCTTCTTTCCGCAGCCCGCGCGGAGCCAGCGTTGCGGCAGACGGGGGAACAGATGAACCTCTCGCCCGGCTCGGCCCTGGCAGGCCGCGATACCAACGGCAAGGTGAAGCCGCACCAACTGTGGCTGGGCGCCGCGATCCTGCTTCTGGCGATTGAGGGCGTGCTCTTTTTTGGGACCTGGACCCGGTTTGCAGAGCGCGAAAGCCTGTCTGTTCGCACGCGCGAGCTCCTGTCGAAGACCGAATCCCTGTTCTCGGAGCTGAAGGACGCCGAGACGGGGCAGCGAGGATACATCCTGACCGGGCGGGATTATTACCTGGAGCCTTACAACACGGCCTTACGCGCGATTCCCGGTCAGCTCGATGACCTGCGCAAACTGACCCTCGACCCGGGGCAGCAAGCGCGGATCGCCTCCCTGCGGCCACCGATCGCCGCCGAGCTGGCGGAGTTGAAGGAGACCATCGACTTGCAGCGGAGCGGAGCCGCCGCCGCGGCGCTCGAGGTTATCGCGAGCGACCGCGGCAAGCAGATCATGGATCAGATCCGGGATGTGATCGCCGCCATGCGGGCGGCGGACGCGTCGCTGCTGGAGGAGCGGAGCCGCCGTGCCGCCACCGCCGCCAGAGGCATGGGCCTGGTGATGGCTTGCGGAGCGGGCCTGCTTTTGATCGTGCTGGTGGCCGGTGCGCGGGATATCGATCGCAATCTTGCCCGGCGGCAGCAGGCGCAAGAGAAGCTGCGCGCTTCCGAGGAGAGGTTCGCCCAGGCGTTTGCCACCAACCCGGCTGCCCTGGCGATCACGCGTATCGAGGACGGAGTCACCATCGATGTGAACGAGGTCTGGCAGGCGATGATGGGGCATAGCCGCGACGAGGCCATCGGACGGTCCACCTTCGACCTGCATACCTGGCCGACACTGGAGGAACGGGCGCGCTACGCCGAGGAACTGAGGGGAAAGGGCTCTATCAGCGGCCGGGAGGTGACGCTTCTGAGGAAGTCGGGCGAGCCCTTCACGGCGCTTTTGTCAGCGGTGATTCTACCCATCGCGGGTGAAGACGCCGCCCTCTCGGCGTGGCTGGACATCAGCGACCGAAAGAAGGGGGAAGAGGCGGTCCGCCACAGCCGGAAGCAACTGCAGGACATCATTGATGGCTCGCCGGGAGTGGTTTTCGTCAAAGACCTGGAAGGACGCTTCATTACAGCCAACCAAGCCTTTGCGCGGTTGCTGGGCGTGACCGGGGAGGAACTCAGGGGCAAAACCGACTTCGACCTCATTACGCGGGAGCGAGCGGAATCCTATCGGGAGCACGACCGCAGGGTGGCGGAGACAGGTGAGCCGATACAAATTGAAGAGGCGGCCGATTTGGCCGATGGCCGTCAGCACGTCTTCCTCGCCAACAAATTCCCGCTCCGCGATGCCAGCGGGAAGATCTACTCGGTGTGTGCCATCTCGACCGACATCACAGAGAGGAAACAGGCGGAAGAGGCGCTGCGCGAAAACCGGGCGAACCTGGCGGAACGGGCCGCCCAGCTCGAATGCACCACCGCCGAGTTGGAGGAACGCAATCGCGAAGTGGAACGCATGAGCCGCATGAAGAGCGACTTTCTGACGCGCATCAGCCATGAGCTCAGGACCCCGCTGAACGCCATCGTCGGCTATTCCGACCTCCTCGGCGAGCAGTCCGCCGGACCGCTCCCTCCCCCCTACCCGCGCTTTGTGGCCAATATTCAGGAGGGCGCCCTCCATCTGCTGGCCATGGTCAACGACCTCTTGGATATTTCTCGAATTGAGGCCGGACGTGTCGATCTGATCCTCGAAACGTTCCGGCCCACCGAGGCTTTGGAAGAAGTGCTCTCGGTAATCACGCCTCTCGCGAAGATCAAGAATATCGCGATTGCCAACCAGGTGCCGCCGGGCATGTGCATTCGCGCCGACCGGACGCGCTTCAAGCAGGTGCTCTACAATCTGCTCAGCAACGCCGTGAAGTTCACCCCGGAGAGCGGCCGGGTGTGGATTGCCGAAGCCAGCCACGAGGGCGCCGCGGGTTTCTGCGTTGGCGACACTGGAATCGGCATTCCGGAGTCGGAACTAGAAGCGATATTCGACGAATTTCACCAGGTGGGCGGCACCACCGGCTCATCCGCAAAGGGCACGGGGCTGGGATTGGCAATCACCCGGCGTTTGGTGGAACTGCATGGCGGCGCCATCCGCGCAGAAAGCACGGTCGGCCAAGGCAGCCGCTTCATTTTATCGTTGGGGCCACACAGCATCGAGTATCCCGAGACCGTGAACTGAGGGATGGCGAAACCGATACTCCCGCAAACGGCGGTCCATGAAACTGGTGACCCTCGCCCCAAGCGCCGATGGACGATACGTCGCCAAACCGCAAATGACCGCCATACAGGTGCGAGCGACACCAGAAACGCGTGAACGATATCGCGCCATATCGGAAGCTATCCCGCGGGCCTGATTCGCGACAGCCACCACGCCGGTGCACAATATGGTATCGTCGGTTCGGAGCGCGCTTCAGTCCTGTCATTCCGCGCTGTAGTTCGGAGGCATCTCTCACTCCTGGGCGCTAGCGCCGCCGCGGCCTTCGGCTGATTGGGGGGCGGGGCGCGGCTCGCAGACTTCCTTCAACCAAACCATGGAAAATGACAACGAAAATGTCAGAATCCTCGTGATCGGCGCGGGAGTTAACGGTTCCGTTTGCGCCGCTCACCTGCACGATCACGGAGTTGATGTCACGGTACTGGCTCGCGGCGAACGCCTTGAACATATCGCCAGGGAAGGCATCGTCATTGAAAACCCCTTCAGCCACAAGCGCACCGTCACCAGGATCAAGACGATCGGGGAGCTCTTGCCCGATGACATGTACGACTACATTCTCGTGGTCGTGCGTCGTAACCAGATTCCCGACCTCCTGCCGGTACTGGTGGTGAATCACTCTCCCAATGTCGTATTCATGACCAACAACCTTGCCGGTCCCGGAGAGATCATCCGGGCGCTGGGCAAACAACGGCCGATGATGGGATTTGTGTTTGCCGGCGGAAAGAGGGATAGGGACATCATCAGGGCTATTGGACCGCCCGGACTGTCCTTGCTGGCCTCACCCTTTGGCGAGCTGGAAGGGACGATCACCCCTCGATTGAAAAGGCTGGTGCGCGTGTTCAACCGGGCGGGCCTCAAAGCTCAGATCTCGACGAATATCGTCGATTGGCTCGCCACTCATGCGAGTGGCGTGGCGGTGATTGGACCGATGGTGATGAAGTACCACAACGACATCAAAGCGCTGGCCAGCTCGGCCGATGATGTCAGGTTGACGGTGGTGGCGATGCGCGAGGCGCTGGCCGTCTTGAAAGCCCTTGGCCATAAGATCGTGCCCGCAAGCCAGCGTCTCCTTGCTGTTGTGCCCCTCTTCCCGATGGAGTTTGTCAGTCGTCTGTTCCTCAAGTCCGGGCTTGGCGAAGTGGGAGGCGCCTGGCACGTCTCGCAGGCCCCGGATGAGATGCGGGCCCTGGCGGAGGATTTGCGGCGGATGGTCATCACATCGGGCCTTCCGGTCCCGGCAATCAGGAAAGTGCTGGATATGCAATAGCGGATGTGAATTCGGAGTTTCGAGCCGGGACTGGCCGGGCGGGTCATCGGCATGCTGGACTCCTGCTGTCGTCATTGGTCCACAAACACGGCGATGTGAAGTGGGCGGCACAATCATTCGGGCCGGGCGTTAAGACCTGATATCGTTAGCTGTCCCTAGCGGCGTGCGCCTATTTCCGAGTCCCGCGTGATCCGTCAGAAACTTGGCAGAACTGGACTCGCATGGTGTCCGCTTTCGCGAGTGGAGTTATTGCGTCCCGGTGAATGCGCCCCCCAAGGATGCCTGGCGGGCGCGGTTAAACTGATAGCAAGACCCAAACGTGGGTCTCTCTGGAGCGTTATGCGAATCGCGATTTGGTTTGTAGTGTCGCTTCTCGCCGCCACCGGCGAACCAGCGTTGGCCCGGCGAATCTTCGTGGTGGGAGTGGCACAGAGGACCTTCCTGCCAGAGGGCCCGTATAACTGGCGCGGCGCGAAGACGCACGCGCTTATGACGTCTGTCTGGTATCCCGCGGATTCCGCTTCGGTGGAGAAGCCACAGTGGGTCGGGCCGCCGAATGCGCCTCTGTTCGCAACCGGTGCCGCCGCCCCGGATGCGAGGCCGGCAGCCGGGAAGGATGGCGGTGATGACGCTCCGGGGCAGTTTCGTGGCGAGAAGCGTAGCAACGAAACGCACGAATCGAAAACGGATCCCGAGACGCGACTGTATCGGAAAGGAAACGGCCAGGAAGCCAAACTGGGCTATCTGGGTCACGTGTTGATGGAAAACCGACATGGTCTCATCGTGAATGCGATGCTGACGCAAGCCGATGGTACAGCGGTACGTGATGCGGCTCTGCTGATGCTGTACCAGCAGTGGCGGAGCCGGCGCCAGCGCCGGCGCAGTGCGCCGATGAGCCTCGGGGCGGACAAAGCCTATGACACGCACGATTTTGTGGCGACGGTACGGGACATGGACTGTCGGCCGCACGTGACGCAAAATGTCAACCGGCCCGGTGGCAGCGCGATTGACGGCCGGACGACACGGCACGAGAGTTATCGGGTCAGCCAGAAGAAACGCCCCTGGATCGAGAAAGCCTTTGGCTGGATGAAACAGACCGGTGGTATGCGTAAGACCAAGCTTCGCGGACTGGCGAAGGTCGCGTGGCAGTTCTTGATGACCGCCGCCGCGTTCAATCTGTGGCGGCTCCCGAAGGTCCAAGCGGCAGAAGTGTAGTTAGAGCGTCGAAACCCGGCGTTTTTCAACACGGGTAACCCGGCCTGGCCGTCCTTTTCCCAAAGAATTCGGTACGCTCCGACCAAAAGCCAGCCGTTACTGGTTACATTCCGCCGCTATCGGCGCCTATTTCAACAAGCTCCTAGGCGACTGCCGCGCGCAAAATCGCAGCCACGCTTCGTTCAACATCCTCAACCCGCGTCGCCCACGACGATACACTGATGCGCATTGCTGTGCGACCCTGCCAGTCTGTCGGACCGCACCAGCAGGTGCCATCGCGCTGAACCCGTTCAATCACCTGTCGGGTGCGGGCGGCGTCGCCGAAAGAAACCAAAACCTGGTTGAGCACCACTTCATTCAGAATCTCGCAGCCGCCTTGCTGGAGTGCTTCGGCGAAACGGCGAGCGAGGCGACAGTTCCGCTCGATGAGGTCCGCTAGGCCGGTTCGTCCTAGCGACTTCAAAGCCGCCCAGATCTCTACACCGCGCGCCCGCCGGGAAAGCTCCGGCGTGTACTGCGAAGGCTCGCGATGTCCTCCCTGCGGCAGATACGCGGCCGTCACTGACATCGCGCTCTTCAGTGCCGCCGCATCTCTAACGAATGCCAGACCGCTGTCGTAGGGCACGTTCAGCCACTTGTGAGCGTCGGTGGCCCAGGAATCGGCGTCCGCGACGCCTTCTACCAGATGCGCATACTTCGGGCTCGCCGCCGCCCAGAGCCCGAACGCACCGTCAACGTGCACCCACGCTCCCGACAAGTGAGCCCGCGCGTAAATCTCCGCCGCCGGATCGAACGCGCCCGTGTTCACATTTCCCGCCTGCATGCAGACAATCGTCGGCCCGCTCAGAGGCGGCATTTCAGTAGCAAGCATGCGACCCTGACCATCCACCGGAACTCGCACTACGCGCGAACGCCCCAAGCCGAGCATCCCCAGCGCCTTGATCAGCGACGGATGCGCCTCGTCTCCCACCACTACGGCGATTCGTGGTGCGCCGAACAGCCCGTCGGCTTCGACGTCCCATCCGGCGCGTGCGAGCACCGTATGCCGCGCCGCTGCCAGCGCAGCGAAGTTGGCCATGGTCGCACCGGTCACGAATGCACCGCCGGAACCGGCCGGAAGTTTCAGCACATCCAGCAGCCAGCCCAGGCAAACCTCTTCCAGCACGGTCCCGATCGGCGACGCCGCGAACAGGCCTGGGCACTGATCCCAGGCACCGGCCAGCCAGTTCGCCGCCAGCGCCGCCGGGAGCGAGCCGCCGATCACGAATCCGAAGTATCGCCGGCCCGCCATGCCCGTCGTTGCCGGCGAACCGATCCGATCCAACGTCTTCAGCACATATTCGGCTTCCATCGGCAGTTGGGGCAAAGGCTCGTCTAACTCCGTCAGTCCCATCAGCGCCTCCGGCGAGGGCGCCACGCTGCGATCTTCCAAGTTCTCCAGATAGCGCACCGCGGTCTCGGCTGTCAGGTTCAATAAGGATCTCATCTTTCCGATGGTAGCGTGTTAACGCAAGTGGACCGCAGGAACCTGTGGTGGGTACCGTGCACGGCGCCTGTTCCACACGAGCGTTATCCGGTGTTATCGGAAGCTATTCGACCGGCAGTCCGGTCGCCCGAAGTACCAACCAGGCGCGAAGCCCGGCAGCTACGGTGGCGACGCTGGTTTTCCGTCCAGCCCGACCTCGGCGCTCCTCCGGCTGGCCCATAGCTTCGGCTGCTTATTTCAAGCTCGCGCTCGCCAGTCGGCCTGCGTTTAGACCCTGGAAGCACGCACTATACTGAATTGAGACGAACGCACCCGAGGGAAAAGGAGCGGCTTTCACTCCATGGACAGGGAACGCTGGGAGCAGATCGAGAAACTCTTCCAGGCGGCATGGCAGGTGCCCGCCGAAAGACGCGAGATTTTTCTGGCCGGCCGGTGCGGCGGCGATGACGACATGCGGCGGGCGGTGCAGGCACTGCTGAATCAGGCGAGCTCCGGCGCGTTTGACGTTGCGGATCGCAAGGCAGCGCAATCGTCAGCCGGCCAAGACCCCACGGAGACGATGCTTCTGCCAGGTGCGGCCGTGGGACCCTATCGGATCGAGGGGCCGTTGGGAAAGGGGGGAATGGGAGAGGTCTACCGGGCGCGAGACAACCGCCTGGGCCGCCCCGTGGCTTTGAAGTTCCTGTCTGGAGCCATGGCTGCGAATCAATCCACACTGGAGCGGTTCCGGCGCGAGGCGCAGGCCCTCTCCGCATTGAATCATCCCAACGTTTGCACGGTTTACGACATCGGGGAACACCAGGGACAGCCGTTTCTCGTCATGGAGCTGATGGAAGGGCAGACGTTAAAGGAACGCATCGCCGAGCGCCCGTTGTCCAACGACCAGTTACTGGCCATCATGATTCCCGTTTTGGAGGCGCTCGAAGCGGCGCACGGTGCCGGCATCGTGCATCGCGACGTCAAGCCCGCCAACGTCTTTCTCACTCGGCAGGGCCCGGTGAAGATTCTGGATTTCGGTCTCGCTGAGTCGACCGGGGCCGAACTGGTCCCGCGCGCGATGCCGATGGATAGCCTGACGGCTCCCGGAGCCACAGTGGGAACGATTTCCTACATGGCCCCCGAACAGGCTCGCGGCCAGACTGTCGACGCGCGATCGGACATCTTCGCTTGTGGAGTGGTCCTCTATGAGATGGCCACCGGAACACTGCCATTTGCCGGCGATGGTCTTGCCGGCAAGATCGAGGCCGTGCTGACCCGCGCGCCCCGGCCCGCTCGGGAATTGAGGCGCGATTTGTTGCCCGAGATCGAACGGGCCATCGATCGAGCGATCGAGAAGGACCCGCAGGCGCGCTATCAAAGCGCCGCCGACATGCGCGCGGACCTGCTGCGGGCCGGGCGGGTCCTGAAATCGCTCGACGCACCGGAGGTGAATCGGCCCCCGCGTCCACGGAGCTGGAAGGGACTCGCCGCCGCTGGGGCATCGGCTACGCTGATGGCCGGATTGGTTGGCTGGTACTTTGGCGTCCACAAGCGGCCGGTAACCTCGCCATCCGAATACGTGCAACTCACCGATTTCAGCGATTCCGCGGCGGCGCCGGCGCTCTCCTCGGACGGACGGATCGTGACGTTCTTCCGGTCCGGATCGCCCTTCCTGACCTATGGCCAGATCTACGTGAAGCTGCTTCCGGATGGCCAGTCGACGCAGATCACCGACGATCCGAGCCCGAAATACAACCCGATCTTCACTCCTGACGGATCGCGCGTCGCCTATACCGCGATCTCACGCGAAGACGGCTCCTGGGACACCTGGACGGTGCCGGTCACTGGCGGCGCGCCCACGCGATTGATGAAGAACGCGGCGGGCCTGACCTGGATCGGCGATGGGCGGGTTCTCTTTTCGGAGGTGATGGCCGGCACGGTATTGCACATGGGCATCGTAACTTCTCAGGAGAGCCGCGCTGGCGAACGCGCAATTTATTTCCCGGACCACGTGCGCGCCATGGCCCACTATTCCTACCTCTCGCCGGACCGGAAGTCCATTCTGGTTGTCGAAATGGATGGCACGGCTGCTTGGCTGCCGTGCCGTTTGCTCCCGGCGGAGGGAGGCTCCAAGGGCCGGCAGGTTGGTCCTGACGGTGCTTGCATCGCTTCCGGCTGGTCGCCGGACGGCAAGTGGATGTACTTCAACGCGGCTGTGAACGGCGCAACTCACCTGTGGCGGCAGCGATTTCCGGATGGCGCCGCGGAGCAGATCACATTCGGACCGGGCGAGGAGCAAGGACTGGCGATTGCGCCGAACGGGAAGTCGCTGATTGCGTCGGTGGGCGTTCGCAAGAATTCTGTGTGGCTTCACGATGGCGCCGGCGAGCGTCCCATCTCTCCGGAGGGATCGGCCTCCAACCCGAAAATCATCGCCGACGGCAAGCGGGTTTACTATTTGCTGCGAAAGAATGGATCGGATGAAAGCGGCCTGTGGTCCACGGAGCTGGCTTCCGGGAAGGCGGACCCTTCTCTGGCAGGCGTCTCGATGGTGGATTTCGACATCTCGCCGGACGCACAAGAGGTGGCTTTCACGTCACGGACCGGCAAGGAGAATCTAATCTTCGTGGCTCCCCTCGACGCCAGCGCGCCGCCCCGTCAGGTGGTGCGCGGAGGAGACTCGGTCAGCTTCGGGGCGCCGGGCGAACTGTTCTTCCGGCAGGTGGGATCGGAAGCGAACTACCTTGCCCGCATCAAGACGGATGGCGGGGGGATGGCGCGTGTTCTGGACCAACCCATTGTCGGAAAGGGCGACGTATCGCCAGGCGGCGCCTGGGTAGTGGCGTGGGGCATCGGCAAGCCTAGACGGGGCACTATCGCGGTGTCGCCACAGGACCGAACCTCGAAGGTCATTTGCCCGAGCCTCTGCTGGCCGATGTGGTCTCCGGGCGGGGCATTCCTATACGTGACAACGAGTATCAACCCGACTTCGGCGGGCACGACTCTGGTGTTACCCATTCCTCGCGGCCAAGGGCTGCCGGCCTTACCCGAAGGGGGGCTTGGCGTCAATGCGAGCGATGATATGCCAGGCGTTCGAGTGATCCGGCAAAGCCAGGTTGTTCCCGGACCTGCCCCCGAGACCTACGCATTCGCAAAATCGGATTTCGTAGGCAACCTGTTCCGCATACCGTTGCACTAATGCTTCCTCTCAGAGCCGCGACCGCCATGGAGCGCGGTCAGGCTGGCGTCCAACTAACCAGTTTGAGTTGGAAGAAGCGGCGTTGATTGGAAATATCGGAAGCCACTCCGCCGGCAGGCCGGCGCGCCACGCTGTTTCCGAATAGCGCGTCATCCGGCCGGAGCACTCACTTGCGCTCCGGCAACCTCGGCAAACGCCGGTCGACCACGCGTTATCTATCGTCAGGCCGGACCGCTTCCGCTTCTCCTCGATTCTTGGGTGCTGCAACAATGGGCAATATGGCTTTGATCGTTTTCTTCCGTGGCATCAACGTTGGAGGACACAGGGCTTTTCGTCCGAGCGCGCTCGCCAAAGAACTGGGCATCTACGATGCCGTGAACGTGGGCGCCGCTGGCACGCTTGTCGTTCGCAAACCTGGGTTGCGTGCAAAGTTCCTTGCCGAATTGCGCCGGAAGCTGCCGTTTGAAGCGACGATCGCTCTCTGCGACGGCGGTGATCTGATTCGACTGGAGATGGACAATCCGTTTGGAACTGAGACACCGCCCGGGGATGTAGTTCAATTTGTAAGCATCCTGTCGGAGGCTGGACGCCGCAGAGTTTCTCTTCCGATTGCTCTTCCCGAAGGTGGGGAGTGGCTGGTGCGAATCATTGGATCGAAGAATCGTCTCGTGTATGGGGTGTACCGCCGCCATATGAAAACGATTGGCTATCTCGGTCAGATCGACAGGCTCTTTGGGGCGCCGGCAACAACGCGCAGTTGGAACACAATACTCTCAGTACTGCGTATTCTGAAATCCCACGAGCCCGGCAAGTAGACCGCCCGAACTGGGAACGTGGATAGGCAATGATAGATGGCGTATCGTCCACCCTGGCCACCGGGTGGATTGTCCGCCACTCGTAAACGGCTTACCTGGACGAAGTGGTGGCGTCCCGCACTTGTGACCAGCTTGGGGTCCAGATACAGCGTTGGAAACAACGGTCGCCGGGTTGTCGAGAATCTCGCCAACGCCCCGCCGCGTCATTGATCCCGGTGCCATCCGGTGATACACTCTCTCCGTTCACGTTCGGAGAACAGTCACATGAAACCTAGGAAAATGTTCCTGAACGCATTCGCTGCGATCGCCGGTTTGCTCGCGGTTGGTTCCAACGTTTGGTCGCGGCCCGCAGAATCCCCGATTCTTTCGCGGCCCCGTCCGCTCCGCCAGCGGCCCCCGTCAGAGCCGTCACCGACGACTATCACGGGACGAAGATAGTCGATCCGTATCGCTACATGGAGGACCTCAAGAATCCGGAAGTACAGGCGTGGTTCAAGGGTCAGAACGACTACACCCGAGCCGTACTGGCGAGCCTCCCCGGCCGAGCGCAACTATTGACGCGCATCCGCGAACTCGACCAGTCCGTCCCGCAGGTGAATGCGATGCGGCTGCCCGGCGATCTCTACATCATTTGGAAACGGCTCCCCACTGAGGACGTCTTCAAGCTGTATCTGCGCAGCGGCCTGACCGGGCAGGACCGGCTGCTGATCGATCCGGAGAAGATCAGGCTCACTGCGGCGAACCAGAGTAAGGGCAAGAGCGACATCCTCGGCGCCGCTGTATCCGAGACGAATGCCGAAGTGCATGTCATCGAAATTGCCTCGGGTCGCGAGACCGGAGATGTGATTTCTCGCAACGTCGGTCCGGAGGCCTGGCAGCCTTACTGGCTTCCCGACAATCGGAGCTTCGTGTATGGGCGCATGCAAACCCTGCCGCCCGGAGCACCGGCGGCGGAGGCGAGGCAGAAGTTCCGCTCCTTTCTGCACGTCCTGGGCACCGACCCCGAGAAAGACCCGCCGGTGTTCGGCTACGGCGTCGTTCCATCGATCGATGTGGACCCGAGTCTCATCGGATCCGTCATCGTGCGGCCGGGCTCGCGGTACGCCCTCGGCCGTCTGAACGGGAGCGTCACTCCCAACAGCGCTTATTACATCGCGCCGGCGAACTCGATCGGCAAGCCAAATCCGGCGTGGCGCAAGGTGGCGGATTTTGCCGATGGGGTAACGCAGATCAGGATCCACGGCGATGATCTCTACCTCCTGACCTATAGAGATGCTCCACGGTACAAAGTCGTGCGCATGGATGCCCGCAAGCCAGATCTTGCTTCAGCGGAGGTCGTCGTTCCGCCGGGCGAAGCCGTGATTACCTACATAAATACCGCTCAGGACGCGCTGTACGTCGAACTGCTGGACGGTGGAATCGGCCGCCTGCTGCTAGTCCCGTACGGAGCTGCTCCGAAAGCGGAACGCGTCACCCTCCCGTTTGACGGCAGCGTGTATTCGGCGGCTGATCCGCGCCTGCCGGGCGTGTTGCTTTACCTGAGCTCCTGGGTCAAGGCGTTCAAGGTCTACGCCTACGATCCCAAAACGAAGCAGGTGACCGACACCAGGATCCAGCCGGCCGGACCTTACGACGATCCCGCCAACGTGGAGTCGGTGGAAGTCAAAGCCCGCAGTTACGACGGCACGCTCGTGCCGTTGTCCATCGTTCATCCGAAGGGCACGAAGCTGGACGGAGCGAACCCCACCTTCCTCACCGGCTACGGCGGTTACGGCTATTTGCAGAATCCGTATTTCGCGCCGGCCAATCTTCCGTGGTACGAACTGGGCGGTGTCATGGCGACTTGCCATGTGCGCGGCGGCGGAGAGTACGGAGAGGAGTGGCATCTCGCCGGAAAGGGGCGGACCAAGCCCAATACGTGGCGTGATTTCATCGCCTGCGCCCAGTATCTGATCGACAACAAGTACACCTCCCCGGCGCGACTCGCCGGCGAAGGCGCGAGCGCCGGTGGCATTCTGATTGGCCGGGCAATCACCGAGCGGCCGGACCTCTTCGGCGCCGCTGTAATTGACGCCGGAATGGAAGATGCCCTCCGCGCGGAAACCACCGGCAACGGCGAGACGAACATCCCTGAATTCGGCAGCACGAAGACTACGGAAGGCTTTGCGGCGTTATATGAGATGAGCGCATTCCACCACGTGAAAGATGGCACGCCGTATCCGGCGGTCCTGCTCACGACCGGCATCAATGATCCACGGATTGACCCGTGGATGCCCGGCAAGATGACGGCGCGCCTTCAAGCGGCGACCTCCAGCGGCAAACCGGTCCTGCTGCGGGTGGATTACGGCGGTGGACACGGCGGGGGCAGCGGCGAGAAGGAATATCAGGAAGCGCTGGCGGACTCGTGGAGTTTCCTCCTGTGGCAATTCGGCGTGCCCGGGTTTCAGCCGCAAACGAAGTAAGGGCGCTTTGACCGGTTACGGCACTGAGCCTGAAATCCGAAGTTGAGCGATAGTTCTCCTTTCCGAGGGGCACTGTAGCAAGGTCGTTCCGGCTCAGGTTTGGACGACGGAAGCCAACTTCGGCGAAGTTGGAAACTCACAGCTCAGG
>JBEKXZ010000061.1:0-20171 GCA_049511495.1 Bryobacteraceae bacterium | reverse complement strand
GCCAATTTTGCTTGAGAGGATCAATTGAGGTACTTTAGTCGACGAAGGGCCCGAACAACGGGCCTCCGGACCACCTCCGAGGGCTGGGGCTCAACTTATCGGCTGTCTCATTTTGCGGGGCAGGTCAGGAGGGCTGGGGCTCAACTTATCGGCTGTCTCAAATTCCGGGACAGGTCAGGCGGATCATCAAAGGATTTTGAGTTTTAACCGTTTTTCGTACAACTGGGGGCAAGTCCAGTTCACGCACACCTCCTTCAAACCCAACACATCAGTTCTCCGTCGGAATATTATTAAATGACTCGACGACGACGACATCAAACGGGAGCGTTTTGGCGACAAGTTGAAGGCCGAGTTGCTGCTGCAAAGCCCTAGGAAGAAGAGGTGCTTCTAATACCAGGGCCTCATCGGCCGATGGAGCGGTGCTGTATTCTCTTGTGAACTTAAGTGTGAAGTCATACGTGCCCTTTAGGCCAGTGGCATCTACGAGCCGCCGTCCGTTTTCAGATCCCAGCATACGAGCCAGTGCAGCCACCGATTGCCGTCGAGCACTAACCCGGACAATCTCACCGCCGCCGCTTGCGGAATGGTTTACTACAATTCCTGGCCGATCGGGCGGTAAATCGGGGAACTCGCTGTCTTGACGGGATTTGCGGCTTTCTGTCGACGGAGGTGCGACATCGCCGGTCGACTCCTTCATTTTCAACCCAGCACCTGCAACGACCAGTGCATAAGCGGGGAACCCCCTCGACTCAATATGCGACCGCAATTGGAACCGCTCGTTCAAGAGGTTCCGCATCATTTCACGAAATTGAGACTTCGTCGCCCCGTGTGGCACATTAGCGGCAAGATCGAAAACATATCGATCAAGTGGTTTCTTACTAGAAATCTGAAAGAACTGAACATCGTAGGCGACACCAATAAGGTCAGCTAAGTTCGCACTATTGAAGACATATCGACCCGGGTCTGAACTGCCCGGCCCTCCAACCCAACCCCGAGGGCTGTGCGGGCCAGAGGGCCGTATCGAGGCAACTTCGAAGGCCAATCGGGCTCCCGCCCCTGTTTGCGAATAACCCAACCACACTTGAGCTATTAATGCACACGCCGTAGATAATCGCCACATGGATTCAATTCTCCTCATACGTCCGAAAGCAATATTCTGTGTTCCAACACACAAATGTGCCCCACTGTAAACCGCCAGCGGCGTCATGCG
This sequence comes from Bryobacteraceae bacterium, assembly GCA_049511495.1. GTDB lineage: Bacteria > Acidobacteriota > Terriglobia > Bryobacterales > Bryobacteraceae > Bog-375. The sequence goes on along the minus strand of JBEKXZ010000061.1, from coordinate 18,961 downwards.
AGTGGAGTCATGGCGGGTGGCTTCAATGTCGCTAGTATGCGCTTCACTCCTCTATGGGCTTTTGCTCTGCCGAGTCAAACACCAAAACCGTTTCCCGGACTTTTCCAGCCTGTAGTTTGAGCCCCAATTGCTTCTCGATGGCGGCAAATATCCCTGGTTCGGAGCTAAACTCCGAGGCAGCCGCCGCAGGGTCTTGACCATCAACCGCCGTTGGCGCGGCCGATATCGTAGTAGGCGCGAACACCAGAGAGACGTCGTATAAACCGGAAAGGCCTGTCGCGTTCACAACCTCAGTTCGAAGCTCACCAGCAAGCGCCGACGAAAGCTGTTCTATCGAAACGTTCAGCCCGGCCAAGCGAGCGCGGCCAGGAAAATGCAAACTTTGAAAGCGCCCGGTCGGCATTGCGCCAGACGGGAAGCCATCATTGTTCTTCTGCTTGTTCAATACGGATTTTCCGCCCGGCGCCAGTTTCGGGCCGCCTTTGGTCACCGTCAGTGTATACCCACGGATGACCCGGCGCTCCTCATGCGACCTCAAGGCAAATCGCTCCTTGATCAGACGGCGAAGCATCAACGCAAGATCTTGTTCTGTGGTTCCGGCTGGCAGTTTCGCCTCCAGGTTAAACGACTTGGAGCTAATCCATCCGGGTCCTATTATTTGGTCTTCCCTCAGGTTCCAGGCCGCCATCAGAAGTTCCTGGAATGAGACGTTGATGTAACTGATCCGTCCCGGGTCCCTGGTTCCGGGCCCCCCATTAAAACGGGTGATCCGCCCCCCGCCGAGTTGCTCCGCAGCGGGTTTGATGGTGGCGACTTCGAAGGCTGGTCCATCAGCCCCAACTACTGGCACGACAAACGCAATCAGCACCAGTCCCAGCGTCTTCATATCCGTCTAGCTCCCAAGAAACACATTTAACAAACTCGTTTGCAGAGCATCACCGGCCGCCTATTGCTGAAAGCGGAGGCAGGCGCGGCCCAGGTGGATCTCGTCGCCGGAGCGGAGCTTCTCGCCGCGGCGATTGCCGGCGGGAACGTCGATGGAGCGGCCGTCGCGGAAGACGCGGGTACCGAGTTCGCTCCCGTCATCGGCGATGCGGCAAACGCCATCCGCAAACAGGATATGGGCGTGCTTGCGCGACACGGTGCTGTTGGCCTCGTCGGCGCCTTCGAGAAAGACCACGTCGTTGCGGCGTACGACGCGCGCCTCGGCATCGGTCAACTCCGCCAGGCGGCCGATGTTGGTGCACGGTTTGGAGAGCGCGTAGGTTTCGCTCTCCGCCTTACCCTTCACCACCACCAGGCTTGCCGGCGCGGGCGGAGCGGGCGGAGCGGCCGGCGCCGAGCCGTATCGAATCTCGAACGCGCGGTCGCCCGATTCGGCGGTTTTGACATCGACCGAAAAACCGCGCGCTAACTGGCAGCCGGCGCCTTCCAGAGCCTGGCGCATGTCGTTCTCGAGACGGGCCTCGGCGCCGAAGGCCGCCGCGTAGAGAGCGCGCCGATCCGCATCCGCGGAAATCAGCGTGACCGTCACCAACGAGTAAGGGAAAATGCGCTGTCCGCGGCTGGCGGTTTGGACCTTGGTTTCGATCTCCTCAAGAATGGCGCGATGAACCAGCAGCAGCTCATCGGATTGCGCGGCGCCGAAGACGCGCTCGGCGAACTTGCGGAAGCCGCGTTCGATCGTCTTTTCGATTTCGGAAAACAGTCTCATGGCTCAATCAGGCCCAGTTCGAGCGCCGCTGCGGCGATTTGCGCGGCGGCGGGCGCTGCGGCGGCGCCGCCGTACACTCCATTTTCCACCAGGATCGAGAAGGCGATTTTACGCGGGGCGGCGCCATAAGGAGCGAAGCCGATGAACCAGGCGTGCGAAGGCGCGCCGGCCAGTTCGGCGGTGCCGGTTTTGCCGGCGATGGGAACGGAGGACTCGGCGCGCCTCCCGGTACCGGAGGTCACGACTTCCCGCAGGAACTTGCCCAGCGTGGCGGCGGCATCGGCGGTCAACACAGGCTGCGGCGGCGCGGTGCGCGGGTTGGTTTCGTCAGTGATCCAGCGGCCCTGAGGCATGGCGCCACCGGTGGCCACGGTGGCCGCGACCCGCGCCATCTGGAACGGCGATGCCACTACTTGCCCCTGCCCGTAGGAAGATTGCGGAAGCGATTTGCGCAGCTGCGCTGCGGTCGAGGGCGCGGCCACGGAAATGCCAAGCAGGCCGGCGGTCTCGAGCAGCGGCTCGGCGCCGACGTCATACGCGCCCAGTTGCGCGAAGTAGGCGTTGCAGGAAAGCACGATCCCGCGCTCCATGTTTACGGTGCCGTGCGGTGTCCGATCCTCGATGTCGTCGCGGATGGGGTGTTTGGACCCTTTGATGAAGTTGCCCACGCGCCCATCGGGCAGGCGGATGCATTCGTAGGTCTTATCGGTGAGCTGCGGGTCTTTGCGCAAGGCGGCCATGGCGGTGACTACTTTGAAAGTTGACCCGGGCGGGTAGAGGCCGAAGCGCGCGCGGTCGAGGAATGGAGAGGCCGGCTCGCTGGCCGGCTCGGCCGCCGGTTTATCGGGAGGCAAGGGCAGGCTGACTGCGGCCAGCAAATCGCCGGAGGATGGATCGAGAACCACGGCCGCGCCTTTCTGCAGGCCCGCTTTCTCCAGCGCGGCGCGCAGAATTGCCGCTACACGCACGGTGAGTCGCGCATCGATCGACATACGAATATCGCGGGGCCGGTCGAGGACGCGGCGCACTTCGGGGCTGTCGGGATCGTAGCGGCGCTGCACCAGCGGCACCAGCTCGCGGTAATCGTAACGGATCACGCTCTCGCTCGCGCCGGTTTTCGGGTTCTTCACTTCCACCAGCGTGGGCCGGTCGTCATAACCGCGCAGACGCCGGGCGGAATCGCGCTCCACGAACGCCGTGTTGCCGGCCGCCCAGCGGGCGCGGGTGCGCAGATCGCCCAGCAGGTCGAACATCAGGCCGCCGAACGGATAGTGGCGGCTGTCGGTGCGAGCTACTGCGCGGTCGATATCGATGCCGAGCGCGGCATACTCGGTACGGTGCTTTTCGAGTTCGCTCCAGTCGCTGGCGGCGAGCGGCAGGCCGTTGCGGTCGTAGATGGTGCCTATGGGAATCTGCCGCATCACTTCCTGAATGCGCGGGTTGTATTCGAATCGCCGCGCGCCGTCGCCCTCCACCACCAGAGCGCCTTCCCCCATCACCGCAGCCGGGTGCAGCACCTCGACCCAGGCGGCCTTGGCCAGCACCGTGGCGCCCATGACAGCGATCAGAATGCCGGCCACGGCTACGGGCGAGCGAAATGGCGCGTTGCGATCCTCCGGCCCGCCGCGCGCGGAAATGGATTCGAGGATGCCGATCACCAGAAAATTCGCCACCAGCGCCGTCCGGCCGTAACTCAGGAATGGCGTCACCACACCCGATAGCGGCGCCACGCCGAGCGCACCGGCGGAGATCAGCAGAAGCTGCAGCGCCGTAGCCACGCCCAGCCCGGCGGCCAAAAAGAATTGGTAGTCCGAGGCGGCGCGCAAGGCAATGCGCAGCGCCCGCCACACGATGAATCCATAGATACCGAAGACCGCCGCGACTCCCAGGAAACCGCAATCCTCGCCCAGCGCGGACAGGACCAGATCGGTGTGCACCGCGGGAACCAGTTGCGGATCGCCCAGACCGATGCCCATGCCCGAAGCCCCGCCCGTGGAGAAGGCCCAGAGGGACTGCGCCAGTTGATCGCCCCCATGGACGAGGTTGTCCCAGGGCGAAAGCCACATCGATACGCGCTCGCCGACCGTGTGCGGCACTCCCAGATAGAAGCCCGCCACGAAGCCTAGCACCACCAGCGCGAAGCCAACCACGGGAACGAACACGCTCGCGCGCGCGATCCCATAGAGCGCCAGAAACAGGCAGCAGAAGACCAGCGCCGGGCCCATATCTTTCTGCAGGAAGAAAAACAGCAGCGAGAGCGCCACGCAGGCGGCAGCCGGTAGCGTGTATTCAAGCGGCGGAATATCGATGTGGCGGGTGAGCCTGACGAGCGAAGCGCGGGTCTCGCGCGCGTGCCGTAGCACGTCCCAGCGGCGCGCAAAATAGCCGGCCAGGAAAAACACGAGCAGCACGCGGATGATTTCGACCGGCTGAAAACCGAGCAGGTTGACCTTGGCATCGCTCGAACCGGGACCGGAGCCGAAGACGATCAGCAGCGCGGAAAACGCGAAGCTGGCCAGCAGCGGTACGAAGCTCAACCCGCCGGTTAGGCGTTCGAAATCGAGCAGGGCGGCGGCGCCCATCAGCACGCAACCGAGCGCGGCGCCCTGGGCGAAATCGGCGAACAGCAACCAATCGCGCAGCGGATCGCGCAAGCCGATCATCAACACCAGCCCGGCGCCGGTGAGCAGCACGATCGCAGGCACAAGGTATGGATCGCCTCGGAAGCCGCGCACGCTCCAGACCACATTGACCAGCAGAAAGGCGGCGAAGAAAAGCGCAATCCAGATTTCAAACGACTGGCGGAACTCCTCAGGGCGGCGAACCACCAGCGAGGGCTTGAGCAGGCGGAGTTGGTCGCCACCTAGCAACGGCATGGACTCGCGGCCGGCGAGCCGGTCGCGCAGCGCCTGCAATCCCCGGCCGGCGAGTTCCTCGCGGGTGACGCGTATGCGGGCGATGGCGCCTACGTTAGCCAGGCCACCGGAGATGTTGTAGATTTTGCGGGCAACGAATTCGCGCTCGGCCGGATCGGGAAAGAGGGTGAGGACGGGCAGCAGATCCTCCCGCTCGGAAAGCGCGTTCAGGTTGACGATCTGTTTGGCGGCCAGCGCCTGTTCGGCGGCGGGAAAGCCGGCGGTTTTGGCACGCCAAGCGAGCGACAGAGCGGCGGCGACGAGAACGCCAGCGGCGAGCATCCACAACAGTTCGCGGATGCGCCACGCGCGCCGGCTTTGGGGGCCGCGCCCGGCGCTCGGGCGGCTGGCGGCGCTGCTGCGGGTGACGGGCATGCGGCAGGCTCAGTTGGGATTTGTTCGCGGAGCATTCTGCCGCCCCGTTCCGGGGCTTTTCACGCATCCACGACTTTCCCCAGGCTCACGCCTTGGGCTACTCTCTTTTGCCCTGGCGGCCTTGAGCGCGGGAACCGGGATAGAGCGGGGACCATTCCAGCGCTCGTGGGGCAGGATGGCATCCTGAGCGGCGATTGTCAATCGCCGCGCGTGCCGATTGGCAATTGGCACGCAGCTTGCCAAGCTGCCCCACACGAAAGCGCTTTGCCTCGTGCCCAAAACGCCTGGCCTCGTAGGAGCGAAAATCAACTTCTTGCCGTTGTGCCTCATTTCTGGACCGCTTCCCCCGTGTCCGCAATCTGCTGCAGGCGTGCGTTGACGACTATCAGGCTGGCCTGGATGCGCACGATGCCAAGACTAGCGTTGGCGTACGGGGCGACGTTCTGGTATAGGTCGAGTGCGCGCCGGTAATCGGCGGCGGCGCGATCGACTTCGTCTTTTTCCTGCGGCAGGCCGCGCACGTTGCGGGAGTCCCAGAAGGTGAGGTCGGCGCGGTCGCGGTATCCATCGGCCAGTTGCAGCTTGTCGCGATTGGCGAGCTGGTAGCCGCGGCGCTCGGCCTCTTCGAGCGCGGCAGACACCTTGTCGATATCCTTCAGGTTGTAGTAAACGCGCGCCAGCCCAAGCTGGGGATCGGGCGAATGCGGCAGCAGCCGGTCGGCCTGATTGAAATCGTCTACGGCGGTTTGCAGTTGCTTGGCATCATGATGAGCCGCTCCGTTAATGCGGCTCACGTGCCCTTCGGCCAGGCGCAGCTTGCCGCGCACCTGGTCGTCGGGATCCATCGCCAGGGCGCGCGCCAGAGCGTTGCGGGCGCGTTCCCAATCCTTCTCATAGATCGGCTGCCCATCGGCTTTGCGATAGGCGGCAATCACGCGATCGGCTGTCTCCACCAGATTTCCCTTTACCACTTTACGCGGCGAGTACAAGAGAAGAGACGAAGGATTGCGCTTGGAAAGTTCCGTCCATCGGTCCCAGATTTGGTCGGGGTCGGTTACCTGCTCGGCTTGGATGTCGCGCTTGAGCTGCTGGCCGTGCTGGTACATCAGGTAGTTGGCAAGGAGCTCCCATCCGCCGTACAGCACAGCCGCTACAGCCAGTAGCGAAACCACCCGCATGACGTTGCCGAAAGCCTTGCGCGGCCGCTTGGGAAGCGGCCAATTCTGCGCGGGCGGCTTGCGCCGCGTGGCTTCGCCCTGCGGCGCGGTGCGGCGGGTGGCATCGTCAATCTCGGCGCGGGTGGTGCGCCGCGTGGCATCCAGGTCCTCGGTTGCCGCGCGCACCGGGGCACCGTGACGGAAGGCGATCAGATCGTCGGCGAACTCGCGCGCGGACTGATAGCGGGCGCCGGCATCGGGAGCGGTGGCTTTAATGAGGATACGGCGCAGCGGCTCCGGGCAAGGATCGGGCGGGGGCGGCGGCGGGATGCGCGAGCGGATCATGCTCTCCAGGCGCTCGGTCGATTCGGCATGATAGGGCTGCAGACCGGTCACCATTTCGTAGAGCATCACCGCCAGCGACCACAAATCGGAGAGCGCGTCCACTTCGCCCGAATCGAGCCGCTCCGGCGATGCGTAGGGCACCGAGCCGAATTCATTGCGCGTCAGCCGGCGTGACAGCGAAAGCGCCTTGGCAATGCCGAAATCGAGCACGCGCACGTCGCCTCGGCTATCGATGCGAATGTTCTTGGGCTTGATGTCGCCGTGCACGACGCCGCGGAATTCCTTGCCATCGATGGACGCCTCCAGGCTGTGGGCGTTCGCCAGCGTCTCGGCGACGGCGATGGCGGTATCGACGGCGAACTCGACGACCAGCGGACCGCGCCGCAGCAACTCGGCCAGGTCCTGCCCGTCGATGTACTCCATAGCGACGTGAAAGTAATTCTCCAGATCGCCTGCTCCATACACGCGGACCACCCTGGAGTCGACGGCGGCCAAGTGAGCCTGCAGTTCCGCGCCGCGCCGTTCGGCTTCGATGGCGTCGATCGAGTCGGCATCGGCGCCGTGCTCGATCAGCTTCAGCGCCACCGTGTGCCCGCTTTCGGTATCCTCGGCCAGGTATACATCGGCCATGCCGCCGCGGCCGAGCTTGCGGCCGATTTCGTACTTACCGATACGCCGGTCGGCGGGGGCGATCATGGCTTCCTGGCTCCGGGACGCGCTGCGGCGGGTTTCGCATCGAGCAGGAAGTTCTGCTCGCGCACGCTCTCCATCTTGGGGTCGAGCGGCAGTTCCAGCGTGCTCTTGTCGAACACATTACCGGTGAGCGAGAGCTGCGCGCCATCGTGCGCGGCGAGGTTGGCGCCGTGGTTGTGCAGGAACGAATTGTGCGACACCCACAGCGAGCTCGGACCGGAAGCGAGCAGCCCCTCGGCCAGCGAATCGCGGATGGTCGAAGCGCGCATCACCAGCCGGCTAACGCCGCGGAGTTCGATGCCGATGGTGGCGCCTTCGATTTCGGTGTCGTCGATTTCGACGCTCGAGTCAACTAAGAGAATGCCCTGCGGGGGCGGCGCTTGTCGGTCGGCGAGGATGCGCAGGCCCTGTATGCGGACGTCGCGAACCTTGTCGGCCAATACAGCCGGACCGGCCATTCCAGGCGCGATATGCAGGATGGCACGCGAGCCATTCGCCATTTCACCGGTTTGGCTGCCGCGAAAAGTGACGCCGGATTTGAGGCGCACGGGCTGGTGGTATTCTCTGCCGGCCGAAAACTGAATGATGTCGCCGGCCCGGGCTTCCGCCAGCGCCTGGAAAAGGGAGACGCCAGGAGTCCCGGGCGAACCGGAGGAGGCATCAACCTGAAACACCTGCGGCCCGGTGGCAACCGCGGGCACGCTTTTGACAGGCTGGAAGCTGCGCAGCACAAAGGCAACGAATAGCGCCACCAGCAACACGGCGACGAGCAGACGGATTACGCCGATGGTCCGAGAGCGTTGGCGCGGAGGCAGCATGCCGGAGGCGTCGAATTTCGGGCCCTCTACCAGCACCACCGTGACATTATCCTTGCCGGCAGCGGTATTCGCCGCCTCAATCAATTGGCGCGCCGCGGCGGCTGGATCGCCTGCGTTGCGCTCCACCAGCAGGCGGATGTATTCCGATGTCACCTGGTCGCTGAGACCGTCCGTGCACAGCAACAGCGCCGCATCGGCCTCGAATGGCACGCAAACGATATCGATGAAATCGGCGTCGTCGGGCGAATGCTCCTCGCTGCCAACGTCGCGAAACACTTCGTTGCGGCGCGGATGGCGCATGGCCTCGAGCTCGGAAAGTTCGCCCGCGTCTTCGCGCGTGCCCACCGGCGAGTGGTCCTTCGTTATCTTCCGAATCGCGCCGCGGCGAATCTCGTAGAGTCTGGAATCGCCCACGTGCGCCACGGTGGCCAAACCATCGTCCATCACCGCCAGCGTCAGCACGCACGCCATGCCTTGCCATTGCGGATTGCCGCGAGCGGCGCGCAGGATTTCGTTGTTGGCGACGGTGATGGCTTCGCGCACGCGTTGCTCCACCGTGCCGGTCTGGCGCTCCAGGCGGGCGCGTATGCGGTCCACAGCGATTGCCGCCGCCTTCTCGCCCGCCGCCTCCCCGCCGATGCCATCCACCACCAAAAAGATGCCGCGCTCGGCGTCGATATACCAGGCGTCTTCGTTGTCGTGGCGCACGCGGCCGGGGTCGCTGGCGCCTGCGCATTTCAGCATCGTGTTAACCATGCGCGGTGCTTCGGAATTCCAGGAAGCAAACGCCGGCCAGGCCGAGACGCGCCTTATCCGGTACCGGAGCTTCCACATTGCGATCGTGTTTCTCGTTACCGGCGACTTCGACGCTCGATGGCACGGTCACGCCGTTGATGGTGGTGCCCAGGCGGCTCAGGTCCTTCAGGAAAAACTTGCCGCTTTCCGGATCGCGCCGCAGGCGGAAGTGCTCGCGCGACACATCGGGCAGCGTGTCCAGTTTGAGATCGGTCCAATAATCGCGCCCGCCGCGGCCCACCACGATTTCGTTCTTGGTCATGTAAAACGTCTTGCGCACGCCGCGATCTTCGTATTCGATGTACGCAAGCGCGCCGGCAGGCGGTGTCGCAGGAGTCTCGGGCGCAGCATGCGCCGGGTGGTAGGACGCTTCGGCGCCCGACGATGTTCCCGCCATACGGCGCGTGGCGATGCGCTTGGTCATGCTGCCGGCACCAAATTCCTCCTTGGCGGGCAAGGCGAGCTCGGAGTAGATGACGATGTCGCCCGCGTCTACATCGTCGTCGGTGTTTTCCAGAATGCGGATCTGCCATCCGCCCTCGGGCGCGGTAATTTTGGGCTCGCCGCGCCGGGCCAGTTTCAGCCGGCTGGCCAACCCGCCGCGGTTGAGCGATTCCATCTCCTCGTCCAGCGCGCGGCGCGCCTCATCGAGGATGCGTGGGACGATGCCGCGCAGCCGCTCCATATCGTCCGGGTGCAGGTAGACGTGATAGATGGCCGGCGGCAGCGTGGAGTAATGCAGAGGCTCGAGGCCCTCCCGCATGTTGCGCACGATTTCCAGAATGATGTCCCGCGCGGTGGCGGAAGTAGCGGCGGCAGGGCGGTCCATAGCGGCCTAATAGAAGTTTAGCAGTAGGGGGGAGAGGGGGCCGCTCGGCGGTACTGTGATGCGTTGGTGGCTCTAGTGGCAGCAAAGCCAGTTCTGGTAGCCCAGATGACACGCGATTTTGACAGCGGCCATCACGCACAGACCCACCCACGCAGCACCGAAAACAATGGGCACCTGCTATATCAGTCGCGAGTACCGGCAGCCGCCCCTCCTTTGGAGTTCAAGTTGCCGAGCAAAATCATTTGGAGCAAGACCGACTTGTTCTTCAAGCTTCCCAATGGCGTTCCACCAATGCCGCACGTACGTGTGGGTCTTATCGTTGCTCAGATACCACACGACCGTTAGCCAGATACCAAGTACACAGAGGCCGACGCTTGCCCCAGCCTCCAGTAGCCGTGAACTGCTGGCCAAGTGCCAGCATCCGGCAATGGCTGCCGTCTCGAAAGCTGCGAAGTAATTGCTGCGTTGCCAGTACGAATTCACCTGCGAACGCCAGGTCTCGAAGATTGTCTTGTAGACTTCCATCAGATCTGGTCCCTGCGGATTCTTCGCCGGCCCTGCGTCTGGTGCGCTCAATTGGACCTCCTTAAAAGTTCGTAATTTCGGTCTATCGGCCCGTGGCGGCTCCGCATGACGCGCAAAACGTCCCGCCGACCGGCGCCCCGCAAGCTGAGCAGAAGGAAGCTCTATCCTGGGGCTGGGCTCGAGTCGCGAGCGCTCTCCCGGCCGGGCTGTCAATGGGAACCAGCGCGTCGGCCAAGCACGCCGAGCATACGTCTTTTCTGCCCGCAAGTCGCCATATGCCGTAGATGATTCCGGGAATCACAAAGAACAGGAACAGAAGCAGCTCCATGCCGAAACTGCCGGGCGTATAGCGCGTCGGCCAGCCGATTGTGCCGCATCGGTTACAGACCATTTGGGGCTGGGGCATTTGGTGCGAATCATCGTACCGCCCTTGCACCAAGAAAGGAAGCCCCGCCCCTGGCGATGGGGAAATCCCTGGGGCGGGATATTCGGTGAAGCTGCCCGCGCCCTTGTCCTAACGCCCCTTCTTCCGCTGCGGCTTCGGTTCTTCGAACACCGAGAATTGCAGCTTGCGCTCGTTGGCGTCGATTCGCACCAGGACTACTCTTACGCGGTCGCCGATGGAGAATTCGCGGCGGGTGCGTTTGCCGACCACCTTACGCACGTTTTCGCGGTATGCGTATTCGTCGCCGGGGAGGGTGTCGATCGGCACCAGGCCTTCGATGAACAGCTCGGTCAGCTCGACGAAGATCCCGTACTTGGCCGTGCTGATGATGAGTGCGTCGAAATCCTCTCCCACGCGATCCGCCATGAAGCGCACCTTCTTCCACTCGACCAGCTCGCGCTCGGCTTCGGCAGCGCGCCGCTCTGTTTGCGAACACTCGCCGGCGATGGCGCTTAGCTCCGGCTCGGCCGGCGTCTCAGCCCCGGTCAGCGCGGCGCGCAGGAGGCGATGTATGACCAGGTCGGGATAGCGGCGGATGGGCGAGGTGAAGTGCGTGTAAGTATCCGCGGCGAGCGCGAAGTGGCCGACGTTGTTGGTCGAATAGCGCGCCTGCTTGAGCGAGCGCAGCATCAGGTAACTCAATATGCGCTCCTCGGGTTTGCCTTCGATCTTCTTGACCAGCTTCTGGTACTGGCGCGACGTGATTTTCATCTCAGGCGCGGCGAGTTCGATGTCGCGATGCCGCTTGCTGCCGTCGCGATGGCGGTCGGTGATGCCGAACCGCTGCACGGGGATCGCTCCCACGCCGAGCGAATAACCGAAGTGCGCGGCCACTTCCTCGAAATCCATCACGCGCTTCGGGTCCGGCTTTTCGTGGATGCGATAAATGCTGGCCGGGACGGCGGTGGCCAGGTGCGCGGCGACGGCTTCATTGGCGGCCAGCATGAACTCTTCGATGATGCGGTGGGCGATGTTGCGGTCGGCGCGGCTGACGCCGGTCATGGCGCCCCATTCGTCGAACTCGATGAGCGGCTCGGGCATGTCGAAATCGATCGAGCCGCGGCGCACCCGCTTGCGATTCAGAATCAGCGCCAGCTCGCGCATCAGCTCGAAGCGCGCGACCAGCGGCTGGTAGCGCTCGCGCTTGGCGGCATCGCCTTCGAGCACAAGATGGACGTCGGTGTAAGTCATCCGCTCGACGCTGCGGATCACGCCGGCAGTAAACTCCTGCGCCACGGTTTCTCCGCGGGCGTCGATTTCGAGCAGTGCCGAAAGGACCAGCCGGTCCACTTGCGGGCGCAGCGAGCAGATGTTCGTCGAAAGCTCGAAGGGCAGCATGGGGACCGCGCGGTCGGGGAAGTAGACACTCGTCCCGCGCAATCGGGCTTCCATGTCGATCGGCGTGCCTGGGCGCACGTAGTGGCTCACGTCGGCGATGTGGACCTGCAGAGCATAGTTGCCGTTGGCGAGGCGCTCCACCCATACGGCATCGTCGAAATCGCGCGCGGTTTCGCCGTCAATGGTCACGACATCAAGCGCGCGGAAATCGCGCCGGGCGGCGAGCTCAACGGCGGCGATCTCGTCCGGAATGTCGCGCGCCTGCTCGACCACTTCCGGCGGAAAGCGGTGCGGCAGGTGATGCTGGCGGATGACGATCTCGACATCGACGCCGAAATCGTCGGGGTGCCCGAGAATCTCGATCACGCGGCCCGCCGGATGCTCGCCGCGCTCGGCGTATTCGAGCAGCTCGACGTTGACGATCAGGCCGGCCAATTCTTCGGGCGAACTCACCTGGCGCGGAGTGACGCCGATGCGGTCAATGATGGCGCCGGCCGGCGGAAGCTCCATGCCTTCCGGAATCTCGATCCACTGGCGGATGCGGTCGTCGTGCGGCACTACAAACTGGCCGCGTTTGCCGAAGCGGAATTCGCCGACCACGGTCAGGTGAGCGCGCTGCAAGACCTTCACGATCTCGCCATCGGCGCGGCCATTGGCTTCGATGCGTGCGATGCGGACCACCACGCGGTCGCCGTGCATGGCTCTTTCCGCTGTTTCCGGCGGCAGGAAGATGTCGCCCTGGATACCTTCGATGGGACGGTCGGAGATCAGGAAGCCGTAGCCGTCGCGGTGCATGTTCACGCGGCCCACGGCGAACTCGCGGCTGCGCGCGGTGGACGTGTAGTGCCCGGAGCGCAGCTCGATGAGATCGCCGCGGGCGGCCAGACGGGCGAGCGCGGTCTCGAGTTCGGCGCGCATTTCGGCCCTGGTACCCAGCTCCCGCACAAGTTGCTTAAAGTCAGCCCGGGCGTGCGGCAAACGGTTGATGTGTTCGAGCAGCGCGGCGTCGGTCACTCCTCGATTGTAGTTGGTCGCCGATTCCGCCGAAGTTCTTCAATCTTCAAGCGAAGTCGCTGTATTGGCGGCGAAGCGTGGGAAAGATTGCGCCCGCTCCGCCCGCACGCCGCCGGGGGCCGCGGAATTTTTTTGGAGATTTCCGTTTGCAATCGGCGCGCGAGGCGTTATGATTTGGAAAGCCCCCCCGAGTGAAAATCCAAAGGCGCCGTGCATTCCACACAGAACCCGGTTCTTCTAGAGACTGATCTTCCTGGTATCGAACTTCACGCCCGCGGCAAAGTGCGCGATGTTTATCGCGTCGGCGAGCGGCTTCTGATTGTCGCCACCGACCGCATCTCGGCATTCGACTACATCCTTCCCACCGGCATTCCGGACAAGGGCAAGGTCCTGACCCAGCTTTCCATTTTCTGGTTCGACTTCCTGCGCGACCTGACGCCGACGCATTTTCTGACGGCGCGGGTGGACGAGTACCCGGCGGCGCTCGGCGCGTTTCGCGATCAACTGGAGGGTCGCTCGATGCTGGTGAAGCGGGCCAGCATGATCGATATCGAATGCGTGGCGCGGGGCTATCTTTCCGGCTCCGGCTGGAAGGAATACCGGCAGCAAGGAACCGTGTGCGGCATTGCGCTTCCGGCGGGACTGCGCGAAAGCGACAAACTGCCCGAGCCGATTTTCACACCAGCCACCAAGGCGCAGGCGGGACACGACGAAAACATTCCGTTTGCGCGGGTGGTTTCGGCCGTAGGCGAAGACCTTGCCAAACGGCTGCGCGATTTGACGCTCGGAATCTACTCGCGCGCGGCCCGCTACGCCGAATCGCGCGGCATCATCATCGCCGATACCAAGTTCGAATTCGGCTTCGTGGATGGCACGCTGGTGCTGGGCGACGAAGTGCTGACGCCGGATTCCTCGCGCTTCTGGCCGGCCGACACGTACCAACCCGGCGGCCCGCAGCTTTCCTTCGATAAACAATTTGTGCGCGACTACCTGGAATCGATTCACTGGAACAAGCAGCCGCCGGCTCCGCCGCTGCCGGAGGATGTGGCGGCGAAAACCGGCCAAAAATACTTGCAGGCCTACCAGGCGCTGACCGGCCACCAGCTATGAACTGGCTGGATGTCGTGCTGGGGCTGATACTGGTTGCGTCGGTGGTCGATGCGTTCCGCAGGGGCTTCACGCGGGAAATCATCGAGCTGGTCGCGGTGGTGCTGGGGTTCGTGTTGGGGTTATGGTTCTACGGCTGGGCGGGCAGCTTTCTGGAGCCACACCTGAAGTCGCCGCAGGTGGCGCACTTTGCGGGCTTCCTCCTGGTGTTCTGCGGTGTCCTGCTGGTTGGCGCCCTGGTGGGTTTTGTGGTGGGCAAGTTTCTGAAGGTGACCGGACTGTCGTTTTTCGATCACCTTCTGGGTGCGGGCTTCGGCGCGTTGCGCGCAGCCCTGATCTCGGTGGTGCTGGTTTCCGGCCTGATGGCGTTTTCGCGCGGCGACGCTCCGCCGGCCGCGGTCGCCAATTCCCGCCTGGCTCCTTACCTGGTAGGCACGGCCAACCTAGCCGCGGACATGGCTCCCCACGAGTTCAAAGAAGGTTTTCGCAAAGCATACGGGCAGGTCAAGCAAGCGTGGGCGAACGCCCGGCGGCGCGCAACAACGCCCGAAGCGAACAGGGACAAGAAATGAAAAACGAATTTGACGGTTTGGTGGCTCGACTGTTGAATGGTGGCGTTTTTCTCACGGATGCGGTCGGACTCCTGGAACGGAGCATGATCGAAGCGGCGCTCGGGCACAGCAAAGGCAACCAGTCGGCCGCCAGCAAGCAGTTGGGCATCCACCGCAACACGCTACAGCGCAAGGCCCTGGAATACGGCCTTGAAAACGGACGCTCGCGGCGCAAGCCCGCCAGCCGCGAGTTGCGCGCGCGCAAGCGGAGGACCGGCGCGGCCTAGTGTCACTTACCATGAAAACGTGCTCGTTGCTTGTGGGGCAGGATGGCGTCCTGCGCGGTGGTTGCCAACCACTGCGCGGACCGCTTAACGATCGAACCGCAGCTTACCAAGCCGCCCCACAGGGGAACGCCCTTATAGGGCTTTGGCATTAGTGTTCGACCTGCTGATCTTTGACCTCGACGGGACGCTGATCGATTCGCGCCTGGATCTGGCCAACGCCGTCAACGCCACGCGCCGGCACATGGGGATGTCGACGCTCGACAACGAGCGGGTTTATTCCTACGTCGGCAATGGCGCCGCGGTGCTGATCCGCCGCGCCCTGGGCGACCAGGCGACGGAGGCGGAAGTCCAGGAAGCGCTCGAGTATTTTCTCGAGTATTACCGCGAGCACGATCTCGATTTCACCACCCTCTATCCCGGCGTGCACGAGTCGCTCGACCGTCTTGCCGGCGCTCAGAAGAAGATGGCCGTGCTCACCAATAAGCCGGTGCGTGTGAGCCAGGCCATCGTGCAGGGCCTCGGCGTCGCGCATCATTTCTTCCGCGTCTATGGTGGCAACAGCTTCGAGTTCAAGAAGCCGTCGTCCGTAGGCATCGAAGTGTTGATGGAACAGGCAGAGGTGAGCCGGGAGCGCACGCTGATGGTGGGCGACAGCTCGGTTGACGTGGAAACCGCGCGCAACGCCCGCATAGCCTGCTGCGGCGTGACCTACGGCTTTCAACCCGAGACGCTCGACATCACGCCGCCCGACATAAAGGTCGATAGCATGGAGCAGATGGTCGATTGGGTGCTGAGCACCGGAGCACGGAAAGGAACCGAGTCCGATGAATCATAAGCCAGGCACCGCCGCTCCCGTCACCGGCATCTATTGGTGCACCGTCTGCAAAACCCCCGCGCGTTTCACGGAGGGCGAGACTCTGCCCGAATGCCCGAATTTCTGCGGGCGAGGGTTGTGGGAGCTGGTCGAGAAGCGGGAGTAGAGGCGGCGCTGGGGCTCATGTCGCGGCAGTTGCTGGATTGGAGCGGCTAGCGTCGAGCTGGCTTCCGGTTTCGCGACCGCATGCTCATGTCCGAAGCGCCTCACCCGGGTCGGCTTGGAGCGATGATCAAGCTGGCACACTGCTACCCATCACTTGACATCTACACGATTGGCGGCTCAGGCGCCCGGGCTCGCAGCGGAAGCTCTCGGCAATGGCCATAGACGACGATTGGGTTGGTTCCCCATACGAGAAGGGGTGCGGGCTCGTTTCACATCGGAGCGGTCTCGCTGATGCCGCTGCTAACGGCCATCCGCAGCCGTATCACGTGAAGTTATGGGGCATCGGCAACGAGCCCTGGGGCGATTACCAGATGGGAGCCATGTCGATCGAGCAATACGAGCTGAAGCACGACATATTCCCCAAGGCCATGCGGAAGGTGGACCCATCGATCACGCTGATTGCCGGCGGCGCCATGCCCGATGTCATGACAGGAGCCAATCAGTCCAAACGCATCGGCGGCAAGTTTGTCGCGGATTATCTCTCTACGGCGGACTGGAGCGGTCACATGCTCGCCCACTGCCTGGACAACATCGACATGCTCAGCGAGCACTACTATTCCTCCAGCGACATGCACACCGATCTGAGGCTTGAGAAAAAAGTCAATATTGGGCCCCAGCCGCTGATCGAATGGGAGCGTGCGCCCGCGACGCAAGTCCGCGTGAAGTACGAGCACTACCAGGAGTACCTGAAGCGCATTCCCGAACGCCGGGCGAGGCCGGTCCCGATTGCCATAGACGAATGGGCATACATGGGTGGGGGACGGGCCGCTTACAA
Organism: Bryobacteraceae bacterium; assembly: GCA_049511495.1. Taxonomy (GTDB): domain Bacteria; phylum Acidobacteriota; class Terriglobia; order Bryobacterales; family Bryobacteraceae; genus Bog-375. Next base: position 2,239 of record JBEKXZ010000061.1, on the reverse strand, counting down.
GGTGGTCCCCGCCTATGCCTGGGCTTTTCACGAGATGTTCCGCCATACGGATCTCTTTCAACTCGGCGCTTTCACCTTCGCCACAGCCATGATGAGCGAGACCAGGACGGAGGCTGTCTTGAATCCAACGGGCCTTTTGTTCAAGATGTACCGCGATCACTTCACCAACCAGCGGTCAATCCTGGCAGCGACACGTATCCGTTGGATGTGAGCGCCGCGCTCAGCGAGGATCGCGAGACGCTCACGTTCGCCGTGCTGAATCCCTCGGATTCCAGGCAGCGCATGAAGCTGGCAGTCAAAAGCGTAAAGCTCGCAAGCGCGGGCCATATGTGGCAGATGGCGCCCTCGTCGGTGGATGCGGTCGTCGCGGTCGGCAAGAAGCCGGAGGTCGCGGTGGAGGAGCATTCGCTCGGCGCGATTCCGGATACGATCGAGGTGCCCCCGTTCAGCGTCAACATCTATTCGTATCCGCTACACTAGCTTCTATCGCAACAGGATCAATGCATGCGCATGCCAGATTTGGATGGGCAATCGAGTTGAATCAGGGCATGGTGATGAACATAGGTCGGGATTGCCGGCGCTGTGCTCGGCGTGAAGGACAACAAGTTCCGAATGAGGATAACGATGAAAACTACGAGGCTGTATTGGATAGTGGCGCTGGGGATTTCACTCGCGCCCATGCTCTCGGCTCAGGTTCAAACGATCGTGCCGCCGGTGGTTCCGGGGGCGAAGCCGGTTTCGGTGGAGCACATCAAAATCCACGGCACTGCGCTCGAAGGCAATCTGGAAGGAGATGTCGTTGATCGTGACGTGATCGTCTTCTTGCCGCCGAGCTACGAGAAGGAGAAGCATCGCCGATACCCCGTCGTTTATGCGCTGCACGGCTATTCGATCGGCGCCGAACAATGGACGCATGAGATCCATGTCCCGCAGACCGTCGAAGGCGCCTACGCCCAAGGTGCCAAAGAGATGATCGTCGTGCTGCCGGATTCGAAGACAGTCCACAACGGGTCGATGTATTCGAGTTCGGTGACCACCGGGGACTTCGAGAAGTTCATTTTCCACGATGTGGTCGAGTATATCGATGCGCACTATCGGACGATTCCGAATCGAATGAGCCGCGGCCTCGTAGGCCATTCGATGGGCGGCTACGGAGCCTCCCGCATCGGCATGAAGCATCCCGACGTATTTGGGAGCCTGTACATCATGAGTCCGTGCTGCATGTCCGCTCGGCCGGGCGGCCCGCCAAACCCGGAACTCGAGAAGAGCCTGGAAGCGGTGAAGACGCCTGAGGATTCGGAAAAGCTGCCATTCTTCGCACGCGCCCAACTCGCCTCGGCAGCGGCATGGTCCCCCGATCCCCAAAATCCGCCGCTCTTTCTCGACCTGCCGATGAAGGATGGCGTTCCCCAGCCGGACATTCTTGCGAAATGGGCGGCGAACGCGCCGCTCGCGTTTGTGGATCAGTACGTCGGGAATCTCAAGCAGTATCGTGCCATCGCAATGGACGTCGGCGATCACGACGGCCTACGCGTCGATGCCGGCAAACTGCACGATATTCTGGACAAGTACGGAATCGCGAACAGCTTTGAAATCTATCCCGGCACGCACACCAGCGCCGTGGCTGACCGCTTCCAGAATCACGTGATGAACTTCTTCAGCCAGAACCTCTGCTCTCAAGCCGGCTGCCGTTAGCCCGCGCACCTCTGGATTGGGGAAAATATGCTGAGAGGAGAAGACTTCGCGCTCTCATGGGACAGTCTTACCCTGTTATCGCTCCGTCAGACCTGCCTCTAGCGCCGGTCCTCTAAAGTGACTGTCGCCGCCTCTAACTCGTCGCTCGAGACGCCAAGCGAGAGGCAGCCTGCAAGTCGCGCCACTGCCCAAAAGAAAAAGCCTCCGTAGTTAGCGGAGGCTTTTGAATTAAACCGGGCGACTTCCTACTCTCCCACACACTTGCGCGTGCAGTACCATCGGGGCTGAGAGGCTTAACTGCCGTGTTCGGGATGGGAACGGGTGGGTCCCTCTCGCTAAGGTCACCCAGAAGTCGTAGAAGTGGGGAGCCAGAAGACAGGATTCGGTCGCCGCGAAACGGCGCTCCACATTCCGACTCCTGACTTCTATCTCCTGTCTGCTTTCTGTTTGCTGAATATTGACGGGCTAGCGGAAAAAGCAGCGTTAACAGGAGCAAGTCTTTTGAAGCTTGCTGCCGCGTGTGCGCAGTAAATTTTATGGTCAA
>JBEKXZ010000060.1:0-20275 GCA_049511495.1 Bryobacteraceae bacterium | reverse complement strand
TGGAGCTCATCAACCGCCAAGCCTACGGCTTCCGCAACTTCGAAAACTACAGACTCAGAGTGAAGGTGTTATGTTCTTAGAAAGGCTTGGGATCGGGGTCTGCCCCCGTTTTTGGCGTAGAGCCCGTTGTGTGCCACGAGTTCCTTGATGATCGATTACGCCACATGGCTCCTCGGGTCGAGGCTCGCGAGTCGCTTCGCCGTAGGACCCGCCATGGCGGAGAGAGAGGGATTCGAACCCTCGATAGAGTTTCCCCTATACACGCTTTCCAAGCGTGCGCCTTCAACCACTCGGCCATCTCTCCGCGTTCGTAGGAACGGGCGTCGTGCCGCCCCCGCGACCTTCGAGTTTCCAGAATAGCATGCCCGGCGGAACGGTCCGTCTCGACAGCGAGCCTGGCTGGCGGCCAGCCTAGAACCGATCCGCCTTTGCCGCGGCGTGTTCGCCGGCCGCGCTTTCTTCTTCCACAATGGCCACGCCCCAGGGTTCGAGCGCCAAGGCGGCGGCCGGAGCCACGGGCCGGTTCAACAGCAACTCCGTGCCGCGAGCATACGGATAAACCGCGCGCTGCGGCGTCGAGGAGAAATTGAAGTAGTAGTGGATCGTTTTGCCGGCGCGGTTGACGCCGTGCTTGACTTTCACCACGGAGGGCAGCTTCTGGTCCGGCCCCGACATCTGTGCCTGTTCCAAGACTCGCTCCAGCACTTTCTCTTGCAGTCCCGCGCTGAGCACCGTGCCTTCGTAGGTCACCATGCCCTTGCCGAAATGGTTCTCGGTGATGGCGGGATACTTTCCAAAGAACGGATGATCGTACCAGGCGACCGGTTTGGCGGCGTCGAGCACCAGCATTTCGGCCCAATCGCTCACCCGGTTCTGAACGCCGGCGTGCAGCGGATCGCCCCGCAACGCGAGCGGCTTCGCCAGGTTGGAGAACTCCTGGTAGTGGATGCCGGCGGCTTCGCGCAGCGGCCCCGGCGCGAGCGTGGCCCTCACGGTCGAATACTCATCGCAGAACCCGCTCTTCAACGTCAGCACCAGGTGCCCGCCGCCGCGCACGTAATCCACCAGCCGCCCGAGCAGCGCGTCGCCCGCTATGTAGAGCGGTGGTACCACGATCACTTTGTATCCGGTCAAGTTTTCCGTGTCGGGGAAGATGAAATCCACACCGGCATTGAGCCGGTAAAGCGCGCCATAGAGCCGCCGCATTTCAAGATCGTAGCCTTGCGGATGGCTCCAGGGCATCTCGCCGGCCGTCGGCGAGACCAGGAACGGCATGTAGTCGGTGCCGCGGCGCGAATCGTTGCTGTAGAGCAGGGCCACTGGGTGAGCCGCCTGCAGATCGACGATGTGCGGGCCGACCCGTTCCAACTCGTGCGCGGTCCGCGCCACCTCGGCATAAATGCGGCCGGGCTCCAGGTCGTGCGATAGCACTCCTTTCCAGTACGTTTCCTGCCCGTAGTGCAGCGAGTGCCAATGCCAGTACTCCACCATGTTGGCGCCGGTGGCGGCCATCAGGTACACGTCCTGCCGCAGTTGCCCGTCATACGGCGGAAACTGCGAGCGCGAATCCCAGCCAATCGTCTGCGCGTTGATTTCGGTCACCAGATAGTTGGTCCGCTTGAGCGACCGTGCAAAGTCGCCGCCGTAGCTCGATCCTTCGCCGTCGTAACCGTCCTGGGTGGTGTGGTAGGGATTGATGCCCGCGATATCCAGGCTCGTCGAGATCTCGCGTTCATTGACATCGCCGCGGGTGGCGCCGCCGAAATCCTGCATCACAAATTGATCTGGCCGGAGATACTCGCGAATCAGCCGGGCCTGCCAGGCCAGGAAACTCGTTGTCAGGGATTCCTGGTAGCGGTCCCATTCCAGTTTCCAGCCGGGATTGATGATCCCATTGCGCGGCGGAACCTCGCTCCAGTCGTGCAGTTGCTGTCCCCAATAAACCAGTCCCCAAATCTGATTCAGGCGCTCGACGGTCGAGAACTTATCCCGCAGGTAAGCCACGAAGCCGGCCTGGACGTTGCCTCCCGCCGTGCCATTGGAGGAAGTCTCGTTGTCGATCTGATAACCGATCACGGCTCGATTATCGCGGTAGTGTTCGGCGATCTTGCGAATCACCCGCTCGGAATAGCGCAGAAAATCCGGGTTGGTGATGTCCATGTTCTGGCGCATCCCGTAGCTGGCCTTCTGGCCGTCCAGGCGCGTCACCAAGATTTCCGGGTGCTCCTTGAACATCCACGGTGGAATCGAGTACGTGGGCGTGCCCATGATGACGCGGATGTGCGCCCGCGCCAGCCGCTCGACGATGCGGTCCATCCAGGCAAACTCGAAACGGCCGTCTTCGGGTTCCCAGACGCTCCAGGTGGATTCGCCCACGCGCACCACGTTTAAGCCGGCCTGCTGCATCAATTGGACGTCTTTTTCCAGCCGGTCCTCCGGCATGTACTCTTCATAAAATGCGGCGCCGTAAAGGAACGTGTCCATCCGGTCCGCCGCAAAGGGCGTTGGCGCCGGCGTTTGAGAGCGGATTGCCAAGGCGCCGCACAGGACGGCCACGGCCGCGGCCAGCCGCGGCGGAGCCGGGCGAAACGAGCGGGATTTCATAGACGCCATCGTAGCAGGACCTTCCGCGCGGTGGCTGCGGCGGTGCGCCGGTCCGTGGTAAAGCCGGCGGTCTCTCGCCGCCGGTGTTTTGCGACCCAACAATCGTGCGCCGCCGGAACATGAAACAGGTTAGAATCGAGCTTCGAAACGCAACCGAGAAGGTATTTTCACCATGAGCAACGGCAAAACGCGCGCGATGACGTTCGGTGTGATCGTCGGCAATCGCGGTTTCTTCCCCGACCACTTGGCCAAGAGCGGGCGGGCGGACATGATCGCAGTGTTGGAGAAGGCCGGCCACACCGTGGTCGCGCCCGGTCCCGAAGACACCAAGTACGGCGCTGTGGAAACGCGCGCCGAGGCGGCCAAGTGCGCCGATCTGTTCAAGCGGCATCGCGAGACGCTAGATGGCGTCATCCTGACGCTGCCCAATTTCGGCGAGGAGCGCGCCATCGCCGACACCCTGCGGATGGCCGGGATCGACGTGCCGGTGCTGGTGCAGGCCACGCCGGATACGCCGGGACTGATGTCGATCCGCGACCGCCGCGACAGCTTCTGCGGCAAAATGTCGGCCTGCAACAACCTCAGCCAGTATGGCATCCCTTACTCGCTGACGACGCGCCACACCGAAGCCCCGGATTCCGATCTCTTCCGCGAGGATCTCGAGTGGTTCGGGGCCGTATGCCGAGTGGTGAAGGGTCTCAAGCGCTTGCGCATCGGCGCCATCGGCGCGCGGCCGGCGGCGTTCAACACCGTCCGCTATAGCGAGAAGATTCTGGAAGGCGCCGGCATCTCCGTCGAGCCGATCGACCTTTCCGAGATTCTGGGCCGCATCAACCGCATGAAGGATGACGACCCGCCGGCCGTGGCCAAGCTTAACGAAATCCACCGTTATGTCACCACCAGCGGCGTGCCCGACACCGCGCTCATGAAGATGGCGAAACTGGGCGCCGTGATCGACCAGTGGATGGCGCAGACCGAAGTTTCCATCAGCGCCATTCAGTGCTGGACCTCGCTCGAAGAGTTCTTCGGCGTGGTACCGTGCACGGTCATGAGTATGATGAGTAACAGCCTGATTTCGAGCGCGTGCGAAGTCGATATCTGCGGCGTGATCGGCATGCACGCGCTGCAGCTCGCGTCCGGCACGCCCAGTGCGCTGCTCGATTGGAACAATAACTACGGCGACGACCCGGACAAAGCGGTCTGCTTCCATTGCAGTAACCTGCCCAAGCACTTCTTCCGCGAGGTCAAGATGGATTTCCAGGCCATCATCGCCGGCACGGTGGGCCGCGAAAACACTTACGGCACTTGTGTCGGGCTGGTCAAGCCCGGGCCGATGAGCTTCGCGCGCTTCTCCACCGATGACCGGGAAGGCATCATCTCCGGCTACGTGGGCGAAGGCGAATTCACCGACGATCCGCTCGATACCTTTGGCGGCGCCGGCGTGGTGCGCATTCCGCATTTGCAGAAGCTGCTGCGTTACATTTGCGAGAACGGCTTCGAGCATCACGTGGCGGCCAATCTGTCGTCCGTCGCGCCGGCCGTGCGCGAAGCCACCGGCAACTACTTGGGCTGGAGCGTAGTTTCGCACGAGTAGGTCAGTCTGCAAGGCAAGTGGGTCCGGCGCCCCGGGTTTCGAGTCCGTTCCGGATGTCGCCTGCCAACCGTTTATTGAACGAGGTCGCACCACGGTGCGGAGAGCAACCATGGCGTTAGTAGCGGGCGTGGATTTCGGAACCCTCAGCGTTCGGGTCTCGATCTTCGATAGCGTTAAGGGCAGACTGGGCGCTGGTGTGGCCGAGTATCCGCTGCTGCGCAGAAAGGAAGATCCGGATCACGCCACACAAAGGCACGCCGATCACATGAATGCGTTGGCGCTGGCCTCGCGCAAGGCAATTGCGAGTGCGGGCGTCGACGGGCAGGCGGTGGAAGCCATCGCCCTCGACACCACCGGATCGAGCGTGATCCCGGTGGGCGAGCGCCTCGAACCGATAGACGACTATTACCTGTGGTGCGACCATCGTGCCTGGAAGGAGGCTGCGGAAATCACCGCCGCCGCCCATGCCCGCGGCCTGGCGGCCATCGAGTGGTGCGGCGGGACGTACTCCTCCGAGTGGGGTTTCGCCAAGCTGCTGCACTGGCTGCGCCACAACCCGGATAAACGCGCGCGGATGGTGACCGCGCTCGAACACTGCGACATGGTGGCCGCCGTGCTCTGCGGCATCACGGATCCGGCGGACTTACCCCGCAGCGTCTGCGCCATGGGGCACAAGTGGATGTGGAACGCCGCGCTGGGCGGTCTTCCGCCGGAAGATTTTTTGGTTTCCGTCGATCCGTTGTTCCAGGGCGTGCGCGAGAAACTGGCCGGCCGGTACGAGACCTCCGACCGGATCGCCGGGCACCTCACCGAGGAGTGGGCCGAAAAGCTGGGGTTGCGCGCGGGCATTCCGGTGCCGGTGGGCGCGTTTGACGCGCACTGGGATTCGATCGGCGCCGGCGTCAAGCTCGGCGACGTCGTCAACGTGGTTGGCACCTCCACCTGCATCATGGCCATCGGCGAACAGCCGCAACTGGTTCCCGGCGTGTGCGGCGTGGTTCCCGGATCGATCGATCCCAAGCGCACCGGCATTGAAGCCGGGCTTTCGGCCACCGGCGATATTTTCGAAGCCATCGCGCGGCGCGCCGGCGCCACCGTGGCCGCGCTCTCCGAGGGTCTCGAAAACTACCGCGCCGGCGAGACCGGCTTGCTGCGCCTCGCCTGGGACAACGGCGACCGCACCGTGCTGGTGAATCCCGAGCTGGGCGGCATCACCCTCGGCTGGCGGCTCACCCACACCGCGCAGGACGAGCTGTTCGCCGCCATCGAGGGCACCGCTTTCCATACCCGCGTGATTCTGGAACGGATGGAGCAGTATGGCGTGCCGGTGCGGCGCGTCATCAACGGCGGCGGCGTCCCGCAGCGCAACCCGGTGCTGAACCAGGTTTACGCCAATGTGCTGGGCAAGCCCGTGCTGGTGCCGGCCGGCGACGTCACCAGCCTGGGGTCGGCCATTTTCGCTTTTCTGGCGGCGGGCGCGTTTCGCTCCATCGAAGAAGCGCAGGAAGCGCTCTGCCCGGCGTACCGTACGGTGGTGCCCGACGCCGATGCGTTCGCGACTTACGCCGAGCTCTTTCCGCTCTATCGAAGCCTGTATTTTTCGTTCGGCGAGAAACAATCCGAGCCTATGGAAATCGGCGCCATTCTGCCTGAACTGCGTAGCATCGCTGCGCGATCGAGACGAGGAACCTAATGCTGGAAGTGTTGCGCACTGAGGTGTTGGAGGCCAACCTGGAGCTGGTGCGCCACGGGTTGGTGATTTACACGTTTGGCAATGCGAGTGGCCTGGCGCGCGAGCAGGGGCTGGTGGTGATCAAGCCGAGCGGCGTGCCGTATGACAAGATGACGCCGGCGGACATGGTGATCGCCGACCTCGAAGGCCGCGTGGTGGAAGGCCGCCTGCGCCCTTCTTCGGATCTGGCCACCCACGTGGCGCTCTATCGCGCGTTTCCGGCCGTAGGCGGCATTGTCCACACGCATTCGCGCCATGCCACCGCGTGGGCGCAGGCCGGCTGCGAGATTCCTTGCTTCGGCACCACCCACGCGGATTATTTTCACGGCCCCGTCCCGGTGACGCGGCACCTGACGGCCGCGGAGATCGAAAGCGATTACGAGGGCAACACCGGCGTGGCGATTGTCGAGTTGATGCAAGGCCGCGAGCCGCTCGCCGTCCCCGGAGTGCTCGTGGCCGGCCACGCGCCATTCTGCTGGGGCAAGACCGCAGCCGACGCGGCGCACGTGGCCGTGGTTCTCGAACAGCTCGCCGCTATGGCACTCGAGACCATCGCCCTCAACCCCGCTGCGGAACCGATTTCCGAGGCCCAGCTCAACAAGCACTACTTTCGCAAACACGGCCCGAAAGCAACGTACGGACAAGCATAGGTGGGGCACGCTTCAGCTTGCCTACGCCCGCTTGCGGGCGCATGCATTTCACGGTTTCTCAGCTTATCGCGCCAGGTCGATGCCGAGCTTCTTCAGCTCCTCGGCGTAGTACCGTCTCAGCAGCAGGTCCCACTCTTCGCTGCCTTCCGGGATCTCGCGCTTCTGGCTGCGAATCTTCTGCCGCGCCGCGCGATCGACTTTGTCCTCGGCCTGCAGAAGTTCGGTCATGATCCGCAGAATTTCCAGGCGCACTGCGTTGGTGTCCTTGTTCCTGAGGCGCAGTTCCCGGTTCTTGCGCAGCATGTCGACGATCTTGTGGGACATGTCCGTGACTTTGTCGCGGGACAGCTTCATGGCGTCGCCGGTGTCGCGGCCGGAAGCGCGAATCACCTTCCGCTGCGAGATCAGCGTGTTCTTGATGCGGCGGAACATTTCCTGGTAACTCACGCCCTCGCGCCGCATGTAGTCGCTGTACTGGCTTAGCAGTTCGCGAACTTCGTCGTTCAGACGGTCCTCCACCGCCAGTTCTTCCGTGAGGACTTCGGCAATCTTGCTGGCGACCAGATCCGGGTCGGAGGTTTCAATCGTGGCCGGCGTCAGCTTTCTGACCAGTTGCCGGGAAGTGTAAGCGACAAACTCTCTCGCAAGCAGCATTATTTAAGGTGAAATTGTAGTTTAACACGCCCCGGCAGCCGGACTGCCGTGCGCCGTTGTAGTAATCGCGCAGTTGCGGCGCTTGGCGCGCCGTTCTACTTGAATTCGAGTGAGCGAACCAGACCCGCGGCGTCTGATTGCCCGGGCACGGCCTGGAACTCAATGCGCAAGCCGCGCGGCGGTTTCTGCGGACCGCACTGCAGATCCACCGGCGCGCCGTCGCCGCTGCGAATGGTCACCGATTGCGGGTCTGTAATCACGAAGATCCGGATCTTGCCGTCCACGCGCACGTGCAGCCGGGCCGATTTGCCGCACTCGAGGTGTTCCAGCACGCCTTCGACCGAGGGCAGGGCAGGCGCCGGCTGGGCCTGCGGCGCCTCGGTCTCCTCCCCCGGCCCATGGTGGACCAGGCGAGGCGTCTCGGCCGAATCGCCGCTGGTCCTCTGGGAGCCACCCGAATCGGCTCGCGTCACAGGCGGTTCCAGCGCCCGATCCAGCCGATCGAGCTGGGCCAGTTCCTCTGGCTTATGCGTGAACGTGCGCGCCTTGGCGGAGTGCGCCTTGGCCTCCGCCGTCTGGCCCAGCCGGTATTCCGCAAACGCCAGGTTGTAAAGGTAACCGTAGGCTTGGGCCGGCTGCACCTTTTTCACGCTGCTGAGTTCGGCTACCGCGGCTCCGTAGCTGCCATGGCGCATATAGGCTGAGCCGAGTTCGAAGTGGACTTCATCGTTACCAGGGTTGAGCCGGGCGGCTTTTCCCAGGATGTCGATGGCCTCGTCGGGGCGGTTGCTGTAATAGAGGACCCGGCCATAATCGAGGAAGAGGCGCGGGTCCTCACCGCCCAGTTCCACCGCGCGCGCGTAATGACGGGCCGCGTCGTCCAGCTTGCGTTGAAACCAGCAGAACTGGCCCCAGCCTTCCTCAACCTCCCATCGCTTCGGGTACTCTTTGGCAAGCGCCTCGTAGGCCGCGCCGGCTTTTTCGCTTTCGCTGCGCGTGTTGGAGAACATCTCGGCCAACGCCAGCCGCGCGCTCATACCGGCCGCGGTCTCGACCTGCGGCGTGTCCACCGCCTTGGGCAACTGAATGTTGAACATCATCACGTTGACCGTCCCGCCGTTCAGATACCTGTGCAGGTCGGCTTCGATCGCCGGGATGCTCCTGTGGTAGACCGCCTCCAGAGTGTACGCCGAGTCACCCTGCTTCAGAGCGGCGTCCAGGGCTTTGAGCTGTGGGCGATAAGAGGGGTGCAGGAACAGCATGTGCACCAACTTCCAGCTTTCGGCGTAGAATATGCCGGCCTTGGATTTTTCGTTGTAGTAAGGCGAGTTGCGATCCACCGCCAGCAGGGTTGCCAGGGGAAGCCACCTCTCCCTGTCGAGCGTCAGCATGCGGCCCGGAATGTCCTGCCCGACTTTGATCTTGTTCCCCATCGGTTCCAGGTTGGAGAAGAGCTCGGCGAGCCCTTCGTTGAACCACGGCGGATATTCGTGGCCGCCTTCATGCACCATCAGGTGCGTGAACTCGTGAACGGCCAGCGGGTAGTGGTCGCTCGATCCGCCGCTCATGACAATGAAATCGTGCGCGATGCCTGCATGGAAGAACGCGGCGGCGAATTCCGTGGGGCGGTACGGCTCGAATTCCTTCTCGTTGCGGAAGGCAATGATGCAGGCTGGCTTGGCGTCGGGCAGGCGGTCTCCGAAAGCCTGCACGAAGAAGCTGCGAACGTCCTCGAAGTGGCGCACCAGGTCGCGCCCGGAGCGTTCGCCGCCGGTCGTGTAGAGCTCAAAATTCGCGGACGTGATTTTGAGCCACGGGTCCTGGTTGCCGGGCGCGGCGGATACGGCGGCGGCGATAAACAGGACCGCCAGACGGTGCGCGAAGCGAGGCATTACGCCGGAGCCCGCTTTCTTAATCGTTTTCGCCGGCGGCGACTTCCTTCTCGCGGCCGCCCGGCAAGCCCCGTTCCGCCAGCAGCAACCGGCGCAGCGTACGCAGGTTGTTCAGCAGGCGGCGGCTGGCCGTGATGTGCAGGTTGAGCTTGGCCAGGCTGTAGTTCACCAGCAGCAGAGCTTCTTTGCGGCGTTCCGCGTTTTCTCGCTCCGCCAGCGCAATTTCGGCTTCCACATCGCGCCTGGCCTCATCCAGAGCCTCGGCCAGCAGGGCCACATACTCGTGAGAACTCTCGATATTGTCGAACGGCGTTTCCGGCTGATAACTCACGCGTCACGCCTTTCCGATCGCCAGGCCGGGCAGCCTGGCAAACTCCAATCATTGTCGCACAAACAAAAGCCGCTGCGTAACCTAATATTCACCAGCCCAGGGCAAGGGCGACCAGCATAGGGCGGGGAATTTCCTCACCCGCCAGTTCTTGCAGGAGGGGCAGTTCAAGCGCGTCCGCATCGAGTTCCACCGCGCACGCCGCGATTCCCTCCTCCGTCGCGTCCGGAAAGCACAGTTCGCATATCCCCACTGCGCCGCCCGATCGAATGGCAGGCCCGAACGTCCGGCAGGTTAGCGGCCGCCATTCGTAGAGATCGCAGATTCCGGTCTCGGGGTCAAGCACCGGGCACGGCTCATCGTCGTCCGCCGCCTCGCCGAGCGCCCGATCCGCGGTGTTGCCCGGATAGCCGCGCCGCAACCGCGCAGCCGCTTCGCCGGCGCGGGTGCGAACCCGTGCGGCGCGCGCCGGGTCGCATGTCTCGAGAGCGGCAAGCCCGCGGCGCAGGCGCTCGGCGTCCAAGGCGCTGATCTCAAAAACGCCAAGGCAGCACTCGCAGCACCCGGGCCGGCACTTCATCCAGGCCCCGGCTTTGCCAGCCGCTTCGGCCAGCACGGCATCGACGATCTGAATCAGCTTCTTGTCGTCCACCACCCTTTACAAGGATACCGGACAAGCGAGGCTCGATTCGCGGAACAAGGGAACAAACCGCCCTCCCAGCACGTATGGAAAGGGAGAGGTTCGCGCGCGTGAAGTTCCTGTTGTGGTGTATTTTGCTTGTGCTGTGCTGGCCCCTGGCGCTGGCCGCGCTGGTGCTCTACCCGCTGGTTTGGCTGTTGCTACTTCCGTTCCGCGTAGTCGGAATCGCGGTGGAGGGCGCTCTTTCGCTGGTCTGGGCCGTGGTCACGCTTCCCGCACGGCTGCTTCGCATCGTCTGAAACCCGCCGCCAGGCGCTCTAACTGGCCAAATGGACTTCGATTCCAGGCTGCGGTGCCGGCGAGAAGTTACGGCCCTGGGTGCGGAATTCGTAACGTTCGATGGCGACTGCCGCGCCTCTCTCGTTGCTGCGAACTACGCATCCGTAGATCATGAGCTTCATCGGGCAGTTGTCATTGAGCAGGACTGGCCACGCCATAGAAAGTTCGATCGGCATGCCAGCCGTGAGCATGCTCTCCGTCGTAAACCACACACCGCCACTGGAGATGTTTATCGTTTTGCCGTTCCCAGTCTCCGCAATCCGTTGACCGTAAAGCATCTTGTAGCGGACTTCCTGTTCGATCTGAAAACGGCGCTTGTTGCGTCGCTCGCGCTCTCTGTTCCGCAATAAGCTGTCATCCTGTATCTCGATCACCCGGCACCGCCTTCTCTCTTGGTGAAGATAACCCTTTTAGGATCAATCGCTCAAGATGTCTTTGGTTAGGCGGGAGGCGTTAACCGGGGGGCCCGAAGTTAATCCTTACCGATGACCTATTTCTGGCCATTTGTGAGTATTAGGGGCCCGCATCCAAACTTTGGTACTGGGAATGGGGGGCCCCCGCGGCCACCGCTGTTGCCCAAAAATATTTCGCAATAACTTCAGAAAACACTGGACAAGTAGGTCTTAAGTTGTTAATATCGTTTTAACACAGACAGCATCCCTGGTGGCGAGTCCCCTCCCGCCGCCAACCCTCTGAGTGCAAGGCCCCGAGATACCCAGCTCGGGGCCTTTTAATTTGCCGGTCAGGTCCGCATCCGCCGTTCCCCTACCGTCCCATTTTCCAAACACCGCTGCGGGGAGCCGGCATCGAGACGACCCCGCATGGCAGACCAATGGCACTTCTGGAGCTCCGCCCCGCCAGGGGAGACAAGTTTCTCACAAAGGATCTGGACAAACGGATCTGAAACAGTTACTATAGGATCAATACAGACAGCATCCTTGGCGGCGAGTCCCCTCCCGCCGCCACTCTCTGAGTGCAAGGCCTCAAGTTACCCAACTTGGGGCCTTTATCGTCTTCCGGATCATCGTCTTGGGAAGCCGCCTGCAAGTCCCCTAGAACAGCCGGTCCTGTTTCTTCAGGTTGCCGAATGTGTTGACATTGGCAATTGCGAACGAAAACATGATTTGGCTTTCGTCGCGGATGCCCGCATTGTAACGACGGTACTCCACGTTGAAGCCGCAGCAATCGGTGTTGTACGTAACCAGCGTAGTGGTGTACTCCACCTTCGCCAGGCGATAGTCGTAAACGGCTTCTACGCCAGCGTTCCAGCCACGGTTGTTGGGATCGCCGTACTGCACGCGGGCGCGGTACTGGTTGGCGTATGGAACCAGCAGCGGGTTGGTGTGCACCTCATAGTCGCCGGCTGAGAAGAAATACTTTCGCCAATGGTAGTCGACGGCGAAACCGCTATCGACGATGCTGTGGAAGCGGGGATCGTAATCGGCTTGCCAGTTCACACCCAGGCCGCCGACGGGGCTGGCGCGGAGCGTGGAAACCAGCGGAGAATTGCTGCGCGGGCCGAGCAGGAATGCGTACGCGCTGAGGTCGGCCGTGGCGGCGAACAGGTTGGACTGGCCGGAAACCACCGCCCCGCCGAAGGTCGGGTCGAAGTACTGCTTTTCCTTCAGCTCCCAGGTTAAGATCTCCCGGACGGAATCGCCGCGCTTGGCATACAGGCGGTTGGCCAGCGAGAACTCCAGCTCATTGGTGTTGCTCAGCAGATCGGTTTCGTCGAAGCGCACTATGCGATCGAAGTCGCTGCCGATGCCGGTCACGTAGCGGTAAGTCGCGCGCGGTTCGATGACGTGCTTCAGTTTGTCGCCGAAGATGGTCTTCTTATTGAAGACACGCGCCAGCGAGGGGCAAATCAGGTCGAGCGAAAAATCCCGCGCGCTGGTCACCAGTTTGCCGCCCATCACCTGGTAGGCCACAAAACCCACCTCCTGCGAGACTGCCGCGTTCGGCGCCTGGCTCTCCCCGTAGACGGCCTCGTCGAAGCCCGCGCTCGGAACCAGATCGAAGTGCCAGAAATGCAACGCGCTGGTGATGTGCGGCGCCAATTCGAGCCGCGGGGTGAACTGCTCGGTGCGAAACGTTTCGTAAAGCGTGTTCCCCTGCGGGCCGCCCAGGTTCAAGGTGGAATTGTTGAAGAGGGGCTCCGAGCGGGAGAGCAGACCGGCGGCTGAATAGAAGGAAAACCAAATCGGCAGGTTCTTCCAGATCGCGTGGTCCCGGCCGTTTACTTCCACATCCGGCAGTTTGTGGATGAGAACTGCATTGGTCAACGCCGGCGTTTGGCCGTTGGCCTCGGTCAACGGCACCTCGATGCTTTGAAAATTCTCCAGCCGCGCCGCGACGATGTCGATCCTGAAGCTGGAAAAGTCCTTGCTCACGCTCCCGATGGAATGGACCTCCGAGCCAATGGCTTCATTGAAAGATCCCGACCATTCCTGGCGGAAATCGAAGGAGCTGACGTAGTTGACGTTGGCCATGCCAGTCCAGCCGTGGCCCAGGTCCACGTGGCCCAGCGCATAGACGTTGAGGCCGCTGTAGTGCTCGCCCGGATCGGTGCCCGGGATAATGCCCTGCCGGTCCTGCACACCGTAAAGGATGACATCGAAATCCGTGCCTTCGCGCGGCTTGCCGCGGAAGTCCAGGTGGTGGGCAAAGGCGGCGGTGTTGTAATCGAAGAAACGGTAGGCGACGTCGAAGCTGCGGTTGATGGCCCAGAAATAGCCCAAACCAACCATCGGGCCGCGCTGCGAGTGTGCCACCACGTTGGGCAGCAGGAATCCGCTGCGGCGCGGTCGCTTCTGGAGCGAGTGATAGAAATAGGGTGTATAGAAAAGCGGCATCTTGCGCAGCAGAAAGGTGCTTCGATAGGCCAGCGCCCGATCTTCGGGGATGATGTCGAATTTCGGCCCGCGCAGCTTCCACCACGGTCCCGGCATCTTGCAGTTAGTGATCCAGCCGTTGTACAGCAGGTACTTGTCGCCGATGCGCTCGGCCCATTTGCCTTCGAAATGAAACGGGCTGTTGCCGGTCAGGATGCCGCGGCGCACCACTGTTTTGGGCATGGATTCGCCCCGCACGTCGTAGAACTTGCCCTTCTGCTCTTCGGTGTTGTACTCCAGGTGGTCGCACCAGATCTGCTCGTTCTTTTCGAAGCTGTGGTAATAAACGTTGCCGCTGGCGACCAGATGGTGCGTGTCTTCGTTGTATTCCATCTCGTCGGCCCGCACCAGCAACGCCTTGCTTTCCAGTTGCACGTTGCCGCTGCCAATATAAACGGGGACGTGCGACTTCTCCTGATGAACCGCCCAAAACACCCATTGGTTGAGTTCAAGAGTCTTGTGCTCGGGAAGCTGCGGTGCGGCAGGTTGCGCGTTGGTGCCAGTCTGCGGAGGAGCTGGAATAGGAGCGGCAGGGGGAGTCGACCGCTGGGCGCTCGCAGTATTGACCAACGCCAGCCAAGCCAACCCTGTAACTAGAAAAACGCAGATGAAGTTACACGAATTTCCGTGACAAGACTCAACTCTTGTGCTAAGAAATGAAGGAGAGCTTGGCGAAAAGGACCCCAACCACAGACGGTACCACAGAATGCCGGTTAAGGCTCCGGGCGATTCGCGCACAGTGTGAAGATCATGACCTGTAGCTATTGCGGGACGGGATTCGGGCAAGGCGAGCACCGCTGTTCGCGTTGCGGGCGCAAAGGCGATGACCGGCTGACGGGCGGATTCACTCTGATAACGGCCGGAGCTCTGGCGGCTGCACCGAGGCGGGTGCCGCAGGCGCGTGCGCCGCGGCCGGCGCAGGAGATAGCGCCCCCCGTGCAGGCTTCGTTGTTTCCCGACAAGATCGAGGCGAACGTAGTTCTGATCGCGCCCGCGCGGCCGAAGACGGCGGCTCGCAAGTCCAGAACCAAGACCGGTGTGCGCACGCCGGAAGGGCAGGGAAAGCTGGAATTCCTGGAGGCAGCCCCTTCCAAGCCGCGCACGCTGGGCACCACCGTCGAGGCCAGGATTTACTGCGATGCGCAGGCGGCGACGCCTCTGCATCGCGCGGTGGCGGCAGCGCTGGATTGGGCCATGGTGCTGATTGCTTATGGCTGTTTTCTGCTCGCGTTTCGCCTCTTTGGCGGTCAGGTGGTCTTGAACAAAACCAATTCGATGGCTTTCGGCATTGCGCTGCTGCTGATCGGCTTCACTTACGGTTTGCTGCCGGTGATCGCCGGCACCGAGACTCCCGGCATGCGCTGGACGCGGCTGCGGCTCACCACGTTCGACGGCCTCCCTTTGGAGCCGCGCCACCGTTTGCTGCGCATGCTCGGCTCGTGTCTGAGTGTGTGCACCGCGGTGGGTTTGTTGTGGTTGCTGGTGGACGAGGAAAGCCTCGCCTGGCAGGACCACATTTCCGGCACTTTTCCAACCCTGGCCGTGGAACGCTAGGGCTTCCGCAATCGCTGTCACCCACAAATTGGATACGCCGCCGACATGTGCAGGGGATCGTTGTCTGGAAACGGAAAGACCGTTTGGGGATGGAAGGCCAGCCGATTTCTTACTTCGCCGCAGCTTTGCGCAATCGATCCAGCACGCCGGCCCATTCCGGTGTTTCCGGCGGGCATTCCACCGCGATCCACTGTAAGCCCTCGCCATCCAAGCGATGCAGTGTTCGATAGAGAACCGCAGCATACTCACGCGGCTCGGCGGGCATTTCCCGACCCAGCCGCAGCCAGGCGCCACGGCCTTTCGGCGGCGCATCGCCGGGAGCGATCAGATAGAGCGGCGTAGCCGGCCGGTAGTGACGCGGATGCATGCCGGGCGATGGGTGAGGGCCAACAGCAGCGGCCGCGGCAATCTGCACCGGGCCGATCAGCCTTTCGATTTCGGGAAACGGAATCACGCCGGGCCGCAGCAGCAGCGGCGCGCCGGCTAGCGACAGGACGGTGGATTCGATGCCGACCCGCGCCGGTCCGCCATCCAGCACGAAATCGGCAAGCTGGGCGGGCACGTCTTCCGCGGCGGTGGGCGAAAGCTCAGTGAAGCGGTTGGCGCTGGGCGCGGCAATCGGCACTTGCGCAGCGCGAATCAAATCGAGCGCGAGGGCGTGTGCGGGCATGCGCAGCCCCACCGTAGCCAGGCCCGCGGTGACAATGTCCGGCACCACACTGCGCTTGGGCACCACCAGCGTCAACGGCCCCGGCCAATATCGTCGCGCCAGTTTTTCTGCCGCTTCCGGCCAAACGGCAGCCAGCGTTTGCGCCATGGCAATCGAATCCACGTGTACGATCAGCGGGCTCGAGCGCGGCCTCCGCTTGGCGGCGAAGATGCGCTCCACCGCTGCAGCGTCAAGCGCATTGGCGCCCAGCCCGTAGACGGTTTCGGTGGGGAAAGCCACCAGGCGCCCGGCGCGGATCAACTCCGCGGCGTGAGCAACGCTGGTTTGGTCGGCGCTCACTCCGGCGCTTCGTCCTTGCCGTCTACGCCGGCGACCCTGCCGGTCTTGCGCCACACCAGGTACGCGTGGATCAGCCCGTCCAGGTCGCCCTCCAGCACGCGGTCCACGTCTCCCAGCGACAGCTTGCTGCGCAGGTCCTTCACCAATCGGTACGGCGCCAGCACGTAGTTGCGGATCTGGCTGCCGAAGCTGGCGTCCAGCTTGGAGTCCTCCGTCTTCCGCGTCTCCTCGCGTTTCTTTTCCAGCTCCAGCTCATACAGCTTGGCGCGAAGCTGTTTCATTGCGCTGTCGCGGTTCTTGTGCTGCGAGCGCTCGTTCTGGCATTGCACCACGGTCTTGGTGGGGAGGTGCGTGATCCGCACCGCCGAATCCGTCATGTTGACGTGTTGCCCGCCAGCGCCCGACGAGCGGAACGTATCGATGCGGAGGTCGTCCGGCTTGATTTCAATCTTGATCTCGTCGTCCACCTGCGGGTAAACGAACACGGAGGCGAACGACGTGTGGCGGCGCGCGTTGGCGTCGAACGGCGAAATGCGCACCAGGCGGTGAATGCCGGCTTCCGATTGCAGCAACCCGTACGCGTTCTCGCCGTTCACTTCGAAGGTGACCGACTTGATGCCAGCCCCTTCGCCCTCCAGCCGGTCGGTGATCACCGTCTGGAAGCCATGCCGCTCCGTCCATCGCAGGTACATGCGCAGCAGCATCTCCGCCCAATCCTGGCTTTCGGTGCCGCCGGCGCCTGGGTGGATGGTGACGATGGCGCTGAGCGCGTCGTTTTCGCCCGAAAGCAGCATCTCGGTTTCCAGGCGATCCACGTATTCGGCGTACGTCTTGACGTCGCGCTCGATCTCGCCGGCCACGTCTTCGCCCTCGCGCGCCAGCTCGAACATGGTGTCGAGGTCTTCGGTCAGGGCGCGAATGCGATCGTCGTCGGCAATCGCCTCTTCCAGGCGCTTGCGCCGGTGCATCACTTTCTGACTTTTCTCGGGCTGCGCCCAAAAATCCGGCTGGGCGACCTGCTCTTCGGTGCGGCTCAGTTCGAACTTCTGCGCGGGGGCGTCAAAGATACCTCCGCACGGCCAGGGCTTGGTCGCGAAGCGGCGCGTATTGGCGTTCCAACTCTTCGAGGGTCATGTGGGTTCAATCCAATTCTAACAAATACCCGGCTTTGCCCACGTTGCGCGCCAGCGTGCGGCCGATGCGGATCTCCACGCCTTCCGCCTCGTGGATGTGGCCGCAAAAGAAATACTGCGGCTGCGATTTCTCGATGAACCCGCGCACCGCGCGCGAGCCAGCGTGCAGGCCCGGCCGAATCTGGTCGAGTCCGGTGCCGTACGGCGGCGCGTGACACACCAGCGCCAGTGGGTCGAGATTGGCGAATTTGGCCAGCCGCGCCGCCATCTGCGGCTCGCTGTACTCGCCCGGCGTGTCGAACGGCGTCGGTGTGGAGTAGCCCAGGCCAGCGACGTTCCATCGGCCGATCTCGATGTGCTGCTCGTGGAAGTTGTGCAGGCCGAAGCGCGCGCACATACTGGCGACCTCTTCCACCGATTCGTGATTGCCCGGCAGCACGTAAACCTGGTCCCCGCGCCGCGCGAGAATCTCCCCGCAGCGGTCGAAGCCCTTGGCCCAGGTGACCTGGTCGCCGGCGGCAATGTAGAAGTCCGCCTGCACGCCGAGCAGCCCTTCGAGCGTCTTCCAATCGTTATGGATGTCGGAAAAAATCAGCAGCTTCAATAAAGGGATGGTACCGCACTATACTCTGGGTAGGGCAGCTTTAGCCTGCCAGCTTGGTGGGGCAGCTTCAAGCCTGCCAACGCCCGCTTGCGGGCGAGTGGTTTTTCCCCGATAGCTTCTTGTATGAGCGAATACGATAGCGAGCTTTCCAAAATCGTCGCCGAATTGAACCGCGCCGCGCCGGGCAACAAGCCGGTCTCGCGCCAGCCGGACCTCACCGCTTCGCTCGACAAGCTGCTCGCGTTCGCCGCGTCCCGCGGCGCTTCCGACGTTTTGTTGATCGCCGGCGCACCCGCCGTGCTGCGCGTGAACGGCGCGCTGGCCGCAGGCTCCGGGCCGCCGCTCGAAGCCGACGACGTGCGCAGCTTGGTGCTGCCGCTGCTCACGCCGCCGCAACTCGAAGAGCTGCAGAAGAACCGCTCCGCCGATTTCAGCTTCCTGCGCGAGGGCCTGGGCCGCTTCCGCGTCAATCTGCATCACCAGCGCGGCACCCTGGCGGCCAGCATCCGCCTGCTGCCGGCGCGGATTCCCTCGCTCGAGTCGCTGCACCTGCCGCCGGCGCTGGCCAAACTCGCCGAGCGGCGCCAGGGCCTGGTGCTGGTCACCGGTGCCACCGGCTGCGGCAAAACATCCACGCTCGCCGCGCTGATCGACATCGTCAACAGCCGGCGGCAGGCCCACGTGGTGACCATCGAGGATCCGGTCGAGTATCAACACGCCAACCGTTCTTCGATCATCGAGCAGATTGAAGTGGGCCGCGACACGCCGGATTTCGCCGGAACCCTGCGCAGCATCATGCGCCAGACGCCCGATGTGATCCTGGTCGGCGAGATGCGCGACGCCGAAACCATGGCCACCGTGCTCACCGCGGCCGAGACCGGCCACCTGGTGCTATCCACGCTGCATACCAACGACGCCATTCAGGCCGTGGCGCGCATTCTCGATTCGTTCCCCGCCGCCAACCAGCCGCAAATTCGCCAGCAGATATCGCTGGCCCTGGCCGCCGTCATCGCGCAGCAGCTCGTCCCCGGCTTGGACGGCGTGAGCCGCTGGCCCGCCACCGAAATCCTGATCGCCAACGACGCCGCCCGCGCCCTGATCCGCAAGGGCGACGATCACCAGCTTCGCAGCCAGATTTCCGTCGGCCGCGCCGATGGCATGATGACCATGGAGCAATCGCTAGCCGAGTTGGTGAGAACCAACCGCATCGCGAGAGACACCGCTTTCGCGCACTGCTTCAGAAGCGAGGATTTGCAGCGGTATCTGGTATAGGGCGGGGCAGGTTGAGACACCACATTCAAGCGCGGTCCGAAGCCTCCACGACGTCGACAATGCGGCCAAGCGGAGTCGTAATCAGCAGGTCGCCGGTTCAAGCCCGGCGGGTGGCTCCATCTGACCTCTTCAGCGGGTCCCGGGTCTGCCTGATGCTCGCCTGAGTCACTGAGCGATTGACACTCCCAGTTCCTTGCCGAACATGGCTCCCTCATCCTCCGTCCAACTCCCCGAGATGCTGATGGCGACGGCGCGCTCAACTGGTCTCGCATTGGCTGCCGAGATCTTGAACGTGATCCGATAGTCCCCAGGGGGAAGCCTGTGGGCGTCGTTGGGCAGCGGAGTCTGTAATACCAAGTCAAAGGTCGCGGCACCTTTCGGAGTCCCGCGGATCTCCCGGAGCGTTGTGCAGGCCGGATCCGCGACTGAGCCTAGATCGCAGTACCGCCCCATCCCCGGGTTCATCGGATAGAAGATCTCGGGGTGGATCGGATCAGTATTAGCCCAGCGGAGGTTTGACGGAACAAATCCTTCGGCTGGGTTATTTGAACCGTCCCGGTTAGAACGTTGAACCTTTGTTACGAAGACCTCGACTGCTTCAGCCCGGCGCGCGCCTACGTTTTGGACCCAAAGGCGAGCCCAGTAGATGCTTCCCGACCAAAGCAGTTGCATCCTGCCGTCCAACCCCATGCCGTGAACGGAGCTCTGCGTCTTTACGCAGAACGGGGGGCGGGTTGCTATTTCCACTTTGAACCCCGGCTTCCAGACTAGGGATTGAAGCTGCTCCTTGAACAAGGCAACGAAGACGGCAAGCAGTGTGGCGCCGACGGCCGCCCACCGTGCCAACAGCGTGAGATCCATATACCGCTAGGATACTCTACTCTCTAGACTCGAGCAGGGGTGGAACGATCCATCTATGGACGCATTTGACCGGCTATAAGCGCGGTAAACCCTAGTGCGTCGGCTTCTCGGGATCTTTCGCTTCCGGTTTCGCTTCTTCCTTGTCGTCAACGGGCTTGGAGAGATGGAGTTTGCGCATCTCTTTGGCTCCGACCGCGGGATCTTCAGGCGTGACCTTGATCCCAGTTGCCATGGGTCCGGCGGTCCATTTGAAGTAATAGGTTTTGCCCGCCTCCGCCTCAAACCGGGCCCGCTCGTTTTCTTTCTGCCTGGCCTGATTGAGGGCTGCACCGGCGGACATGATGACGCTTCCGTAATACTCCTTGGGCAATCCGGAAATTATGACAGTCCCCGGCGGCACTTCCATGAATGCGTATTCGCTGTTGAGGAGTTTGGCGAGGTGAGTGCCGTTGATATAAAGCTCGTCGTGTGAGGACGAGCCGGTAAATCTGTACACGCGGTAGATACAGACGATG
>JBEKXZ010000059.1:0-20435 GCA_049511495.1 Bryobacteraceae bacterium | reverse complement strand
TTGGCGGCGGCGTTGTAATAACCGAGGCACTGCGGGCCGGTTCCGGAAGTCGAATAGATGTCGAACATCGCTTCGGAAATAGCGGCGTAGCCAGCCGGATCGGAGAAAAGGAACGTGAAGGTCTGGGGCGTGCCGGCGCCGGAGGAGGGAGTCGAAGAGACCACGGTGGGCGGCTGAGTGGTGACCGCGCCAACGGTCCAGGTGGCCGCCGCAACCCAGCCGCTGCTGAGCGAGCCGGAATTAGCATACAGCGAGATGGCTTTGGCGCCGTCAAAAGCGGCCTGGAAAGTGAAGGAAATCGTCAGGGAGAGGTTGTTGCCGGAACCGGTAACCGAGGAGCCGGCCGAGTTGAGGATGCACTGGCTGTTCTGGATAGAGCCGGAGGCATTCAAGGTCAAGGGACCGAGCCATTGGTTTTGCGCGTCGTTCATCAGGTAGACGGCATTGGCGGCGGGGTTGTAATAACCGGCGCACTGCGGGCCGGTTCCGGCGACGGGATAGATCTCGAACTGGGCTTGGGAGATGGTGGAGAAGCCAGCAGGATCGGAGAAGACGAAAGTGAAGGCCTGGGTCGAACCGGTGCCGGAAGAGGGAGTCGAAGAGATCACGGTGGGCGCCTCAGGAACCACCATTTGAATCTTGGCAACGAATCCCCCGTATCCGCCTGGGTTCGAAGCCTGCAGTGGAGCGGCGGTAGGGAAATTATAAGACAGTGTCTGTCCCGCCAGATAGACATTCCCAAAAGTATCCAAAGCGATGGCGTTGGCAGCATCAGAGTTCTCGCCGCCCAGGTAGGTGCTGAATAGAATACTCGCTCCACCCGGTGCCACCTCCACGACGAACGCGTCATAAGCTCCGGCATTGGCCGCTTGAATCGGGGCAACGAGCGGAAAATCCGTTGAAGCGGTGTATCCCGCTATGTACGCGGCCCCCGATGAACTTACCGCAATGGCGTTTCCATAGTCCACGCTGGAGCCGCCGAGGTAACTGCTATACACGAGCGCGGAACCAGACGAGTTCAGCTCCGTGACGAAGGCATCTAAACTCCCGTCGATGGCCGCCTGAAAAGCATTTGCCAGAGGGAAGTTGGTTGACGGCGTCTCGCCTGTGACGTAGGCGTTCCCCGCGTTGTCGACGGCAATCGCATTGCCCAGTTCGGGCTGGCTTACTGTTCCGCCACTGCCACCCAGATACGTCGAGTACACAAGGCCCGTCCCAGCGGCATTGAACTTGGTCACAAAAGCGTCCTGTCCGCCCGCGTTCTGCGTCTGCACGCCGCCAACGACGGGAAAGTTCGGAGAAGTGGTCCCTCCGGTAACGTAAGCGTTGCCGGAGGAGTCCACAGCCACTCCGTTGCCGGAATCGGTCAGGCTCCCGCCCAAATAGGTTCCGTAGATGAGATTCCCGGCAGGACTGAGTTTCACCAAGAATGCATTCTGTGTGCCATGAATGGCTGCCTGGTAAGCATTCAGCGTGGGGAAGTTAACCGAGTTTGTGTTCCCCGTCACATAGATATTCCCCGCCGTGTCCAGCGCCACAGCGTTACCGCTGGCCTGCGCGCTTCCACCCATGAAAGTGCTGAATACAAGTCCGTTGCCGGTGGCATTTAGCTTGGTGACAAAGGCGTCACTGCTTCCGCTCAGCGTTTCTTGAAAAGCGTTCAAGATTGGAAAACCCGGCGACTGAGTCGAACCCGTGATCACGGCGCATCCGGACGAATCCACAGCTATGCCGGCTGCGCGGTCGCTGTCAAGCCCACCCAGATAGGTGGCGTACAGCAGTGCGGTTCCGGCTGGGTTCAACTTGGCCACGAACGCATCCACCCCGCCCTGATTGGAAGACTCGACGGCATTCAGTGCCGGAAACTCATCGGAATCAGTCCACCCTGCCACATAGATGTTGCCGTCCGCATCCAGCGCAATAGCCGAGACGGAATCCTCGGCGCTCCCACCAAAGTACGATGAATAGGTCAAGGTGGGATCGATGATCAGGGGCTTGTCGCGATCATACTCTTCGACGCGGACGCCTACCTCTGCGGCGCCAGTCGAGACGTAGGCTCCGTTTACTTCGATGTTCCCCCCGGAGGATGGCTGGTACACGCGCGGGCGGAGCTGCCGCAGTTCCCCTTCGGGGGTGTGAACGATCACGTCTCCATCCGCTGAAACGGTTGCCTCTTCACCTGGAGCGAAGGACATCCGTATCGCCGCTGGATCGGCACCCGGCGCGACGATAAAGTCGTATTCCAGGCGGCTGGGATTGCCGTAGTACGAAACGTCTATTCCAGGGTAGACTTGGTGGTACACGAGGCGCGCATAGTTGGGCACGTCTGTAAGCCACGTCTTGCCCCGAAAATAGTGGCTAAAGCTGTCGAACGGCTCAAGCAACTCGGCTCTGGCTGCGGGGTTTGCACCCTCCAGGCGCACCTGGAAGACGCCTCTGAAACGCAGAGTAACACCCGTTGGATTCACAAGTACCGCGTAACCGGCGCCTTTGGCCACGAACTCAGCACCCACGTCGGCTTGCCCCACGTTCCGCTCAAAGTGTAGCGGCAGGGCACCCAGTTGTTGGGCCGCCTGAGGATGCAGGGGTTGCGCGGCTGGAACTGCCCCGCAGGACAGAAGCAAGGGTAGAATCGCTCGCGCCGAATGCAACGCTATCATACCTATGCTGAGATCGGCTGGGACGAGTTGGGAGTTTAGAGGCTGCCCGCGCGCCCGATCTCTGACAACCCAGGTCGCAGAGCGTTGGTATGTTTGCAGTGACCCAACCCAAAAATGAGACGGCGGGAAAGTTGAGTCCGGCGCCGGGATGTGGTCCTCTTGACGAAACCGGAAGGAGGACGAATGCCGAGGAAAGGACACAGCGAAGAGAAGATCATGGTCGCCTTGCGGCAGGTCGAGACAGGGATGAAGGTCGGCGATGTCTGCCGGGAGATGGGTGTTTCCCAGCAGGCGTTTTACAGCTGGAAGCGGAAGTATACGGGCTTGGCGTTGAACGAGCTTCGCGAACTGCGGCAACTGCGGGAAGAGAATCGGAAGTTGAAAACACTGGTGGCGGATCTCACGCTGGACAAGCACATACTGCGGGAGGTGCTCTCAAAAAAGGCCTGAAGCCCGCGGCGCGTCGCCAAATCGTAAGCCAAATTCGACAGCGGCACGAGTTGAGCGAGAAGCGTGCCTGCGGGCTGATCGGCATCACGCGTTGGATCAACCGCTACCAGAGCCGGCGCGATCCGCAAGACGAACTGCGGATGCGGCTGCGGGAACTGGCGGCGAGTCGCGTCCGGTACGGATACCGCAGACTGACGGTGCGTTAGCGTTGCCATTTGGCGGTGGAGCCTCCCAGGAGGCCGGCCGTTCGTGGCATCATCCTTCATTCACCTGCCACTCGATGAAGCGGCGGTTGCCCTGCTTGCGTTCTGCCTTACAGATCGTGAACATCTCGCCGGGCTGGATGCCGAGTTCAACAAGTTTGCTTCGGACTACCGGCGGTATGTACATGACGCGTTCGTCGGCTAACGTATACATGATTTGGTCTCCGAATAGGCCTTCAACTTGGAGACCGTCGGCGTACGCCAATGCAGCCGTCATCGGAACATTGGCCTGGAATGCAATCCTTTCGCGCATCATTCATCTCCCTTTTTGGGTTGTGGTTTGAGTAAGCCGATCCTCAGCTAAGTAATGGAAAACCGTGAGCAATTGCCATTGCTGAACAAAAATCCAAATGCAGGCTAGTCCACAGGATCTAGTCCGCGTTCAAGTCCTTGGCAGGCGCGGACATCGCGCATCTCCGGCAACAAAATCGAAATCGAACGGAAAGTCAAAGGGAGCTCTGCGGGGTTTGTCGGCCCTTAGTGGACCCAACACACGACGGAGACGGCGTTGAATGGGCCTCACGTTGCGGCGCGGCGAATCTGCGGATCTGGCGCAATGCGCGCCGGCGCCAACGTGCGCGGCAGCCCGTGCCAAACCCATCACGACGCCACCCATTCTATCCCCTGTGGAGATCAGATATGCTTGTACTGATTGTGTTCACCGACCTCTACAGATTGTTGCCGCCCGAAGGCGTCAAGATTCTGCTGGTCCTGTTTCTCGCCTTCCTGACCGGGCTGGAGCGTGAGGAACGGCGTGGCGGCACAGGGCAGTTTTCGTTCGGCGGCGTGCGCACGTATCCTCTCATCGGCCTCATCGCCTATGGCATCTCCTTTTTGGCTGGAGGAGAGATTCTGCCGGTGACCCTGGGCTTCGCGGTGGTGGCGGGCTTCCTGATGCTGTCGTACCGCAACAAGTTGCAATCCTCCGGAGCGGCAGGCGTGACCTCCGAGATGTCGGCGCTGACCACGTACGTGGCAGCCGCGCTGGTGTATCGCGAGCAGTTCTGGATCGCCACCACTCTCACCGTGGCCAGCATGCTGCTGCTGGAGCTGAAGAGCGCGCTGGAAGGTCTCACCCAGCGCATCGCACCGGAAGAGATTCTCGCCTTCACCAAGTTCCTGCTGCTCACGGCGGTGATTCTGCCGGTGCTCCCCAACCGCGAATTTGGACCGTTCGCCATTAATCCGGCCAAAGCCTGGCTGGTAGTGGTAGCGGTGAGCACCGTCTCTTACGGCAGCTACGTGATCCAGAAGGTCACCAAGGGACAGGGCGGCGTCATGCTGGCGGCATTGCTGGGAGGCGCCTATTCTTCCACGGTGACTACGGTGGTGTTGGCCAAGCGCGCCAAACGCGAGAATCGGCCTCACCTGTTTTCCGGAGTCACCCTGGTCGCCTCCGGCGTGATGTATCTGCGGCTGGCCGGGCTGGTGACCATCTTCAATCGAAACCTGATTACGATTCTGGGAGGGCCGTTTCTGGCTCTCGCGGGAGCCAGCATCGCGTGCGGCTGGTTGTGGAGCCGGGCTCCCGATGCCAAGGCGGGAGACGTAGGGCGTGAGTTCGAGCCAAAGAACCCCTTGGAACTGCGCGCCGCTCTGGGCTTCGCGGCGCTTTTCGTCACCATGGTGGTGGCCACGCACCTGGCGGTGAGTTACCTGGGCAAGGCGGGAGTGTTCTCTCTGGCGGCCCTGATGGGCGTGACGGACGTGGATCCGTTCATCATGGGAATGACGCAGACCGCCGGCATCAACACGCCGCTGGGCGTGGCGGCGGCGGCGATTCTGATTGCCGCCGCCAGCAACAACCTCGTCAAAGGAATCTACTCCTTCTTCCTCAGCGATCGCCAGACCGGCGTATTGAGTTTGTGCCTGCTGGCCGCCCTGGCGGTGGCGGGGCTCACGCCGCTGCTGTGGCTGGCGAGGTAAGGATATTGAGGGCAAGGAAACGATCCGGCTTGAGGGAGCCGGAGCGCACTTCATCCATGAGATACGCAACGCTAGCAAGCATGAAATCGAAGGCTACAGCTATCCCAGATTGACGGGGCCTAAGCCACCCAAGCGAAAAAGGACGCTGCAGCAGGTGGAGTGGAGCTACAGCGGAATGGCTTTCTCCAGCCTCTGGCACTACATCCGCATTGAAGTCGGATGTATGGATTCGACACTCCAGCTCAGTTGCGTCCCCTTGCCACGGACACTCAGTTCCGCCCGGTTCTGAGCGACTGGCGCGGAATTTACGTTAGCTACCACGAGCGCGGCCAGGGCAGGCATCGTGGAGGCCTCTCTTAGGAAGTCTAAACTCGGTCCGCCTACAGTACAGTCTCTTGGGTAAAGGACTCTAATAAACATGGAGAACACGCTGCGGCAGTGACTCCGGCGGTGTATCCCGGTTACTATATGGTGGGTCACACGCGCGGAGAACTGAGCTTTGAATACCACCGGGCCTTTCGCACACCGCCCGGTCGGGACCACGCTGGTCATGAGCCCGAAAGTTGCGAACGATGTACAGAAAAGGAGAAGATTATGACCGATAATTCTTTGTCGCGTCGATTGTTCCTGTCAGCCGCGGCGGCGGCTCCGGCAATGCCAGCCCTGCTCGCCTCGGACAGAATTGCGATCTTCGATCCGCCGCCCGCCCGGGTGCGTATCGTGACGGCAACGGCCTCATCCGTAGTTCCGCCCCCCACGTACACGGCGGCGGAGGTTCACGAGATCCAGTCCCAGGGCAAGGACGTTCAGCTTACCGTGCCGGCCAACGCCGACGAATTGAACAAACTGCTGCCGGAGGCCGACGTCGTTTTTGGCGCGATCAACGCGGAGATGTTGGCGAAGGCCAAGAACTTGCGGTGGCTGCAGGCCACGGAGGGGGGTGTGGAGTCAGTCCTGTTTCCGGAGCTGGTCAAGAGCGATGTGGTGCTGACCAACATGGCGCGGGTTTTCGGTCAGACCATGTCCGAGACTGCCATCGGGATGCTGTTGAGTCTGACGCGCGGGCTCAATAAGTACTACATTCCGCAGTTCCAGAAGCGGACGTGGCATGCCGAGCGGAGCCTCGTGGAGGTGGACGGCATGACCATGGGGATTGTCGGCCTGGGCGGTATTGGCTTGGCCGTGGCCGTGCGCGCGCACTATGGCTTCAACATGCGGATACTGGCCACGGATGCGAAGCCGATGGCCAAGCCGATCTTCGTGGACACGCTGCGGGAGCCGGCGTGGTTCATGGAGATGGTCCCGCAGGTGGACGTGCTGGTGAGTGCCGCGCCCTTTACCAGGGAGACCGGGGGGATGTTCAATGAGAAGGTGTTCCGGGCGATGAAGAAGACGGCGTACTTCCTCAACCTGTCCCGGGGAGAGATTGTGCAAGAGGGTGCGCTCGTCCAGGCGCTGAAGGAAGGCTGGATCGCCGGCGCCGGGCTGGACGTAGCGTACCCCGAGCCGTATCCACCCACTGGCGCTTACTGGGATTGCCCGAACCTGGTCATCACTTGCCACACCTCCGGATTCGCACCGCAACGCCAGGGCCGTCTGGTGGGGCTGCTGGCCGAAAACGTCCGGCGTTACTCGAGCGGCTTGCCGCTGATGAACGTGGTGGACAAACAGCGCGGTTACTGATCCGGCGAGAAGGTTTTATCGACGCAGCGACCACACCTGTTTCTCCCGATTTTTCCCGGCCGCCGCCTGTGCCGTGGGTTCGGGAGGGAGCGTGGCGTGGCCCAGCGCGGTGCAGCCTATCGCCCTCACCCGGTATGCCTCCACGCTGTTACACTGTGCAGGAGCAACATGAGTTCACACTTGCGTAATGGAAGGTTCCTTATGAGAATTCGATTCTTCGTCGTTGTTTTGACAGTATTGTTCATGTTCGGATCGGTTGCACAGCCGCCCGCAGTGGGGCAACAGCAACCGGCCGCCGCGGAGATCCGTCCCGACCGGGCCCCGGCAGACGTGGCCAAAGAGCTCGCACAAAAGCATCAGTCCGGTCCCCCGTTGCCGTACCACTTTGTCGCCAACTGGCCAAACATGCCGAAGGGCTACAACTTTGGCGAGTCGTCCGGGGTCGATGTGGACAAGCAGGATAACGTGTGGGTGGCCAACCGCGGGGCCTGGCCCGTCATGGAATTTGACCGCGATGGCAAGCTGCTCCAGGCCTGGAAGGAAGAAACGGTGGGCCTGTTTCCAGGGGTCGGCAAAGGCGCCCACGGTATTCGCGTGGACCCGGATGGCAACATCTGGGTGGTGGACGTCGACGGCCACCTCGTCTTCAAGTTCAGCCCGTCGGGGCGCCGCCTGATGACGCTGGGCACCCGGCAGGGCATAGCCAGCAACAACGACAGTCAGGTCGGTTTCAACCGGCCGACCAACCTTTGGTTCCTGCCCAACCGCTATTTCTACGTCACAGACGGCTATGGCAACTCGCGCGTAATCGAGTTCAACCCCGACGGCGAGTACGTGCGGCACTGGGGAACCCACGGCACTGAGGACGGCCAGTTCGTCCTGCCGCACTCGGTAACGATTGACTCCAAGGGGCTCGTGTACATCGCCGACCGGGTCAACATGCGCGTACAGGTCTTCGATCCCACCGGCAAGTTCATTACGAAGTGGACCGACGTGGGTCAGCCCTGGGGGCTCTACTACGTCGCCAAGGAAGACGCGATCTATATGTGCGACGGATTGTACAACCGCATTTCGAAGCTGAGCCTGCAGGGCAAGGTTCTGGGGGTGATGGGCTCCTGGGGCAAGGCGCCGGGAAAACTCGATTTTGCCCACGAGATCGCCGTCGATTCGCAAGGCAGCATCTACGTCGCCGAGATTAAGAACCTGCGCGTGCAGAAGTGGGCCCGCAACGCCGCAGGCGCGACGAAGTAAACCGCCGCGCGAGCATCGGCCGCGCCGGATGGCGCGGTGGTTCAATGGATGGATTCTCTGCCTTGTCGAGCGCTTCGACGCAGCCGCGTTCGAGGCGCTCGCCAGGGTCGTAGGGCGCGCGCGACGCGCGGCCCTGCCTCAAAGACCCATTCGCATCGCCCGGAACAGCTGTGTGGGGCCCGTGAAGCCGGCGTGGGCTGTGGAATCGATCGTGACACGCTCGGCAGGCAAAACCGGCCGGTCGAGCGCCAAGGAGTCAACATTATGTCTCGCAGATTCGTCCGATATTTCCTGACCTTGGCATTCGCTCTGGCGGTGGCATCCGCCCAGAGCCGGCCGATCCCGCAGCTCGTGAAGCAGGACGGCAAGTTCCGTTTGATGGTGGACGCGAAGCCCTTCCTCATGCTGGGCGGACAGGTGGGCAACTTCAACGCATACCCCGATCTCATGGAGCGGGCCTGGCCCGGCTTCAAGGCCATGAACCTGAACACCGTGGAGTACCCAGTCTACTGGAACGTCATCGAGCCCGAGGAGGGGCGGTTCGATTTCTCCGGTTTCGACCGGATACTCACCGGCTTGCGCTCCCAGGGACTCCGCGCCATTTTGCTCTGGTTCGGCACCTGGAAAAATGGCGCCATGGACTGGGCGCCCAACTGGGTCAAAGCCGATCCCCGGCGCTTTGCCAGGGTGATTGATTCCGGTGGCCACCCCATACGGTCGCTCTCACCCATGTCGAAGGTCACCCTGGAGGCCGACCGTAAATCTTACGTGACCATGATGAAGCATCTCCGCGAGGTGGACGAGGCCGACCGCACCGCGATCATGGTGCAGGTGGAGAACGAGCCGGGTTCGCTCGGCAGCGTGCGCGATTTTTCGCCGGAATCGAACCAGCTCTTTGCCGGACCGGTGCCGGCGCCTCTGGTGGCGGCTCTTAAGAAGAAACCGGGAAGCTGGAAGGAAGTTTTCGGCCGTATCGCCGACGAGGCCTTTAACGCCTACTACCTTTCCAGCTACATCAACGCAGTGGCCAGGGCGGGCAAGGAGGCCTATCCGCTTCCGGCCTACATCAATGTGTGGAACGGCGGCTACGGCACCAACGATAATTTCGAACGGTTCGACCGCCCGGGCGAGAGTTATCCCAGCGGCGGCGCGGTGGCGCACATGCTGGACCTGTGGAAGGCCAACGCGCCCGCTATCGACGCGATCGCTTCCGACAACTATCATCAGAATCCCATCACGTACCTGAAGGTGCTGGACAGCTACGCGCGGCCGGATAACCCGCTGTTGATCGTCGAGACCGGCAGCGGCATAGCGGCGCGCGCCTTCTTCTACGCCATCGCCAATTATGCGGCGATCGGCTTCGGTCTCATGGGCGGGGATTGGGTTCCGGGACCCCGGCTGGATATGGCCGGCGTGGGCGCGGACTTCCGGCTGGCGCAGGGGGCGATCCCGGTGATCACCGAGTTGCAGGGGACCGAGAAGCTCAAGGCCGCGGTAGAGGAACGCGGCACAGGGGCGCGCAACCTGATCTTCACCAACTACGACGTCATGGTGCGCTTCCACCCTCCCGGCCGGCAGGCGGCGGAAAGCGCAGGCCCGTTTCCGGCCACGGCGGCGGAACCGTCTGGACGGGTGCTCATCGCCGAACTGGGACCGGACGAATTCCTCGTCATGGGGTTCGGCTCCGCCGTGGAATTCCGGCCGGTGCAGGGATCGGATTACACGGCCGCGCAACTGCTTTCCAACGAGCAAGGCCTGTACGAGAACGGCGTCTGGCGAACCACCACGCAGGGCCAGACGGCGCAAGGCGACTACACGGGGCCGATCGTCAGGCTGCCGGAGAGCGGGGCCCTGGTGAAGGTCAAGTTGATGAGGTACTGAGAGCGCGGACGGCATGCCGCACAAGAAGCGCGGCAAGATACGCTTGTGAGTGGCCGCGCAGCGCGGCGCGGAATTCAGCTCTTCAATTCCACGACCACCGCTTCGAACGGCTTGTCATTCAGGTTGTCCACTTTCTGTCGGGAAGGGCCTCCCCAACTGGTATCCCCCGCCTTGTACTGCGTGACCTCGACCTTTCCCTCGGGCGAGGTCTCGCGCACGTTCTGATCCGTGATGTAAACGACCAGATGGTTGAGGACGTACTCGTGCATCGGCACGCTCTGCCGTGGCCCCACTTTCAAGCGGAGAACCCGAACCTGGTTGTTCTCGAATACCAACGTGAAGTCTTGGGGATCGGCCCGCAACGGGTCGAGCGCGGTACCCATCACTTTGCCGGGATTTCCCGCCTTCTTGATTCCGATATCGACGATCATTGGCCCGGTGTATGGCGGGATCTTCCAGGCCGGGGGTTCCGAGTAGTGATACCCGGTGGCCGGACTCCATCTGACCGTGCCCGCCTGCCATTTCAGGTCCTCCACTCTGCCGTCCAGGTAAGTGAGCTTCTCCCCGCCGGTATGTAGGTAGACCATCACGCGATTCAGCGGGTGTTTGTGCCAATTCTTGCCGGCGGCGGCACCGGGAATATTAATTCCCGGGTGCGGCGCATTGAGAATCACCTGATCGTTCTCGAAGTGAGAATCCAGGGGCGGGTGTGAGTTCTGGGCGCCCAGTGGGGCTCCCGCAGCAAGAAGGCAAAGCGTGAATGCCCGTTTCGTGTGTAATCGCAGCCGTGGCATTGGTTCATTATACGGCAGTCTATTGGCAGAATCGGCCCTGATTCTCCGGCTTGCAACGGCCGTTCTCCGGCACCGAGAAACTTCGCGGGGCGCCAGTGGCCTGGCGGCGTATCGCTGGCGCCGCGCCACGGGTCAAAATCTTCGGATCTCATTAAAAATGCAGGCAGATTCTCGTTTGCGAGCCAACCGGCCTCCTGACCGGCGAAGACGCAGCATGTTTCATTACAGGTCTTTTTCTCTGTTTTCGCTTGGCAAGTGGCGCTGTAAGTGTCAGAATGCACCAAGAGGGCTGGGCTGAGTTAGGCCTCAACTTCGAGGTTTGTGTCTGCGGTCAAGCGGCCCAGCGACCCAACGGCTCTCGCGCTCCGCAGTGTTACTGAGCCGGCAAGGAGGACCTGATGGACAACGAGCAAGAACGCCGGAATGCCTTGAGCCGCAGACGTTTCTTCAGTTCCGTGGCCGGAGGCGCCACCGAGGCCGCACTCCTCGGCGCAGCCGCCACGGCCGAGGTGCGAGCCGAAACACAAGAAGCGCCCGGCGCCGAAGCGGTCAAGCTGGTTCTGCACGTGAACGGCCAGGCACACGCCCTGCTGGCCGAGCCACGCTGGACGCTGCTCCACGTGTTGCGCGAACAGTTGGGTTTCACCGGAACCAAGCCGGGGTGTGAACGCGGCGAGTGCGGCGCCTGCACCGTCCTTATCGACGGCGTGGCCCGGTATGCCTGCATGACGCTGGCGGTGGAAGCCGGCGGTCACCAGATCACCACCGTGGAAGGCCTCATGCAGGGGGAGGAACTGGGGGCCGTACAGCAGGCGTTCCTGGAGGAAGACGCCTACCAGTGCGGGTTCTGTACCCCCGGGCAGGTGGTGAACATCGAGGCACTTTTGCGCAAGACGCCCGATCCCACCATCGAACAGATTCGCGAGGGCGTAAGCGGCACCCTGTGCCGGTGCGGAGCTTACGCCCATATCTTCCGCGCGGTCCACCGGGCCGCGGAATTGAAGAAGGCGGTGAGCTGAGCCATGGCTGATATGAATCCGAAACCCTGGAGCGAAACGACCGTCGTCGGAAAGGGCATCCCCCGCATCGATGGCCGGGAGCTGGTGAGCGGCGCGGCGCGCTACTCGCTGGATATGGACCTGCCGGACATGCTGTATGCCGCTACGCTGCGCTGTCCTCACGCCCACGCCCGGGTGGTGAAGGTGGATCTGGCCAAAGCGTGCGAGATGCCGGGCGTCCGTGCGATCCTCAGCGATGCCGATAAGGAAGCCAACGTCCCTTGGTTCCGAAAAATGGGACCGCCTGGGGCCAACCCTCAGCCCGTCAGCCGGCTCTTCGATCCGCATTGCCGGTACGCCGGCGACGAAGTGGCCGTGGTGGCGGCCGAAACCCAGGAGCAGGCGTGGGACGCCGTACAGGCGATCGAGGTGCAATACGAGAAGCTGCCCTTCCTCACCAACGTGGAGGATGCGCTGAAGCCGGACGCCACCGCGATCCACGAGGGCGGCAACCACCCGGGGCAGCCGAACGCTTACAGCCGCGGCGACGTAGCCAAGGGATTCGCCGAGTCCGACATAGTGGTGGAAGAGACCTACAGGACGTCCTGCGAGCTTCACACCCCCGTGGAGACGTACGGCGCGGCTGTGCGGTGGGATGGGGATCATCTGACCGTCTGGGAATCCACCCAATCGCCGTTCTCGATTCAGAGCGGCGTGGCGAGCGCGCTCAAGATGCCGCTCAGCAAGGTGCGGGTCATCTGCCGGTACATGGGCGGAGGCTTCGGCAGCAAGCAGGATACGAACAAATTCACGGTGATCGCCGCGCTGCTGGCGCGCCGGACCGGCCGCCCGGTGAAGTACTTCCTCAGCCGGGAAGAGAGCTTCCTGTGCATGGGAAACCGGCCCGCCTACTCCCTGAAGCTGAAGGCCGGGATGAAGAAGGACGGGACGCTGCTGGCCCTGGAACTGAACGCCTTCGGGGAGGTGGGGGCCTATCCGGCGGGTAGTAACCCGGTGGGCGGAATGCTGCGGGAATTGTACACTTGCCCCAATGTGAAGACCACCGAGGAACTGATTTACATCAATGGCGGCCAGATCCGCGCATTCCGGGCTCCCGGTTATCCTCAGGGTGCCTGGGCGCTGGAGCAGATGATGGACACTCTGGCGGAGAAGGCCGGTATGGATCCGGTGGAATTCCGGTTGAAGAACGCCGCCACGGTCTGCGCGACGGACGCCAACAAGCCGTTCACCTCGAATGGCCTGCCCCAGTGCCTGACCGAAGGCGCCAAGGCCTTTGGATGGAAGGAGGCGCGCGCGCGGGCCAAGTCCGACGGTCCCGTGGTGCGGGGTGTGGGCATGGCCGCCGCGCTATGGAGCAATGTGGCTCGCCCCAGGTCCACCGTCATCGTGAAGTACTACCTGGACGGCAGTGTGAACCTCAACATGGGCGCGGCCGACCTTGGAACGGGGATGCGGACTATCATGGCCCAGGTGGTCGCCGAGGAACTGGGCGTGCCGATCGCAAGGATCGAGGTGGAGAACGCGGACACCGGCACCACCCAGTACAGCGACGGAGCCAACGGCAGCAAGACGACGATGATCGATTCGCCCGCCGTCCGGGCCGCGGCTCTGGACGTGAAACACAAGCTGCTGGAAGCGGCGGCCGAGCAATTGAAAGTGCCGGCGGCCGGTCTGACGCTGAAGAACGGTGAAGTCGCCGGTCCGGCGGGATCGCCCCCAACTAAGGTCGGGCAATTGGCGCTCATGCAAATGCAGCAGGTGGTGGTGGGCGTGGGGGTTCGTGCCCCTCACCCGAGCGACAAATCCATCCGGCCCTTCGCCGCGCATTTCGCCGAAGTGGAAGTCAACAAGCGCACCGGGGAGGTCCGCGTGTTGCGCATGCTGGCGGCACAGGACAGCGGCCGCGTGATGAACCGGCTGACGTACGAAAGCCAGGTAATCGGCGCCCTGACGATGGGCATCGGCATGGCGTTGACCGAACAGCGCATCCTCGACGGGAACAGCGGGAGGATGGTGAACGCCAACTGGCACGACTACAAGATTGCGACGGCCATGGACGTACCGGCGGAACTGACGTGTCTCCCCATCGATCCGCACGACATGGAGGTCAATTCAACCGGCACCAAGGGACTAGGTGAGCCGGCCCTGGTCCCGGCTCCGGCGGCCATCGCCAACGCCTTTTATCACGCTACTGGCGTGCGGCCCACGGCGGCGCCCTTCACGCCGGCCACCGTGATCAACCTACTCAACCAAGGCAAAAGGCAGGGGTGAGCCATGCTAGGAAAGTTCACGTATAAGCGGGCGCCATCGATCCAGGAAGCGGTCGAGGCGGCCTCCCGTCCGGGAGCGCATATCCTCGCGGGCGGCACGGACCTGCTGGGATGCTTGCGGGACCAGGTATTCAGCGCGGAGACGGTGGTCAGCGTCTCTGGCATCCGGGATCTCAAGGGGATTGGCCCGCGGACGGGCGGGGGTCTCCGCATCGGCGCGCTGGTCACCTTGACGGAAATCGCCGAAAGCCCCCAAGTGCGGGATTCCTACCAGGCGCTGGCCGAAGCCGCGGCGGCCGTCGCCAGCCCCCAGTTGCGCAACCAGGGGACCCTCGGCGGGAACCTCTGCCAGAGGCCGCGCTGCTGGTATTTCCGGGGGGACTTCCATTGCCGGCGCAAAGGCGGAGACACCTGTTTTGCCGAAACGGGCGAGAGCCAGTTCCACGCCATTCTCGGCTGGGACCGTTGCTTTATGGTCCATCCTTCGGATACCGCCTCGGCGTTGGCCGCCTTGGGCGCCAAGGTTAGCATCGCCGGCCGGAAGGGGCGCCGGACCATTCCCATCGAGTCCTTTTTCGTTCTGCCCAAAGTGAGCCTGCTGAAAGAGAATGTATTGGAGGCCGGCGAACTGGTCACGGAAATCCTGCTGGACCCCCCGGAGCCGGGGGCGCGAAGCACCTATCGGAAGGTCCGCGAACGCGGCGCTTTCGACTTCGCGCTGGTGGGAGCCGCCATCCGCGTGACGCTCGTGGGAAGCCAAGTGCGGACCGCCCGCGTGGTGCTTAGCGGCGTGGCCCCGGTGCCCTGGCGATCCGCGGACGCGGAAAAGGCGCTGGCGGGAAAATCGCTCGATCCGGCTACCATATCCGCAGCCGCCGAGGCGGCCGTCAAAGACGCCATCGCAATCGGCAAGAACGAATACAAAATTGCCCTGGCGCGCGGAGTTCTGGAAGAGACGTTGACCGGTCTGGCGAAGGCATAAAGGCGCACCGCCCCGGTCTGCTCTTGTCCTGGCGGTGGTGTACTGGTTTGCAGTACAAATCGAGCTGCGGTTCCCGGATGCGGTTCTCCCTGCCGCCGCGAGCGCAATGGAAATCCTCGGGCAAGCTGTGGGCCTCCCGGCTAATCGCACACTGCCGGCGTGAGCATCCACTTCAGCACGCCCTTAGGTTCGCGAGCCAGCCGCTCGCAGTCAATGCGCACCAGCGCGGCTTTTTTCATCTCGACCTGGAGCGCCGGGCTGGCCAGCAGAAACGCGGCCATCGCGCTCATCAGCGGCTCGTGGCTGGCCAGCAGAATCGCCGGTTCCTCGCTGCACCGCCGTATCTCTTCCCAAAGATCGTTTGGCGAGGACTCCGGCAGCAGCGCGCGCGACTCCACCACCTTGCCGGTGCACTCGAGCACTGCCGCCGCCACCGCCGCGGTTTCCAGTGCGCGCCGCAACGGGCTGGACAGGATCGACGCCGGCCGCACTCCCGCCGCGCCGGCACGCCGCAGCACCCGGCGCAGCTTCTCCTTGCCTTCCGCCGTCAGCGCGCGCTCTGCATCGGGTTGCCCGGAGCGGGCGTCTTCGGCGATACCGTGCCGCAACAAATAGATCTGCATCCGCGCCAGCGCTTATTGTACAACCTGCCGCGTCGCGAGACCCCGTACCAGCATTCTCGCCAGGTCCGCGATCAGCAGCGAGCCGGGGTTGTCCGGCCCCCAATCCGGCTGGGCAATGCCATCCACGGTGATCGCCATCGCGATCCGCCCCGACTTTGAGTAAACGATCCCCACATCGGACCGCAACGCGTCGAGCGCCCCTGTCTTGTTGGCGACTTCCAGATCGCCGAACAGGCGCCGGATGCCGGTGGTATCCTGGCAGCGCTTCAACACCGCGATCATTTCGCGCGACGCCTCCGGGCTCACCAGTTCCCCGCGCTCCATTCGCTCCACCAGCGTAACCATGTCGCGCGCCGTGGAAACGCCCAGGCCGTATTTCCGGTTCTTTTCCAGCTTGCCCGCTGCCGAGACGCCCGCCGGTCCGTTCTTGCCCAGAATCTTGCGCAGCGAGCGCGTGGAGCCCAGACCGATGCGGTCCAGATAGGCGTTGACGCGGTCGGCTGAAAAGCGCTCCAGGATCATGTTGGTGGCGGTGTTGTCGCTCAGTGCCATCATCAGATGCATCACGTCTTCGAGTGGCAGTTGAACGCCGTTTGAAAGCTCGCTCTCGATTACGCCCGCCCCGGACACCTTCTCGGCCTCGGTGATGGTCAGCCGCTCGCTCCATTGCAATTCGCCGCGCGTCACCGCGTCGAACAGGGCGGCCATCACGGCCAGCTTGATGGTGCTGGCCGCGCGCACCGGTTCGGTCTCGCGGATGCCGATTGCCTCCCCGCTGTCCAGGTTCTTGGCGTAGAGCGATATTTCGCCGGGAAACTGGGAAATGCGTTTGCGCAGTTGGTCGCCGAGCGGCTGCGCCGCGGCCGCGCTAGCCAGCATCAGGCAAGCCGCCATCGCCGCCACGCCGCCGCGCGCCAGGTCAGGCACGATCATGCGTTCGATCATAACGCAGGCCGGCGGTGAGAAGTGAGACTGAAAGGGGATTACAATTGCGTGGGGACGCCTGCATGGAGAAACTCGCCTTGAGCGACATTCGTAACAAAAGCATCCTGGTCACCGGGGCGGGGCGGGGCATCGGCAAGCGCCTCGCGCTGGGGTTGGCGCAGGCCGGAGCTCGCGTGGGGCTCCTAGCGCGCAGCCAGCCGGAGCTCGACCTGGCCAAGCTCGAAATCGAGCAGGCCGGCGGCAACGCCTTGCGGCTGCGCGCCGACGTGCGCGACCTGGAACAACTGATGGCCGCCGTGGACCGTATGAAAGTTGTTTTCGGCGGCATAGACGGGCTGGTGGCCGCGGCCGGCGTCCTCGGGCCCATCGGCCCTCTGCTTACCAGCCGGCCGAAGGCGTGGGGAGAAACCCTGGAGATCAACCTTCTCGGAGTCGTGAATTCGGTGCGCGCCGTGCTGCCTTCCCTGGTGGAGAAACGCTCCGGCAAGATCGTCGTCATCGTCTGCGGCGGCGCCGGCCATCCCCGGCCCAATTTCGCGGTCTATGCCGCCACCAAGGCAGCCGTCGCCCGCTTTGTCGAATGCGTGGCCGAGGAAGTGAGCGGCGACAACGTGCAGATCAACTGCGTCGCGCCGGGCCGGTCCTACACCCACATGACGGACGAGATCCTGCGGGCCGGCGAGGAGAAAGCCGGCGCCAGCGAGATCGCCGAAGCGCGCCAGGTGCGCATCGATGGCGGCACGCCCGCGGAAAAACAAATCGCCCTGGTCGCGTTTCTGGCCTCCCCGCGGTCCAATCACATCAGCGGCAAGCTGGTCGAGTCCACCGACGATTGGAAGCGTTTCGAGAAGGAAAACATGCGCCCCGAGTTGTTCACGCTGCGCCGCGTGCAGCGCATGTAGAATCGGCCGTGCGCGGGAACGCAAGTTCCACCTCTGTGCCGCACACCCCATGCGAGGTAAAGCGCACCTCTCGCGCGTTGTATTCTGGAACCTGAGGAGCAGCGATCACGACATGGCAAGTGGAGGCGAAAGCGGATCCAACCAGATTCCGAACACCAATCCGCCGGGCGAGCGCAAAGTCTTCTGCGTGAAGTTCCAGCGCGA
The DNA here is from genome assembly GCA_049511495.1 of Bryobacteraceae bacterium. Taxonomy (GTDB): domain Bacteria; phylum Acidobacteriota; class Terriglobia; order Bryobacterales; family Bryobacteraceae; genus Bog-375. The sequence goes on along the minus strand of JBEKXZ010000059.1, from coordinate 2,582 downwards.
GATGGAGGGTTTGGATGAAGTGCCGTTCGACGGCCATCCGTTGGGCCGGAAGATTTACGACAACGTGTCCAAGCAGGCCTGGAAAATGTGGGTCGAGCACATGAAGATGCTCATGAACGAGTACCGGCTCAACCTGGGCACGCAGCAGGCGCAGGAGTTTCTGATCCAGCAAATGGACAACTACTTCTTCGGCGAAGGCGCAGCGCTGCCCGCGGATTTCGTGCCGCCCGGGTCCGGTCACTGAGAACGGGTTCCGTAGCGACTGTGCGGAGCGGTTGGAGGCGATAGAAGTGGTTGTTTCATGACAGGTTCGAAAAGCAGCGTGGCGTGATCGGGCTCGCGCCCGGTTGCGCCGACTGACAATCGGCGCGCACGTTATCAACCTGCCCCGCACGGCACATCCGAATGGAAAGCCTCACGCACGCCTTCGAAACGGGGGGAGATCTGGCGGCGCTCGACGCTCTGCTCGCCCACCTGCCCAACCTACCGGCGGTCTTCGCGCTCTGGCCGGCGGAGGGCGAACCGTACCTGTCGAAAACCGGCATGCTGCGCCGCCGCTTGCTGCGCCTGCTGGCCGCGCGGGAGCGCCCTTCCCGCATGCTCAACCTGCGGCAGACGGTGCGCCGCATCGAATACCAGATCACCGGCTCGGCCTTTGAATCGGCTGTGGTGCTATACCGGCAGGCGCGGCGGCTTTTCCCGGATCGCTACCTGAAGCTGCTCAACTTGCGCATGCCGCCGTACGTGAAAATCGTGCTGCAGAACGAGTATCCGCGCAGCCTCATCGCGGCGCACCTTTCGCGCGCGCCGGGACTGTATTTCGGACCGTTCCGCTCGCGCGCCTCGGCGGAGCGGTTTGAATCGCAGTTCCTGGACTTGTTCCAGATGCGCCGCTGCCAGGAGGACCTGTCGCCTTCCCCGCAACATCCCGGCTGCATCTACGGCGAAATGAACCTGTGTCTGCGGCCTTGCCAGCAGGTGGTGGGGCCGGCCGAGTACCGGCACGAAGTGGATCGCGTACTCGAATTCCTGCGCAGCGACGGCCAATCGCTGGTGGGCGCTATCGCAAGTTCGCGTGACCGGTTGAGCGAGCAGATGCAATTCGAAGAGGCCGCCCGCCAGCATAAACGCATGGAGAAAGTTCAGGACGTCCTGAAGCTGCGCGACGAACTGGCGCGCGATATCGAACGCCTGCACGGCGTGGCCATCCTGCCCTCCGCCGCGCCCGCCGCCGTCGAGCTGTGGTTCGTGGCCGGCGGCCATCTGCAACCTTCCACGCGCTTCGGGTTCGAAGTCGAGGAGGGCAAGCCGGTGTCGCTCGACCAGAAACTGCGCGACCTGCTGGCCTCGCTCGAGCTGCGGCAGTGGAGCGTGCGGGAGCGGCAGGAATCGCTGGCGCTGATCGCGCGGTGGTATTATTCCACCTGGCGCGATGGTGAATGGCTGGCCTTCGAGGAATTCTCCGCGATTCCCTATCGCAAATTGGTCAACGCTATCTCCCGCGTGGCGCATGGCACCGCAGCCGAACCGCAGTGAGGGCGCGCTTCAGGCGTTCAGGAGCTGTGAGATGCGCGCCCGCAAGCGGGCGTTGGCAAGCTAAAGCGTGGCCCACCAAGCGGCTTCAGTCCGCCTTCTTGCGACGTAGAATTCCCTTAATGTCGGGCCAGTATTCGCGCGCGAGATTGGTCACCGCGAAGGTGCCCATACCGGTGCTGCCCCATTCCACAATTGACGCGGCTGTGCGGTACTCCCGCGGGCTCCAGAGCGTGGCGATACCCCAACTGCCGTACGCATTGGCGGCCAGCGACCATGCCGGCGTCCGCGAACCATCCTGCCGGCGCGCCGCCACGGTGTCCGTGACCGCGTGTGCGGTGCGACGGAAGAAGTTGCCGTGCCCCAACCGGCGGTAGCGCGTGTCTTCGTAGTGAATGGCTTTCACGGCTTCTTCGAGACCCACCCCAATCACAAACTGCCCGTAGAGCGATGCGATCCGCTTTTCGAAACCGAGGCGATCCTTGCCCCATTGGTCGGGCCAGTCGTGCACCTGCTCGACCAAGGCCGCCGGCAGAGTCGAGGTAAGCGCGTGTACGCTGTACAGCCGCTTGAAAAAAGTGCGGAAAGAGTGGACCTGCACGCCGTAATCCGGCTGGGCTGGCGTGCCGGCCGGCACAGCCGCTGCCGGCTGAGCGCTCGCATCCGCAACCCGCGCGACCGCCTGCTCCTGTGCACGGCAACAGATTGCGGCGAGAGCGGCGAGCATCAGCGGAGCGGCTTTGCGCAACTTGATTCCTTCTCGATGGCGACTGGCAAGCGCAGCCCCTCAAAGGCGGCCGCGCGGAAGGCCGATTCTTTAGTGTATTACGGAACACGGAGTGCCAGGCCCGCTCTGCCGCCCTGTTCTCGATGTAAATTCTTAGGGCCAGGCGGCTTGCGCCAGCGCCACAACGCTACATCCCGTGTCGCTAGCTTTTCAAGTTGTCCGGTTTTATTAGCAAGTGATCTGTCCGGTTTGTGGTACAAAGCGATGCGGCCGTCAGGCCGCTTCCTTCTTGGTTTTGGCCTTTGTCTTGGCTACCAGAACA
>JBEKXZ010000058.1:0-21906 GCA_049511495.1 Bryobacteraceae bacterium | reverse complement strand
TCGGTGACGATGGCGGTCGGCGCGCGTCTGCTGGCGAAGAAAGAAGCGATTGTGACCCGGTTGGCCGCTATCGAGGAGCTCGCTGGCGTGGACGTGCTGTGTTCGGACAAGACCGGCACACTGACCCAGAACAAGCTGACGTTGGGCGACCCGTTCAGCGTCAACGGCATCCCTGGAGACCAGGTCATCCTCTGTGCTGCTTTGGCTTCCCGTGCGGAAGACAAGGACACGATCGATCTGGCCGTGATCGGCGGCGTGAAGGACGAGCAAGTTTTGAAGAGCTATCAGGTGGTCCATTTCCAGCCATTCGACCCGGTGCATAAGCGCACCGAGGCCACCGTCAAAGGCGGCGACGGAAAGCAGTTTTTTGTGGCCAAGGGAGCGCCGCAGGTGATTCTGGAGATGTCGGCCAACGCCGGCGAAGCCAAGCCCGTCGTCGAGAAGGCCGTCAACGAATTCGCCGCACGCGGCTTTCGTTCCCTGGGCGTGGCCCGTGCGGAGCAGGAAGGCAAGTGGCAGTTCATGGGTGTGTTGCCATTGTTCGATCCGCCGCGCGAGCAGGCCAAAGCCACCATTGCGAATGCCCGACAGATGGGCGTTAGCGTCAAGATGGTTACCGGCGATCAAGTGGCTATCGCTCGAGAAACGGCCCGGCAACTGGGAATGGGCACCGATATCCTCGATGCCAGTGGATTGGGCGACACGAAGCATCACGAGTCGGCGCAGTCGGCGGAGGCCATCGAGAAAGCCGACGGTTTCGCCCAGGTATTCCCCGAACATAAGTTCCACATTGTGGATGTTCTGCAGCAGCGCGGCCACATCGTGGGGATGACCGGCGACGGCGTGAACGATGCCCCCGCCCTGAAAAAGGCTGACTGCGGCATCGCCGTTTCCGGTGCAACCGATGCGGCGCGCGCAGCGGCCTCCATCGTACTGCTGACGTCCGGCCTGTCGGTGATTATTGACGCGGTCAAAGAGAGCCGGAAGATTTTCCAGCGAATGAACAGCTACGCGGTCTACCGCATCGCTGAGACGTTGCGCGTGCTGTTCTTCATGACGCTGGCGATTCTGGTGTTTAACTTCTATCCACTGACCGCGGTGATGATCGTAATGCTGGCTTTGCTCAACGACGGAGCCATCCTGTCCATCGCCTATGACAACGTTCATTACAAAGACAAGCCCGAGGCGTGGAACATGCGCCTGGTGCTGGGGATCTCCACCGTGCTGGGGGTCATTGGCGTCGTCTCCGCCTTCGGATTGTTCTATCTGGGCGAGCGCGTCTTTCATCTCGACCGCGCGCACATCCAGACTTTGATGTATTTGAAGCTCTCCGTGGCTGGACATCTGACGATTTTCCTGACGCGGACGCGCGGCCCGTTCTGGTCCATACGCCCCGCACGCATACTCTGGGCGGCGGTGCTCGGCACGCAAACAGTGGCGACTCTGATTGCGGTTTATGGGCTGTTTATGACGCCCCTCGGCTGGGGCTGGACCGCGTTCGTTTGGGGCTATGCTCTGGCTTGGTTCCTTCTGAATGACCGCGTGAAACTGCTCGCCTATCGGATTTTCGATCCTACGAAAGCCCCGTTGTTGGCCAAGGAGGCGCTGGATCCTGCACCGCGGATCGCTACACGGGCCTATGAACTCTATGAGCATCGGGGCCGCGCCGCCGGCGATGCAGATCAAGACTGGCTTGAGGCGGAGCGCGAGATTCGGAAGGGTTAGGCGATGAGCGGGACAAGAGCCGGACGAGGCTTGAATTATGGCCGCTAAGAACATGCTGCTCTTGACCGGCCTCACGAGCGAGGAAGCTCGTCACCGGCTCGAGAAGGTCGGTCCAAACGCAGTGCCCGACACGGCTCTGCATCCATTGCGCCGGGCGCTGACCAAGTTCTGGGCGCCGGTTCCATGGATGCTGGAGGCCGCCGTCGTTCTCGAGATCGTTCTCGGCAAGTACGTCGAGGCTGCGATCATTGCAGTTCTGCTGGCCTTCAACGCTGCTCTTGGGTTCCTTCAGGAAGGGCGCGCTCAGGCGACTCTTGCCGCCCTGAAGTCGCGGCTTGCGCTGAACGCGTCGGTCCGCCGCGATAATGTTTGGGCGACCGTGCCCGCCACCGGACTCGTGCCTGGCGATATCGTGAAGCTATCGCTCGGCGCCGTGGTTGCCGCCGACGTGCGCCTGACTGAGGGATCGGTGCTGCTCGACCAGTCCATGCTCAGCGGCGAATCCGTTCCGATCGAAGCCGGCACTGGGTTTGAAACCTATGCGGGAGCGTTGGTGCGGCGTGGGGAAGCGATCGCCGAGGTCACGGCGACCGGAGCGCGCACTAAATTTGGACGCACTGCGGAACTGGTTCGCACTGCACACGTCGAAAGTTCTCAGCAGAAGGCCGTTCTGCGCGTGGTGCGCAATCTCGCCATTTTCAATGGCATCCTCATCGTGATGTTGGTGGGGTATGCCCACGTTCTCAAACTGCCGCTCGATGAGATCGTGCCGCTGGTGCTGACTGCGGTTCTGGCGTCGATCCCCGTAGCGCTACCGGCCACCTTTACCCTTGCGGCGGCGCTGGGCGCGCGGGCTCTGGCAAAGCTGGGCGTCCTTCCGACACGCCTCTCCGCCGTAGACGAAGCGGCCAGTATCGATGTGCTGTGCGCAGACAAGACCGGGACGCTGACGCAAAACGAGCTGACCGTAACCGCTGTCCACGCCACGCCCGGCTTCGACGAGCCGCACGTGTTGGGACTGGCGGCCCTGGCAAGTTCGGACGGCGGGCAAGATCCGGTCGATGCGGCCATCCGGGCCGCAGCCGCCAAGCAGACGGCCTCCGATCTGCCGCAACTGATCAAGTTCGTTCCGTTCGATTCTGGGACGAAGATGTCGGAGGCAACTGCTGCCGATACGAGCGGCGCATCGGTGCGCGTGGTCAAGGGCGCCTTTGCCGCGGTTGCCGGCCTTACCCAATCGGCTCCCGATGCATCGAAGACGGCGAGCGAACTCGAGGCGCAGGGCTTCCGCACGCTGGCCGTCGCGGTGGGTCCGCCGGAAGCGATGAAACTCGCTGGCGTCATCGCCCTCAGCGATCCGCCTCGAACGGATTCGGCGGCGCTCATTACCGAGTTGCACACATTGGGCGTCCGAACGGTAATGGTGACGGGCGATGCTCCGGCAACTGCGGCGATCGTGGCTCGCGCGGTAGGTCTCGATGGAGCCGTTTGTCCGCCCGGACCCATCCCCGACGCCGTGCGACCCGATGATTTCGCTATCTTTGCCGGTGTCCTTCCCGAGGGAAAGTACGACTTGGTCAAAGCGTTCCAGAAGAGTGGCCACACTGTTGGTATGTGCGGCGACGGCGCCAACGACGCGCCGGCGCTGCGCCAGGCGCAGATGGGCATAGCAGTGTCAACGGCGACCGATGTTGCCAAGTCGGCGGCCGGCATCGTGCTGACCGAGCCAGGACTGGGCGGTATCGTCGCTTCGGTAAGAGAAGGCCGAGTGACATTCCAGCGCATCCTGACTTATGCTCTCAACTCGGTTACCAAGAAGACCGTGCAGGTGCTCTTCCTGGCGGTGGGTCTGGTGGTGACCGGGCACGCGATCCTGACTCCCATGTTGATGGTGATCATCATGCTCGCCGGCGATCTGCTCGGCATGTCCCTGGCGACGGACAACGTACGGCCGTCCCCGATGCCCAATCAATGGCGAATCGGCCAATTGACGATCGCTGGTGTCTTCATGGGAGCCTGCGAGTTGGTCTTTTGCACTGCTGTTCTGGCCGTCGGCAAATTCCGGCTCGGCTTTGATATTGACACGCTAAGAACACTAGCCTTCGTGGCCATAGTGTTCGGCAATCAAGCCACTACCTATACGAATCGGGAACGCCAGCGCATGGGGTCCGCTCGTCCAAGCCGTTGGCTCGTCGGGTCGTCTGTACTCGATCTGCTCATCGCCTCAACGCTGGCAACTTGCGGCATCGCCATGACTCCTCTGCCCATATTCGTGGTGGGAGGAGCACTCGTAACAGCGGCGGCATTTGCAGTCATTTTGGACTTCGCCAAGGTCCCGCTCTTCAAGCGTCTGAGCATCGCATAGAAAATGGAGTCAGGAATATGCGCACCACCATCAAAGTGACATCGGTCCCGATTGGTGACTCGAATCGGAGTTCCGGGTCGGTAGAAACGAACATCGGTCCGCGAATGGCTCAGAAGGCAAAATCACGACCAATAATCAGCCACAACAACAGTACGCAATCGGCATGGTTGGCCTGGGCGTCATGGGGCGTAATCTCGTGCTGAACATCGCCGGCCGTGGCTTTACGGTGGCAGGTTATGACAAGGATCACGCCACAGTCGAGGCCCTGAGTCAGGCTTGCTGGTTCAACAGGGGCATAGTTGGCCAGCCCCCGTGGAATTAGTTGGGCGGTCTGCAATCCGCCCTCGTCTATTCCGAAGATGCTCTCCGAACATCGACATCGTGTGGCGCTCGGGAGACACTCTTCGGCTGGGTATTCATACGCTGCGCGATTGGCGCGCAACGGAAAGACGAGCGGCTGAAGCGAAGCCGGACCGCGGGCCAGACGATTTCCGCGTCATTGCGGCAGACTCCGCTGAAGCAAACGGCCGTCGCGGCCCAGGAAGGGCGTCGGCGGCAGAAGCGGGCGGGTGGAATCTAAAGCCGCGTGTGGTTACTGCACGCTGATGCTGCCCGCATTGCTGGTCTGTCCGTCGATGGTGACGGTGAGCGGGTAGGTGCCGGCGGCGAGGCCGGCCGGTACCAACACGTTGGCCTGCACCAGGCCAACCCAGCCGGGCGCCAGTCCGGCGAAACTCACAGTTGCCGCCGCCGAGCCTATCGTGGCGCTGTGAGAGGCGGTGGCATACATGAGCGAGGTTAGCGGCGCGGCTACGCCGTCGGTCGCCGCCGGACTCACCGGGCCGGATCCGGTGAGGTACGCGATGATCGTGCTGCCTGCCGCGGCGGGATGGCTGGGACCGTTGAGCGAGTAATCGGCGGCGTTCTGCACGATCGCTGAAGTTCCCGACACGAACAAGCCCGGGCCCGCCGAGACCACCGGCACGGAAACCGTATTGCTCGCGCCGCCCACCACTGACACGGTCACGCTGGCCGTTCCGACCGCCGTTTCCCAAGGTACCTGGAAATTGATCTGCGTCGGCGATACGAAGAATACCGGCGCCGCCTGGCCGTTGACGCTTACGCTCACGCCGTCTCCACCCAGGCCGGCTGCGCCCAGGCTGGTCGGGTAGGGGGCTGCGGACTTATAAATCGCGTTGCTCAAGCCGGTTCCAAAAACGGACGCCAGCGCTCCGGGAGAGATCCGCGGCTGAAAGCCGGCGGCATTGGTGACACCCGTGATGGTGGGGTTCGCCGGGGTCAATTGGCGAATCACGTCGTTCTCGGTGTCAGCGATATAGACGTTGCCGCTCGCATCCACGGCCACGCCGTGCGGCGACCACATCTGCGCTTCGAGCGCCGGTCCTCCGTCGCCCGAATAGCCAAACTTGGTTACTCCCGCGATCGTTGAGATGATCCCATCGGGCGTCACCCTTCGAATGCGATTGTTCACTGGATCTGCAATGTAGACGTTGCCCGCGGCGTCCGTCGCCACGCCCGCGGGATCGGCCAGCGCGGCATTCGCCGCCGGACCGCCGTCGCCCGCAAACCCGTCATCGCCGGTGCCCGCGAAGTTCAGGGTGAGCACACCATTGGCGAACTTCGCCACCACGTGCTGTTCACTATCGGAAATGTAAATATTGCCCGAGGCATCGAGCGCAACCCCTTCGGGACAGATCAAAAGCCCGGCGGTGGTGCCGAGCCCAACCACGGTGCTGATGATACCCGCCGTACTGACCATGCGAATCAGGCCCTGCGTGGTGGTCGCGTTCTGGTCGGAATGAGAGTCCGCGATGTATAGGTTTCCGGAGGAATCGACCGCCAGCCCGATCGGGTTATCTAATTGCCCGTTGGTTGCGGTGGTGTTGTCGGTTCCGAAACCTTCTCCCAAAGCATTATTGCCGGCGAAGGTCGAAATGGCGCCGCTGGTGTCGACCTTGCGAATCACCTGGTTCTTCATGTCGGAAATGTACAGGTTCCCGCTCTGATCCACCGCTACGCCGGAGGGATAGTTCAACTCGGCCGACGTGGCCGGCCCACCGTCGCCGGAGTAGCCGGGTGTCCCGATGCCAGCCACCGTGGAGATGGTCCCATTCGAAATCATGCGCACGCGGTGATTGACCGAATCCGCGACGTAGACGTTCCCGTGCGCGTCCACCGCTGTCGCCACCGGGATGTCGAATTGGGAGCCAACTGCCGGGCCGTCCACGTAGCCCGCGCTGCCATTGCCGCCGATGGTACTGATAGTGTACTGCTGCGCCGTGGCGCAAAAAGCCAGCATCACGGCCGGCGCGACTCGTCTGAGATGAAGCCGAAGTGACATGTCCGAGACTTTCAAATTGAAACCGGTATCTATGAGGTTAGCACGGAAGAAACCCTTGCCACGTGTTGTAGCGGGGGCACTCAGCGTGCCGTTTCGGCACTCTGGCACAGGATGGCGCGCCACGCGGCGCAGAAACCTTTCCGTGCGCGCGGCGCGCCACGCCAATACCGTGGCCAACGGCAGCAGGGCGCCTCAAGGACCAAACCGAGACGCTCCCCACCCGGACTGGGAAGCGCAAGGGCCGGGTTCACTTCTTAGGGGCGGTCTCAATCTTGGCGGGCTCAGTCTTGACGAGCGCCTTGATGTCGGCCGGCAGGTCGAACTTGTCCTTGGCCAGGTCCACGTTGAACTTGTAAGTGTCGAACGTGATGACGATGTCCTGCCCACCGGCGCTCTGCTGGATCTTGTGCACGACCAGCAAATCTCCCTCCTTGCGGTAGTCGCTGAAGACGGTCGTGGCCTCAATATCGCCGTTGGGTGTGCTCACGGTCATCGTGGATTTCCCCAGCAGGCCGGTCTTCTTGTCGAAGTACTGGGTTATGGGGTTGCCTTCGTTCGGCGTCAGCACCAGCTTGTAGCAGTCCTTCCCCTCGACGGTTTCCGCACCCACAGTCTCGACCTTCTTATATTGGTCGCGCCAGTTTTCTTCGTGAAAGTGAGCCTCGCGCATGGTCGTATTTTTTTCGTCGCCATCCTTGATGCGCGCTCCCTGCATGGGGTTGATCTCCCATGCCACTTTGCCGTCATAGCCCTGTTTGATGGAGCCGACGCCAGTGAGTTCGATTTCGACCAGGTCCTTGTCCGGTTCTGCCTTGGTGATCACCATGGTGCCCTTGATGCCCATGGCGGCAAGCTCCATGGAGCCGGTGATGACCGTGTTGTGCGTCTTCTCGAAGGCGGCTTTGCCGCCGGTTGCCTCGACGGACTTGTCGAGGATGGTTTCTGCCTTGGGCAGATCATCGGCCGCACATAGCCTGGCGCCGGCCGCGGCCAGCACCATCACCGCGCAGGCGGCCAGGGTTCGTCTGATTGGTAAACGTTTCATAAGGACTCCCGAAAACTCCCTTCCATTCTCTGCCCAAACGAGCAGGGCCGTATCTTAAGGTTGCCAATTGCGGACCGGCGCGGCCGCTCAGCCTGGCCTGCCGCTCCTTCCAGTCTACGTTGTTCCGATGGTTCAAAAATCCGCAACCAAGTGGGGCAGGCGCTTTCGCCTGCCAACATTGCCACCCTCAATTCTTGTTCCTCGATCCAATCGGAGCCGCCACCGTGAGGGAGCGGTCGTTGTGAGAACCATAACATTGCAATCGTTAATTCTTGCTTCTCTCGATCCAAGCCAGCGCGCGATCGAGCGCCGCGTCGCGGCCTTCCAGCAGCTCGCGGCGCGACGGCCCGGCGATTTCGTCCGGAATCACCCCGGCGCCCTCCAGTTGCTTGCCGCCTTCGGAAATATAATTGGCGACGGCATACTGGAAACCATCGCCGTTGGGCAGCCGCTCGAACACGGACGGTAACGCGGCGCCGGCGCTCCGCATTCCGAAGACGCGCGCCCGCTTCAGATCTTGCATACCCCCGGCGAAAATTTCCGATGTCGAGGCGGAGCAGCTGTCCACCAGGATCGCCAGCGGCCCGCGAAACGGCGCGGGCCGCGGGAATACCGCAAATATGATTTTGCCGCTGCGCAGGAACATATCGCCCAGCCGCAGCCCCGGCTGATCCAGAAACCACCCCGCCACGCCCAGCGCCAACCCGCCGATCCCGCCCGGGTTGCCTCGCAAGTCGACCACAAAACCGCGGCAGGCCGCGCAACCCTTGACCGCGTTTTCGACGGCCTTGTTCAAAGTTTCCGGCGCAAAGAAAAGATTGAACCTTATGTACCCGACACCGGGCCGCACGTTGCGCGACTCCACCCAGAAATACATCGGCGGCAGGTTGCCAAACGAGAATTCCTCCCCGCGCGGGCGGGCGCGCTCCATTTCGATCGTCGTGTGCCGGCCCTGCGCGTCGCGAAAACTCACTTTCACCCGGCTTCGCTCGTCGCCCGCCAGGCGCGCACTCACGGCGCGTTCCAGCATCAGGTCGTGGAGCGTCGAGCCGCGGAAGTTCCGGTCGATCTGGCGCAGGCCGGCGGCCAGCGGCTTGCCGTCCACCCCCTCAATTTCCCAACCGGGCTTGATGCCGCTTTTCGCCGCCGGCGAGTCCGGCTCCGCTGAGACCACCAGCGCGCGGCCTTCCACCACCCGCACTTCGATGCCGGTTCTGCCTTCGCCATTGCCGCCGCCCTCCATTTCCTGGTAAACCGTGGCTGGCACAATCCCGAAATGCGTCTGTTTGAGCCGCGACAACATGTCCTCCATCACCGCGCGCGCCCTTGCCATGGTGGTGGCGCGTTCCAGTTGCGGGCGTAGCTCATCGTGCACGGCCTGCCAGTCGAGCCCCCCCAGCTTCGGATCCCAGTGCTTGTCGCGCACAGTTGTCCATACGTGCTCGAAGGACTCAAGGTTCAAACGTTGTTGCTCCGGAGTGAGGCGGTCCGCTCCGCCGGCGGGAGCGGACCGCACCAGCACCAGCGCCACTAGTGCCACACGGAGCATTCCCTCCGACTATAGCCGATTGACGCCGCGCAGGAAGCCATCCTGCTCCACACGCTCGATTTGTCCCTCAACGCTGCGGGCCTGGCCTGCCCGGCCCCTACGCCGCATCACAAAATGGAAAAGGAAAATGGGAATCGGATGGAAAGTCATTCCCCGACGCACCGAATGCCGAGCTTGTTGCCACGGTGGCCTGGCTCGACGGTGCCACGGTACGAAGCGCGCACGAGCCTGGGAGTGGTGCCCCACGAACCGCCGCGCGGCTCTTTGAGCTCGCCGCTCGCGGGCCCGGATGGATCGGTCTGCGCGCCGGGCGTATAGTTCCCATACCAGTCCGCGACCCACTGCCACGTGTTCCCCAGCATGTCATACAGGCCAAAGGCATTCGCCGGCTTTTGCCCCACTTCGTGAGACGCGCCTCCGCTGTTCCCGTCGTACCAGGCGATCTCATCGAGCTTGCCGTAGCGGGCGCCCGTGGAACCGGCCCGCGCCGCATATTCGAACTCCGCTTCGGTCGGCAGTCGCCCGCCAATCGCTGTGCAGTAAGCCTTGGCTTCGTCCCAATCCACTTCCTCCACGGGAAGATGAGCTCCCTTGTGGTTGCTCGGGTTCTTTCCTATCACCCGCTCATAGGCCTGCTGGGTGACGGACGTCTGCCCCAGCCAAAAGCCTTTCGCGATGGTGACCTCGTGCGCCGGCTTCTCATCGTCGCCGCACTCCGCATCCCCCGGCGAACAGCCCATCTGAAACTCTCCCGGCGGAACCCAGACGTACGTCAGCCCATCCTTCAGGTTCACCTTTTTCGTGCCCGCGGCGATGGCAGCCTTCACGGGCGCCTGGGCCGAAAGCGGCCCCGCGGCCGCGCACCCAATCAGCAATAAAGCAATAACCCGCATCATTTACTCCCGGATGCTATTTGTAGCACGACGTGCACCTGCCAGAGACCCGATTTCCGAAACAGAGTTGCGAAACGCCCCAAACCCGCGCCTTCGCCGCAAAATCGGTGCCGATCGGCGGCTGATAAGTCCAAATCCCGTTCCGGAACGCTCCGCCGTGGAAACCGGTACGATCAGTTTAGGCGGTCAAAGACCTAGTCGGCGACAGCCTTGCTGTCGATCAATGCGCGGATGGCGGCGATGCACTCTGGCAACGGCTTGACGCCCTGGTCGCCGTGTTTGCGTTGGCGGACGGCCACGCACCCGTTCTGCTGCTCGCGGTCGCCGACCACCAGCATGTAGGGAATCTTCTGCAACTGCGCGTCGCGGATTTTGAGGTTCACTTTTTCGCTGCGCTCGTCCACCGTGGCGCGAATGCCGGCGTCGTCGAGCTGCCTGGCGATCGCGCGGGCGTATTCGGTCTGGCGGTCGGTGATGGGCAGCACGATGGCTTGAATCGGCGACAGCCACACGGGGAACGCGCCGGCGTAATGCTCGATCAGGATGCCGAAGAAGCGCTCGATGGAGCCATACAGCGCGCGATGTACCATCAGCGGCTGGTGCGCCTTGCCGTCTTCGCCGATATACTCGAGATCGAAGCGGCGCGGGAGAGTGAAATCGAACTGGACGGTAGAAAGCTGCCAGGGGCGGCCGATTGCATCCACCAGCTTGACGTCGATCTTCGGCCCGTAGAATGCCGCTTCGTCGGGCATCACTTTCACTTTGATGTTGAGGCGCTCGGTGGCGTGCTGTAGCGCGTCTTCACCGACCTTCCATTGCTCGGGCGAGCCGTCGTATTTGCCGCTGGCGCCGTTGTCCCAGGTGGAAAGCTCGGCTTCATATTTGTCGAAGCCGAATGTGGTGAGCGTATCGACGGCGAACTGGAGGCAGTTCACGATTTCGTCTTCGATCTGCTCGGGGGTGCAGAAGATGTGCGCGTCATCCTGGGTGAAGCCTCGCACGCGGAACAAGCCGTTGAGCACGCCGGAGCGTTCATAGCGGTAGACCGTTCCCAACTCGCCCAGGCGCACTGGCAGATCGCGGTAGCTGTGCTGCTTGTCCTTGTAAATCAGGATGTGGAAGGGGCAGTTCATCGGCTTAAGCTGATATTCGGCGTCGTCCAGCTCCATGCGGGTGAACATATTGGCGGCGTAAAAATTAGCGTGGCCGGAAGTCTTCCAGAGATCGAAGCGCGCCACGTGCGGCGTGTAGACCAGCGAGTAGCCGCGCTTCAGATATTGGTCGCGCATCCAGTCTTCGAGCTGCTTGCGGATAATGCCGCCCTTGGGATGGAAGAAAATCAGCCCCGGCCCGGCCAGCTCCTGAATGCTGAACAGGTCGAGATCCTTGCCGAGCTTGCGGTGGTCGCGCTTCTTGGCCTCCTCGATCTGCTTGAGATAGGCGTCGAGCTCCTTGGGAGTGAAAAACGCCGTGCCGTAGATGCGCTGCAACTGCTTGTTGTGCTCGCTGCCCTTCCAGTAAGCGCCGGCGATGGAGAGCAGCTTGAAGGCCTTGATTTTGGAAGTGTCGGGCAGGTGCGGGCCGCGGCAAAAATCGATGAAATGCGGCCCCAGCGTGTATTCGCTGAAGACTTCGTCGGCGCGCTCCTCGATCAGCTCGCACTTCATCCAGGCGTCGGCGTACTTTTTGAGGCCGTCTTCCTTGCGGGTGTAAACGCGCTCATAGGGAACGTGGCGCGCCTGGATCTCCCACATCTTCTTTTCGATTTTTTCGAGATCCTCGGGGGTGAACGGAACGGCGCGATCAAAGTCGTAATAGAAGCCGTTGTCGATGGGCGGCCCGATGCCGAGCTTGGTCTCCGGGTAGAGTTCGAGCACCGCCGCCGCCAGCAAGTGAGCTGTCGAATGGCGGTAGATATACAGCGACTCGGGGTTCTTGGCTGTCAGGATTTGGAGCTTGGCGTCTTTCTCGATCGGTCGGTTGAGGTCGACCAGTTCACCGTCGATCTTGGCGGCGATGGCGGTGTCGGCCAGCCGTGGGCTGATGGACTGTGCGACATCGATGGGGCGTGTGCCGGCCTCGAACGGCCGCTGGCTGCCGTCGGGCAGGGTTATGACAATGCTGCTCATAGGAAAATTTCAGCGTAGCACGCGGATCGCGCGGCGGTGGCGGCATAATGAACCCTTTGCGGGCCGGGCGAGCGCCGTTTCCTAGAATCGATCCAGCAGTTGGCTGAAATGTCGGTCGACTACCGAAGCCCCAATGTGTATGTGGCAGACTTCTCCAAGGGCCTTACGAAGCGTGCCTCTGCCTCGCGGTTTCGACAAGACGTTGGCTGATAAGACGGATGAGCAATTGTACGAAATGGTCGCACACCGACTGACTACACGCCCGAGGCGCTCGCGGTAGCGCGCGCGGAGATAGGGCGTCGCGACCTTAGCCCGGCTAGAATCGGCGAGCTAGAGGCGCTATCGCGAGAGATTATTTCCAGAGACTTGGAAGCCGCCCAGCTACCACTATCGTGGCCGGTTAGGTTGACAATGTTCGCGTTCCCGACGGGAGTAATTCAGTGGATCGTTGCGGACAGGTACCAAGGCCTGGGTTACACGAGGCGCATTAATGAGTACAGGACATATGCCGTATCTTGTTTGTCCAAAATGCGGTGCCGCTGTGGCGGGGCGGCTACCATCGGGGAGCGAGCGGCGCCAAGTGGAGTGCGCCCACTGTCACGAAAAGTTCGCGTTTACGGACCCGGAGATTCAGCGCGGGTTTGTCACTTATTACGAACGCGAAAAGCGGTGGAGGATTGCAAGGTTAGCGTAGAGGGATGCGACGCGGCTGTGGGCGGGGTCAGCCAGAGGGGCAACTGGGGGCGGGAGATCGTCCACGCCCACTGGGCGTTTCATCGGCTGCGGTTGGCCGGCTGATTGTACCGCGGATTTCCTTTTGCCGGCCCGGCCGCGACGATCTACAATGAGAATGATGACGCGCAAGACAACTCGGGCGTTCGCCTATTCGGTCTTCTACGAGCAGGCTGCCGAAGGCGGCTACGTGGCGTTTGTTCCGGCGCTGCCCGGTTGTCACACCCAAGGGGAAACCCTGGAAGAGACCGAGCGCAACGTCAAGGAAGCTATCGCGCTATACCTGGAAAGCCTGGCGGACCATGGCGAAGGGATTCCCGAGGAAGGGCCATCGTTCCAGGGAAGGGTGACTGTTCCCGTCCCCGCTTGATCCATGACCACGCTGCCGTCTTTGACCGCGCGAAAGGTGGTCCGAGCGCTCAAACGCGCCGGGTTCGCCGAGGACCGGCAAAGAGGAAGCCATCTCGTCCTGATTCATCCCGAAACGAAGGCGCGGACCGTGGTGCCTGTTCATCCCGGCCGGACGATCAAGGAACCCCTGCTGCGCGCCATCAGTCGCGATGCGAACCTCTCGGTCGACGAGTTCGTGGAGTTGCTCTGATCCGATAGCACGGCTCCGCAATTCGCGGATGGTTTCGAGCGAGGAACCCGGTCCAGCCCAGTTTCCAGTCTTCCCACGAAAACCGGGCAAGCTAAAGCGTCCCCCGCCTTCATCGCTCGTGCACGTCTTCCAAATACGTGTAGCCGTGCAGGCCTTCTTCGTAAAATTTGAGCAACGCGCCGGTTTCTTCGTAGGTGATGCGGCCTTCGCGCAGGGCGGATTCCACGTCGCGGCGCAGCTTCGCCACCAGGTGCTCGGATGAGAACTGCACATAGTTGAGCACTTCGCGCACAGTATCGCCCTTGATGACGGAATCGAGAATCACCTCGCCGGTCGGCCCCTGGCGGACGTGAACCGCGTTGGTGTCGCCAAACAGGTTGTGCAGGTCGCCCAAGATCTCCTGGTAGGCGCCCACCAAAAAAGCTCCCAGGTAATAATCGCCGCCGGCGAAGGGGTGAAGCAGAAGCGTGCGCTTCACGTCGCGGCGGTCGATGAAGGCATCCACTTTGCCGTCGGAATCGCAGGTGATATCGCCCAGCACTGCAGGGCGGCTGGGCTGCTCCTCCAGGCGATGGATCGGCATGATGGGGAAGAGCTGCTTGATGGCCCAACTGTCGGGCATGCTCTGGAAGAGGGAAAAATTGCAGAAGTACGTGTCGGAGAGCATGGCGTCGATGCCCTCCAGCTCTTCGGGGAAATAGTCGAGATCGCCGGCCAGCTTCTGGATCTTGCGCGTGATCGCCCAGTAGAGGTTTTCGGCGATGCAGCGCTGTTCGAGCGAAAGATAGCCGAGGCTGAACAGGTTGAGCGCCTGGTCGAGCGCCTGCTGCGCGTCGTGATAGCTTTCGAGCAGGTTCTTGGCGGTGAGGCCGCGGAAGGTTTCCTGCAGGTCGATGAGCGGCTGTTCGGCGTCGGCGGGCGGCTCGGTGGGAGCTTCGCTATCCCCCATGCCGGAGACGCCCAGCACGTTGAAGACAAGCACGCTGTGATAGGCGGCGATGGCGCGGCCGCTTTCGGTGATGATGGTGGGGTGTGGCACCTCGCCTTCGTCGCACACGCTCTGCGCGTGATAGACGATGTCGTTGGCGTATTCCTGGAGGGTGTAATTCACGCTGGATTCGAAATCCGTCTGCGAGCCGTCGTAATCGATGCCCAGGCCGCCGCCCACGTCCAGGTATTTGAGCCCGGCTCCGGCGCGGTACAGGTCCACGTATACGCGCACCGCCTCATTCACCGCCGCTTTGATCTGGCGGATATTTGTGATCTGGCTGCCGAGATGGAAGTGGAGCAGGTTGAGGCAATCGGCCATGCCGAGATCCTTCAACTCCTGCAGGGCGCGCACACCCTCAGTGGCGGAGAGGCCGAACTTGGAACGGTAGCCACCCGACGATTTCCAGCGGCCGGAGCCACGGCTGGCCAATTTGACCCGTAGGCCAATTCTGGGCCGCACTCCGACCCGCGCGGCATATTTCAGGATCAGGTGGAGCTCGGTATATTTTTCGACCACCGGGATGATCTGGCGGCCCACCTTCTGCGCCAGCATCGCCAGTTCGATGTACTCGTCGTCCTTGAAGCCGTTGCAGATGATGGGCGTGTCGTTATCGGCCAGCGCCATCACGGCGATCAATTCCGGTTTGGAGCCGGCCTCCAGGCCAAAACGGAAGGGCTTGCCGAACTCGATCACTTCTTCTACCACCTGCCGCTGCTGGTTGACCTTGATCGGATAAACGCAGCAGTACTCGCCCTGGTACCGATGTTCGGCAATGGCGGTTTGAAAGGCCGCGTGCAACTCGCCAAGGCGATGCTTGAGGATGTCGGCGAAGCGGACCAGGATGGGCACATCGATGCCGCGCAGCACCAGCGTGTCGATCAGTTCCTTGAGGTCAATCGAGCGCGCCGGGTCCTTCTCCGGGTGCACCAGCACGTGGCCGTTGTCGCCGACCGAAAAGTAGCCCTTACCCCAGCTCGCCACGTCATAAAAGTCGCTGGCGACCTGCGGCGTCCAGCGTTCGGTGGGCTCGACCACCACGGAGCCCTTACGGCCATTTCTTTCCAACTGGGAACACCTCTCCTTAAATCACCAGTGTCCTTCGAAAGCCAGGGCGTGGCAAGAAAAAACTGCATTGCCATGAGGAATAGCAGTAAGATTGTGGCGGTGTGGTCACAGAATAGTGTCCGTTGGGCACACGCCGCGCTGCTGTTCGGCGTGTGCGGCGCGGTGTCCTCCCAGTTGATCAATCTGGATGGCTGGAGCACTTGGGGCAACTTCCTGCTCCCGATTCCGTTCGGCATTCTCGCCGCCTGGCTGTGCGTGGGCGGCATCGTCCCCGGCATCGAGCTGGTCATCCTCGACGCCGCGGTCTGGCAACTGGCTTACCGGATGGCGCACTGGTTCGCTACGGATGTGCCGAATGCGCAAAGGGTGCTCGCTATGTGCCTGTCGGGGCTGGTGGGAGGCTTGGGAGTGAGCCTGGCGACCGCGTTCGCGAAGCGCCAGGCGCCTGTGATGCGCGCCGTCGGAATCAGCGCGGTCGCTGGCGCTGTCTGCGGCCTGCCTTTTGCCTGGTGGGTGATTGCCGGACACGACGTACCGATCCCCGAGTTGGCGTTCTTCACGTTGTGCTTCGCCATCTGGCAGGCGGCGGCCGGCGTTTGCCTGTGGCGTGGGTTCAGGTTGGGGAAGGCAGACCCGAGAGCGTAGCGGATGCGCGCTGGTCTGCCTCGGCAAGAGCCCCCTCATCGTCAGCCGCCGATTCGAATTCGTATCGCTCGATGGCTTCGTCGAGGATCTGCCGCGCCTGAACCAGCCTGCGGGTCTTGAGAGCTGCGCCAACGAACAGGACCGCAAGAACCACCAGAACCTGCCAGGGACGGACCCATCGCCACCGGAAAATGGCCGACACGCCGAAGAACGCCAGAGTGAGTATGACGGGGCTTGCCCAAGCAAGCGCCGTCAGCCTGTAGCGAAGCTTATTACGCCGAATCCACGCGGGCGCGATTCTGACTCGCTTGATATGCAGGGACTCCTGAGCCCGCTGCGCGGCTTCGCTGAGCACGGACTCGGGCAGCTCCGGGTCCACCTCATAGCGCACGATGGCGCCAGCCAGGCCGCAGGCGGCAGTTTCGAATCGGCTGGCACGAGACGCGGGTTTCAGAAGGTCCAGGCCGACCCAAGCCGCCAAGCAGAGGCAGTACAGAACGTACTTCAGGGCGCCGGCGGGTGTGTGGAGGAAGGCGAGTGAAAGCGCACCGAAAAAACCTAGCCACCCCAGGCCGGATGCACAGATCCACATCCAGCGGGTGCGCCTGTAGCGCCTCTCTTTGTCACGAATCCACGTCGGAGCAGTTCGCGTTTCCATAAAGCCTGTTCCATCTGATACACCAAAGCTCGCGTGCGGAGCAAGTTCCCCCCCCGGCCATCTAGCCACATTTCGCAACCGTTCGCCCGCCCTCCGCATCCATTAGCTGGGCAATCTTGACTATAAAGTACAGATTGGCTAATCTGGTTATAGGCCAATGGCTTAGGAGTCTACGCCGGTGAGCGATTCGACCAACACCATCGAAACGATTGCGAATCAGGAATATAAGTGGGGGTTCGTCAGCGACATCGAGGCCGACTCGATCCCGCGCGGCCTGAACGAAGACGTGATCCGCCTGATTTCGGCCAAGAAGCACGAGCCGGAATGGCTGCTGGAATGGCGGTTGAAAGCCTACCGGCACTGGCTGACCATGACCGAGCCGACCTGGGCCAACGTACACTACCCGAAGATCGATTACCAGGACATTATTTATTACGCTGCGCCGAAGCGCAAGAAGAACGCGCCCAAGAGCCTGGACGAGGTAGACCCGGAGCTGCTGCGCACCTACGAGAAGCTCGGCATTCCGCTGCAGGAGCGGGAAACTCTGGCTGGCGTGGCGGTGGATGCGGTGTTCGACAGCGTGTCGGTGGCCACCACGTTCAAGGAAAAGCTGAAGGCGATGGGCGTCATCTTCGGCTCCTTTTCGGAGGCGGTGCAGGAGCATCCGGAGCTGGTGCGGCAGTACCTGGGTTCGGTGGTGCCGTCGTCTGACAACTTTTTCGCAGCGCTGAATTCAGCGGTATTCAGCGACGGCTCGTTCTGCTATGTGCCCAAGGGCGTGCGCTGCCCGATGGAGCTGTCAACCTACTTCCGCATCAACGCCAAGGACACCGGGCAGTTCGAGCGCACGCTGATCGTCGCGGACGAAGGCGCTTATGTGAGTTACCTGGAAGGCTGCACGGCGCCCATGCGCGACACCAACCAGTTGCACGCGGCCGTGGTGGAGCTGGTGGCGCTCGACCGCGCGCAGATCAAGTATTCGACGGTGCAGAACTGGTATCCCGGCGACAAAGAGGGCAAGGGCGGGATTTACAATTTCGTCACCAAGCGCGGGGCGTGCCGCGGTGTGAATTCGAAGATTTCATGGACGCAGGTCGAGACGGGGTCGGCGATCACCTGGAAGTATCCGAGCTGCCTCTTGATCGGCGACCACTCGGTGGGCGAGTTCTACTCGGTGGCGCTGACCAACAACTATCAGCAGGCAGACACTGGAACCAAGATGATTCACATCGGCAAAAACACCACTTCGACGATCGTATCGAAGGGGATTTCGGCCGGCCACGGGCAGAACACGTATCGTGGCGGAGTCAAAATCTTAAAGAACGCGACCCACGCGCGCAACTATTCGCAGTGCGATTCGATGCTGCTGGGTGACCAGTGTGGCGCGCACACGTTCCCGTACCTGGAAGTGAAGAACACGTCGTCGCAACTCGAGCACGAGGCCTCGACGTCGAAGATCGGCGAGGACCAGATATTCTATTGCCGGCAGCGTGGGATTTCGAGCGAAGACGCGGTTTCGATGATCGTGCACGGGTTCTGCAAGGAAGTGTTTCGCGAGCTGCCGATGGAATTCGCCGTGGAGGCGCAGAAGCTGCTCGGAGTAAGTCTGGAAGGAAGCGTAGGGTGAAGGTAGGACGGACGATCGGTTTTTGTCGTCTGTCAGGGTTCGGCGCGTTCGCGACCGATGACAGACCACCAAAGGCGATGGTCTGTCCTACCTGATCCCGGAGGACGCGAATGTCACTGTTAGAGATCAAAGACCTGCACGCCACGGTTGGCGGCCAGGAAATTCTGAAAGGCATCAACCTCACGGTCGATGCCGGCGAAGTGCACGCCATCATGGGGCCGAATGGCTCCGGCAAGAGCACGCTGGCGCAGGTGCTGGCAGGGCGCGAACTCTACCAGGTGACCGGCGGCCAGGTGACTTACGATGGCAAGGACCTGCTGTCGCTAACGCCAGAGGACCGCGCGCGCGAGGGCATTTTCCTGGCCTTTCAGTATCCGGTGGAGATCCCCGGCGTGAGCAACATGTATTTTTTGAAAGCCGCGCTGAATACGATTCGCAAGCATCGTAACCTGCCGGAACTGGATGCAATGGATTTTCTCACCCGCATCCGCGACAAGATGACGGCGATGAACATGGATCAGGCGCTGCTGAATCGTCCGGTGAACGCTGGCTTTTCGGGCGGGGAAAAGAAGCGCAACGAGATTTTTCAAATGGCGGTGCTGGAGCCGCGGCTGGCGATTCTGGACGAGACGGATTCTGGGCTGGACATCGACGCCCTCAAATTGGTCGCGGCGGGCGTGAACGCCATGCGCAGCGCGGAGCGCGCCATGATCGTGGTGACGCATTACCAGCGCCTGCTGAGCGAGATCGTGCCGGACTATGTGCACGTGCTGGCCGAGGGGCGGATCGTCAAATCGGGCGGCAAGGAACTGGCGCTGGAGCTGGAAGAAGGCGGCTACGCGGCGCTGGGACTCCAGGACGAAGCCGAGGCGGTGGGCAAGGCATGACGGTGGCGTCGGAACAGATCGGGCAGTGGCTGTTCGAATTCACCCGGCAGGAACCGGCGGAGCCGTGGCTGCAGCATCGGCGGGAACGCGCCTTCGCGCGTTTCACCGAGCTGGGATTTCCCACCACGCGCGACGAAGAGTGGCGATTCACCAATGTGGCGCCGATTGCGCGCAAGGCGTTCCGCAAGGGCCATGCCGACAAGCTGCTGGTCACGCCGTCCGCGGTCGAGGAACTGACCGAAGAAGAGTACGAACGCCATTTGGGCCGCTACGCCGGCTTCGAACAGAACGCGTTCGTGGCGCTCAACACGGCTCTGCTGTGCTGCGGCGCCACTGCGCTGCGGGTTCCGCGCGGTGTCTTTACGGAACCGATCGAGATCACTTATGAAGTTCCGGCTGAAGTGGCGGATGCCACGCGCGATGCGAAGGAACAGGCGCCGGTAGCTGTGCATCCCCGGACTCTCATCGTGGTCGCGCCTGGAGCGCAATGCACGATTGTCGAAACTTACAAGGGCGAAGGTCACTACTTCACCAACGCGGTGACGGAAATCGTGGCCGGCGATGGCGCGGTGATCGACCATTACAAAATTCAGCGCGAATCGACGGAGGCTTTCCACGTGGCTACCATGCAGGTGGCGCTGGGGCGCAGCGCCAACTTCACCACGCACAATATTTCGGTGGGTGGAGCGCTGGTGCGCAATGATATCGGGGTAATGCTTGCCGAAGGCGCCGAGGCCACCGTGAACGGCCTGTATTTGGTGAACGGTACCGAGCACGTGGACAATCACACCGTGATCGACCACGCCAAGCCGCACGGGACGAGTCACGAACTTTACAAGGGAATTTTGGACGGCCACTCGAGCGCGGTGTTCAACGGTCGCATCATCGTTCGCAAGGATGCGCAGAAGACCGATTCCAAGCAGACCAACAAGAATCTGGTGTTGTCCGACGATGCGATGATCGACACCAAGCCCGAGCTGCAGATCCTCGCCGACGACGTGCGCTGCACGCATGGCGCGACGATTGGCCAACTGGACGCGGAATCGCTGTTCTACCTGCAATCGCGCGGCATCGGTAAGGCGCAGGCGCGCAGCCTGCTGACCCAGGCGTTCGCGCAGGATATTATCGACCGCATTAAACTTCCGCAGTTGCGGAACCAACTGGAAAACGTTCTGTCCGAGAAATTCCATGAGCACGGTAACTACTGAGATCGCGGCTGGCTTCGGCGTGGAACGGATCCGGGAGGATTTTCCGGTTCTGAAACAGACCATACACGGCAAGCCGCTAGTGTATCTGGACAACGCAGCGACGGCCCAGAAGCCGTTCGCTGTGATCGAAGCCATTCGCAAATTTCACGAAGTGGATTGCGCCAACATCCATCGCGGCGTACACGAGCTGAGCCAGCGCTCCACGGCGGCGTACGAAGCGACGCGCGCCAAAATGAAGCGCTTCCTCAATGCGCGCAGCAAGAGCGAGCTGATCTTCGTGCGCGGCACCACCGAGGGCATCAACCTGGTGGCCTCGAGCTGGGGGCACAAGAACGTACGCGAAGGCGACGAGATCGTCATCTCGGCGATGGAGCACCACTCCAACATCGTGCCGTGGCAAATGCTATGCGAATCAACCGGCGCGACGCTGCGCGTGATTCCCATCGACGACCGCGGCGAGCTCACCATCGAGGAATACGCCCGGCTGCTCAACCCGCGTACAAAGATGGTAGCAGTTGCGCACGTTTCCAACGCCCTCGGCACCATCAACCCGGTTGGTGAAATCATCTCGATGGCGCACCGCGCCGGCGCGCTGGCGCTGATCGATGGTGCGCAGGCGGCGCCGCACTTGAAAGTGGATATGCAGGCGCTCGACGCCGATTTCTACGCGCTGTCAGGCCATAAGATGGTGGGGCCGACTGGCATAGGCATCTTATACGGTAAGAGTAAGTTGCTGAATGCCATGCCTCCTTATCAAGGCGGCGGCGATATGATCAAGACGGTCACCTTCGAGAAGACCACTTACGCCGATCTGCCGTATAAGTTCGAAGCCGGAACGCCTAATATCGCCGGCGGCATCGGGCTAGGCGCCGCGGTCGATTATTTGAACCACATTGGTCTGGACCGCATCGCCGCTTACGAACATGAGCTGCTGGTCTATGGCACCGACGCGCTCGAACAGATTCCCGGCCTGCGCATGATCGGCACCGCGCGCGAAAAAGCCGCGGTGCTTTCCTTCGTCATCGAGGGCATTCACCCGCACGATATCGGCACGGTGCTGGACCGGATGGGAATCGCCGTGCGCACCGGGCACCACTGCGCGCAGCCGGTGATGGACCGGTTTGGCGTGCCCGCCACCACGCGCGCCTCGCTGGCGTTTTACAATACGACGCGCGAAATCGACGCGCTCGCTGCCGGCCTGCGCAAGGTAAAGGAGATTTTCTCCTGATGATCGACGAACTGTATCAGGAAACCATCATCGACCACAGCAAGCATCCGCGGAACTGCCACGTTCTCCGCGGCGCCAACCACCAGGCCGAGGGCTACAATCCGCTCTGTGGCGACAAGCTGAAGCTGTATCTGAGGATGAAGGACGACGTCGTCGAAGACGCCAGCTTCGTGGGCAGCGGGTGCGCCATCTCCAC
>JBEKXZ010000057.1:0-22331 GCA_049511495.1 Bryobacteraceae bacterium | reverse complement strand
TGTTCTGGTAGCCAAGACAAAGGCCAAAACCAAGAAGGAAGCGGCCTGACGGCCGCATCGCTTTGTACCACAAACCGGACAGATCACTTGCTAATAAAACCGGACAACTTGAAAAGCTAGCGACACTGAGCGGAATCGCTCACCGGCGCGGGCTCGAGCGGCCGGTCAGCCCAGCAGGCGCGCGGCGGGTTTGGCGAAATAGGTGAGAATGATGCCGGCGCCGGCGCGCGCGATCGAGGTGAGCGACTCCATCATGGCGCGATCGTGATCCAGCCAGCCATTGCGCGCGGCGGCTACGATCATGGAGTATTCTCCACTCACCTGATAAGCCGCTATCGGCGCATCGAAGCGCTGACGGGCCATGGCGATGAGGTCGAGATAGGGCAGTGCGGGTTTCACCATAACGATGTCGGCGCCCTCTTCGAGATCGAGCGCGATCTCGCGCATTGCCTCGCGGCCATTGGCCGGGTCCATCTGATAGCTGCGCCGATCGCCGAATTGCGGCGCGGAATCGGCGGCTTCGCGAAAAGGTCCGTAGAATACCGAAGCGAACTTGGCGGCATAGGCAAGGATGGGAGTCTTTTCGAAACCGGCGGCGTCGAGTGAGCGGCGGATGGCAGCCACGCGTCCATCCATCATGTCGGAAGGCGCCACCATATCGGCGCCGGCGCGCGCGTGCGAAACGGCGGACTTAGCCAGCCAATCGAGGGTAGTGTCGTTATCGACATCGCCATCTTCGATGAAGCCGCAGTGGCCGTGGCTGGTGTACTCGCAGTTGCAGACGTCGGTAACCACCAGTAGGCGCGGGGTCCCGCGGCGGATGGCGCGGATTGCGCGCTGCACGATGCCCTGGTCGTCGTATGCGCCGGAGGCTAGCTCGTCCTTGGCTTCCGGCAGGCCGAAAAGGATGACGCCTCCAATGCCGAGCGACTGGACCTCGGCACATTCCTTCACCAGCTCGTCGATGGAAAGCTGGAAGTTGCCCGGCATAGCACCGATTTCGCGGCGGACTCCTTCGCCAGGGCAAACAAACAAGGGAAGGATGAATTGGCCCGGATGGAGATGTGTTTCGCGCACCAGCGCGCGCAGCTCTTCGGTGGCGCGCAGACGCCGGAGCCGGTGAATCGGGAACGGCATATCAATCAGGATTGTACCGCGCCTGCCGGGGCGAGCTTTGGCTGCAGAGGGGCGTACGACCTAATGTGCCTTGAAATATGAAAGAATTTGTGATACTATCCGTAGTATCAAGCTGGAATACGCCAGCCAAAAGGAGAGCGCCTGGAATGGATCAACACAGAAGAGTGAAAGATGGCAGACCTAAAGAAGATCAAGGAACGCATCTCCGAGCTGGTCGAGCGTAGGGAAAACGTAACGCTTTCGGAAATCAAATGGGTTGTAGACCGTCTGGGCGAACTTGGCTATCGCACCAGCGAACGTGTTGCAACCCACGGGAGACTGTTCGGCGTGGCGTCTACGCGATTTATGGTGAACTGTCACGATCGCGGAAACAAACAAGTGAAGGCATACTCAGTTGATAGCTTCGCAGACGCAATGATTGAGCTGGGGCTGTATGAACACTGAAAAACACGATCTTGCACACTACATGGCGCTGCCATATACGAAACTACTTCGTCCCGATACGGACGGCGACATCGTTGCAAGAATTGTAGAACTGCCTGGGTGCTCTGCGCATGGAGAGAACGCAGAAGAGGCGCTAGAGAATCTTCAGGAGGCACAGCGCCTGTGGCTGGAGGACTGCATCGAGGCAGGCGATCCTGTACCTGAGCCAGAAAAGGAGGACCCCCTTCCGAGCGGAAAGTGGGTTCAGCGTGTACCGCGCAGTTTGCATCAGCGTCTCGTCAGAGCAGCAAAATCTGAGCGCGTCAGTCTCAATCAGCTTGTGACATCAATGCTGTCCGAGAGGCTCAGCTTACATGCGGTTGAAAAAGCGCTCGGGCAGTTGCTTACCGCCTATGCCCAGGCAGGCGATCGGCAGTCCGCTCAAAGTCGCTCGAACGGTGCCCAGATTCAGCCGCCGGATAGCGTTCCGCCGCGCTCGTTGGCCGGTGGGGTTGGAGCGCTCGGTGGCGGCACAAAACAGGGGGATCTAATGGCAGCCCAAGTATGCACGGAGAAAGTCCAATGAAGCTGCTGTCGGTCGGTTTGGCCAGAGCGATGTGGTTTCTCGACGTGAATGAACTGAATCCAGGGGGCAGGGATTTGTTCCAGCACTTGCTGCCATCGCTTCTCGAAGAATACAAGTTTAGGACGTACCCCAAACCGAGCGACGACCTCAGCCAGGGTATGAAGTTCGTGAACGGTCAGTTTGTCAAGGAGGACGGCACCGTCCTGGTCGTCAACGCCGCGATATATACCGATGCAGTCGCTGCCGACACCTTCTCGTCCACCAAGGATTCGGAGGATTTTCTCCATATGGTTCTTGGCGATCTTCCGGACCTAGGCTTCGCCTACGAGCCCGGAATGGTCACCCGAAAAGCGTATGTGAGCCAGGTTACCGTCAGGTGTTGTGGGCAGCTGCGGGCGCTCAACTCCAGACTCACCGAGTTTTCCAAACGCGTCTCCTCGGCCGTTGGCGGAACGCCGTTTGACCTGGCCGCAATCGAGCTGTGGCCCGATCAAACACAGATCTTCAAGCCCGCCAATTTTTCCTTTCAGCGTAAGGCGGGAGATCCGCCTAGCGGCGACCGATACTGGTCGCAGGCGGCATTGGCTACTGACAGGCACCTCGAACTCCTGGAAGATTTAGAGGCGATACTGTCCGAGTAGCCCAAGGCCCACGGAATTAGGCAGCTCTTCGCGGTCCACCGCGCCGCGGCCACGGGTACAATAGATTTTTGATCGTCACTCTCACCACCAATCCAGCCATCGACCGAATCCTCAGCGTCGACCGGCTGGCGTTCGAAGACCGTGCGTACATCAATTCGATCCGGCAATCGGCTGGAGGGCGGGGACTCAACGCGTCGAGCGTGATCCACTCGTTCGGCGGCGAGACGCTGGCGGTGCTGATTTCGGGTGGCGCCAGCGGCAAGCGGCTGGAAGCCCTGCTCCAAGGCTGCGGCTACCCGATCGTACTGGTGCCGGTGAAGAACGCCGTCCGCACCAATCTCACCATCACGGACAAGCAGGGGCTGACGGTCAACCTGAACGAGGTAGGGCCGGCGCTGACGGGGCCGGAGGTGGCGCGCGTGGAACGTGCGGTGCGGCAGGCGCTGGATGGCGCGGACTGGCTGATGCTGTGCGGCAGCACGCCGCCGGGCGTTCCTTCGTCTTTTTACGCGAAGATGATCGCACTGGCGCGGCAGTGGCACGTTAAGACGCTGCTGAACGCAGGCGGCGATTCGCTGCGGGAAGGCATTGAAGCGCGGCCCACGGTGGCGACGCCGAACCAGCCGGAAGCGGAGCGGCTGCTGGGGCGCACGATCCTGACGCGGGCGCATTCGCTCGAGGCAGCGGGACAGCTCCGCGCGATGGGGCCGGAATCGGTGGTACTTTCGTTGGGCAGCCGCGGGGCGGTGGGTGCATTTGCCGATGGCCTGGTGGAAGCGCTGCCGCCGCGGGTGGACGCGGTGTGCCCAATCGGCGCAGGCGACGCGCTTTCGGCGGTCTTCACCTGGTCGATGAACCGCGGACAAAACCCGGCGGAAGCGCTGCGCTGGGGCGTAGCGGCCGGCACGGCATCGGCGCGGCTGCCGGGGATGAATTTCGCCTCGCGCGCCCAAACCGAAGAGGTTTACCGCCAGGTGGAAGTCCGGCGCGTGGAATGAAGCGCGGCGGGGCAGCGGGCCAACACGGGCTGCTGCGTTCGGCGGGAGTGGTTTCGGCGGCCGTTCTCCTGAGCCGCGTCACCGGCTTGGTGCGGGAAATGGCGATGGCGCGGCTGTTCGGCGCTGGCGCCGTCTACGACGCGTTCCTGACCGGCTTTCGCATCCCTAACCTGACGCGCAACTTGTTTGCCGAAGGGGCGCTGTCCTCCGCCTTTGTCCCCACCTTCACGGAAGCGCTCACCACCGGGACCGCACTCGAAGCGGCCGAACTGGCGCACGTAGTGGGGACGGCGCTCACGCTGGCGGCCGGCGCGGTTTGCGTGGCCGGCATGATCTTCAGCCCGCAGTTGGTAGAGTTGCTGGCACCGGGATTCGCGCGCGTGCCGGGCAAGTTCGAGCTGACCGTGCTGTTGACCCGCGTCATGTTTCCCTTCCTACTGCTGGTGGCGCTGGCGGCCGAAGCGATGGCGATTTTGAACGCGCGCGGGCGGTTCGGGGTGCCGGCGCTGGCCTCCACGTTTTTCAACCTCGGCTCAGTTGCGAGCGGGCTGGCGTTGGGGCTGACGATCGGCAGGCGCTGGCCGCAAGGGATGATCGTCTCGATGGCGGCCGGCGTGCTGATCGGTGGCGCGCTGCAACTGGGTTGGCAGATGCCGAGCCTGAGCCGCGCCGGCATTTCGTTCCGGCCGCGCATCGATTTCCGGCACCCGGGGCTGCAGCGGATCGCGCGGTTGATGATGCCGGCGCTGATCGGCAACGCGGCGGTGCAAATCAACGTAATGGTGAACGGGAATCTGGCCTCGAGCCTCACCGATGCGGCCGGGCGCGTGCTGAACGGCCCGGTAAGCTGGCTGGGATATGCGTTCCGATTCCTGCAATTTCCACTGGGACTGTTCGGAGCGGCCTTGGCCAGCGCCACGCTGCCGGCCATTTCGCGCAGCGCGGCGCTCGGGAGAGTGGACGAGTTTCGCGCCACGCTGTCGGGTTCGCTGCGGATGGCGCTGCTGCTCACCATCCCGTCTTCGGTAGGGCTGGCGGTGCTGGGCGAAAGCATGATCGGCGCGGTGTACCAGGGCGGCCGTTTCGGAGCTTATGACACGCGCCAGACCGCGGTGGCGCTGGCGTGCTATAGCATCGGTCTGGCGGGTTACGCGGCAGTCAAGCTCCTGGCGCCGGCTTTTTACGCGCTGGACGACGCGTGGACGCCGATGGCGGTGAGCCTGGCCTCGATTGGCTTGAACTTGGTGGTGGCAATCGGCCTGGCGCGAGGAGCGCGAATGGGTCAGGCGGGGCTGGCGCTGGCCACTTCGCTGGTGGCGCTGGCGGCCGCGGCCGCGCTGGCGGCCGCGCTGCGCCGGCGTATCAAAGGCATCGAAGGCCGCCGCCTGGCGATGAGTGCGGCTAAAATCACGCTGGCGGCGGTGGCGATGGGCGCGGTGTGCCGCGTCTCGAGCGTGATGATTCACGCGGGCGTGCACGGGCATCGGATGCCGCACCTGGCGGATTTGGGCGTTTCGATCCCGCTCGGCGTGGGAGTGTTTTATGTGCTGGCGCGCACGCTCCGCATTCCGGAACTTCGGGCGCTCGAAGCCGCATGCTACACTGCGATTAGCCATGCTCGCAGACCTGAAGCTGGCGATCCGCCTGCAAGAGATTGACAATCGGCTGGTAGACCTGCAGCGCGAGATCGCGGCTTTACCCGTCCACATTTCCGTTATCGAAAAGAAACTGGTGTCGCAGGAGCGCAAGCTCGAGGCCGACCGCGCCGCTTTGGCCGCCAACCAAAAGGAAAGGAAGCAGAGCGAGGGCGAAATCCAGGTGTGGGAACAGAAGATCTCGAAACTCAAAGGGCAGATGGTCGAGGCCAAGACCAACGAGCAGTACCGCGCCTTTCAGAGCGAAATCGAATTCTGCCAGACGGAAATTCGCAAGCTCGAGGACCGCATCCTGGATTTGATGGGCGAGTCCGAGCCGCTGGACCGCAACGTGAAGGCCGCTGAGGCCGCGCTGCGGACCGAGAAACTGAAGGTGGAGGCGGAAAAGAACCACGCCAGAGAACGCACGGAGACGGACCGGAAAGCCGAAGCCGAACTGCAGCAGGAGCGTGCCGCTATCGTTCCCCAGATGACGCCGGCGGCGCTTCAGAAGTACGAGCGGGCGCGCAAGACGCGCAGGGGGATCGGCGTGGCCGAAGTAGTGGAGGGCCGCTGCACGGCGTGCAACATGGTGCTGCGGCTGCAATACTTCCAGGACCTCAAGAAAGACGACCAGATCCTGTCCTGCGAAAGCTGCCAGCGGCTGCTGTACTATAATCCCCCGATTCCGGTCGAGGAACTGACCGGAGAGCCGGCGCCGGCAGTGCAGGAATAACGCGGCGGCGCGTAGAGCCTGCGGATAGTGGCCAAACTGCCGGCGATGGGACCAGTTGTTTCCCGACGGGCCCTCGCTTCCTACTGCGAACCGAAGGTGTAGCCCAGCCAGACGGTCTCCGACGTCACCACGTTCCTGCCGTATTGAACAAAGTTGGGAACGTAGTGGACATCGAACTGGGGCCGGAGAAAAACATGGTCGGTCAGGTAGATCTGAACAGCCACGCCGCCATGCACCTGAAAGTGATTGTTGCTGCCGAAGTACTCGCTGAAATTCGAGGCGCCGATAGTGCTCCCCGTTGTACCGGCTTCATAGAATCTCAAGTTGGCTCCGCCGACACCGCCGATCACCTGAAAGGCGGCCCGTTTGGTTCTCACCGGCTGGTAGATTCCATTGAAGTCGTACAGGGTCAGGCGCGACTGGATGGTGATTGCCGGCAGACTTTCTTCTGTGATGGGTGGGAACGCTACGTAATTGGATTTGCTGGGCTGAAAGTTGACCTCAGCGCCGATCCCGAAATGTTTCCAGGCCATGACATTGCCGCCGATGCTCATGGTGAATCCGCTGAGCTTGTCGTTGGCTATGCAAGTGGCGTCAGAACCGATGGTGCACGGGGTATAGTTGTAGGGGTAGGTGACAGCCGGATTGCCCTCGGTGCCGCTCCCGTTCGCCGAGTCCTGGATGGCTCCAAAACCGAGTCCGAAATCGAACCCGTACTGTGCGTGGGCAAGCGGGAGGAAAAGCGCCGTCAACAGGAACAGCGGCAGGTAATGGAAGATGCGTTTCACGTGTGAAATCTCCTTCAACTTCGCAGAATCCGCGCACGCCCCGGGTGAGGGGCGGAAAGCCGCGGGAAAAATCGTCAAGCCTTAATCATACGCAAGATGGCGAACCGTATGCATCACTAACGACGCGGCACTGCGGCAACGGGTTACAAGGAGGTAGGATGGACGATCGGTTTTTGTCGTCTGTCAACGTGCCGGGCGTTGGCGAGAATGACAGACCACAAAGACCGATGGTCTGTCCTACCTGGCTCACCGTTTTTGACAACGCGGGCAAAAGTGGGAAGATCGCTGGGCGACCAGCACCCGCCGGATGGCGGCGCCGCAATTCACGCAGGGCTCACCGGTGCGCCGATACACGCGGTGGCTGACCTGGAAAAAGCCCCGGCGCCCGTCGGCATCCACGTAATCGGAGACTGAGGAGCCACCGGCGGCGATAGCCTCGGTGAGCACTGCGGCGAGAGCTTGGTGCAGGCGGAGGGCGCGATCCTGGCGCAGCCGGGCGGTGTGCGCCATGGGATGAATCCCGGCGCGGAACAGGGCTTCATCGGCGTAGATGTTGCCCACACCGCGGACGAAGGCCTGGTTCAGCAAGAGTGCTTTTACGCACGTGCGGTGCCGGCGGAGGCTGCGGGCAAACCTCTGGGCGGTGATCTCGAGGGGCTCGGGGCCGAGGCGGGCCACGCGAGCGGGGAAATCTTCGTGCACCTCGATAGCGCCGAACTGGCGGCTATCGTCAAACTGAAGCACGCCGCGATCCAGCGTGAGGATGGCGTGGGTGTGTTTCGACGGCGCGCCGCCGACCAGCAGGCGGCCCGTCATGCCGAGGTGCAGCAACAGGTAACCGCCGCCGGAGAGGGACACCAAGATGAACTTGCCGTAGCGCCGGATGGCCGCGATGCGGCGGCCGGCGAGACGCGCCGCCATGCGCTCTGGATCGCCGCCGCGGAAAATCCGCGCCGCGCGGAATTCGGCGCTCACGATCCGCCGGCCGACCAGCGGCGCGATTGACCGGACGACGGTTTCGACCTCGGGCAGTTCCGGCACCTAGGGCACCTCGATGAGAATTTGCCCATCCTCAATCCGGACCGGATAGGTGGCGACGCGGCGCGCGGGATCGCGATCGTACTCGCCGGTGCGGCAATCGAATTCCCAGAGGTGAAACGGGCAGACCAGGTGCGCGCCGTCGAGATGCCCTTGCCCGAGCGGACCGCCCTGATGAATGCAGACGCCATCGAGGGCATAGATCGCGCCTTCGAAGTTGCAAATGGCGTAAGGCTGCTGCCCCACGAGAACTTCCATCACCTCGCCGGGCGGCAGGTCCGCCACGCGGCCGGCTCTAATCAGAGGCATCTGGATTAGCGATCCTCCTCGGCTGGACCGAAATCCCTCCTGCATGACCAACCGCGAACGCCGGCGGCTTCTACCTGGCCGCGGCGTGGTGGTCGTAACTGATGACCCGCGTGATTTTCCATGCGCCGTCTTTGTATCGCCACAGATGAATGAACTTTCCTTCGCCGACTCCCTCGGTGTCCTCATGCCCGGGGTGGTGAAAGCGGTGAACGCCCATCTCTACCGCGCCATAGCCCTTCATGTAATATACCTGCATTGTCCCTGGAACGAGTTCGCGGGTCGTTTTGCCGCAGATATTCTTCTTGACACTATCCGTCAAATCCTTCTTGCCAAGCGTTACTCCACCCTGATCGTGATAAAACTCCACATCGTCAACGAAGAATGACGCGAACTTTTCCAGGTCGCAACGGTTATAGGCATCGAAGAGAGCGGTATCGAGCGAGGTGACGGCCTTATCGAGCTCCGCCTGGGATTGAATGCTGTCCAGCGACTGGATTGCCTGGGCACGGGTTGAAACGTTGCACAAGGCGAATACCAGGACGGTCAAAGGCATTGTCGGCACAGTGAAAAGCTTTCTCATGAGAACTCCCATATCCGGCTGGTGTGCGGTACGCCGGAATATACGGCGCCCCGGGAGAGAATGTTCCCCGGCTTTTACACTGTCGCTTTTCGCGGTGATCCTTGGGACGGTCGCGGGCGCCGGTACTGCCTGAAAGGTGCGTTGACGATTTGCGGCAGGGGTTGACGCGGTGAGGCGGGATTGTGCAATCAATCAACGCCGAAACAGAATACTGCTGGTCCGTACGGGTGCCCGACCGCATATTCCCCAGGTGCAAGCCCGCCCGCCGTCATTTTCAAAGATGAGGTTCCGAATTTGGTGAAATCGACTGGTACCATGCCTTCCGCTGGCGTCATAGTAGTAGACCCGCCAACAGGTGAGATATGACCGGACATCATTACCAATTCGCGGGTCTTCCTCTTGGATTTCAGTTTGCGCAGACAGTAGAACGTGTTCGGGTCCACTGCGGAGACGGGCACTGCGGAGCGCACGATGAACTCCAACTTTTCGCCATTCTTGAATCGAACAGGGGACTTCGCTCCGGGGAACTCCGAGGCGCTCTTCATGCTCATGACGATGAAGCCGTGCGCGCCACCCTTTATGGCCGCTTGCTGGCGCTCCAACGGAACAAGCGTGCCATTGTCCAGGCGGTAGAAGATATCGGCCATGTCTGGTTCTGGCGGCTGCTGGCCTGTTTGCGCCGCAACGGGCGCGCCACAAGCAGCGATCAGGCAAAGCACCAGGATTGCCTGTTGAAGTGTGCGCATGGCCACAGCGTAGCGGATTCGGGCGAGCGCGGCAAGGGGGCGCTGTACAATCTGGAGGCGGGTGATAGGCTGAAGCGATGGATCAAAATAAGCGCGGACCATCCCCGTGGATTAACGTTGCCATTTTGAGCGCATCCCTTGTCGCCCTCCTCGTTTGGATTTACATACAGATGCGCCACTGGAAAGAGCCGGGGGTGGACGCGATGGCGCTTGCTTTAAATATCATCGTCCCGATCCTGCTGTTCCTGTTATGCTCGGCCTCGATTTGGATGAACTGGCGTGATTCTCGCCGCGCCAAGTCCGGAGGCCAGTCAACTAACTTAGCCAACAGGTTACGCCAGCAGTTCTTTCAGGTCCCACACATGATCCGTGATGCCCGCTTCCATCGCCGGGGTGACGCGGATAGTGGTGTGGATGCGGCAGAAGTTGTAGTAGGCAAACCACAGGCAGTAGGCGCTCCACAGGTTGTCCCACTTCTTGCTGAAGGCATTCGTCAGTCGGGTCATGCGGCGCATCTGCATTCTGATGGTGAGGTTCTGGCGTTCCACGTGAGACGTGCAGATCCGGCTCTTTTCGGGGTTTCCCATGACTGGGACTTTCTCTGAACTAACGACTTCGGCAGGACTGTACCGGCGCTCTTCCTCGGGGTTCGTGCCGTAGACCTTGATGTGCATGGCGTAGTCGCAACGGTCGCTCAACGTGGTGGTGATGGCCGAAATGTAGGGCTGGAAACCATCGGTCGTAATCTGGAAACGCTGGCCGGGGGCTGTCGCGTGCCGCAAGCCTTCGATGAATACATCCGTTGTAGCTTGGTTCCGGCGGCCCAGAGCGAAGTTAAGGACCAGCTTGGAGTGGCGCTCCATCGCAACGTAGCAGTAGGCGTCACCGATGGAATCGTCATCCTTCTCGAACGGGAATTTGTGCGCTTCCTTTTTGCCAACGAAGCTCCAGATTTCATCAGCCTGCACATCCTTCACCGGGACATTGACAATCAACCGGGCCATGAGCTTCTCGCAGCGTTCCCCGGCCAGCACCAGGGCCTTCATGATCGTGTTGCCATCCACGCCGGTAACGCGCATGGTGGAGCGGATCGAATTTCCTTCCAACAAGAGCTTGAGAGCGATGAGCATTTTTTCCTCCGAGATGTACATTTCGCCAAGGGTGAGGCGATGGGGTTCGGTGTAGGTCTTGTGGCACTGCGGGCAGCGAAACCGGCGCAGGCCGTTGCGGTGCGTTCCGAAGCGTTGACACCGCATTTCGCACGCTGTGCAAGTCATTGTGATTTCGGGTTTTACTTCGCTCTTCATACTTAAATAATAACAGCGAACGTCCGCTGTTGTCAAGCAAAATAATAAGGATCTCCTTGCGTTTTCAACGGTTTGCTGGTAGAATCTAAGCAGGGGCTAGGGTAAACACACCTATAGTCAAGGCCCCTGCTTTTGCGGTTATGAGGGGACACCCCTCAATGTGGCAGGTCGATAGTTATTACGATTCCCCGAAAGCGGATCGTAATAACTAGCCTCTCGCCATCCCGGCGCGCTGAGATGCGCATGGGTTGGCCTCCTGGTACATGGGACCCGCTCTGGTTCAAGGCTGTCACCTCGACCTCGGCGGGCTCCCTACCGCAGCTTCGCGGCAGGAAATTCCATTAGATCACGCAGGGCAGGATCGCGTCAAATATTTTTGGAGTTTTTGCGCGGCCTGCCCCCGGCGCGGGTCTTCCGCCGCGCGGCCAGGGTGCGGAAGTATTCCGGCCCGCGCGTTGCAGCGAGAGAACTACCGCCCTTATGGCCCATGACGGCGGCGGCGCTCATGCGTTGCTGGCCAATTAGATCGTCTACCAGGGCGAGGGCGGCGCGGAGATTTTCACGGGAGCAGGCCGTGCGGTTCTGGGGAAGGTTTGGGGTGGTTTCAAGAATCAGATCGGTATCGGCAATCAGGTTACGGAGGGCTTTTAGCGAACTGCGGTCGAATGGCATGCTTTCAGCGTAAAGCGCCTTCCGGCCTGTTGCAAGCGTTCGCTGTTTTTCGTTCAACGCACCTTTCAGGCACT
Organism: Bryobacteraceae bacterium; assembly: GCA_049511495.1. GTDB lineage: Bacteria > Acidobacteriota > Terriglobia > Bryobacterales > Bryobacteraceae > Bog-375. The sequence continues at coordinate 10,662 of JBEKXZ010000057.1, read as the reverse complement.
ACCCGGGCGCCGGTGCGGCCCCACGCTATAATTGAAGCGTCATGAAGCGTTGGATCCTGTTAGGGGCTCTGGGCGCGCTCGGCGCCCCACTTTTGTCCGGCCAGCAAGAGGCGGTTCCCCCGGCCGCCCAGCAGGCCGATGAGCCGGCGCGCATTTCGGTGGACGTCACGCGCGTGAACATGCTGTTTACCGTAACCGACAAGAAGGGGCGGTTCGTGACCGACCTTGCCCGGGAGGATTTCGAAGTCGTCGAAGGCAAGAAACCGCAAACCATTCAGGAGTTCACCGCCGAGAGCGACCTGCCGCTGCGGCTCGGCATTCTCATCGATACCAGCAACAGCGTCCGCGACCGCTTCCGTTTCGAGCAGGATGCAGCCGCCGAGTTCCTGCGGACGGTGATGCGGGCGCGCGTGGACAAGGCCCTCCTGGTGCACTTCGATACGCGGGCGGAGCTGGTGACGGACCTGATCGACGATCCGCAGAAGCTGGAAGCCGGCATCCGCAGTCTGCGTCCCGGCGGCGGCACGGCGCTCTACGACGCCATTTTCTACGCCTGCCGCGACAAGCTCGGCGTCGATCAGCCGCGCACCAAGTTCCGGCGCGCCATCATCGTCGTCAGCGACGGCGACGACAACCAGAGCGACTACACGCGCGACCAGGCCCTCGAAATGGCGCAGAAGGCCGATGTAGTGATCTACGCCATCTCCACCAACAGCTCCCGCGCCGACACCGATGGCGACAAGGTGCTGAAGTATTTCACTTCGGAGACCGGTGGGCGCGCCTTCTTCCCGTTTCAGGTGGAGGACATGGCGCAATCGTTTGAAAACATCGCCAACGAGCTGCGCCACCAGTACAACCTCCTGTATCGCCCCGAGCCGCTCCTCACCGATGGGCAGTGGCGCACGGTCAACCTGCGCGTGAAAGGCCGCAAGGACCTGATCGTGCGCGCGCGCGCCGGCTACTACGCGCCCAAGCTGTAGACTCGAGGCTGAGAGCTTTTGCGTGGCGCGCCGTCAATTGTCAGCTCATAAAAGCGCCGCTCCCAAAGCATCCTCCGCGATTCAGGGTAGCGCGGATGGCGGAGTGGACGTGGACACGTGATGCGGCAGTTAGTCTTCGACAAAGGACTTTAGCCTGGCCAGTGCCCGATCCCACTGCTCGGAGACGAGATCGAGGTATTTCTTGCTTTCTTCCATCGGCCTCGGATCAAATACGAATAGCTTCTGGCGGCCCGCATGGGCGCCATGCACGATCCCGGCACTCTCCAGCACGCGAAGATGCTTGGTAATGGCCTGCCGGGTCAGCTTGGAGCCCCCGGTCAAACGGGAGATCGAACACGGCTGCCCAACGGAGAGCTGGGCAACCAGCGATAGCCGCGTCTCGTCGCCCAGCGCGGCAAAGACAGATGCCTGAGCCTTCCTTATGGTGGCAATGCCGCTACGGCCTTTGTGCGACATGGTTTTCAATGTTCTTCATTTGCTCCGTCCAACCGCCGTCATTTCTGCGGAATGCTTCGAGGCGGCGGCCGCTGGGGATCGTGTCGAAGCCGGACTCGGTGAGCAGAAGCAGCGTGCCGCCGGCGGTCTTCTCCAGTTTGAACTCGACGAGCGTAGGCGTCTCTTTCGAATAGTCTGTTTTGGGGTCGACGGAATAAGGATGCCAAGTGAAGGAAAAGAGCCGTTCCGCTTCCATCTTTTGCACGACCGCCTCCCATCTGACATGCTCATAACCAGGGTAGGTTATGTAGCCCCGCGAGACCTGGCCCGGCACGAATGGGCCATCCAGTTTCACGCGAAACCACTCGCCAAACTCAAGGTGGTCCGTCAGTGCGCGCCAGACCCGCGATACCGGCGCCTTGAGTTCAATACGCTTCTCAATACGGTCACTCATCTTAGCAACCTCCAGGTTGCATATTAACATGGCCCGGAAACAAAACGCAACCTGCTGGTTACTCTTTGTGGAAGTTTCGGCGATTCGCTCATCCGAAGCCGCCCTGCAGCGCTTAGTGCCGGTGCTCCTCGCCGCGTCCTTCAGTGGAAACCGGGATGGCGCAGCCGTTTTCGGAAATGGCGCAGCCCAGGTGCTCGAACTGCACCGTGCTATGGAAGATGTGGAAGCGCTCGGCCAGCACGTGGTTCAGCCGGCGCAGCACCACGTCGCTGGCCGACGCCGGAATATCGGCAATCGTTACGTGGCAGCTCAGCGCGCGCGTGCTCGATCCCAGGCTCCAGATGTGCAGGTCGTGGACCTCCAGCACGCCTTCCACTTCCCGCATGGTGGAGATCACGCCACTCAGGCTCAGACCGCGCGGCAAGCCCTCCAGCAGAATGTTCAGCGACTCGCGGATAATGTCCCAGGCGGTCCACACGATCAGCAGCGCGATCAGAATCGAAAGCCAGGCATCGATCTGCCGCCAGCCGGTGAAACGGATGGTCGCTGCGCCGACGACGATAGCGATGGAGCCGAGTGCATCGCCCAGCATGTGGACGAAAGCGCTGTGCACGTTGAGGTCGTTCCGCGAGGACGTCCGCAACGCCAGCATGATGCCGCCGTTCACCACCAAGCCCAGCGCCGCCACCGCCATCATGATGACTTCGCCCACCGGCGCGGGATGGCGCAACCGCTCCACGCTCTCCCACAGGATCCAGACCGAAAGCGCCACCAGCGTCAGCGCGTTGACGAATGCCGTCAGTACGCCGGCGCGGTGATAGCCGTAAGTCTTGATCTCATCGGCGGGCTTGGATTGGAAGAAAACACCGAACCACGCCAGCAGCAGCGCCAGTGCGTCGGTGAAATTGTGACCCGCGTCGGAGAGCAAGGCCAGCGAGTGGGCGCGCATTCCGGCTGCAACTTCCACCGCCACGAAGACCAGCGTGGCGGCCAGCGACCAGCGCAAAACGCCGCCCGCGTCGGCAGGATGGGAGTTGGTGTGCGAGCGCAAAGAGTCCTCGGCCTGGGCCGGAAGCGCGGGCGAGTGCTCCGCCCGCGTACCTGCTGCCTTTATTCTAACCGCTAGGGCGGGGGCGGGAGATGGATCGACGTCGAAAAACAAGGCAGGCCAAAAGCGTGCCCCACCAGCCTTCCTACCGCACTTCGATCCACTCGGGCATCATGCGCAGCAAGCCGCCTCGCATCCAGGCGCGGAACGGGACGCGGCCGAATACGGCGCGCAGCCTGGTTTCGAGCGGGTCATCCTGCGAGCGCTTCAGCCAGAGATCGAGCAGATTGCGGCGCCCCGGATAGAGCAGCAGGCCGACGTCCTCGCTGGCGGCAATCCCCGCCTTCTTCTTGAGCAGCGTCACGGCGGTGTCCAGGCCGCCCAGCTCGTCCACCAGCCCGCGCGGCTTGGCCTGCGAACCCAGCCAGACGCGTCCCTGGGCCACCGGCTCGATGTCGGCGATCGGGCGATGGCGCGCGCTGGCAACCTTGGCCACGAACTCGTGATAGCTCTGGTCGATGCCGCGCTGCATCAACGCGCGCTGGTCTTGGTCGAGCGAGGTGTAATCGGAATCGATTTGGGCGTTGCGCCCGCGCTGCAACGAGTCCTTGGTGATACCCAGCTTGTCGTACAGCCCGTGCAGGTTCGGCTTGCCGAAGACCACCCCGATGGAGCCGGTTTCGGTTTCCGGATACGCCACGACGGGCGCGCCCGTCATCGCCATGTAGTAACCGCCCGAAGCGGCCACGTCGGACATGGAAATCACCACCGGCTTTTTCCGGTTGGCCAGGCTCATCTCGCGCCACATCTCGTCCGACGCGGTGACCTCACCGCCGGGCGAATCGATGCGCACCAGAATGCCCTTCACCAGCGGGTCGGATGCAGCCTCGCGGAGCAGCTTGTCGAACCCGTAGGAAGTCAGCCCTTCGCCGCCATCGTCGCTGGGATCGCCGCGAACGATGTCGCCTTCCGCCACCACCAGCGCGAAATGATTGCGCGGGACAGTGCGCGGCGAGGCTTTCAGATACCGGGCCAGTGCCAGCTTGTTGGGCTCTCCGATTTGCAATCGTTGCCGGAGCTCGCCCCACATCTGGTCTTCGAAGCGCAGTTCATCCACCAGCCCCGCCTCGAGCGCGTCGGTCGCGCTGAACGGTCCCTGGTCGATGAGGGCCCGCACCTGGTCCGGCTGTTTCCGGCGGGCGGTGGCGATGCGATCCACCAGGTTGCCGTAAAGCTCGTCAAGCATCGAGTTGAGGACCTCTTTGGTTTCCGGGCTCATTTCGGAGCGCGTAAACATGTCGCCGAAATCCTTGTATTTGCCATCGTGCTCCACGTCTACCGAAACGCCGATCTTGGCCAGCGTGTTCCGGAAATAGAGGATTTCCGCGCGCATGCCTTTCAGCATGAGCGGATCCTCCGGTCCCAGGTAGATGCGGCCGGCGGCCAGCGCCAGGTAATATTCGCGTGCCGAGGGATTGCGCAGGTAGGCGAACACCGGCTTGCCCGATTTGCGAAACTGCTCGACGTCGCTGCGCATCTCTTCCAGCTTGGCCCAGCCAACCGACAGGCCCTCCGGTTCCAACACGACGGCCCGTATGCGGCTATCCTGCGCAGCGCGCCGCAGCGCAGTCCACACGCTGGCGACCGTGACAGCGGCGCGCGGGTTCTCGACGAACGGCACCTCCATGGCGGGCTTTTCCGGAATCTCGCCTTCCAGGCGCACCACCAGCACGGAGTTGGAGGCGATTTCCGGCGGCCGGTCGCGGAATTGAAACAGCACCACCAGCAGCAAAATGCCGCCCAGGAAAACCAGCAGCACGCCGGTAAATAGTCCCAACAGAAACTTCAACATGGTACTTAGAAAGTAGCACAGGGGCCGGGCGTGCTCCCATGCGTCCCTGTAGGGGCCGGGCATACCCGGCCCGCGGCAGCGGCGCGCTCCTCCGGGGCGAGTGTTCTTTGTCGCCCGCTGGCTTCACCCCTCGCCCGGACAAAGTTCCTGCCGATGAGTAGAATAGGACAGGAGCGTATGCCGGCCAGCGTGGTTTCTATCACGGGCAATCGCCAGGGCACTTACGTGCTGCTGGAAGCGGTTTTACCGGGTGCGGCCCCGCGCCACATCGGGGTCCTTCTGATCGACCCGGCCACCGATCGCGGCTGGGTGAAGCTGCGCGGGCGTTATGACGATTTCGCCGCTCCGGAAGACGCCGAAGTGCTGGAAGCCCTGGAAGCCGATTTGCGCGGTAAGCTGGCCGAAATGGGCGCCGAGGCATGTCTCGCATCGCTCGAGGATTCGCTTTCGAACGTGCTGCGCGTGGGCGAGCGGCAGGCGGTCGCGGTGGATGCGTTTTCACGCGTGATGGAGCGGCTGTATGGCGAGCACGTCGAGCCCGTCGCCATCGGGCGGTTCTCGACCCACCTGCCCCTTTATAGCTTGCGCGCGGCGGCCGGCCGGCTGGGCGAGGAAATGGAGTCGGTGGAAGAAGACTGGGTGCCTGCGCCGGCCGGGGTGCGCCTCACGCCCGATCTATTCGTGGCCCACGTGGTGGGCCGCTCGATGGAGCCGCGCATCCCCGATGGCAGCCTCAACCTGTTCCGCCTGCACCCGGTTGGTTCGCGGCAGAACAAGATTCTTCTCATTCAGCGCTTCGGCGCGCTCGACGACGCTGCCCGCTACACGGTGAAAAAATACACCAGCCGGAAGGTCGAGACCGGAGAAGACCAATGGCGGCACGAACGTATCCGGCTGGAGCCGCTCAATCCCGAGTTCGAAGCCTGGGACGCGAGACCCGAGGATTTCGCCGTGGTTGCCGAGTGGCTGCGCGTCATCGAGTGAAGCACCGCGTCTCGATCCTGCTCGCCCAGTGGTACGCCCAAGGGCATCGCGATCTGCCCTGGCGGCGCACAACGGATCCCTACCGCATCTGGGTTTCCGAAATCATGCTGCAGCAAACCCGCGCGGCGGCGGTGATCCCTTACTACCGGCGCTTCCTGGACCGCTTCCCGACCATCGAGGCGCTCACCGGAGCAACGGAACCGGAAGTGCTGGCGCTGTGGAGCGGGCTCGGCTACTATTCGCGTGCGCGCAACCTGCTCGGCGCCGCACGCCGGATTGCCGCGCGCGGCGCATTCCCGCGCCAGTATGACGAGCTGCGCCAGTTGGTGGGCGTCGGCGACTACACAGCCGCGGCGGTGGCGAGCATCGCCTTCGGCGAACCCCGCGCCGTGCTGGACGGCAACGTGCTCCGCGTGGTGGCCCGCATGGAAAACGATGCCGGAGATATCCGCTCCTCCCAGACCCGCGAGCGCTTTCGCACCGTGGCCGAAAGCTGGCTCGACCCTCGGCAGCCGGGAGCGTTCAACCAGGCGCTGATGGAACTGGGGGCTATGGTCTGCCTGCCGCGGCGCCCGCTGTGCGTCGAGTGCCCGCTACGCGGCCAGTGCCAGGCGCTTCAACACGGAACGGTGGAACAGTTGCCGGTGAAGCTCGGGGCCGTGACGCCGGAGCGAATCGAAGCCGCGCTGCTGCTGGTGCGCCGCGGCCAGCGTATCCTGTTGCGCCAGCGCCCGGCCACCGAGCGCCGCATGGCGGGGTTCTGGGATTTGCCCGCCCCGGAGCACCTGCCCGGCGTCCAGCCTGGCGCGGTCATCGGCCGGTTTCGCCACACCATCACCCATCATCGCTACACCTTCACGGTGAAAGCCGCACGCGCGCCCAAGCGGCTTCCCGCTGGCTCGCTCTTCCGGTGGCTGAAACCGCTCGAGGCCGGCGGCATCCCCCTGAGCACCACCGCCAAAAAGGCGCTGCGGCTGGCGGAGTTGTTGTGACCGGGGCGAACGCTCGCCGGGCCGGCGGTGCGCCCCTTCGGGATGCGGCATAAAGTTAGACCACACGCCGCGGTTCAAGATTCGCCGGAGCCGGACGATGAGCCTGTTGAAAGGCAGTGGCGGTGGCCAAGAGCGCGGGTCCGGGCAGTGCGCGTCCGACCGTTCCGGTGATCGGTGTCGATGCGAGCGAACTGCGCTGGGTGCGCGCATTGGTCTCGCTGCTGCGCCACCCTGATCCGGTTGTGCCGGAGCTCACCCGGCACGCGCTCGAGTACTTGAGCGACTCGGCCGCCCCAAGGATAGCGCCCGGCATTCCGGAAACGCCGCGGTTGGACAACACAGGCTGAGCCGTGGCGCGGGCTGTCAAGCCTGCCGAGCCGAGCGTCATCTCGGCTTTGCTTGACTCGCGCACATCCTCACGCCTTACGGAAAAATGGGATGCCGGCGCGCGGTTCAGCTTCCGTGACACGGTCGCCGATGGCGACACGGTCTCCCAGCACGCGCACGGTCACACGGCCGCCGCCATCGAGCATGACAATGGCCGTCTGGTAAGGAACGTCCGCAGCGAACGCCTCCGGCGCCGACCAAATCACGGTCTCGGTGTACACGGTTCCGCTCCTCATGCCACTGCCCCGAGGATGCTGACCACCGAGGTGGCTCCGGATCCGCCCAGGTTCTCCGCCAGCCCAAGCGAATGCCGCTCGATCTGCCTCTCGCCGGCTTCGCCGCGAATCTGCAGCACCAGATCGCAGATCTGCGCCGCACCGGTGGCGCCTACCGGGTGGCCCTTCGCTTTCAGCCCGCCGCTCGTGTTCACCGGCCGCTCGCCGCGGAGCGCCGTGCACCCTGCAAATGCGTATGGCCCGCCCTGCCCCTTTTCGACGAACTGCAAGTCTTCGGTGGCGACGATCTCGGCGATGGTGAAGCAGTCGTGCAACTCGGCGAACTCGATCTCGCGCGCCGTCACGCCCGCCATCCGGTACGCTTGTTCGCCCGCCCGCCGGACGGCCGGGAAAGTGGTGATGTCCGCCTTCTGGTCCAGTGCCACGTAATCGGAGCATTGCGCGATGCCCAGCACGCGCACCGGCTTCGCCGTGAATTCGCGGGCGCGTTCGAGCGGCGCCACCAGCACCGCCGCCGCGCCATCGGAAACCAGCGAGCAATCGTACAGGTTGAGCGGCTCGGCGATCGGCTTCGAGTTCATCGCCTGCTCGAGCGTGATTCGCTTGCGCATGTGCGCGTCCGGGTTGAGCGCACCCGCCGCGTGGTTCTTTACCGCGACCATGGACAGGTGCTCTTTCCTGGTGCCGAACTCGTGCATGTGCCGCCGCGCGATCATCGCGAACAGCGAGGCGAAGGTCGATCCCACCTTCATCTCGCCCGCGCAGTCGCCCGCCTCGGCCAGGATCTGGCTGACGCGGGCCGTGGGCTGCGAGGTCATCTTCTCCACGCCAACCACCAGCACCAGGTCGTAGACGCCGGCCGCCACTTCCGTCCAGGCGTGGAAGAAGGCCGAGCCGCTGGAGGCGCAAGCCGCTTCGATCCGTGTCGACGGCACGCCCTGGATTCCGAGCGCGGTCGAAACATACGGCGCCAGGTGATTTTGCCCCACGAACGACGGCCCCGCGAAATTCCCCAGGTAGAAGGACTCCACTTGCGAGGGTTCGGCGCGGGCGTTGCGCAGGCACTTTTCGCCAGCTTCCACCGCCAGGCTGCGCAGGTCCCGATCCGCGAAAGCGCCGAACGCCGTCTTGCCGATCCCCACCACCGCAACCGGTCGCATCTCAACCACAAGCTTACAACCAAGTTGACGCGCCGGGTCGTATCCCACGGAGGTGGGACTCCACCCGTTGGTCCGGCGACCTTGCCTTGCGCCCACCATCGCGATTCTTTTTCCCGCCGATTGGCGAATAGCAGGGTGTGGGGGGCTCTCGACATGGCAAGCATTGAAATCGTCGAACTCGCGGCCGTCGTTTCGGCGGTCTGCGGATGCATCTGTGCATGGCTTCATGCGCGCCGAGTTCGGCTCAGCGTCGGCGAGGTAGAGGCCGCCGCGCAAAACGTGAAAGAGATCGAGAAACTCTTGAAGCTGGCGGTGCAATTCCGGCGACAGGGTCCTCTTGTGACCTTCGAACCGCACCGGGCGCGGCTTGGCTTACCGGGCCGTGGACGTTTCGCGGTAGGAGGTCGAAAGGCCTGTCAGCTCCTGTCCGAGCCGGCGAATAACCTAACAGCAGCGAAAAGGAGAAACACCTGTATGCGTATATTCTCAGATCAACGGGATAAGATTGAGCGCTCATTGAAGCTTGCCAGCGAGCTGGAACGGTCGGTTACGGAGCTGGGGCTGCCAGCAAGCACCCTGAGGATCGAATTGGGCCTTGCGATATCTCAGGCCAAGGCAATCCTCGAACACTTCCATGATCGGCGCTAAGGCAGCACTCTCCCACAGGAATTTGCGCGGCCGTCCGCCACCGTAAGTCCTGCGTATAGTTGCATATTCCAGATGCTAGAATCGTCCTATGACCGAGGCTCACAGGCGGCTTGCAATTCTGGGAGTCCTTTCGGCGATGATTGCCTGGGCGCAGCCTAAGCCCGCCCGGCAGATTGCCCAGCAGGCATTTCCCTCGGTTGTCTTGGTGGAGATGCAGGACGACCGCGGCCAGTCCACCTCCCTCGGGAGCGGCTTTGTCCTTCGTGACGGACTCGTGGTCACAAACCGTCACGTCATCGCGGGTACCGCAGGTGGCTTCGTGCGGCTCGTCGACAAAACCGCGAAATACGAGATAGCAGGTACGGTCGCAGTCGACGATGCCCATGATTTGGCGATCATTGCGGCCACGGGCCTAAAGGCACCATCTTTACCTCTTGGCGACAGCAGCCTAGTCGCAGTTGGTGACGAGGTGTATGCGGTGGGGAACCCGCAAGGGCTCGAAGGGACCTTTTCCCAGGGGATCATCAGCGCTATTCGGAGGTCGGATGGCGATACGATCCTACAGATAACCGCACCAATCTCGCTTGGCAGCAGCGGCGGCCCAATTCTTAACGGCAGCGGAGAGGCAATCGGGATCGCAGTGGCAACGTTTACAGGCGGGCAGAACTTAAACCTTGCGATTCCAGTCTCCTGTCTAACGGCGCTGACCGGTGGAATCAGCCGCGAAGTGCGGCCTCTTTCGCGCCTTTCGTCCTCAGGTCGATTGGTCGCGGCACCGAAGGGCGCACCGGAAACCCTCAAGGACCTGATGGACAGGGCACAGGCCGGGGATGCCCAGGCAAAAGTGCGTATCGGACGCATGTACTCTACTGGTAATGGCGTTTGGGCGAACGACGAAGAAGCTGCGAGATGGTACCGCATGGCAGCTGAGCAAGGCTCCGCCGAGGCTCACTACTTGCTTGCAGGCGAGTATGCCTCGGGAAGGGGCGTTTCAAAGGACTACGCACAGGCGCTGTTTTGGACCAGTCTGGCGGCTGTCAACTCTGGGCCGCCCCCTGGCGTGACGGCAGAGAACGCTGAGACGCTGGGCTGGTATACGGCTGGAAAACTGACGCCGGAGCAATTCGCCGTGGTTCGATCGATGTTGGCCAAGAAGGCGCCGCAGGCCCTTGATCTACCGTGGTTCGCGAGCCAGCGGCCCTCTGGTTTCCATGTGCACTAGCTCTGCCGTACCCGCCACTGCCTCGGCGCGAGTGTGCAAGGCAAGCACCGGGTAAAGGGGTAAAGGGGACAGACGCATTTTCCGGCCTTCAATTCGTCAAGAAAATGCGTCTGTCCCATGGCTGTCCCAACATTGATATGGCTGGTTGCGGCAAACTCTGCCTTTGCAGTAGATTAGCATCGGCATGAATCAAGATCGATTTGGACGGCGGCTGCGGTTCTCTAACACAATGGAGGGCGATGA
>JBEKXZ010000056.1:0-22941 GCA_049511495.1 Bryobacteraceae bacterium | reverse complement strand
GCGGGACGATCTGGCTGGCGCCCTACGCCACCTTCGATTTTGCTTTCGCGATCGTGCTGATTGCCGCGGCGCGCGCCGGCTTCGGCTCCGGCTTGCAGGAATGGCGCGTGATGCTGCGCTTGATCCCGGTGCTGCCGGTGTTCGTGGTTTTGGTATACTTCGTGGCCCTGATCTCCCGGCTGGAAGCCTACCATTCGTCGCACGCTCTTCTGCTGGGCTTCATCTACCTGTACAATTTCCTGCGGCTCCGGCGTCACGGCGGGCTCGGGTTTCGTATGTTCCGTTTTTCGCTGGTGGTCCTCTCGGCGGCCTTCTTCGAGCACGCCGTCATCTTTATCTGGATGTACAACCGTGGCAATGCGCCGGACTGGGCGCGTTACCTGCACCACGAGACCTATTACGATTTCGCCCTCCATTGCGTGATGGCCTTTGCGGCCATGGCGATGTGGAGCGAGACGCAAATGGACCGGCTGCGGGGCCTGCTCACCGAAGTCGAAACCCTGCGGCGCGAGAACACCAACCGCAGCGACCTGGATTCGCTCACCGGGCTGCTGAACCAGGCGGCGCTGGCGCGGCGCGTGGAACAGCCAGACGCGTTGGACTGCGCGGTGGTAGTGTGCGACATGGATAATTTCAAGGAGGTCAACGACCGCTATGGACACCTGGTGGGCGACGAGATCCTGCGCAACGTGGGCAACCTGCTGGAGCGATCCATCCGCCATGACGACGAAGCGTATCGCTGGGGCGGCGACGAGTTTGTCATCCTTTTCCTGAACCAGACTGCCGAGGGGGCGCGCAAGCGCATGGCCGAGCTCGAGCAGCGGCTGAGCGATTTCCAGGTGCGCGGATTCGGCGGGCTCCCGATTTCCTTCAGTTGGGGTGTTGCCGACGGGCGCAACCAGCCGCTGCGTCAAGCTCTGGATGAAGCCGACCACGCTATGTACGCCTTCAAGCGCGGCCGCAGCGAGCTCCCCGTGCACGCCGGCAGGCGATTGGAACTCCGGGCGGAGCCGGGTTCGCCCGCGTCACCCGCGCATCCGGTTTGACCCGCTGTGATGCGGTCTTTTATACTGAAGGATCAGCATGTATATTCTCTTTCTTCTGATTCACATCCTGGTCTGCTTCTTCCTGATCATCGTGGTCCTGTTGCAGAGCGGGAAAGCGGCGGACTTGGCTGGGGCCTTCGGCGGTATGGGCTCGCAAACGGCGTTCGGCCCGCGAGGTTCGGCCACGCTGTTGTCGAAGGCAACGACGATTTCGGCGGTGTTGTTCATGGTCACTTCGCTGTCGCTCTCGATCCTGGCGACGCGGAGCGCCGGCCTGGGAACCACGGTTCTGGAGGGCGGTTCCACCAAGAGCGCCCCGGTCAGGACGCAGGCGCCGGCCATCCCGGTTCCGGGACAGTTTCCGGGGCAGGCTCCGGCGCCGCCGCCGTCGCAGACCATCCAGATCCCGCTCCCGACGCCGACCAAACAGAACGCCGGGAAGCCGATCCCACTGCGAATCCCGGCTCAGCGGGCGCCAGACAAGAAGTAGCCACGCAATGCGGAGGTGGCGGAATTGGCAGACGCACTAGCTTGAGGTGCTAGCGGGAGCAGTCTCGTGGGGGTTCAAGTCCCCCTCTCCGCACCACAGATTATAAAGCAGTTAACAGGGCCTGAACGGAAATCAAGGCCCTTCGTTTTTGGTCACTGTAACCATTTTTGTAACCATCGCTCTTCTAGACCTTGTCCGTTTGCCCTCGGATTCCGCGCGTGGCGTTCAGGGGCATGGAGCAGGTTTGGGGTGCCTGCCGGTTCCAAATACGCGCCCATCTTCTGTAAGGTCCCCAAAAGGAAGCCGACCTTGACACCCAGTTCTCGTGCGAGTTCGCTCAGCCGAGTGTGGATTGTTGCGCCTCTCCCCGACTTATCCGAAAATCGGGGACGGGTTTTCGCGGCATCGCTGTCCGCCGCCTTATGCCGCTTCGGTCCGCGGCCGTACGGCGTGTTCGATATCCTTCAGCTTCGTCTGGCGCGCCACGCGTAGCTCGAAATGGAGCTGGAGCTTGAGCCAGAATTCGGGCGTCGTGCTGAGGTATCGCGCGAGCCGCAGCGCCGTGTCGGCAGTAATCCCACGCCGGCCGCGCACGATTTCGTTGAGCCGGGCGGCGTCCACCGCCAGCGCCTTAGCGAGCTGGTTGACGCTCATGTTCAGCGGCTTGAGGACGTCCTCCCGGAGGATCTCTCCGGGGTGAATCGGTGCGAGGATTCTCGGCATAGCGTTCTCCACTGATGATAGTCCACGATTTCCACATCGTTGGCGTAGCCGTCTGCCCACGCAAAGCAGACGCGGTATTGCTCGTTGATGCGAATACTGTGCCGTCCCTTCCGATCGCCCTTCAGCGCTTCCAGGTGATTGCCGGGCAGGGCGGCCAGGTCCCGCAAGTTCTCCGCTTCGTCGAGCGCCGTCAGTTTTCGCTGGGCTACCCGTTCAATGGCTCGATATTTCCTGCAAAACTCATCGTTGAAGAGCTTCTCAGCTTCGGCGTCCCGAAACGAGTGGAGCACATTTATAGCGTATAGCGATAAACGCTAGATATCAACGAGGAGGGTAGTGCCTGAAAACCGCGTTGAAGCCGAACGGCAACTTCTGCCGCATTCACAAGACGTTGCGCGTTACGCCCGCGATGGAATCGAACCTCACCGCACCATGTTTGGGAATTGGCCGACATGATCTCTTAGAGGCAGCGGCGGTACAATCATTCTCGTAGAAAGCGAGGTGATCGCCTTGACCAAGCTTTTGAGCAGTCCCCTAAACACCCCATGAACAGCGGGGATAACCACGAGCCGGGGCGCTGGAGCTGCCAGCCGGTTTGACTGATCCATCCGACGGCGAAGCATAAAGCCGTGGTATCGCGGCAAGGCAAGGCTAAACGGAGCGGGAAGCAGATCAGGTGCCTCCCGCTCTTCAACGCACATTTCAGGCAGTACCACGAGGAGGTTTACGGCAGCTCCTTCCGCAACTCCGGATACACGGCGCGGGCGAAATCGGCGGCGGCGTCCGTCGCGACCTTGTCCTGGGCGTTGTACGACGGAACCACGATTCGCACTAACGCGACATCCGTGCGGTGGTCGCGCAGGGCGTCCAGCAGAATCCAGGATTTGGCTTCCCATTCCCCCGCGATGGTGCGGCGAGGGGTCTGATACCAATACAAAACGGCGGAACGAAGCCCGCCCTTGCTGACGATGTACTGGGTCGCGGATAACTTCCCGGCCGGCGTTTCGATGCGGAGGGTGCCAATCGATTCCGGCAACCAACCTGCGCCCGGCAGACACACCCGAGGCGAATGCGGCTGCCGGTCCCCCTTGGTCTGGGAATTGAACCAGGCGACCAACACCTCGGCTTGCACGATAGGGCCGGCGGAAGTTCCTGAGTAATACATGCGGTCCAGGAGCCGGTCGGCGCGAAGCTGCGCTTGCACGTCCGGGTCGATCAGAATTTCGCTCGATTGACTCCAGCCGCCGATCTGCCCGGGGAACGCGTTCAAGTCCGGGGCGGCGGGTACGCGCTCGGCATGACCGGCCCATTGAACCGTGAGGGCTTCGGCCACCAGCAAAACCGGAACAAGAATCTTGAGTGGATCAGGCATAGTGGCGGGCGCCGATCATGTGAAATAACTGCCGTGCCCCGGCCAGCGCGGCCAGGCAGAGCAGAAAAATAACCGCTCCCGCGGTAAAGTGGGGAGTTCCCGAAGCGAGCGCCGGGATGGCCGCCGAAGCGGCAACGCGCACGGCATTGGCGACGATCGCCAGCGGCACGGCCACCACCAGCAGCGCGACCCTCATCCAAGCCTTCGGGTCCAGCACATAGGCCAGCACCACCGCCATGAAGCCGAGCGGCAACAGGTACCGGATTCCATTGCACGCCTCCGCCACCGCAACGCGATGTCCGCCCACATCCAAAATGTTTCCTTCGCGGATGACACCGACTCCACTGGCCGACAACATCCCCGCCGCCATACGGCTGGCCAGCAACTGCAACGGCAGCGTGACCATATTGTACGCAAAGACCAGCTTGGGGAGCATGAAGAGACTGAGAAGGAGGGGAAAGGCCCACGCGCGCAGCCGGCCGAAACCCGCCAGACAGACAATCGCGCCCACGGCTGAAAGCAGAAGGGCCACCGAGGCGGCGAACAATCCGACCCCCACGACTGCGGCGAAATGCAGGGCTGCACCCGAGATCAGCAGTGGAACGCCCCACCAGCTCGGCTGCGCGGGCACCGAGTGCCACTTGCGGCGCTCGTTCCAGACGATCCAGCCGATCACGACGGGAACCAGGAAGCCATGCCCCATGTCTTCATCGTTCCACCACTGTGTGGCCATCCCGCGGAGAGTCGAGAGGTGACAGGCGAGCAAGGCCGCCACAGCCGCCATCACGGCCCAGCGAGATTTCATGAACTCATTCTACTGCGGGCGAGGAAGCGGCCGCCGCCGGCAGCAGGAATGTGCCGCTGGCGCCGTTGATCGTCTGCACCGCGGCCACCGGCGCGCTTTGCGGTACGCCGGCCGGGTGCGTGAAGTTCAACTGATCGATGATCAAGCCCGGCGCGGCGCCGCTATAGTCCACCGTGGCCGGAACGCCGCGAATCGTCAACCGGCAACTGGCCACCCCGCCGGCCACCGACCGAGCGTTACTACAATTGGCTTGAGCGTTCAGGGGCTATATGGTTACAGTGCCGAGCAGCACCGCGTTATCGCACCAGCTAGCCGGTTCGCGTTGGCATCCTCGGAATTGTGTCAGTTGGAGGTGGGAGGCAGTGCCAGGCGACCATACGCCTAGCCGGACGTGGTAGTCACCAGGAGAAACCTCCGCCGGAACTGCCACCAGCCGGCGAGAATAGACAAATCCCAGAGAATCGGGAACTGCGCCTCGCAAAGAGTAGTCACCCTGAAAGCGGATTTCGCCGCTCGAGTCCACAAAGTGAACGAACACCCACCAACCGCCCTGGATTTTCCCGACGTGCCACCGAAGATCCATTGCCAGTACTCGGGGCTGGTCCTGTCTGATCTGAAAATGCCAGAGCGTGAGGGACCGGGCGAACTCGACGCCAAAGCGCCACAGCCGCACATTCTTGATGAAGCGGCCGATCGCCAAACCGGCCTGGCTCTTCCTTGCGATCCGAACCGCGGGCGGCTCCCGGAAATCGGGGTGGGTCCGGAGTAATTGGCAGATTTCGTCGAGCGACGCGAATGCGTCCGCCTTGTCGTCGCCGGCACGTATGTTCGACACTCACACCCCCTTGGATAGCATGCCAGCAAGGCGGCACATGCCATCAGAGACGCAGTGTCGCGCCTCACACCAATTATGATACGCAGCGGCAAATGCGCCCACGGCTTCAGCTAGCGCCATGACCACAATGGAGCCCGCCTCAAGGCGCGGCAGTCGAGTCAAATCAGGGCCGAGGAGTTGTTCAAGGATACCGTAGAAGTTCTCGCGGACATCATTCAGATGATATTCTAGCCGCACCTCTGTACGTTCGAAGGCAACTAGTAACGATTCCAGCAGACTGGACGCACTGTAGGATCTGGAGAATTCGCTCCAATCCCCGCCTTCGGAAAGAATTGCGCGAACTTCCCGACACAAGAAACCGATAGCACCGAGAAACTCCTCATCGTTGCGGGCGCTGGTTTCGACTGGCGGAAGGTGAAGAATCTGGGGTACTATCCGGCCCGAAACATAACTGCGGCGCAGATGATAGACGGCGGGCCGGGTGTGAGAATGCATGACGCAAACCGATGGCTTGTACACTAGCCGCCGCCCGGCGGCAATTGCCCGCAGCCCCCAATCGAGATCTTCGGCAAATGACAGTGCGCGGAAAGGACACTGCTCCCAGAAATCTCTGCGCAGAACCGAAAAAACGTTGTCGAAGCTCGCCAGGCGAAGCCGCTCTTGAGAACCAAGCGCTTCAAAATGCTTCCAGCTCTCCAACTCCTGAACTCGCGCCGCTTCGCCCAGAAAGCGATTCCGGTAATCGCACTGCCACCTGGAAAAGGGATCGCTGTCGGGGCGCGGCACTTGCCGCGCAGTGACACCGACAACCCCCTCGTCGGCAAACGGAGAAAGCATCTCTTCCAACCAGGAGTCACCTTGAGGTACGGCATCCTGCACGAGCATGATGCAGAATTGCCCCCTGCTCTGCCGGATTCCGAAGTTTCGGGTCTCGCCGTGGTTGAACGACTCGGGAGCGATCGAAACCACGCGCGCGCCGTGTTCGCGCGCCAAATCCGGGGTCCCGTCCGAAGAGCCGGAATCCACGACGACGATTTCCAGCGAGCGCGGCTGTCTGCGCAGGGCAGCCAGCGTATGGCTGAATTCCGCTCCGGCATTCTTCGTGGGAATGACGACGGAAATCGCTGCATCCGCCCAAGAGGTCACGACGGCGTACCCGGCGCGTTTTTGGGCCGCGCCGGGTCCCCGGCGGGGCTCCAAAGGTCTCCAGCGGGCAAACAGCCACGCCCCTCGGCGCGCCCCCATTTGAGATAGTGAACCAGCGGATTCACGCCCGCGGCCGCAACGTCGGGGCAAGTCTCAAGATAGTAATCGGTGTCGAACCAAGCAGAGGGATCGCAGCCATTTCGAAAGCCCATGAGGAGATAGTGCCACATCAGGGAGATTCCGGCGGCGCTTACGTCCGGGTAGCGCAGAGCATAATCGCCGGCATCGAAGAACTCCTCGAACTCGCGCGCTGTGGTGTGATTGCGCCGGAGCGTGGTGTATAGCCAGACAGTTCTTAAGGTGCCGGGCGTGTGTGACCACGATAGGGCGTTTCGGAGGATGCGGAGAGAAGCTCGCAACCGCCCTCGCGGCAGCGACTGATAGGGGCGGCTGGCGGGTAGCATCGCTGCGGCAATGGCGGCCTCGTCCTCAGCAGACCTGGCAGGCCGGGGACGCGCCCCCGTCAGGCTGTGAAACAGATTGGCATACAGGCCCGCGGCGCCCGCCAGTGAGTATTGTGCCTCCGCCCAGCGCCGGCCGGCGGCCGCCAATCGCAGATAACCTTCCTGATCGGAAGCCAGGCGTTCGATCGCGCCGCAAAATCCCTCCACGTCATCCGGCTCGCAAAGCCTGGTGCCATGGCCTTCGGGCGCCATCTCCGGTATGCCCCCGACGCGGCTCGCCACAATCGGCACGCCCATCGCCAGACTCTCCAGAATGATGTTAGGACGGCCGTCAAACCGCGAGCAAGTGACTGTAACATGGCAGCAAGCGAGATACCTGCGCGTATCCACGAATCCCAGAAAATGCACGCTCTTTTGCAGTCCGTATTCGTGGCATAAAGAACGGAGTGAGGTTTCCATGGGCCCCGTCCCGCAAATCAAGAACTGAAAAGCAGGGCGGTTTTTGAAGCGAGCCGCGATGCGCACAAACGTATCGGGAGCTTTCTCTTCGGCCAGCCGTCCGAAAAATCCGGCCACAAACGTTCCTTCCCGCCGCGGCTCTCCAGTCCGCCAGTCCGTGGGCTGCTGCGGAGCGAAGCGGTCGACATCAACGGCATTTGGAATCACGGAAATCCTGGCCCTTCGCTCCCCATGCTCCACCAGCCACGAGGCCATGACTTCATGTTCCACGACCGTATGATCTATGAGCTTCCGGCTCTTCCAATAGCTACCGACATGTCCCACCGGATTGAACAAAAGGTCTACCACCGCGAGTTCGCCAAACAGCTCTTTCAAGCGTGGCAACCAGTCATACACGGTTACGGATCCCACCTGCAGCAACACCTGGATTGAGTGGCGTTGAATCAAATAAGAAAAAAAAGCCGGCTGCAGATTAGCGGCGAGGAATCGCGGCAGGTGATAAAGGCCGGCTAGGTTGCCATGAAACCAATGGCTTGTGTCGCCCCAGCCTTGCGGAGCCGCTGCGGTCGTAACCAGAAATACGCGATACCCGCAGCGGGTCAGTTCGCCGAAGACTCCCGCCATGGCTCGCTCCGCCCCACCCATGGCGAGAAACGGCATCGAGACGACAATGCCGGGCGTGTCCGCTTGGCGCGCATCCTCCAACATGCCGGCGTAACTCTTCAGGGGCGGCTTCTTGGCTCGAATGGCGTCGAGCCGCTGCACCAGCCTGGCATCGCCCAGCAGATGGCAGTATTTTTGGCTCACGAATGCGGCGTCGTGCGGCTCCTCGCCGGGTTCCTCCGAATTGCGGACAAGCGGTTCGCCGAACAGGTGGCCCCGGGCCCCGCGCTCGGCCATCCGGATCCAGAGGTCCCAGATCAGAAAGGGCGGCGCGATGGCGCCATCGAAGCCGCCAGCCAGAATCAGTGTTTCTCTTCGAATCACGGCCGATCCGCTGACATTCCGCGCTAGCAGAGCGCGTAAGGAAAATGGCCCGGTTCTATGCAGCTCGGCGCCTCGCAATTGCCAACTCCCGCAAACATCGAACCCGGTCACTTCGAGATAGAACAGACATTTCTCCAGGTAGGTTTCCTCTATTCTGTCGCCAGGCTGGAGAAAGCAAATGTAGCGTGCCGGAGACCGCGCGGCGGCGGCGTTCCACGCGCGGGCGATGCCTTCGCCGCTGCCGATCGCCTCGATCCGCTCGCCGCCTTCCTGTCCGGTCAGCGCGGCGAGAAAAGCCTCCGGACATCCTAGGTTGACGGCCAGGATCGCAAATGACTGAATCGTCTGCGCGCGGATCGACCGAAGCGACAGTTCAGCCGCTTCGGTGTTGGGCCCGCATGGAAAGACTATCGTCACCAGCGGGGCGTGCCCGCCGCGGTCGTCGGCGCTCGTCAAGGCGCACTCCCCGCGGCAGTTCCAGCAGGGAAGCCATTCTTGAATCGGAACACCAGAACGCCGCTGTGACTCGCAAAAGGAACCTGACTGAAACGATCGTCGCTCCGCAGGTCGCGCAAAACCGGCAACGATACGACATTCAGGAAGCCGGGCAGGCCAGCCTGAAACGGCTCGGCAAGCGTGATGACGTAGCGGGGCCGGAACTCTCCGATGCGCCGCATGGCTGCCCCGAAGTCGGATTCGGCATAACCAAGCGAAGTGTAGTAGCTCCGCACGCCTGTCCGCAGACGATTCTTGGCGGCAAAAAAGGCGGCTGCGTTAGCATTCATCCACGAGCATTCCACCGCGACGATGTCGTACCGGTCCGGCGCATCCGAAGTCAGGCGGACAACCCGAGTGAGGTCGTCGTAGTGAGATCGATCGAACTCCGGCGTAACAAGCCACTGGGATTGATGGCCAAGGCGGCCCACGATCGCCAGGGACTCTGCGTTAACGGCTGCCCACTGAGCGCCACACGCCACGACGGCGACGGCGAGAAACCTCGCCGGCAGAAAGGCGCAAAGCTGCATAAACACGATCGCGATACTCGGCAGGATAGCGTAGAGGAATCTGGGCTCCAGAACGATGGTTGTGGACAACACCGAGAGCAGCAGCAGGATCTGCAGCGCACTCAATATCGCAACGGGTTCAATGCGCACTTTCTCGCGGCGCTGCCGGAGACGTAGCATTCCGAACAGGCCCGCTCCCGCCAGCGCGGCCAGGAACACCCAACCAAGATATGGCGAGAGAAAGGAGTCGTTCAGCAATCCCCACCACTGGACGAGTTTATGCAGCCAGGAATCGCGGCTGCCATAGTCGAGAGCGACTGCGCCCGCGGACGAATCGCGGGCGTGCTGCCACACCGCTCGCATGTTCCTGTAATACCAGAGTGCGGCGGCGCCGGTCAGCAACACGAGAAGAACTGCCTGGGCCCGAAAAGCGAGGGACTTCCAGCAGGCGGATATTTCCGCCCGCGGTGGTTTCTTCCGGCAGATCAGACCTGCCGCGTAAAGGCAGGGCAGCACGCAGTACAGTGGCGTATCGGCTTTCGCCAGAACACCAACCACCATCGCCAACGCAAGCTGCGCCGCAATGCGGAGGCTGGTCCAACCGGGGGCCTCGACCGCCACGTAATAGACCCATGCCACCGCGGCAGCTTGCAATGGTTCCACGAAGAATTGATGGGAAAGTCCGGCAAACAGCGACGTGCCCGCCGCCAGCGTGACGCCGGCGGCGGCGGCCAGGCTGGAGCCCGAGCACAGCCGCCGGCCGATGCGGAACAGAATCGCCAGCAGAACGAACTGTGTCGCCAAAATCGAGACGAGCAGCGAGATCTCCACCGATCCGAAGATGTGTCGCAACGGGACGAAGAGCTGCCCCAGCCACACCACACCCGGAGGCTTCAGGGACAGGCCATCTGCCAACTCCCCAACCCATCGCCGCAAGGAATGCCCCATCCAGAACCAGAGATCCGCCGACACCTCCCCATACCACGCTTGATCCCACGGCCACACCGTATGATCTTCCGCGATCCAGATCCCGCTCGGGGCAAGCAATCCAACGCACAGCAGCGCCCACAGCACGGCCGGCAGTTGGCGGATGGAGCGGACGAGTTTCATTGGATCGGTTCCTCGCAGGCGATCGATTGGCTGTTCGCAGATCCGTTATTGTATCGCGGTGCTCGCTGGCGCCACAGATAAACAAGTACGGTCGAGGCCGGCCAGCGCTCCAGCGTGTCACCTGTAGATAAGAGCGTGACTGCACGCGAGGAATTAAGCCAGCGGCAGGGGCGAGGCATTGAGGCGGAGTGCGTGAACCGGCGCGGCAGGTTCCAATTCTTCAGTTATTGCCCTTCACGATGTGGTTTTCGGTCCACGCCTGGCGAAGGCCGAATGGCAGGGGCAGCGGCTTGCTGGTATCGAAATGCTCCGGTTGGCGGGCGGCGACGATCCGGATCACTTCCCCCACGAATAACGTGGGCAGCCAAACTTTGTCGTAGTACGCCTTTTCCACGGAGAACGTGATTTTTGAATCGGCGGCTGTGAAACGGTAGTCTACCCAGATGGACTGCTTGCCGTGCAGAATGGGCCGCAGCAGGGCCGGGATTGTGCCCGGCTTCCAGCGCTCGATGGCGTCGAAATCGACGACGGTGAACATCGAAACGTAATTTTGCGGGAAGGTTTTTATGGTCACCGAATCCACGCCTGGCCGGGGCGTTGTGCGCAACGCGTAGTGCATATAGTCGTCGATCTCGCCGTCGGAAAGCGCAAAGGAGACATAACGGGGGTGGGAGGCTCCTTGCGCTTGGGCTTCACGAAGCTCCTGGAATATCGCCAGAAACTTTTGCGCAACCGGAGGTGTGGAAGTATCCGCCGTCGGCAGCCGAGAGCCCGACAGCAAGACCAAAACCAGGCCGATTTTCTTCAAGAGGTTTTTATTTCAACACATTTGAGGGGTGGGCTGCTCGCGCGTAACCTCAAAAGGTGGGTTATGGGTGTGCGAACGGAAGCTCGACGCCTCCCGCGCCCAGGCGCTCCGCAGTCCAGCAGATCGTTCATTCGCATTCCACAACGTCGCCTGCCAGCCTTCGCGAACCACTATCCTGTGGACCCTTCCGCTGAACTCTTGTCCAACCGCCGATCAATGCGAGCCGGTGAGAGAGTTCCCTCCGCTCATCTGCATGTGATGATCGACCGCTCGCCGCGTAGTCGTTGGCGCTAACCCGGCTCCGATGAGTTCGGGATCCGGTCAGAGCCGTGGAGGAAGGGAACGGTGGATCTGCCCTCGCCTCACACCACCTTCGGCAGCCTCTCCCTGCGCGTCATCCACTCCTCGCTATTGAAGACCCGCGGGCCGACGGCGATCATCCGCGGCAACAGGTTGAACAGCGCGGTTGGCGTCCACGGTTCGCCCCGGCGTGTGCGGTAGCCGCGCCGGTTCAGCTCGTCGGCGACGCGCGAAAGCGGGCAGTCTTCCACAATCATATCGAGCGCCAGAATGATGATTTCGATCTCGGCGGGGTTGCCCACCAGTTGCGTGCAATCGTCGGAAACCTGGAGGCCGTAGGGAATCTCCTCCACCCAACCCTGCGGTTTCGGTGGCGCGGCTTCCGCCACGTCGCGCTCCCACTCCAGCCCCACCAGCCGCCATCCTGCCTTAATGCGTTCCTCGAGGTAATTTGGCCGAACGACACCGGCGATCGGTTCCTGAATGCGTTCTTTCCGGGCCATGAGACACCTCCTCGATGGAGTCGTTGAGCAAGCGACATGCCAGGTCGGATAGACCATCGCCTTTTATGGTCTGTTGCGCTTCTTGAGGGCAAAACCCCGACAGACGACAAAAAACCGATCGTCTATCCTACCTCCTCCCCTGTCCGTTCCTGGGAAAGCGGCGTCTCGTTTTGCGACCGTCCGCGCTACCATGGCTCGGTGGAGCAATTCGCGCTCGAATTCGACCTGACGCCGGAGCGGCGCATCTACTCGGTGAGCGAGATCAATGCCGCGATTCGCGCCATCCTCGACCAAGAGTTCCGCGATATCTGGGTTTCGGGCGAGATCTCCGGGCTCAAGCTGGCCTCGAGCGGCCACTATTACTTCACCCTCAAGGAACGCGACGCCCAGCTCAAGTGCGTGGCGTTCCGCTCCGCGCACCGCTACTGGAAGTTCAAGCCGGCTGATGGCCTGGCGGTGCTGGCGCGCGGCCGCATCGACGTCTATGAGGTCCGCGGAGAATACCAGTTGCAGGTGGAATTGCTGGAGCCGCAGGGGCTGGGCGCGTTGCAACTGGCCTTCGAGCAGCTCAAGAAAAAACTCGCTGCCGAGGGGCTGTTCGCGGCCGAGCGCAAGCGCCGGCTGCCGCGGTTTCCGCGCCGCGTCGGCATTGTCACGTCTCCCCGCGGCGCCGCCATCGCCGACATGATCCACATCCTCTCGCGCCGCTTCCCCGGCCTCGCCATCCGTCTCTTCCCGGCGCTGGTGCAAGGCCCCGGCTCGGTGGAAGAGGTCTGCCGCGGAATTGAATATTTCAGCCGCAGCGGATGGCCGGACGTGTTGATTGTGGGCCGCGGCGGCGGCTCGCTCGAAGATTTGTGGACCTTCAACGAAGAAGCCGTGGCGCGGGCCATCGCCGCGTGTTCGGTGCCGGTGGTCTCGGCGGTGGGCCACGAAACCGACGTCACGATCGCCGATTTCGTGGCCGATCTGCGCGCGCCCACCCCGTCGGCGGCAGCCGAGCTGGTCGTCCCCACACGCGATTCGGTGCGCGACCGGATCGCCGCGGCCGAAGGCAAAGCCCTGCAAGCCGTGCGCTACCGGCTGGCGATGCTCGACCGGCGTCTGCGGCAGCAGGGAGTGGATCGCGCCCTCGGCGTGCTCCACCGCCGCGTAGGCCGCGGCCTGCAACGCGTCGATGAGCAGGAATACGGCCTGCGCGAACGCCTGCGCTCCCTCTTCGATATGCGGGAACGCGCCAGCCGTGCGCTTGATGTGCGGCTGCGCCACTTCGATGTGCGGCCTCGGCTGGCCGCTGGCCGGCGCCGCCTGGAGACCGCACAGTCACTTTCCGTGGAGTCCATCCGCCGGCGCCTGGCAGGACGCCGCAGCACCTTCGAACAGCTCAATACCCAGCTCGACGCGCTCAGCCCGCTCAAGGTTCTGGAACGCGGCTACGCCATCGTTTCCAACCAGTCTGGGATCGTCAAGGATGCCGCCGCCGCTCCCCCTGCTTCCCGCATTCACGTGCGCCTGGCCAAAGGCGAACTGGATGCCGTGGTGCGCGAGTAAGCGTTTGCCCCTCACACCCCGCGGCGGCTGCCCCACAGGTCGATGTGCAACCGCGGGCTGAAGCGCAGTCCTTCCTCCTTGCAGATTTCGGCGAGCCATTGCCCGCGCTCGGCCAACTGCGCGTGCTCGGTGCCTTCGGGCATGAGAATGACGCGCTCGCGCGGCGCATGGAGCGCCTCCATCAGCGAGCGAATTTCCGCAACGTCCGCCGGATTTTCGACCACGAATTTCAGTTGATACTCGTAGCGCGCCATCAGCTCCTGGAGCACCGCCGGCTGAAGGCGCAGGCGGTCGTGCGGCTCGGCGAAGCTGCCGCCGGGCGTTGAATTGGAAAGCTTGGGGCTGATGCTCATCAGTTCGCAAGCCACCGGTTGAAACACCGTCCCCGCTGTCTCGATGGTGATGTGTACCGGGAGCGCGCGCAGCCGCTCGGTGAGCGGAACGATTTCCGGCTGGATCATCGGCTCGCCGCCGGTGATCACCACGTGGCGCGCCGGGTGCGCCCGCACTTCATCCACGATCTGATCTAGATCGAGGTCAGTCCCTTCCGGCTGCCACGACGTGTACGGCGTATCGCACCAGGCGCACCGCAGGTTACAGCCGCTCGTGCGGATGAACACCGAAGGCACGCCCACCAGCGAGCCTTCGCCCTGTAGCGAGTAGAACAGCTCAGCGATCTTCAACGCCGGCCTCTTCGAATCCCTTGCGCCGCAACAGGCAGGCGTCGCAGGCGCCGCAGGGCCGCCCGCCGGGGCCCGGATCGTAGCAACTGTGCGTCAGGCCGAACGGCACGCCCAGCTCGCGCGCCAGGGTGACGATCTGCGCCTTGCCGAGGCCAATGAGCGGCGTGTGAATCTTGAGGCGCGTGCTTCCTTCCACGCCCGCGCGCGTCGCCAGGTTGGCCATCCGCTGATAAGCCTCGATGTAGTCCGGCCGGCAATCCGGATAGCCGGAGTAATCGAGCGCGTTGACGCCGATGAAGATGTCGGCGCTTTCCAGCACCTCCGCCCAGGCCAGCGCCAGCGAAAGGAAAATGGTGTTGCGCGCCGGCACGTAGGTCACCGGGATGCCGTGGCTCATCTCGTCGAGCGACCGCGACTTGGGTACGGCCAGATCCGCCGTCAGCGCCGATCCGCCGAATACATCCAACCCCACCTTCACCACCAAATGGCGCTCCACACCCAGCGCCGCTGCTACCCGCGCCGCCGCTTCCAGCTCGAATTTGTGCCGCTGGCCGTAATCAAACGTGATCGCGTAGCAGGCAAACCCATCGCGCCGCGCCAGCGTCAGGCAGGTGGAAGAGTCGAGCCCCCCTGACAACAGACAAACTGCTTTTCCGCGAGTTGGCACCTGTGGAGTCCCGTATAATTATAATGTTTCAGTTTACGGGCAAGCTAAAGCATGCCCCACCGTGCGCATCCGTTTCCTGACCAGCACTCCGCTCGATATTCGCCGCGGCAGCGGCACTTACGTCGGTATCGCGGTGCTGGCCCGCGCGCTACGCGAACTGGGGCACGAGATCGCCATTGAAACGCCGCGCGTGCGGCTGCCGGTTTACACCGCCGAGCGGCTGCTCTTCAACCGCGGCTTGAAACCGTCCGCCGGTTTCGATTGCACGGTCGGTTTCGATATGGATGGCTACCGTATCGCAACCGAGGCAGGCCACATCGCCGCGCTCAAGGGCGTGATTGCCGATGAAGTGCGCTTTGAGCGCGGCCTCGCGCGCCTAACGATGGGTATCCAGGCGCGCTGCGAGCGCCTGCACGTGCTCCGCGCTGCGCGGGTGATCGCCACCAGCCGCTATTGCGCCGCGCAGGTGCGCTCTCTCTACGGCGTGGCCCGCGAACCGCTGGTGGTCCCGGAATTGATCGATCTCGCCCGATGGCGGGCGGCGCTGGCAGCAGGCAGAGCGCCGCGCTCCGCTGGCCGGTTCCTGGTCTTGTTCGTGGGTCGGCTCTACCGGCGCAAGCGGGTGGATGTCCTGCTGCGAGCCGCGGTTGCGCTGCGCGGGCGGATCCCGGAACTGGAAGTGCGGATAGTGGGCAACGGACCGTGCGCGGCGCCTCTTCGGCAGCTTGCCGCCGAGCTGAAGCTGCACGGCACGGTCACCTTTCTCGGCGACGTTTCACGCTCCCAATTGGTGGAAGAGTATCGCGCCGCTTCGGTGTTTTGCCTGCCCAGCGTGCAGGAGGGCTTCGGCATTGTGCTGCTGGAAGCCATGGCTGCGGCCAAGCCGATCGTGGCGTCGCGCGCGGCAGCCATCCCGGAAGTTGTGCCGCATGCCACGCTGGTCGAACCCGACGGCGCGGAAGCGCTCGCTCGCGGCATCGAATCGCTCTATCGATCGCCCGGGAATTGTGCCGCCCAAAGCCAGGCTGGCGCCGCTCGCGTGGAGCAGTTCGATGCGCCGCGCGTGGCGCGGTTGTTCTGCGAGGCGATAGACAGGTAGAGGCCGGACACGCCCGGCCCTGGCAGGTCGGGGACCTGCGCCAGCCTAGCCGCGCACTAACCTGCGACCGCGCTCGAACAGCTCGGCGGCGTCTTCCACCAGCTTGCGTCCGCGCTCGAAGACGTCGCGGCCGGCATCCACCAAGTCGGTGCTGGTCTGCGCAACCGCTTCCTTGCCCCGTTGCGTTTTGTCGGAGAGGTACCGGCGGGTATCGCGTCCGCTCTTGGGCGCAAACAACACCGCCACGGTGACGCCGATCGCGGCGCCGGTCAAAAACCACGCGATGGTGCTGACACCTTCGCCCTGCTCGTCTGTTTCGGCCTCAGTGAGAGGTTCGTCCGGCATGCGCCGCCTCCGCGGGAGCCTCGATTTGAGTGCGGCTCCACCCCCATTCTGCGATATCCTTGAGGCATGGCGCAAGATCCCGAGCACGACGAGGAGCCGGTTTCGAGCGAAGATACGCTCGACATCTCTCACGACCTGGACATGGTGCCGGTCTTCTCCTCGGCGACCGTGGATGCCGAAATGGAAGGCGACCTGATTTGCGGCGTCCTTGCAGACACCGGAATTCCGGCCCTCCTATCCCGCTCAACGTTTCCGAACCTGGGGGTTTCCGTGCGTGTACCCCGCGCGAGACTGGAAGAGGCGCAACGCCTGATCGCCGAAGCGCAAGCCGCCGGCCCCGAAGCCGCCGCCGAAGCCGAACGCGCGTCCGAGGGCGAGCGCTGAAACTGCCGCGCGCGCGACGGCATTGTTCTTGCGTGTTGCCTTAGCAGGCGTACCCACCGGCTGCCCGCACCAGCTTTGGAGCTTCGGAGGCCTCGTCGTCTGACGCCAATAGAAACCCGAACTGAACAGGCTCGTTGCGCTCGTCGAGCCAATCCAATCCGCAAAGCCGCAGTTCGACCGCGTCCTTAAGGCCGGCAGCCGCCAGACGCATCCAGGACTGCGTGTTGGCTAACACGACGGCTTCCATAGTGCTTCCGTCGTGCAGCCGAATCAACGTGTACATTCCAAGATCTCCTTGGGGAGGGTTACCTGATTTTCCACGCCAGAGTGGGAGCGATCAATACTTACCTTGGTTATCTGCTGTTTCTCCGCGGCGCCGGCTCGGGAAGTCACTGGGCAAGCTAAAGCATGCCCCACCCTGCGAAAATGGGCTGGATGCGGACCCTCTCGCCATGGGAGCGGCCGCCGGTCTGACCTCACAATGACCAAAGTTCTGATTGCCGGCGGCGGCCTGGCTGGCTTGGCCGCCGCAGCCGCGCTGGGCGGCGCCGGATTCGAAGTCGATCTGTTTGAAGCGCGCTCGTTTCTGGGAGGCCGCGCCACGTCCTATCCGGTGCCGGCGGGCGAAGGGGAATCCGAGACCATCGACAATTGCCAGCACATCCTGCTGCGCTGTTGCGTCAACCTGCTCGATTTTTATGCGCGGCTGGGCGTACGCGACCGCATCCGCTTCCATCGCGAGTTCTATTTCCTGGAGCCGGGCGGCCGCGCCTCAGTGCTGCGCCGCGGCCGGCTGCCGGCGCCGTTCCACTTCACCGGTGCATTCCTGAAAATGAAATGTTTGGATGCCGTCGACAAGCTGGCCATCGCGCGCGGGCTGTGGGCGATTCGCCGCGAGCGCACACGCCGGCAGGATCTGGACAAAATCAGCATGCGCGACTGGCTGCTGCAGAAACGGCAGACGCCACGCGCGATCGATCGCTTCTGGCGCCAGGTGCTGGTCAGCGCGATCAACGAAGATCTCGACCGCATGGCCGCCCGGCACGGCTTTCAGGTGCTCTGGCTGGGATTTCTCGCGCGCGCCGACGCTTACGAAATGGGCGTGCCCGCGGTGCCGCTGGCCGAATTATACGGAACCGAGGCCTGGCAGCGTCTTCCGGCCGTGCGCGTCCATTTTCGCGCGCCGGTGGAAGCCATTGACGCAGGCGGCTTCATGGTGGCGGGCGAGCGGCACACCGCCGATTTCTACATCTCCGCGCTGCCGTTTGAGCGGCTGCCCGCAGTCGGTCTCCCGGCTCCTCCGTTCGAGCATTCACCCATCACCGGCGTTCACCTATGGTTCGACCGCGAAGTCACTACGCTGCCGAACGCGACCCTCCTCGACCGCACCATGCAATGGATGTTCAACAAGGATGGCGGGCGCTACCTGCAACTGGTGGTGAGCGCTTCGCGCGATCTGACCAATCTGTCGCGCGAGGATATCATCGACATCGCACTGGGCGATCTGCGCTTGTACTTTCCCCGCGTGTGTGAGGCCACGCTCAAGCGGGCGCACGTCGTCAAAGAGCAGCGCGCAACTTTTTCCGCCGCGCCCGGCACGGAAGCGTTGCGCCCACCCGCGGAAACCGCCATCGCCAACTTATTCCTGGCCGGCGATTGGACCCGCACCGGCTGGCCCGCCACCATGGAAGGCGCGGTGCGCAGCGGGTACATCGCGGCCGGCGCCGTGGCGCGCGCCGCCGGTCGGCCCGCCGAATTCCTGCTGCCGGATATCGGGTGAGGCGCGGACTGGAGCGGCCTACCGCACGGCTTTTTTCACCAGCTTGATTTCGAACAGCTTGGGCCACAGCTTGCCGGTGACGAACAGGCGGCCGGTGGCGGCGTCATAGGCGATGCCATTGAGCACCGCGCCATCGCCTCCTACCGGATCGTTCGGGCTGAGCAGCCCGGCGCAATCGATCCACCCGACCACGTGGCCGGTCTTCGGGTCGATGCGCGCGATGCGGTCGGTCTGCCACACATTGGCATAGACTTCGCCTTTGACCCATTCCAGCTCGTTGAGGTCCTTTACCGGCTGCCCATCGGCGGTGACCGTGACACGGCCCAACTCCGCCAGCGTTTCCGGATCCCAGAAGCGAAGCTGCGGAGTCCCATCGCTCATGATGATGCGTTTGCCGTCCTGCGTCAGGCCCCAACCTTCACCCGGATAATGATAATTGCCGCGCAGTTCGAACGTGCCGAGATCGTAGATGAATCCTTCCTGCGCCTGCCAGGTGAGTTCGATCAGACGGTCTTTCCAATTCACGATGCCTTCGCCGAAATATTGGCCCGGCACGTCCCGCTTTTCGAGCACCTCGCCCGTCTCCAGCTTCACCTTGCGAATGGAGGACTGGTTGTTCAGTCCGGTGCCTTCGTAGAGGAAGCCGTTGAGGTAAAACAGGCCTTGCGTGAACGCGGTATTGTCGTGCGGGTAGGTGTGCACGACCTGGCAGGCGTATTCGGGGATGCCGCCCGCCTCGGTGGCCGGCCCGCAGGCCGCCGCAGCCAGAGCGGTAGCCAGAATCAGAAAGCGCATATGAGAATCAGCGTACCGCGAAAAGGCCACGGTGACGGCTGGGCTACGATGGGAACGTGGCCACCGCACTCGTGCTTTCCGCCGGCGGCATGTACGCGGCTTGGGAAGTCGGCGTCTGGAAGGCGCTGCGCGACCGCATCTCGATCGATCTGGTGGTGGGCGCGTCGGCGGGCGCGTGGAATGGATGGGCCATCGCCGGCGGCGCCACCGCCGACGAGCTCGAACGCGAATGGCTCGATCCGGCGACCGGCCGCATTCTCGCGTGGGGCCCGCATTCCACCGGCCTGCTTCGGCCGGAAACGCTGCATCAGAAATCGCGCGATCTCTTCACGCGCTATCGCCCGCGCATCCCGTTCGGCCTGACCGTGGTGGAAGTGCCGCGCCTGCGCACGCGCCTGGTGCGCGATTCCGAAATCACGTGGCAGCACCTGGCGGCTTCCTGCAGCATTCCGTTCTTCTTTTCGCCGGCCCGCATCGATGGCAAATATTATGTGGATGGCGGCTTTCGGGGCGCGCTGCCGCTGTGGGCGGCCGAAGCCATGGGAGCCACGCGAGCGATAGCGGTGAATGCGCTCACCCATCCGCTCTTCCGCGCAGTGCACACGGTTCTGGACCGGCGCCGTCCCAGCGCGGCGCGGGGAGTGATTCGCATCGAGCCTTCCGAGCCGCTCGGCAGCCTGCGCGACGCGGTGGTCTGGAGCGCGCCGACCATCGCGCGCTGGTTCGCATTGGGCGAACGGGACGGGACGCGCGCGCTGTGCTCGGTTACATCGATTACAATGTAGGGCTATGGCGTTGTACCGCATCTACAGAATGAAAGATGCCGCACGGCAGCAGTTCCGCATGGCGCCTCATGTGAGCGGCGCCGTTTCGGTGAAGCCGAAGGATTTCGAGCAGCTCGGCCAGGTGGAAGGGCTGAACGACTACGACGCCTGGCGCGCGGCGCGCGAAGCGGGCGAACCGCTCGAAGTGGGCGACCTGCTGGAGTCCGAAGATGGCCGCTTGCGCATCTGCAGATACGTGGGATTCGAACCGGCTGAGTGGGCGCTTCCCGAACCCAAGCACGCCGCAGAGCCTGAGCCGGCGCCCCAGTCCACCACGGCTTAGGCACTAGGAGACACCATGCGCGAACCGAGGCTCGGCGACGATATTGACGATTATTGCGTGCGCTGCAAGCGCATCATGAACCACTCCGTGGTATCGGTGATCAACGCCGAGCCTGCCAAGGTGCGCTGCCGCATTTGCCACAGCGATCACGATTTCCGCCACGAGCAGGCGCCCCCACCCAAAGTGGATGCGCGTAAACAGGCGCTTTTCAACGAGGTGCTGAAGAAGGCGAACCCGCTGCCGGCCGAAGTCGCGGTTGCCGTGGAAGAGCCGCCGGCGATCACGCTTGAAGTGGACGCGGTGGCCGCCGTGGTGGCCGAAAAGCCGAAGGCGAAAGCGGTTGCACACCCAGCCGCGGCTGTGCCCAAAGCCAAAACCAAGACCAAAACCACGGCCAAAGTCAAAGTCAGAGCCAGAGCCAAAGCCAAGGTCCGCAAGTAATCATGAACCGCCGGGCGTTTCTGGCAGCGGCTTCGGCCGGCGTCGCTGTATTGGAGTTCGCACTGTTTCGCGAACCGGGGCGATGAGGATCGGGCGCGTGCACATCGGGCGCATCTCCAGGCTGGCGGTGCTGATTTCGTTCGCCGCACTCGATACCGGCGCAGTCGAGGTTCATCTCCAGTTCGGCGCCCTGGAGCGCATGCTCGCCAAGCAGGTCTTCACCCAGGACGGCCGCAAGTACGTGAAGGGCAGCCAAAAGACGCCATGCAATTTCGCCTATCTCGAGCACCCGCAGTTTCAAGGCAAGGATAGCCGGCTAGTCATCCGCGCGCGCTTCAGCGGCCGTTCGTCTCTCAACATGTTCGGCCAGTGCGTCGGCCTGGGAGACGCGTTCACGGTGGTCATCACAGCCACACCTGTCTTTCAGCAGGGTAATGTGGCGCTGGCGGGAGTGACCGCGGTCAGCGAGGGCAAGACCGGATTCTACATCCGCCGCGTGTGCACGGCGCTTTCCACCAGCCTGGCGCGCGATTTCCGTTACCCACTGGCGGCCGAGGCGCAACGTGCGCTGGAAGATCCCGGTATGCAGCCGGACTACCGGCGCGAGCTGCGCCAGTTCCGCGTGCCCGAAATCCGCGTCACCAACGATGCCCTGGTGCTGGTGGTGGATTTCGAGCTGACCGTGAAGTGAGGTGCGCGGTGCTCGGGTGCTGGCTCATGGCGGGATCGGCGGTGCTGCTCGCCCTGAGCTCGCTCCACGGCGAGCGCCGCCGCGCGGCTTATGTCAAGGCCCGCCTCGCCGCTGGCGCGGGCGCTCTGCCGCCTGCCACGGTCATCGTACCGGTGAAAGGCGAAGACGAGGGATTGCGCGGGAACCTGGTGGCGCTGGCTGCGCTCGACTACCCGGACTACGAGCTGATCGTGGCCGCGCAGCGCGCCGCCGATATTCCCGCCGGCGTGCTACCGCGGCGCGTCAAGGTGGTGCTGGCTCACGGCGGCAACCCGGAGGCCAGTGAAAAGGTGCAGAACCTCACGGCTGCCGTCGCCGCCGCGCGCCGGACCAGCACGGTTTACGCCTTTGCCGATTCCGACGCACGCGTCACCGCGGGCTGGCTGCGCGCATTGGCAGCGCCGCTCGAGGAACCCGGCGCCGGCGCATCCACAGGTTACCGCTGGTTCACCCCGCAACCGGCCGGGCTCTGGAGCCTGCTGCGCGCGGTTTGGGACGGCGCGGCGTTCGGCCTGCTCGGCCCCGGCGACAACCCTTTCGCCTGGGGTGGGGCGATGGCCATTCGCAAAGAAGTGTACTTCGATGCCGGCATTGCCGAGTGTTGGCAAACGGCCATCAGCGACGATTACGCGCTTTCGGACGCCGTGCACCGCGCCGGCCTGCGCATCGCATTTGCCCCAGGTGCGCTGGCGCCTAGCCCGGAGCCCATCACCGCGCGCCGCTTCTTTGCATGGTCGCGCCGCCAGTTGCTGATTACCCGCGTCTACAGCCCCAAACTCTGGCGGGCTGCTTTGGCGGCGCATGTGGTCTACTGCGGCGGCATGGTGGCTGCGGTTGCCGCGTGGTTTCACGGCTTGACGGCAGCCCCGTGGTTGCTCGCCGCCCAGCTCTTACCGGGGATGGCGAAGGGACTCCTGCGCACCCGCCTGGCCCGCGCCGCGCTGCCCTCGCAAGCCGCCTGGTTCCGGCGCTGGGGCTGGACGCACACGCTGCTGGTTCCCGCCGCTACCTGGTTGTGGCTCGTTGTTTTGCTGTCTTCCGCATTCGGCACGTTAATCCAATGGCGCGGGCGAAGCTACCGGCTACGCCGCCATGGCGGCATCCGCGATTCCGGCGGCAGTAGCGAGCCGGCATGATTGGCCCAGTTCGGGCCCTCTTGTCAAATCGGGCCAATTCGCGCGCTGTCGTTAACAAGTCAAGTTGTCCGGTTCTAATAATTAGTGATCTGTCCGCTTTGTGAAACAAAGCGATGCGGCCGTCAGGCCGCCGCCTTGGGTTTGGGTTTGGCCTTTGCTTTGGTTTTGTTC
>JBEKXZ010000055.1:0-23733 GCA_049511495.1 Bryobacteraceae bacterium | reverse complement strand
TCCGAAGTTATTAGCGTGCCTTTGTTAACCTGCCAGTCACGGCACAAAACTAGCGTTGACTTTGCTTGGTAGGTGCAGGTTGCGGCAATACACAGCGTCATGGCCTCAGGCTCCTCTGTGTATTGATTCTCACAGATTTCCTGTGGGTGTGTCAAGTATATTTGTGCCAGAACGACTGCCAGTGAGTCAATCGAGTAGCTGGGTGCTGTCTCCGATCCTTCCGATTCTAATCTGCCTCGTGTTAACGTTCGATCATCTGTAGCGGATTCCGAATTCAGGAGGCATTTCGTGAGACGCAAGGCAATTTTGATTGTGGGGGTGGCCCTCATCTGCGGTTCTCTGGCGATGGCGCAGAAGCCGGCTGAGAAGGCGCCCGCCCCGCCGGCGCAGGCCGCCGGTGAGCTGGCGGATGGACTGGCGCAACGGTTGAGCAAGGAACTGCATGTCAAGACCGTGGTGGGTGGGGCGATCAAGGTGGGCTCGGTGACGCTGATCCCGATTCTCATGGTTGAAGTCAATTTCGCCGGCGCTGGTTTGCCGGGACCGAAGCCGGGCGCGCCGGGAGTCGATGGATTCCTGATGAGCGGCGAAGCCCGGCCGTTGGGCTTCGTTGCGATTACCAAGGCGAAGACCCGGTTCATCGGCGCGGGCACGGCGCCCGCCAAGTGAGGAGACCACGGTGACAAACGTATCCGGATCGATTGCTCTGGCAGCGTGCGTGGCGTGCGGGGCGGTTTCGGGGTTCGCCCAGCCGTTGGCAAAGCCGCTGGCCGATTTCGACAAGATGGTATCGGAGCTGAAGACGAGCGTCGTCGTCGGAGAACCGATTCGCGCCGGCGATACCGCCGTGATTCCGTTTGCCGCGGTTCACTTCGGACTGGGCAGCGCGGGCGCGACGGCGGGTTTCTTGGGAGGCATGGGAGCGAAAACGGTTCCGCTGGGCGTCGTGATTGTGGAGGGCGACGATGTGCGCGTCGAGTTACTGCCGCGACACGAGGAGAAACCGTCCGCGTTGATGCAGCAACTGATTCAGGGCATCATCGACCGCAAGGTTACCTTTATGGTGAACGGAGTGAACCTGGGGAATGCGCCGGGAAACGTGGCGGATCTCACGCCGATGATTAACGGCATGATGGGCCAAACCACGGTAATGGTCAATGGGCTGAACCTGGGTAATCTGAACGCTCCGCGCCCGGCGGCCGCTGCCGTGGACAAGGCGGCGGCTGATCTGGAGGCCGCCGTACGTCAGAACCCGACGCCGGAGAATTACTTTGCCCTGGGAGAGGCTTGGCGGAAAAATGGCCGGAAGGACAAAGCTGCGGCAGCCTATCAAAAAGCGATTGAGCTGCGGCCCGGTTATGCGGACGCGGTAAAAGCGCTGGCGGGACTGAAGGAGTAACCGGCAGGCAGGCAAGTGGTATGCCGATGCTTCGGCGGTCAGCACCCTCAATCCAGGGCGGGTCACACAGCGACGCTATCCGGAACTTGCTGTCACAGTGCTTAAGCATCGCTCTCAAGGCGGAGGTAGCCCGCAGGCTGCCAACTGAGCGACAACGAGTCGTGACCCACGCGATCACGACAGATCCGGAAACCATGCATGGCGTGCCCGTGGTCCGAGGAACGAGAGTTCCCATCCAAACGGTGTTCGAATACCTCGAGGGTGGTGACACCTTGGAAGACTTCCTGCTGGGGTTCCCAGCCGTTCCGCGCGCTCTCGCCTTGGAAGCGCTGCAAGAAGCCCGAGAGCTTCTACTCGCGCGCGCCTCGTGAAACTCCTGGTCGATGGACCGTCAGGTCCTCAAGTTGATGCACAGGAGGCTGCAGATGCCACTGAGGACCACCACGCCTGCAGGACTCCGCGCACAATGTACTCGAAAACATGGAGCATCATCGGAGTATCTTGCTGAAGCCACACGCCTCCAAGGGTGCCGGTAGCCAACCCGGGCGGCTTTTCGTTCACCCCTGGCCACGCGCTGCTTAGTCTCCTAGGGGCCTCGCACATGGGCGCAGGGAACGGCACACCGGTGTGCAGGGCCTTTGAGCGGTAGCCGTAAATCGTCCGCAACATTGGACGAAGCTGCTCTGCGTCCCACGAAATGCGAAACCCACTGGGTGGGCGCACCTCAGGCGGCTGTGGTAGAAAGTTCAGAACAAATGCCACAAACTTCCGTGTCGCACCGATAGAATCCCCGAGTGCATCGGCAACGTCTTGAAGGATCGCTGGGCACTTTGCCTCGATTAATTCAACTAGAGCGGGTTTCGAATCCCTAAGGCGTTCAGCGTTGGACCCTCTCGACTGATCCCAACGATCTGCGGCTGTTTCCACCGCCGAAACAAACAGGAGCCAGGCGAGAGCCGGCTCCGCGTCGGCTACCCAGAGCGCTTGTTGGTACAGGCGAGCGGCGCGGATTAGCGCGACTTGGTCTTTTGCGCTTGCGTCTAAACCACCGATCCACCTGAGACCCTCAAGATTGTGTCCATGTGCACCCCGAGGCAGCCTCGGTCCGCCGTCCCCAACTGGCAATACCGGCGGCGCGTAGCCGAAATGAGCAACGGGCCTTCCGAGACTGTCTCCACCAAAAAACTCCCGCGTTGTTGGTCCGGCTGTTACGCGAATGCCAAGAGACAGCGCAGCTAAGGCCGCTGCTTCGTCCGACAGCGTACCGCCATGATAGAGGCTGATATCGGTTTTATCCATCGGCGGAAGTTCGTCTTCCACGTGAGCGCTCACCCTCAGGACGATGACGGGAGCGACGGCGTCTTCGCGGTGCCCGCCCCCATGGGCACTCGTGTTGATGAAGTGATACGGCCCGATTTTTTCCTCGCCAGTAATCCACACATCACTGTAGAGAGGGCATTCATATCCTGCAAACGCTTCGTTCTTGTCCTGCACTGACGCAAGCCAGTTCTCGAAAAACATCGGGCGCTTCGGTGCCGCGGGCATGATAGCTCTAGTTTAAGTAATCTGGCGTGTGGAACACACACAGGCACAGGAAACTGACCCGCCGTGTGCCGCCCCAATTCCGGCAGCGCCATCGAAACGAGCCCCTTCCCGCCCCTACTCCTGCTCCTCCACCAGCTACCCACATCCCGCGCCCGCAAAAGTTCGGGCATTCGGGCAGCTTCTCGCCTTCCGTGAATTGCTTGGGCGTTTTGCAGACGCTGCACCAGTAGATGCCGGTGACGGGCGCGGCGGTGCCTGGTTTATGGTTCATGTGACTCGGGTCCTTTCTCGGTCGCGGTGCCCAGCACCAATCGACCATCTGCCCCATGCTATCGACCTTTATGTCGGGCGGCGTGATGTCAATGGTGATTTTGGTACGCGGTGGCGAGGATATCCGCACTAGTCGGCCATTCCCCCACGCCTGGCCCCGCCCAGGGCGGGCGCTAGGTCCGGAATCTGACTGCGTGACGTCCCTCCCACCATAACCCCTTTTTGCAATTCGACGGATAAAAACGATCACACAGGCATTGCAAAGACGGCCATGGTAGCGCTACCATAATTCCGCCGCGATGGAACATCTATTTCCCGGCATCGATGTCGGAACTCCCCCGTTGTCTATACAGCCGATCCCGATTCTGCGCTCAGCGGCCTGTTCGCGGCCCACATTGTGAAGTACCGAGCGCTCTCGCCGAGCGTCGAAAAAGTTATTCGAGGAGACTAGCAAATGACCACGTCGTATTTCGCCGATATCCCACCCATCCGCTTCGAGGGTGCCGATTCCGTCAACCCGCTCGCCTATCGATATTACGATAAGGACCGCATTGTCCTTGGCAAGCGGATGGAAGACCATCTTCGAATGGCAGTCTGCTATTGGCACACGTTCTGTTCGGAGGGTGCGGACATGTTCGGTCCGGGGACGTTCAAACGTCCCTGGAATAGCGGCCCGATGGACCAGGCGCACGCGGAACACAAACTGAACGAAGCCTTCGAGTTCTTCACTCGCCTCGGCCTTCCTTATTTCTGCTTCCACGACACGGACGTCATGGCCGAGGCACATACCATCCGCGAGCACGTGGACAACCTCGCGCGGATCGGCGACTCGATCGCAACCAAGATGGCCGCGACCGGGGTGAAGTTGCTTTGGGGCACGGCGAACCTGTTCAGCCATCCCCGTTACATGGCGGGCGCCGCATCGAATCCGAATCCGGATGTCTTCCGCTTTGCGGCAACCCAGGTGCGCCACTGCATCGAGTTGACGAAACAGCTCGGCGGACAGAACTATGTCTTATGGGGTGGCCGGGAGGGTTACGATTCGCTCCTCAACACCGATCTCAAGCAGGAGAAAGCGCAGCTCGGGCGTTTTCTTCGGATGGTGGTTGAGCACAAACACAAGATCGGCTTCAGCGGCACGATCCTGGTCGAACCCAAACCGCACGAGCCCACCAAGCACCAGTACGATCGCGATGTGGAAACCGTCTATGCATTCCTGCTCGCCAATGGCCTCGAGAAGGAAGTGAAGCTCAACATCGAAGCGAACCATGCCACGCTGGCTGGGCATAGCTTCGAACACGAGATTGCAACCGCGGTCGCGCTGGGCGTCTTCGGCTCGATAGACATGAATCGCGGCGATCCGCAAAACGGATGGGACACGGACCAATTCCCCAACGACGTTCGCGAGATCACCATGGCGGTTTACCACATTCTGCTTGGCGGCGGATTCACGACTGGCGGCAATAACTTCGATGCCAAAGTGCGCCGCCAGAGCATCGATCCGGCGGATCTGTTCTACGGGCATATCGGAGCTGTGGACACGGTCGCGCGCGGCCTGCTCAACGCGGTAGCGATGATCGAGCGTGGCGAGCTCGCGGACATTGTCAAACAGCGCTATGCCGGATGGCACAACGATCCCGGCCGTGCCATCCTCGACGGCAAGATGACGTTGGAAGCGGTTTCCGACGGCGCGGTCGCCGAGCAAATCGCTCCGCAGCCACGGTCCGGACGTCAGGAGCTGATCGAGAACATCACAGCCAGATATATCTGAGATGCAAGTGCCCCGGCCATCAGGCTTCGCAGCGCTGGATCGCGAGACATAGCGTCACGCGAGATTCGGGGTTTCTCAATCGGTCCAGTGTTAGATTGCGCTCCCTCGCGGCCGGGGGTAATCGTGCGGATGTCGCCAGTAAGGCAGCACGTGGAAGGAAGCGACTCGCGGCCACATACCTTACGCTGTCCCGTTCTATCCTTTGGGTATGCCGGATATGACGAATCGGAACGCCCCGGTGGTGCTCGGAATGTGCGCTCTGGGCTGGACCGCGTTGGCCGTGTGGCGTTTGGAAGGAGCTGACACTGTCGAACTTCCCATGCAGGCCGCGAAAGCCGAGATTCTCTATCCGGCTGACCGCGGTATCGGGGTTCGCGCGGTTTTGGGCAAGCTGATCGTTCGATTTCCGAGGCCGAAGATGCCCTGTATCTCTTTGCTTGGGACGCTCCAAAGTGCCATCCAACGCAGGCCTGGAAGGCCCTTCCTCAGGCGCTCCACAACAGAGCAGCAATAGGAGAGCTTCGAATGATAGATCGTTCCCGCCGCAATTTCCTGAAGACGAGCACCGCCGCTGCCGGCCTCGGTTTCATTCGCTCCCTGGCGCCCATGAAAGCCCTGGGTGCGGGTGCGCCCTCTGACGCAAGCGCAAGGCTAACCCCATTTCCGCTGGGCTCGTCTCGTCTCGCTCCTGGCATCTTCAAGGAGCAGGCGGAGATCAATGCGCGCTACCTGGATTCACTTTCCGTTGATCGGCTCCTGCATTCATTTCGGGTCACAGCCGGCATCTCCTCGAGTGCGACACCGTACAAAGGTTGGGAAGATCCTGCCTGTGAATTGCGCGGTCATTTCGCCGGGGGACACTACCTGTCGGCCGTCGCTCTGGCTTCAGCCACCTCCGGATACGAAGTGCTCAAGAGGAAGGGCGACGAGCTGGTTTCCGGCCTAGCACAATGCCAGAGAAAGATTGGGACCAGATATCTGAGCGCCTACCCGGCCGATTTGTTCGAACACCTCGTTCAGGGGAGGCCGGTGTGGGCACCCTTCTACACATACCACAAGATCCTGGCAGGTCTGCTCGATATGTACGTCCTGGCGGGCAACTCCGAGGCGCTTCAAATTGCCGAAGGCATGGCCGAGTGGGCCGGAGATTATTTCTCGGGAGTCAGTGCCGAGCAACGTCAGCGCATGCTGCGCACCGAATAT
The DNA here is from genome assembly GCA_049511495.1 of Bryobacteraceae bacterium. GTDB lineage: Bacteria > Acidobacteriota > Terriglobia > Bryobacterales > Bryobacteraceae > Bog-375. The sequence continues at coordinate 17,545 of JBEKXZ010000055.1, read as the reverse complement.
GGAGGAATGAATGAGGTCCTTGTGAACCTGGGATCGCTAACGAAGAAGAGCAGATATCTCGAAACCGCACGCCTTTTCGAACAGCCGGGCATTCTTGATCCCCTGGCAGAGCGCCGGGACGAATTGCAGGGCCTCCATGCAAATACGAACGTTCCGAAGATAATCGGCGCTGCCCGCATGTACGAAATCACAGGCGACCGCCGCTACAGGCAAATTGCCGAGTACTTCCTCGAAGAAGTGCTGGCCGCGCGCAACTATGTCATCGGGAACACAAGTTTCGATGAACATTGGAGGACGCCGCCGGGACAACTCAAAGGAAGCCTCGGCTGGAAGAATGCGGAATGCTGCGTGGCCTACAACTTGATGAAGCTGCAGCGGCTCGTCTTTGGCTGGACCGGGGACGCGCGCTGGATGGATGCGTATGAACGTTCGCTTTTCAACTGCAGACTGGGGACGCAAAATACTAATGGTTTGAAACAGTACTTCTTCCCGCTTGCTGCCGGGTACTGGCGCGCCTATAACTCACCGGAGGAATCCTTCTGGTGCTGCACGGGAACTGGCGCAGAGGAGTTTGCCAAGTTCACCGACACGATCTTTTTCCGCCGAGGCAGCGATGTTTACGTGAACCAGTTCATCGCATCAACTCTCGACTGGAAAGAGGAAGGCCTGCTCATCGACCAGGTCACTCAATTCCCACGCGAGCAGGGGACGACTCTCAAGATCAAAACCTCGCGTCCCATCGCCCGCACAGTTCATGTGCGGATTCCGGGTTGGACCACAGATGCTGTCCAGGTGCAGATCAACGGCCGAACCTTGGAAGCCGTCGCAGATTCAGGATCGTATCTCGCGATTCGAAGAGTCTGGCAGGGCGGCGACACCATCAGCATCAGCTTGCCCATGGAATTGCGGCAAGAAGCACTGCCGGGTGATGACTCTGTCACTGCCGTCTTGTATGGCCCGCTGGTTCTTGCCACAGATCTGGGACCCGGTCCGGCTGACGGTCCGAGCAAAGTAATCCACAGCGGGGCCACCGCCCCGGATAACCTGCCTTCACCGGACCCGTTGCCGAAGACATTTGCAGGTCCGGGTATAAGGCCGGACCAATGGGTCCAGACTGAATCCAAATCGGAGCTGCGTTTCAAGGTCGCCGGCGATGGCGTCAAGAACCAGCTTATCCCGATGTATCAAATTCGCGATCAGCGGTACGCGGTTTATTGTCAAACAGGGAATCCCAAAGAGCGGCGCTAGCGTGGGGCCTCGCGGGATGAGGGCCCAATCCTCTGTCCCGATGGCATCGGCATGTTCACTTGTATCGAGTCGAGTGCCGCCCAAGCGCATTCGCCCGCTTCTGGCGACCTACTGATCGTTGTTCATTGCTTCGAGTCTTCCGTTGACACGCGCTGAGGTGCGTTGACGCTGCTTCATTGGGCCGTTCTCGATGGAATCCACCTTTCGCCGACCTCTGCCCCTACGTTTGTGTGCCAGATGTGTGCCAACTTCGCAAAACTCGGCCTTCTTCAATCGCGCTGAATCATGGTGAGGATTTCCGCGACCTGTTGATTCAGAAATCGGTAGGCAAGAGAAGGCATCTCAACCAACGTCAGCGGAAAAGACAAAAAACAGATTCCGTAATCAGCAGGTCGCCGGATCAACCCCGGCGGGTGGCTCCATTCCCTCAAGAATCAATTGCTTAGGAATTTAAGCTGAAGCTCGAAGGGCCGCTGATTGCGGAAATCCAACGTACTGAAAGCTCTCTATCAAACCTTCCTGGACGAACGGCTTGCGCCGAGGCTTTCGCTCCTTCGGAGCTTGACTCGCACCCAGCGTTGGAACGTGAGATCGCACTTATGTCTAGCGTACCCGCTGGGGAGTTTAGCCGCCGCGTTCTACTTCACCGCCAGCCAGGCCCGGAACAACCCGTCCGGCGGCACGTCTTCCCAATACGAGATGTCGCGGCTCTCCACCTTGCGGCAGTGGCGCTTCAACAGCCTCGTGAGTTCCCGCCGGGTGAACCACCGCTCCCATTCGGGCGTCTCCAGGCGTCCCCGCGCGCGGGCGTTTTTGTCGATCACCACGATCCGCCCGCCCGGCTTCACCACGCGGCAGATCTCGCTGACGGCTTTGGCGATTTCGACTGCATGCTCCAGGCTTTCCGTGGCGTACGCGGCATCGAATGCGGCGTCGGCAAACGGCAACTCGGTCATCGAGCCGGCGCACACACGGACGCCCGCCGGCGCGAAACGCAGCATCTCGAGCGAAAGATCCAACCCGCAGATTTCGGCCGCCGGTTCCTGGTCGCGCAGAACGCGGGCGAAGCGGGCTTTACCGCAACCCACGTCGAGCACCCGACGGCCGGCGAGGGCACCGAGGTGCCGGCGGATCAGCTTCACATGATAATTGCGCGGATCGATGGTGGCGGGAAAGTGCTCCTCATCGGCGGCGGCCTGGTCGAACGAGGCGCGGATGCGGGCGCGCAGCTCGCCGGTAAGCCGCGCATCCGCCCGCGAAAACAGATGCCTCCAGTTCAATCCTCAGGCCTTGGTGAGGAAGATGGGCAGTCCGAGCTTGTGATCGTAAACCGGCCGGAAGCGCTCGGTGTTGTACATGGTTTCGACCTCGACATGCCGCGGACCGAGCTTGGGATCGGGAATCGGCACCATGGTGTAGCAGCCGCTGCTGATGGCGGTCATCAGGCCGCTCTTGCCTGCCTCAATGGCGTCCATGGCCATGCCGGCGAACGTGTTCGCCACCAGGCGGTCGACGAAGTCCGGGCTGCCGGAGCGCAAATCGTACGTCAGGTCGCTGACGATGGTTTCCTCTCCGGTGGCCGACTTGATCTCGGTCGACAGGTCTTCAGCCACGCTCATCTTCTTGCGATGCCCGAAGGCGTCGGCCTCGCCGTACTCCTTCACCATGTAGCCTTCCCACTCCGCGCCCTCGGAGAGAATCACCAGCGAGTAGTTGCTGGGGTTGTGCTTCTTGTCGTTGACCAGTATTTCGATCAGCTTCGGCAGATTCACTTTGTATTCGGGGATGCAGCAGCGCACCGAAGTGACATAAGCAGTGTACAGCGCGGTATAGCCGGCATCGCGGCCGAACACGCGGAAGATGCCGATTCGCTCGTGCGAACCCACCGTGGTCCGCTGCCGCTCGATCGCATCCATGGCGCGCGTGATGGCGGTAGAAAAGCCGATGCAGTACTCGGTGCCCCGCACGTCGTTGTCCATCGTTTTCGGCACGGCCACTACCTTAACTCCGCGGCGATCCAGCGCGGCCGCGTAGCTGAGCGTATCGTCGCCGCCAATCGCGACCAGGTACTCGACCCCCAGCGCTTCCAGGTTCTCGAGCACCGCCGGCGTGACATCGTACACGGTGGAAGTGACGCCCTTTTTGGTGCTCTCCCGGGAGGGAAAGGTGCGGCGTTCGAGCGTCGGCGGCAGTTTCGACATCTTCGACGGGTTGGTACGCGAACTGTGCAGGTACGTGCCGCCGGTGCGGTCGATGGTGCGTGTATTCTCGCGGTTCAACGGCAAAATGTAGCGGCTGCGGCTAGCCGGGTCCAGCAGGTCGACGTGCGTCAGCCCCTCCCAGCCACGCCGGATGCCGATCACCTCCCATCCGGATTCACCGGACCGGTAGACAACCGATTTGATGACCGAATTCAATCCGGGGACGTCGCCACCGCCAGTCAGGATACCGATACGCTTCGAGGACATGCATACTCCTTGAGAGTGGAATTGGTTGCAGATGAAGAAACATCATTATAGAAGATGGCGCGCAATTGGGCGTGGCGCAGGTCTCCGGCCTGCGATTCCCCCGGCCCTTCAACTCCCCATCCGCCACTTGCGTGCTATGATCACGGCAGAGAGAGCGGCACGCCCTGAGGGATGGATCGCCGCCGGGAGGGACCCATGATCCAAACACTCATTAAGAACCGGTGGTTACTGGCACTGTGCGGCGTTTTTTACGCGGCATATTCCGTCATGAACCTTTTGTATATGGAGGGCCGCCCGGATGGATTTCTGACTTTGCGTAGATTCGCGGGGTATGACGCGGTCAGGAATATGGGTATGGTCGCTTTCGCGGCGGGAGTTTGCGCGATCGCCGCCAGCACCTGGAGCTCCAGAAAGGGCCGGCCATGGCTTCTGGCGCTGAATGGCCTGGCTCTCAGCGCATTTGCGGTGATCACTACTTTCGGGAGTCGAGGCAGACTCAGCTTTCGTCCTATCTCGCTCCTGTTCGTCGTCATGGCAATGAGCATCGGTATTCTCGCATTGGCAACCGCGCTAAGGCTGCGGCGTCATGTGGCGGGCGAGTGGCTTCTCAGCGCGGCCGGAGTGGCCTCGGTTGGTTTTGCTGTGGGGTTCTTTGCCTTGGGGTTTAATTGGATCAGATTGAAACCACCTTACGCATTCTTTGTTTGGATGGCCTCTTACTTCGGCTTCGGCGCAATCTTGATGCTGGGGATAGCCGTCCGCCTGAATGGCTTGCGGGCGGACATCCATCGCATGGCCAGCCGCGCATTGCCCACCGGCTGAGCCTCAAAGTGGCGCAGGTCCCCGGCCTGCGAATCCGGCCGGTTCTTCAATCCTCTATCCGCCACTTGTGCCTGATCCACGGCACGGCCGCATCGAACGCGGCGTCGGTGCGAGTCTCGACGATCTCCACGTAGCGAGCCAGCAGGTGCGCGGGCGGCGGCTCCAGTTTGTCGACGCGAACCAACAGAACCGCGTCGTCTCCGTCATTGCTCATTGCATGCTCCAGTCCCCGCGCGGTAACCAGAGCCGGCGGTTTTCCGGATACCACCCGCCCAGGGAAGCATGCGACGGAACCATCCGTCAGCGACAGCAGCGACTCTTCAAAAACGGGCGGCCGCTGCCCAGGGTTGGCAGGCTGAAGCCTGCCCCACCACAGCAGCGACGCTTCGCGACCTTCCGGCGCATCGGCCGTCCCTCCGGCCAGCACGACCCTGGCTGCGCCGCGCAACGCGGCGCGCGCCGCAGGATCGTTCGGGGCGCGCAATCGCAACCGGTCGAGCGCCTGCCGCCACAGCCGCCGAAAAACCGGCGGACTGGCTACCGCGCGCACCAGAAACTTCAGGTAGTTGATCTCCAATACTGTGGCAAGTTGCTCTTCGGTGTAATATCGCGACGTGGTGGCACGGTGCTGGTGCTCCACCACCGCGCCCGCGACGTATACGCTGGGCCAGCCGCGCAGCCAGGCGCGGTAACCCAGGTCCAGGTCTTCCACATACGCCGGTGCGTACGCCTCGTCCACACCGCCCAGCGCGCGCAGCTTGGCGGCATCGTAAGCCGAGCATCCGCCGCTGCCGTACAACACCCAGGTGCCATCCTCGCCGGCCACGGGCTCATCGCAGCGGACGGGGAAATCCTCCGGCGCGGCCTGCGCCATCACCGCCTTGCCGGTCTCTTCGCGGCGCACGCCCTGTGGGAAGCGAATTTGCGCGGTGGCGCAGAACAGGTCCGGCACCGCCCGAAACGCCTTGAGCAAAGCCGCGAAGAAGCCCGGCTCAATCCGCATGTCGTTGTTGAGCAGGCAGACGTGAGAGAAACGGGCGCGGCGGATGCCTCGGTTCACGGCGTTGGCGAAGGAAAGCGGCTCGGGCGAGACTTCGATCGCAACCTGCGGGTACGTGGCGCGGAGCCATTCCGTGGTGCCGTCGCTCGAACCATTGTCAATGATGACGATCTCGCCCGGAACGCCCGCCAGGTTCGCCGCGACACCGGCGAGTTGCGCTTCCAGCAGCGCCTTCCCGTTGCGCGACGGGATCACAACGGACATTCCGGCGCTGGCGGTGTTGGCGGCAAGCGGAACCTCCGCGCCACGCCGCACAGGCCGCGCCCATCCTGCCAGGCGAGCGGTGGCATAGGCAAGTAACATGATCAAATCAGCGGCCGGCCAGGCTCAGTGGCGCCGGCGGGCCGCTCCCAAAGGTCGAGCGCTTCGATGGCGAACGCTGTCGAGACCGGGTTGACGTGGGGCAGCCACGCGCCGTCCTTGCGGCCGAACCAGAATCCTCCGTCGATACGCGGGTCGGCGGAGGCAGCCTGAAACTCCACGAGTGCGCGCGCCTCGGCGGCAGCGGCTTCGCGATCGAGCGGCGCGGCTCCCGCGGCGTCGGCCAGCATGCGAATCCGCAGCAACTGCGCGTAGACATCGGCGCGCGCGAACTCGGGTGCGATCTCATGGAGCAAGCGCGACGCCTGACGGATGCCACCGGCCAGGACCAGCGCGCATCGGACTTCATCGCGCTTGCGGGCTGCAATGCTCTCTCGCGAACCCTTCAGCACCGGCATCAGACCCTCCAGAAAATACAGGTAGGCGTGCAGGCGATCCATGGTTTTCAGCCGGCCGGCACTGTCCGCAAGGAAGCCGGCGCAGCCGCCCATGGCCGACTCGAGCGCCTGCATGTACGGCAGGCGAAACGCGGTGTCGCCGGTGACACGGTAAAGATCCGCCCAAGCCATGGCGGACTTCAACTGGTAGCAACCGGGCATCCGCGACCAACTCGTGGCGTCGCGCTCGAGCGGCATCTTGGCGGGCAGCGTCAGAACCGGGTGCCAGCCATCGGCGGCACGAAAATCCCGCGCCATCGAGCGGCCCACCGCCGCGGCGCAATCGAGAAACTCATCGGTGTTCAGCGCGCGCCACGCGGCCAGCAACCCGCGAACGACGATGCCGCAATCGAAAAAATAGGACAGCGCCGGCGGATCGGTCTCAAACGGCATCGCGCCCAAGTCTGCCCGCCACGCATCGCGCACCAGGAAACGCGCCGCGGCCAGCGCCCGGTCCAGATACCGGTGGTCGCCGGTCAGCCGATGCAGGTAGACCAGCGCGCCGATGGCGTAGCCGGTGATTTCGGTCGAAACCACGCGATTTTGCTGTGTATCCGCGCGGTAATAACGGGCCACGCCGCCAGCGGCGACTTGGATGCCGGAGGCCAGAAACCAGCGTCCAGCGCGCTCGAAATGACTCGACAACCCGCTAGTGTAGCATCCGGGTTGTGCAGAGGGCCGGGCACGCCAAGGCCGCCGTTTCCAAGGCGTCCTCAGTCCATGCCGGGCTTCCCGGGATCAGCGTGTGATGCTAAGCTCGTTGTCTAACATGCGGTTGATCGCTAAACTGGTTGCGGTGCTGACCCTCGCCGCGGCTGCCGCAGCGTCTGCCGAGGACTTCCGGCTGGTTCGGTCGCTTTCCGGCCCTTCCGGAAAGGTCGACGGTTCGAGGTTCGTGTTCGACGATGTTCGGAGCCGCTTTGTTTACCCTCAAGACAAGTCGTTCATCGTGTACTTCGAGTGGGAAGGACCGCTCGGCACGCACGTCCTGACGGGTCTCTGGAGGCGTCCGGACGGGCGGGTCGACTCAATATCCCCCGAGGTCAAAATCGAATCCAAGACCAAAGACCTATCCTGTTATTGGACCTACGAACTGGCTCCTAACATGATGGCCGGAGTATGGGCGCTCGAGGTGCGAATCGACGGCCAACCCTCCGGGGCTCATTCGTTCGAGATCGCCGGAACCAATCCATCACCGAGCCCCGCGCCGGAGCCTGCCCCGAAGCTCCCCACGCTGGATCAGATCTTCCGGGCGAGCTTGCCATCGTTGGTATGGGTGCGGAAGTTCGACGCGACGGGTAAGCGCATAGACACCGCGTCGGGGTTTATTTTGAGCAAGGATCGGGTCGTGACCGCGCTCCAAGCGGTAGACGGCGCAAGCAAACTGGAGATCGAATTTGCCGGAGGGCGCAAAGAAGAAACGGATGAGATCAGCGCCTGGTCCCGCAGCGGCGACTGGGCTGTGGTCGCAGTCATCACAGGCAATCTCCCAGCGCTGCCACTGGGCGACCCCAAGCTCGTCACCGTTGGCGAGCGGCTGATCGCCTTCAACGTGGAAGGCGGGGCGAGAGCGATTGGCGGCGTTGATATCTCGGGAGAGCAGAATGTGCAGGGGTTCGGAGAAAGGATTCAGCTCACACCCTCACTATCTTCCGAAGCCGCCGGCGGACCTTTGCTTGACCCAAGGGGAAGGGTCGTAGCGATCTTGGGCGGCAGCGTGATGCCGGGGACGCGATTCGACGCGCGTCACATGGGTGTCAACCCTGCGCTTCGCATGTCCGTCGATATGGTCAATGCAGCGACGCCGGTGTCCGGTATCCCGGAGAAAGCGCCCGAGGAGGCGTCCACGCTGGGCGAACTGGCAGCCACGGGAGCGCTCACTGCGCCCCTATCCGAGATGGAGGGGCTCATTTACGTTACAACGGCGCTGGAGATGAGTAAGTCGGCTGGCGACCCGTTGCCGCGTGAAGTATATGAGTTTTCGCGCCGTGACGGGCTAGTCTGGGTCATTTCCGAATGGCAGAAGAAAGGGAAAGTGTCAAAAGGGATGCTGGCGGCCAAGGTGTATGACGACCAAAATCGTGTTCGCGTCGCAGCAGCACCGAAGAAAACCTCACTGCCTTCGAGCCCGATGCGTTCGAGCTTTAGCTTTGCGCTTGGACCATTGAGCCCAGGCATCTATCGCATTGACTTGATTTGGGACGACGAGCCCGTGTGGCGGACCTTTATCCGAGTGACGGATTGACTTTCGGCCTGATCCGGACTGGCACACGGATGGATCCGGTGAAACGCCGTCCAGCAGGATTCCACAACTGAGCCGCATCCCCGCGATATCGGAGATTCGTACGGACACCCCGCGGTCCCCTACCCCCCTCGCGCCAGTTGCGGCGTGAACGTCAGCCACGGGGTGTCGCGCGGCTCGATGGCGATGCGCGCGCCCGGGCGCGCGGAATGGTCAGTGAAATTTATATGACGAACGTTTCCAAAAAACGCAAATGCATTCGCCGGATGTTCCGTGACTAGCCGACAGTGGGAGCCTCAGAGCACTTCCTTCTGCGTGTTACACTTCCCACGAAGGAGACGTTCGGCTTGCAGGGTCGGCAGTGGCGGCGATGGCGCAAAGGGGTTACATGTGCCTCCTTCTTTGACGCGCTTTCTTCGGTCTGGCGCTCAGCCGCGGCAGGGCTCCTGCTGCTTCTTCTCCTGATCCCGTACGACGCGGGTTTGCTCCCGCTCGGCGGAAGCGCGAGGTCGAGCTGCGGCATGCAGTGCTGCAGTCGGTCGAAGGTTTGCCACTGCCGGAGGGTGGACAGGATCTCGCACCCGGACGGCCCGGGCTGGACTGCCTCGTCGAAGTGTCCAGGAGGTTGCGGACAGGTTGCGACGGTGTCCGCACCTGCGGCGGCGAGTCTGGCCGCGGCTCGGACCGCGGTCAGGCCGATCGTCCCCGTATCGAGTTTGCGAATCCAGGCCCTACCACCGCGCGGATCCGCCGAGATTGGTTTCGCTCTCTTTGAACGGCCCCCTCCCTCGATCTAGCCTTTACCTGCACTGCATGGCTGCGATCAGCCGAGACAGGACTGGAGGGTGGCACCGTCGCCAGGATCGCATGGTCTCCAATTAGCTGGAATCATCGTTCGAGGTTTAAATGGATAAAAGGAGTCTTTTAACCTGCTTACTGGCGTGTGTGATTGTGCCGCTGAGCCTGTCTGGGGCGGAGGTTCTGCGCGGAACCGTGACCGACCGCTCCGGCGCCGTGGTGCAGGATGCCGCCGTGCAACTGTTGGCCGACGGACGTACCGTGGCTGAGACCAAGACGGGCAGCAGCGGAGATTTCACGCTGGCCGCTCCAGCCGGTGCGCGGGCGGAGGACGTGTACACCATCCTCGTCGCGGCGAGCGGCTTTGAACCAGCGAGCCAGGCGGTCCATCTGGTGGACGCGGTGAAGCATAAGCTGGCGCTGGTGCTGGACATTGCCCCCTACCGCCAGTCGGTGGAGATCCAGGCGGCGTCGCCGCCCAATGAGTCTGTGCTGGACATGAGCGGGGTGCGCGAAAGCGCGGCGAAGGATGTCGGTGAGGCGCTGACGGCGCTCGACGGCGTGTTTAAGATCCGCAAGGCAGGCATCGCCAACGACTTGGTCATCGATGGATTCCAGCAGAACAACATCGTTGTTTTGGTCGACGGATCGCGTACTTATGGTGCGTGTCCGGCCCACATGGACCCGCCGGCCGAGCACGTCGACTTCGCCGAAGTGGATTACGTCGAGGTAAGCAAAGGGGCCTTCGACGTAACTGACCAGGGCAGCCTCGGCGCAGTGGTGAACATCGTCACGAAAAGCCCCGGTATGGGCTTCAATCTGCGGCCGTCCCTCAGTGCCGGCTCGTTCGGTTACTATAACCCCAGCGTAACGGCCTCTTACGGCAGCCGAACCGTTCAGATCCTCGGCGGTTACTCTTATCGCGACTCGGATCCCTATAAGGACGGCTCCGGCCGTCCTTTCACCGATTACGCCAATTACAGCGAAAGCGGCAAACGGCAGCGGGCCTTCGACATCAACACGGGCTGGTTCGAGACGCGTTTCACGCTCTCGGACCGCCAACAGATTTCGCTTGGCTACACGCGCCAGCAGGCAGGCCTGATTCTCTATCCTTATCTGACGATGGACTCTGACCACGACAACGCCGACCGGGCGACTTTCAAGTACTCCGCCCAGGATCTGACGCCGGTACTTCGCAACCTGCGCGTCGAGAGCTACTTCACGCAGGTCCGGCACTTCATGTCCGACGACCAGCGCACTTCGGCCATGATGGGAAACTGGATGATGGCCGCCGACGCCTCGACGCGGACCATCGGCGGACGCGTGGAAGGCGACTTAGGACAGGACATCACCGTGGGCGCGGAGACTTATCATCGCAACTGGGACATGCTCAGTTACATGAACATGGGCGGCATGACGACGGTCAGCCCCGCGATTCCCGATGTCAATACCGAAACCGCGGGCTCTTTCGTGAACTACCGGCGCGCAATCACCGAAAGGTTGAAGCTGAGCGCGGGGCTGCGTTTCGATCACGCGCAAATGGAGGTTGGATCGGTGCAAGCGTCGACGGACCTTTATTACCAGTTCCATAACACGCGGCGGACTGGCAACGACGATAACTACGGCTCCGGCAACGCGCGCCTCAGCTATGCTCTACCGAAGTCGAGCGAGTTATTCTTGGGCGCCGGCACCACAGGGCGCGTCCCGGATGCCGAGGAGCGCTATATCGACCTGGTCGGAATGGGCGCTACGACCGTCGGCAATCCGCTACTGCCGATGACCCGCAACACGGAAATCACCGCCGGATGGAGCGCCACTCACACGCGCTTCTATCTGCGGCCTGCGTTCTTTTACTCGTTCCTTGATAACTTCATTCTGGTAAACAACCAGCCCCAGTTAAACATGATGACTGACAGCGGACCGATGAGCGCGATGGACATGGCCGGCGTGACCACCGCCCGTTCCTATACCAACGTCGATGCGCGCATCTATGGTGGCGAGATGGCGTATGGCGTCACGCTAACTCCCGCTCTCTCACTCAGCGGAGGAGGCTCTTATTCGCGCGGGACGGTAACTCCTCAGATGGGAGTCAACGTTCTGAGCCACAACCTGCCCGAGATGCCTCCGCTGCGCGTTTGGAGCGCCCTGCGTTACGCACACAGATGGGCGTTTGCCGAGTTGGGCACGGTAACGGTGAACCGGCAATCGCTGGTGGACAGCGATCTGAACGAGGTGCCGACGGCTGGCTACGGCCTGCTGGACATCAAGCTTGGCTTTACGCATCGCAAGCTATCCGGAAGCTTCACCGTCGATAACCTGCTCGACCGCTTCTACTACGAATACCTGTCGTACTATCGAGACCCATTCGCTTCCGGCATCAAGGTTCCCGAGCCGGGGCGGAACCTGTTCGGCCAGTTGCGGTATTCGTTTTGATCGCGCCGCAACTAACCTAAGAACGTGTCAGGAAATAAACAAATCCAATCGCCGGCAACCGCTCCCTTATTTCCACTGTGTCATAAACAACAAATCTGCCCTGTAATGTTTTCGTGGCCGTGTGACCCGGCGACAACACAAGGGAAACGCTTCGCGGCATATTGGGACTGGCTTATCGCACGCTGGCCGCCAACGGCATCGACAAGCCGGTACTGAGGTTTTCCGCCTGTGGGAATGATGGCGGCGCCGAACGCGGGAGCGTCGAGTCAGCGGGCGCCGTTGCCCTCGACGAAAGGATAAAAAACAGAGCGTGAGCCTCACCCTCCCGCGGCAGGCCGTTTCGCTGGTTGAGGCCGCCTGGCAAGCCGGTGCGTAGCGCAAGCTTCGCCCTACAGCAACTGTACTTCCCGCTGGATCTCGCCGGTTACCCGTGCGTCGTTATCGCCCACGAACATATCGATCTCCGAGCGTACGCCGAAATGCGGCAGGTACACGCCGGGTTCAATCGAAAAACACGTCCACGGGATCACGCGCCGCTCATCGTGGTTCTCCAGGTTGTCCATGTTGGCGCCGTTGCCATGCACTTCCACGCCGATCGAATGGCCGGTGCGATGCACGAAATATTCGCCGTAGCCGGCGCTCGTAATCACCTCTCGGCTGGCGTCGTCCACCTCGAAGCCGCGCAATTCTTGGCCTCCCGCAACCGCTGCCTGCACGCGGCGTATGGCGGCGTCACGCGCGGCCGTCACCACGGCAAAAACCTTGCGCATCTCTTCCGGCGGCTGGTCGCCGCAGAAACCGGTCCAGGTGATGTCGTAGTAGACCGCCTCCGGCTGATCGAGCTTGGCCCACATATCGAGCAGCACCCAATCGCCGGCGCGGATCGGCGCGCTAACTTCCTCGGTCGGTTCGTAATGCTGGTCGGACGAATTGGCGTTCACGCCCACGATCGGGCCGTGATCGGTTATCAGCCCCGCTTCGGCGAAGCGTTCCCGAGTGGCGTTCTTCACTTCCACCTCGCTCAGCGGAGCGCGGTTGCGGGTGCGCTCGGCAATCAGCGCGAAGGCTTCGGCACGCACTTTGTCCACCCTGCGTCCGGCTTCCAGGTGCGATTCCAATTGCGCCGGCGTCCAACGCGCTTCGAACACCTGAATCAATTCCGCCGAGCTGACCACCTCCAGGCCGAGGCTGCGCACCAGCTCCACAGTGCCCGCATCCACCATTGCCACGTAGGGAATGGCGCACAGCGGGGAATACTGCATCGCCACACGCTTCAGCCCGGCCGTCATCTGGCGCAGGCGGTCCACCTGCTCGCTCCAGCCGGCATACAGCAGCTTCTCGCCCGGCGCCCCCGCGGTCATGCCGCGCTCGATGCGATGCTCGAGGCCGCGCGGCTCGCCCGTAGCCGGTATCAGGTAATACCAGCGGCGTGTCGGCGTCCGTGGCGGCGTGAATCCCAGCACCCGGTACGCCAGCGGGTCGCGCATGTGATGATCGAAAAACAACCAGCCGTCGAGCGCCTGGTTGCGCAATTCCTGTTGAATTCTGGCAAGGTCCATAAGCGGCAACTCCAGTCTATCCGATGAGCCGCGTGGGTGGGGCATGCTTTAGCTTGCCCGCGTGTGTGGACTATACTGTGGAATGGAGTCCACAATTGTGACCATACAGGTTGTACTGGATGCAAAGCTCCTGCGGGCGGCCGATCTTGCGGCGAAGCGGCGCAAGGTGAACCGGTCCGCCTTGATCCGCCAGGCTCTCGAGCAGCACCTCAAACGCTTGCGTGAGTTGGAATTGGAAGAGCGGGACCGGCGCGGGTATCTGGCCCATCCGCAGCGTGAGGAAGAGTACCGCGTCTGGGAGGATGCCGCGGCGTGGCCGGAAACCTGAGCAGGGGCGAGGTCCGCCTGTGCCGGTTCGCGCCGCCGGACAAGCAGCGGCCGGTGCTGGTTCTGACGCGCGACAGTGTGATCGGCCACCTCGCGACCGTCACCATCGCACCGATCACATCAACCATTCGCGGCGTGCCTTCCGAAGTGATCCTGGATATCGATGACGGAGTGAAAAGCCGCTGCGCCGTCAACCTGCATAACGCCGTCACCATCGCCCAGGCGCGACTGGGACGCCGCGTCGGTGCCCTGAGCGCGGAGCGTATGCGGGAGGTTTGCGCGGCCTTGGCTTTTTCGCTCGGATGTTCTTGAGCAGGCCGAACCCGCTCGGCCCGTTCGCCTGCGCACATCCCGTCCCAATTTCGAACGCTCCCGGCGAAGCCGACACGCTGCCGTGCGTTTTCGGCTCTAGAATCAGCCTGCGGAGTTGGTATGACAATTGCCCATATTCGGTCGTGCGAACCCTCATCCAGGATCTCCGCTTCGGTTTCCGCATGGCCCTGCGGAGCCCCGGTTTCACCCTGATCGCGGTGCTAACGCTGGCCGCCGGAATCGCCGCCAATTCCACGGTTTTCAGTTGGATCGACGGCGTCCTCTTGCATCCTGTGCCCGGCGTGGCCGACCCAGCCAGGTTGGTCGCGTTTGAAACCGTGGCGCCGAACGGCGACGCTCTGACTACGTCCTACCCCGATTACCGGGATTACCGCGATCACCTGAGGCTGATCAGCGGCCTGACGGGTTCCGCGATGCTGCCGTTCAACATCGGCCAGGACGCGCATGCGGAGCATGTCTGGGGCGAACTCGTTACGGGCAATTATTTTGCCGTGCTCGGCGTAAAGCCGATTCTGGGCAGAATGTTCACGCCCGATGAGTATGGCGACGCGCAGGGTTCCCACCCCGTGTTGGTTATTAGCGAGCGCCTCTGGAAGAGCCGCTTCAACGCCGATCCCGGCGCGGTTGGTCAACTGTTGCGCGTGAACCGCCAGCAGTTGACCATCGTGGGCGTGGTGCCGGCGTCGTTCGTCGGCTCCGTGCCCGGACTGATGTTCGACATGTGGGTTCCGGTCACCATGGGCGCGCAGCTCAAAGCGCTGCAGGATTGGTCGCTCACGGATCGCGGAACGCGCCAAATGATCGGCCTCGCGCGTCTTCGGCCGAACGTCACCCTGGAGCAGGCGCGGTCTGAAATCCAAGCGCAAGCGCGCCACATGGCGGAAGCGGACCCGGAACACAATCGCGGTATTAGCGCCACCGTGCTGCCAATCTGGAAAGCCCATTCCGGCGCCCAGACAGCGTTGCTGGAGCCGCTTATCATCCTGATGGCTGTCTGCGGCGTGGTGCTGATGATTGTCTGCGCCAACGTGGCCAACCTGCTGCTAGCGCGCACGACCGCCCGGCAAAGGGAGTTCAGCGTGCGCATGGCGGTGGGCGCCGGCCGCGGCCGCCTGGTGCGCCAGTTACTCAGCGAAAACCTGGTGCTGGCCGTGCTAGGCGGCCTGATCGCTGTGCCTGTCACTTCGTGGTTCAGTCAGTCGCTGGGAGGCATGGTGCCGCCCTCCGGCCTTCCGGTGGCGGTCGATTTTCCTCTGAGCGGGGACGTGGTGGCCTTCACCTTTCTGCTGTGCCTGATGGCGTGCGCCGTTTCCGGTATCGCACCTGCCTGGCATATGGCCCGCGCCAATCTCAACGAATCGTTGAAAGAAGGCGGCCGCGCGGGATCGGGCGGCGCCGGCTCGCACCGCATCGAGCGGCTGCTGGTGGTTTCCCAAGTCGCTCTGGCGCTGGTCGCCATCATCGGTGCAGGTTTGTTCGCCCGCAGCTTTCAGGCCGCGCGCCAGATCAGCCCCGGCTTCGATCCCAGCCACGTGCTGGTGTCGCACCTGGCCCTGAACGGGTACGCGGTTGCGGAGCGCAAGCAGTTTGTGGAACGGTTGCGCGATCGCGTCTTGTCGCAGCCGGGCGTGACCGCCGTAACCTATGCTCATACCGTTCCGCTATCCTTTTCCGGCCAGTGGTGGGAAACCTTGGAGATCCAAGGCTACGTGCCGGGTCCCAGTGAGAACATGAAGATCGACCGCAATGTGGTGGCCCCGGCCTACTTCGACATGCTGCGGATCCCGCTCGTGGAGGGTCGTGATTTCACCGATCACGACGATGAGAAGTCGGCGCCGGTGATGATCGTCAGCCAGACCTTTGCCCAGCGCTTCTTCGGCGGCCGCTACGCCATCGGCCAGCACGTGCATGGCTGGGGCCGGTGGTTCGATGTGGTCGGTGTGGCCAAGGATAGCAAATACGAAACGCTGAATGAAGCGGCCAAGCCGTACTTTTACGTGCCTTTCCGCCAGGTCTACCGCGAAGATATGGGCATCCGGTTGTATGTGCGCACAGCCGGCGACCCGCTGCTGGCAGTGGAGCTTGTGCGCCGCGCCGTGCGCTCGATCGATCCCGACGCCGGCGTTTTCGACTCCATGCCGATGGCCGAAAATATCAACGCCGCGCTGTTCACCGAGAAACTGGCGGCCACCATGCTGTCCGTGCTGGGCGGGGTGGCGCTGCTTCTGGCGGCGCTCGGGCTGTACGGAGTGATGGCCTACGCGGTCGCCGAACGCCGCCACGAAATCGGTATCCGCATCGCGCTCGGCGCACGCCCCGGTGACGTGGTCGGCATGGTGGTCAAGCAGGGCATGGCGCTCACCCTGGTCGGGCTCGTGGTCGGCATGGCTGCGGCACTCGCGGTGACTCGTGTGGTTGCCGCCACGCTGGTGCAGGTCAGCGCCACAGACCCGCTGGTGTTTGCTGCCGCGCTCGTATTTCTGGCAGCCGTCGCAGCCGTTGCCAGCTATCTCCCCGCCCGCCTCGCCGCCGGCATCGACCCGAACCAGGTGCTGCGCTCATAACAGACGTGGGCCCGCCCTTACGTGCCCGTCACGACGCCGCCGTCGACGCTGAGCACCGCGCCGGTCACGAAACTCGCCGCGTTCGAGGCCAGCCATAGGTACGCGTTGGCGATATCCTCGGGTTGACCCATGCGGCCCAGCGGCGTATGCGCGCGCAATCCCTCGCGTGCCTTCTCCGGGACGGCCTTCATCATGTCCGTGTCGATGATGCCCGGCGCCACGGCGTTGACGCGAATCCCGAACCGGCCGAATTCGCGCGCCCACACACGCGTCATCCCGATCACGCCGGCTTTGCTGGCGACATAATTGGTCTGCCCGAAATTGCCATACAACCCGACCACGCTGGAGGCGTTGAGAATCACCCCGCCCGCGCCCGTCCGGATCATGCGCGCGGCGGCGGCCCGCGTGGCCACGAACACGCCCCGCAGGTTCACCGCAATCACCGCGTCGAATTGCTCGTCGCTCATCACACCGGCGATCGCGCCTTCTTTGAATTTGACGATCTGCCCGTCGCGCAGAATGCCCGCATTGTTGACCAGCGCGTACACCGGCCCCAGCGCGCGTTCCGTTTCCTCCAAGGCGCTCTCCACCGCGGCCGCGCTGGTCACATCCACCTTCTGGAAGATGCCGCCCGCTTCCGGCTCCGCTGCCCGCACGTCCCAGGAAGCCACTTTGCAGCCTTCCTGGGCGAAGCGCCGCGCGGTAGCCTTGCCGATGCCCGCTGCGCCGCCGGTAACAATGACAACCTTGCCCGCCAGTCCGGTTTCAATCATGACTTCCCCATTATCACCGGCTGGGCAAGCTGAAGAGGCTGCTGAAAAAGTAAGTTTTTGGTTACCGGGAACATTTCTGTACGTCTATGTTGTATGCGCGGAGATGATCTCAGTCAGAAGCCGATGTTCAGCTATTTGTCGCCGGAGGATCGTGTGCCGG
>JBEKXZ010000054.1:0-25237 GCA_049511495.1 Bryobacteraceae bacterium | reverse complement strand
TAATGAGAAGGGAAAGGGGGCCAATGCAAAGGCAAAATCATTTACAGCTTGCGGCTCTGTGCGGCCTCCCGTTGGTCGGCCCCGAGCTGCACGAAAAGTCTGGAGTAGACAAAACATCATAGGAGGATTATGTACCGACGATCTTTTCTAGCCATTCTGCTGGGAGCGCTGGGGCTGGCGATGGCGCAGGGCCCGCAGTCGGGGAGCGAATCGCTGCCAAATCGGCCAAAAGTCCCCGGGACGATTAGCCTACGGGCGCGTCGGCGCGGGGAGCAGCCGCCCGGGAGCGGCAACATCCGGGTCTCGGAAGAGGCACTGCGCTGGGAGGTGGCTCAGACGGCCATCATTATTATTGATATGTGGGACACTCACACCTGCCGTCTTTCGGCGCAACGGGTGGCCGCAATCGCACCGCGGATGAACCAGGTCGTTAGCGCCGCGCGAAGCCTGGGTGTGATGGTCATTCACGCTCCCAGTGACACCATGAAATTCTACGAGGGAAGACCCGAGCGGCAGAGGATGCAACGTGCAGCGATGACTCCCTCACCCATCCCGGTTCGGGCTACCGAGCCCGATCAGGACGAGTTGCGCAAATTTCCGATAGTGGCTGCCTGTGATGACCCGATTTTCAAGGATTTTACAGGTCCCGCACCGGCCACCACCAGAGGTTTGTATCCCTGGGAGCGGGAGCACCCGGCCATTGATATCGTCGGTTATGACGGCATCAGCGACAGCGGCCAGGAAATCTACAACTTCTGTAAGCAGGAAGGCATCACCAATATCGCCCTTATGGGCGTCCACACCAACATCTGTATCCTCAACCGCGCCTTTGGAGTCCGCGAGATGAAGCGGCTCGGCTTCAATGTAGTGGTGGTGCGGGATCTGACCGACGCGATGTACGATCCGCGCAAACGCCCGTTCGTCAGCCATGCGCGCGGCACCGAACTGGTCATCGAGCACATCGAAGCGAACTGGTGTCCGTCGATTCTGAGCGAAGACCTTACGCGGGTGATCCCCGGCACGGATGGTCCAAGGTTGCCATGAAGCTGACGGATCGCAGTATTCATTGGTGCGTTTCTTATGTAAGGCCTCATGAGGTTCAGGATGCTTGCAGGAAGACAACTCGGACACGCTCAAGGTCTACGCTGCCGCATTCACCAAGGAACTGGTTTGTATGCGGCTACCACACCGGCGCCCGAAAGAACGAACTAAGGCGCATGTCACGCGGAGCGTTTTTGACCGGTACAACATC
The DNA here is from genome assembly GCA_049511495.1 of Bryobacteraceae bacterium. Classification (GTDB taxonomy): domain Bacteria; phylum Acidobacteriota; class Terriglobia; order Bryobacterales; family Bryobacteraceae; genus Bog-375. The sequence continues at coordinate 23,985 of JBEKXZ010000054.1, read as the reverse complement.
GTCGGCGAGGCGGACGTTCGTGGCGCCGGAGAGCGCCTGGAAGAGTACGCGAGGCAGCGCAAGCAGGAGCAGGCGGCGCAGCTGCGGAGGGTGAAATGATAGGGCCGCGTGACCATTACAAGAACCATTACAGTGCGCGAAGTATCAAAATGAGGTAAACTCAAATGAGTCATAGACTTGCTGGAGTGGCGGAACTGGCAGACGCACGGGACTCAAAATCCCGCGCTCTTCACTGAGCATGTGGGTTCGACCCCCACCTCCAGCACCAACAAAATAAATAACTTAGGTTTAACCCGCCCGTCGAAGCGCGCGTTTCTTCGAGCGGATTTGTGTGCGTATGGTGTGCGAACTTTCTCGCCCTTGGTCCCTATCGCGGACTACGCTCGCGCCGCGGGCAGTTTGGGTTACATCAGTGACTGCCCTTTGGTCTCGCGTGCGAAGAGCAGCACGAGCATTCCCACAACGTAGATCAGCGCGACCGCGCTCGCGGCCCGCCCAAAACTGCCCAGTTGCGCGACCAGGTACCCCGTCAGGAACGGTCCGGACGCGGCCAGCAGGCGGCCGGCGTTGAAACAGAAACCGGCGCCGGTTGCGCGCATGCGCGTGGGGAACAGCTCGGGAAGGTAGATCGGGAAGCCGCTGAAGATGCCGTTGGTGAAGAACCCGAGAACCGGCAGTGTAGCGAGCACGGTGGCGTAAGATCTGGGCACGAGAAATATGGCCGGAAGCGCGATGGCCGCGCCCATCATCATCCAGGCGAACGCAGACCGGCGGCCGATGCGCTCGGCCAGCGGGGGGAACGCGAAATACCCGGCAATGGCTCCGCCATTCAGGCTCATCACTGCGTAGCTGACCATCCGGGTGATCCCGGCGCCGGCGAGACGGCCCGGCTCGAACATCTCACGAACCAGCGACGGCGTCCAGTTCGTCGCGCCCCACAGCCCGAAGACGGCGACGAACGCCAGCGCGGAACCGACGATGGTGTCGCGACGATGGGCAGGGCCGAACAACTCCCACAGCGTGAGGCGGTCCGCGCCCGATCGCCTGGCGGCTTTCCACCGCTCCGGTTCATGCACTTTCAGCAATGCGAACAGTCCCACGAGCGCCGGCAGTAGGCCCACGAAAAACATTACGCGCCAGGATTGTGCGGAAAGCAGCAGGTACACACCGGCGGCGAGGAAGTATCCCGCGCCCCAGGCGGATTGCAGGATGCCCGCGCCTTTGACGCGCCACGACTCGGGCAGCACCTCGGCCACCAGCGTTGCGCCTGAGGCCCATTCGCCGCCGACGCCGAGCGCGGTCAGGAAACGATAGATCGCCAGTTCCCACCAGGAGTGCGAGAAGCCCGCCAGCCCGGTGAACACGGCGTAGATCAGAATGGCGATGACGAGCGTGCGCGCGCGCCCGACGTAGTCCGCCAGGACGCCGAGGAGGATGCCGCCCAGCGCCCAGCCCACCAGGAAGATCGCCAGGATGATGCCGCCGTACCAGCCAATGTTCGCCGGAGTACCGCGGTTGCCCAGCAGTTCGCGGAGCGCGGGCGTCAGCACCAGGTTGTAAATGGTGGCGTCCATCGAGTCGAAGACCCATCCCAGCCAGGCCACCAGCAGGACCAGGAGCTGATACCGCGAAAGGCCGCCCGCCGTGGGCGCTCGCGTAGGCTCGGTACGTTCCATCGCCGGACGGCTATTATAACGTACGCCGGGAAACGCGCTTCCGGGAGCCTGACTCCGCACTTCACTCGACCCTTCGGTCGGTTTTCGGGAGCGTTCCTGCGCCGGAACACTCGCCCATCGCCTGCGCGCTTAGGTGTTATGCCGCCGGGTGCTGAGGTGCCCGGATCTTCGGGCCGAAGCAAAGACTGGCGAAGCGGTAGCCAACCTCGTGCGCGCCTTCGGAGAGATGAACGAAGTGGGCCAGCGCAACACTGGTCAGATCAATTCCTCGGCCCCGCGATAGGATACCCCTGCCATACATATTCGAGCGCCTCGGGCAGGGTTTGTTGTTTCACGGCGCCGTCGGTGTGCCCGGCGTTGCGCGCAAACACAAACTGATAATGATAGCCCTTGGCGGCCAGCGCTTTGGCCATGTTCTCGTTAGCGGCGACCCAGTCGTGCATGTTGTCGCGCATGACATTCGGATTGAAAAGGTCCCTGTCGCCGACTTCCATCCAGATGCGTAGCGGCTTGGCCGGGGTATTGGGGATGAGGTGTTCGTGAAACTCCCATGCGCCGTGGGGAGTCTGCGGGTTTGGCGGCCACTGCTGGTTTACGTAGGTGCCTGAGTAGGTGAGAACGCGGTGATATAGCTCTGGATGATACCACGCCATGATCAGGGCGCACGAGCCGCCGGAACTGCCGCCCATCGTCGCCCGGCCCTCGGGATCTTTGGTCAGTTTCACGTTGTATTGCTTCTCGACGAGAGGCAGCACTTCTTTCTCGACGAACTCCGCGTAAAGGCCTGACATCGTGTCGTATTCCAAGCCGCGCTCACTTCCCTGGGCGTCGCCGCCGCCATTGCCTATGGAGATGGCGATCATCACGGGCACCCGGCGCTGGGCGATCAGATTGTCGAGGGCCGTGAACAACGCCCGGTCAGGTCCGTCCGCTCCGACGATGAACGGCGCGGCCGTGCCGGGGACGTATTGCTGGGGGACATAAACAGCCACTCGGCGAGTGTAGGGGGCCGGGTGGCTGCTAGTGACTGCCATCTTGGCGGGGTCGGTGGGATCTGCCTGGCCAAAGGTGTTGGCCTCGCGCGCGATGCCGGGATAGATCTTGCTGTCCGCCGATTCCATGGTAAAGGTGAAGACCGCTCCCTGCGGCACACCTTCCTGCGCGATCGTCTCCGGTGCGCGGTTGTGCGTGGGGCCGAGGATGAAGTTTCCGTCCTCCTTTGCCGGAGCGTTAGCGCCGTCAGGTAAGTCCTTCGCCGTAACATAACCGGGCGTGTTGGGATCGCGCGTCGGCGGCGCCGGGCGCGCTGGGCGTGCGGCCGCGTTCGGAGCTTGGGCCGTTGCCGGAGCTGAGCCGGTCATCGGGCCGATCAGGAACGCGATGCTTAGAAGACGGAACATTAGAGACTCCTTTTCCTCATGGTGATGTCAATTCCGCCGAGACGGAAATTCGTCTGGCCAGTCTTGTGCTCGGTTATACGATGGCAAGTCGTGCTAAAGCAACTCGGAGAAATCGCCACGCAGTAGGGCCCCGCCGTAATCGGGGTGCGCGTGGATGCGCCGTCGATCGCTCGATAGCTGACGAGAACAGGCTCTGAGCCGCGGATACGAAGTGGGCTTTCCGGAACTTTGCCAGACTCCGCCATATATCGTGAGGTGTAAGCGCCCACTCATAATAACGGATTGCGTGTGGCGGGCGGCGCCCAGCTTGCATTGCGCGCTTCGCGCCTGCCGCGTACAATGAGTGTTTCGCAACCCGAAATCTGCAAAGGAGCCGTCATGTCCGCGCATCGTGTCTTTGCCGTAGCTATCGCGTCCGTCTTAATCGCCTTGGCCTTTCTGATCCCCGCTACCGCCCAAAACCCGGCCGGCAAGCCCGCCTCTGAACCTTATACCTGGAAGAGCGTCCAGATTGTGGGCGGCGGTTTTGTGGACGGCATCATTTTCCACCCCACCGCCAAGGGCGTCCGCTACGTCCGCACCGATATGGGCAGCGCCTATCGCTGGAACGGCCGGACCAAGCGCTGGGAACCGCTGCTCGATTGGGTGTCGTACGAGGATTCTAACCTGATGGGTGTGGAGAGCATTGCGCTGGATCCTGCCGATTCGAACCGCGTCTACCTCGCCTGCGGCACGTATACCGATGCCCACACTCCGAACGGCGCCATCCTGCGCTCCAGCGACCGCGGCAAGACTTTTGAGCGGACCAACGTGCCTTTCAAGTTCGGCGGCAACGAAGACGGCCGCGGCAACGGTGAGCGCATGACCGTGGATCCGAACGACGGCAAAGTCCTATATCTCGGCACGCGTCAGGCCGGCCTGTGGAGAAGCACGGACGCCGCGGTGACCTGGAGCAAAGTGGATAGCTTTCCCGATGTGACTGAAGCGCCGCCCACCGGTGAGGCGCCGGCAATGGGCGGCGGCCGTGGGCGAGCCGTCCGCGGCAGCGGAATCGTCGTCACCCTGGTCGACCCCAGCAGCGGCTCGAAGGGTAAGACCAGCTCAACCATCTATGTCGCCGTCTCCCTGATGGGCCGCGATAACCTGTTCCGCAGCACGGATGCCGGGAAAACCTGGCAGCCCGTGCCCGGCCAGCCCACCGGGTACCGGCCCACCCACATGGTGATGGCGTCCGATGGAACGCTCTATCTTTCCTACGGCACGGCGCCCGGACCCAGCCGCATGACCGCTGGCGCCGTCTGGAAGCTCGATACCAAGTCCGGGGCCTGGACCGACATCACGCCGGTGAAACCCGACGCCTCCAAGAACGAATCGTTCGGATGGGCCGCGGTCGCCGTGGACGCGCACAATCCCAAGGTGGTCATCGCCAGCACCTTTGGCCGTATGAACGGAGCCGGCGGTGAGGACGATATGTTCCGCACCATCGACGGCGGCAAAACCTGGAAGGCGGTGTTCGGCGGAGGCGGAGGCGGCACGTTCGATTTCAGCCTGGCGCCTTATACCGCCACCACTCCCATCCATTGGATGTTCGATATCGAGATCGATCCGGCAGATTCCAAACACGCCATGTTCACCACCGGCTACGGCGGCTGGGAGACTTTCAACCTCACCGATCTGGACGCTGGCAAGCCCACCAGATGGAGCATCATGGCCTCCGGCATCGAACAGACGGCGGTGTCGGACTTGGTCAGCCCGATCAGGGGCGCGCACCTGCTCAGCGCCATCGGGGACTACGGCGGGTTCGTGCATTGGGACCTCGACAAGCCGGCGCCGGAAGGGGCCTCCAGCCCGCCGGTGTTCAACAACAGCAGCGCGATTACCTGCGCCGAGAACAAGCCCGAGGTGATCGTGCGCGTGGGCGTGTGCTCGCATCACCACTTGCCCGGCTTCAACATCAGCTACTCGCTCGACAGCGGCAAGACCTGGCAGCCGCCGGCCACCCAACCTCCGGCGGCCCAGCCTTCGGCGGCCGGGCCGCAGGGCGGCAGAAGGGGGCCGAGTATGGGAGACGTCGCGGTTTCCTCCGACGGCGCTACCTGGGTCTGGGTTCCCTGGGGCAGCCCGGCGTTCTTCACCACCGACAAAGGCGCCACGTGGACGCAGTCCAAGGGCGGGCCCAACAACACGCGCATCATAGCGGACCGTGTGAACCCGAAGAAGTTCTACGCCATGTCGCTGTTTGAAGGCAAGCTCTTCCTCAGCACCGACGGCGCCGCCACGTTCGTCGAGCGGCCAATCACCTTGCCCGGCGGATTGCCCGAGCGCAGCGAGGGTGGCACCTATGGCTGGGGGGGCCAAAACCGTCTCTGCGCCACCCCCGGCAAGGAAGGCGACATCTGGCTGGCCGCACTCAACGGTCTCTATCACTCCACCGACACGGGCAAGACCTTCACCCGCATCGACGCGGTCACCGAACTGCATGGCTTCGGTTTCGGCAAGGCCGCGCCCGGCGCAAGCGACCCGGCCCTGTACATCATAGGCGTCGTAAACGGCCTGCGCGGCATTCTCCGCTCGGACGACTGGGCCCGAACCTGGACGCGCATCAACGACGACCAGCACCAGTGGGGCTTGGTGACGCAAATCACCGGCGACCCCAAGCTGTACGGCCGGGTCTACATAGGCACGTTCGGCCGCGGAATCCTGTACGGCGATCCGGTGCGGAAAAAGGGGTGAGCGAGCGGCGCCAGGTCCGCACCGAGCCGGCCGCGCTCCGCGATTACGGCTCGTTATGAGATAACCTAGCCGTCTTCGCGTGGCGCACGCACTCTTGCGTGCCGCGCCGGCACTTCTGCCGGCGCTTGGTATCCCGGCGCGAGCACGTGTCGAGAGGAGTCTCGACACGGCATTGGAGCCGCACAGCTCCTCGCTGGCGCGGGCCCGTTGCTCCCCCACACTCGCCTGCACGGCGTGCATACCATGCAGCTTGCTTCGAATTCGGTAATGCGATAGGATCTCTTTTACAAGACATGTTCACGTTTAAACGACAATGGCCCATGATCTCTCACAAACTAAGGTTGTGCATATGCATCGGTTTTTTCTCGTGCTGCGCGCTGCAGGCGCAGGAGGGCTTTTGGGGCGGATGGCTTGACCGTTCGGACCAGGCCAAGGCCGATCAGCCAAATTGGATGACGCCGCTGGTGACCGTGACCCCCCGGCTGGAGCAGGAGTTTCGCGCCGATCTCCTGGTCGAGCAGATGGCGACCGGGAACGACTTGATCAACTACGATGGCGGCAAGGGCCTCGAACTCATCCCTTGGGAGCGCGTCGAGCTCCTCTTCAACCTGCCGCCCTATATAGAACACAACAATCCGGCCAACCTGCCGGCAGACAAGAACGGACTCGGTGATGTCTCTTTCCTTCAGAAGTTCCGCATGATTTCGGCCAACAAGGGGCATGGAGACTATATCCTCACCTTGTTTCTCGGCGAAAGCGTTCCAACCGGGACCTGGAAGAATGGCGCCAGAGGCGGTGCGATCACACCCACCCTCGCGGGCGGAAAAGGCTTTGGCAACTTCGACGTACAAAGCACGTTTGGCTATGGCATACCAACCAGCGAGTTAATTAAAACCGGGCATGTGCTGGCATGGAATACGACGCTTCAGTACCACCTATGCGAGGTGCTCTGGCCCGAATTAGAGGTCAATTCCAACTTTTATGAGCACGGAGAAAACGACGGCAAGAAACAGACCTTCTTGACTCCGGGAATCGTATTTGGACGATTCACAATTCATGGCCACCTTCGTATGGCTGTCGGCGCGGGCTTCGAGATCGCTGCCACGCAGTTCTACACTTACAATCACGCGACGGTAATAACCGTGCGTTTCCCATTCTGACGGCGCGCCTGACCTGGCCGGCCTCCTTCAACACCAGTGAATACGGCGCCGGCGTTCTTTGACGTTAAATAGTCGCCACGGGAAGACCACTTGGCCGCGCCATCCGATTCGACAATAATGGAGGAGTGGGACGCACCGGCATGCCGAAAGTTGTGAAGACCGCCAACCACCTCGGCCGCATTCGCAAGCAGCGCGGCGTTTCCGCCGCAGCCCTGGCCGGATTGGCCGGCACCAGCCGGCAGACAATCTATGCAATTGAAGGTGGAGCTTTCGTTCCAAACACGACGGTCGCCTTGAAGTTGGCCCGGGCGCTCGAATCGACGGTCGAAGAACTGTTCCCGTTGCCTGAAGGCTCGCGGCCCGCGGAGTTCCCGATCCGGCAATCGGCTCTGCTGCCAGGTTCGCATCCGGTTCAGACGGGTCAGCCCCTTCAATTGTGCGAGGTGGACGACCGTCTGATTGCATCGTCGCCGGCTCCGGCGCCATGGTATTTCCCGGCGAGCGACGGTATTGCCATTGCACGCGGCACGGCTAAGGGTCGCACGAAAGCCGGGATTCAGATGTTCCGTTCACCGGATGACCTGGCGGGCCGCATTCTGGTGGCCGGCTGCGATCCCGGCATGTCCGTGCTCGCACGGCACGCGGAGTCGGCGGGACTGCGGCTGATTCTCGCTCACCGGAACAGTTCCCAAGCGCTGGCCCTCCTGAAACAGGGAATGGTCCACGTAGCAGGCACGCATCTTCGCGACCCGGCTTCAGGCGAATCGAACACTCCGGAAATAAGCCGCATGTTCCGGAAGAACTCCGTGATCGTAATATCGTTCGCCGTCTGGGAGGAAGGAATCGTTGTTGCCAGGGGGAACCCCAAAGCAATTCGCGGCATTGCGGATCTTGGCCGCGCCGATGTTCAAATCGTAAACCGCGAAAATGGCGCCGGCAGCAGATTGCTTCTTGACTCGCATCTGAGGCACCTCAAAATCAGTCCCCAGCGCGTAAGGGGATACGCCGATCTTGCCATAGGTCATCTTCAGGCAGCCTGGCAGGTGCGCTCCGGATTGTGCGACTGCTGTATCGCGACTCGCGGTGCGGCACTGGTGTCGGGTTTGGATTTCGTGCCTCTGACCAGCGAACGGTACGATTTGGCGATCCGGCGGAGCCATTTCAGTCTTCCCGGAATTCAGGCCCTTCTGGACGTCCTGCATCGCTCCAGCTTCCGCCGGGAGTTGGAGGGGGTCGGCGGTTACGATATGGCATCGACAGGTAAGCAAATATTGTGATGGATCGATTCGACAGGCCTCCTGTTGCCTGGAGCCTCACGCCGGGGTCGGCACGGTCAGCCGCACCAGCGCGCCGCCGCCTTCTCGCTCGATGAATTCCACCCGGCCGTTGACCAGCTCGGCGCGCTCGCGCATCGAAACCAAGCCCATGCCTTGTCCGTCGCGCGTGCCGAACATACCCTGACCGTCTCGAGTGCCGAAACCGACGCCTTCATCCTCCACTTCCAGTACCACCGAGCCGGGCAGGAAGGATAACCGCACCGCAGCGGTTTTCGATTTCGAATGCCGCGCCACGTTGTTGAGCGCCTCTTGCAACACGCGATACAGATGGATGGCGATGCCGCGGTCCAGCTCGCGGCCGGCGCCACTCTTCTCGTAGCGGATGGCGATTCCGGTCTGCTTCTCGTAGCGCGGCAGGTAGGCGTCCACGGCGCCCTCAAACCCGGCGTCGTCGAGAACCACCGGGTGCAGCGCCTGCGACAGCGTGCGCACTTTTTCGAGCGTGGACTGCACGGTTTCGTGAATCTCGCGCAGGTCCGTGCGATCCGCGCCGGCCTCCTGCGGCGTGCGCCGCTGGGCGCGCTGCAACATGGCGCCGACGGCGGTGAGGATCTGGCCGAATTCGTCGTGCAACTCGCGCGAGATCGAACGGAAGGTGTTTTCCTGCATCGAGATCAACTGCCGCGCCAGTTCGCTGCGGCGCTCGGAAAGCGTGGCCACGTGATCGAACATCCGCCGGTTATAAACCACCAGGTAGATGCTGGTGAGTACCACTACGATCAGCACCGCCGCCAGGAAAATGTAGACGTTGCGCTCGGCGCGCGCGTAAATGTCCTGCGTGCGCGCGGCGGCTTCCTGCTCGCTCTCATTATTGGATACCAGCAGCCGCGCCACGGACGTGCTCAGCGCCTCCTGCCGCGATTCGAGCGAATTGCTAATCAGGTCGCGTGCTTTGTCGGGGTCGGTCGCGGCCAACCCGAATACGCGGTCCAGCGCGTCCCAGAACTGCGTCACGCTGCTCGATAAGTATTTCCGTTGGTCGGAGTTGCGGTCGATCGGCGACGAGCGGCTCTCCTGCTCGAGCGCGTCGTCCAGGTCGGTGCGGATGCGGTGAAACGGCGCCTGCCACGCGGTCAGCGGGTACGGCTCGCTTCCCTCCAGCATGTCCCGCATCGTCACCGCCAGCGAGTTCAGGTTGTTCTGAATGCGCAGCAGCAACAGCGAGTCGGTGCGGTTGCGGTCGATGATGGAGGCCTGCAACTGCTTCAGGCTGCGCAATTGCACAATCGTGTACGCCGAGTACACCGTCACCGCCGAAAGCGTGACGGCCAGCCCGGCCAACAAGCGGATTGTGGGAGATCGGCCTTGCTCCACTAGTATGTTCCTATTATGGCCGCACTGCGCCTGCTTGTGATATTTTGACGGCACCGGTGGGTCGTCGAGGAGGTCCTCTGCCAATACGATCGAATCTTAAAATGTCATTACCCGGCAAGCTTTTCCCGGTAATCATAGCAATCTGCGGATCGGCCTGGCTCATTCACTCACAGGTCGATCGCGCGCGCGAGGCGCAGATCTGGGAGCATCGCAACCTGGGCAAGGCGTTTTATGAGAACCCGACCACGCAGCAGCAGGCGGTGGTGGAGTTCCGTACCGCGCTCGAGATGGCGCCCGGCTCCGCGCGCGAGCGGGTGAACTACGGCCTGGCGCTGCTGCGCGTCGGCGAGCTGGCGCCCGGCATCGCCGAACTCGAAAAGGCCCAGAAGCAGGACCCCAAGCTGCCGCACGCCTGGTTCAACCTGGGCGTCGCTTATAAGCGGCAGAGCGAATTCGACAAAGCGCTCGTCGAATTCGAGGGAATGGCGCGGCTGGTTCCCACCGAGCCGGTGACCCACTACCAGCTCGGCACGCTTCTCAAAATGAAGGGCGAGACCGCCGCGGCCATCAAACAGTTTGAAACCGCGCGCGACCTGGATCCGCTGCTGGCCGCCCCGCATTTTCAGCTGTACGGCCTCTACCGGCAGGGGAACCGGCCGGCCGATGCGGCCACCGAACTGCGCGTCTTCCAGGAGGCGAAACAGCGCCAGGAGGGCGCAGCCATTCCGGAGGATATGGATTGGTGCTCGTACTCGGAAATCTACGATCCCATCGATGCGCCGCCGCCCCCTCCGCTGGCCGCGCCGGTGTATCGCGATGAGAAACTCGCCACAGGATTCACCGGCGGCGAGGCGGGCCTGGCTCTGCTCGATCTTGATGGCGGCCCGCGGCCCAGCCTGATCGCCTGGGGCGGCGGACGTGCGCAACTCTTCCGCAACGGCAAAACGCCGGTGCCGGATTCGGGACTGGAAACTCTGCGCGACGTGGTCTCGATCGTCCCTGGCGATTACGATAACGATGGTTTGCCGGATCTCTGCGTCATTACACGCGCCGGCGCGGCGCTCTATCGCAACGTCAACGGCCATTTCCACAAGCACGCCGACTTGGCGGCGGGTGTTTACCACACCGCTGTCTGGCTCGATTACGATCACGATTACGACGAAGACCTGTTCCTCATCGGTCCGCAATCGAAGCTGCTGCGCAACAACGGTGAGGCCGGCTTCAGCGATGAAACCGCGCATTTCCCGTTTGTGAACGGCCACGCGCGGGACGCGGTCCGCTTCGATCTCGAGCCCGATACTCCCGGCTTCGACCTGGTCATCACGTATGACGACCGGCCCGGCGTGCTCTACCGCGACCGCCTGGTGGGCCATTATGAAGCCGTGCCGCTGCCCGCCTTGCCCGCCGGCGCCGGCCACCTGGTGGCGCGCGATGTAAACCGCGACGGCCGCACCGACCTTCTCGCGCGAGGCTTGCTGCTGCTGAACCGCCCGGGCAAATTCGAGGTACAGCCCGCGCCGCAGGATGAGGCGTTTCCGCCGCGCGAAGTGCTGGCCGATTTCGATGGCAACGGACACCTTGACCGCGCGCGCATCGATGCGGATGGGGCGCTCATCATCCGCCATGACGTCACGCCCGACTACGGCAACTGGATCGAAGTGGCCCTCACCGGCGAGAAGAATCCCAAGGCGTCGGTCAACGCCAAGGTGGAAGTGAAGGCCGGCACGAGTTACGAAAAGATCACTTACGCTGGCATCCCGGTTGTCTTCCGCCTAGGCAATCGCACCAAGGTGGATACGGTGCGCATCACCTGGCCCAATGGTCTGGTGCAGAACGAGACCAACCAGCCGGTGAACAAGGTGGACGCGATCAAGGAAAAGCCGCGCCTGTCCGGCTCCTGCCCGATGATTTTCACCTGGAACGGCAGCCGTTTTCAGTTCATCACCGACGTGTTGGGCGTGGCGCCGCTCGGCGCCAGCTCGGGCAATGGCGAATTCTTCCCGGTCGATCACCAGGAATATGTTTCCATTCCGGCCGAGGCGCTCCAGCCCCGCGATGGCGCTTACGAGGTCCGCGTCACCGAAGAATTGCGCGAGGTCTCCTATGTGGACCAGATCAAGCTGATGGCGCTCGATCACCCGGCGGCCACCGAGATCGTCACCAACGAGAAATTCAAGTCGCCCCCCTTTCCGGAGTTCCGCCTGTTCGGCGTCACGCGCAAGGTCTATCCGGTAGCGGCGCACGATTCGAACGGCGCCGATGTGCGCGCCGCCGTGCTCCAGCGCGACCGCGTCTATCCGGATTCCTTCCGCCGCGACCTGGCCGGCGTGGCCGAATTGCATCATCTGGATCTCGATTTCGGCGCCGCCGCCCGCTCCAACCGCGCCGCGCTCATTCTCTACGGCTGGGTGGATTGGGCCGATGGCAGCACTTTCCTGTCCGCCGCGCAGGCGCACCGCGATCTGGTCTTCCCCTACCTCCAGGTCAAGGACGCAGCAGGCAACTGGAAGACAGTGGTGGAAGACATGGGCATGCCCTCCGGTAAACCGAAGCCCATGGCGGTCGACCTGGCCGGCAAGTTTCTTTCGGCCTCGCGCGAGGTCCGCATCGTCACCAACCTGTGCGTCTACTGGGACGAAATCTACCTGGTGGAAGACAATGCGCCACCCCAAGTGCGCATGACCCGGATGCCGCTTGACGCCGCGGATCTCCATTTCCGCGGCTTCTCCAAGCCGCTGATTCACCCACAGCGCAAGCAGCCGGAGCAGTTCGATTACTCAACCGTCAGTTTCACTTCAATGTGGAACCCCACGCCCGGTTTATACACGCGCTACGGCCCGGTCGAAACGCTGTTGGCCGAGCCGGACGACCGCATGGTGGTGATGGGTTCGGGCGACGAGATTCGCATGCGCTTTCGTCCTGCGGAGCTGCCGCCGGTGCCTCCCGGATGGAAACGCGATTTCCTGCTGCTGGTGGACGGTTGGGCCAAGGACGCCGACGCCAACACCGCGTTTTCGCAATCCGTGTTGCCGCTGCCCTTCCACGCCATGAGCCGCTACCCGTACCCGCCGGGAGAACACTTTCCCACCGATGTGGCGCACGCTCAATACCAGCGCGAGTACCTGACGCGCCCCGCGCTGCGGCTGATCCGGCCGCTGGCGCCGGAATCCGCGGAGTCGCGCCCGTGAAACCGTGGCGCACGCAGGAGTGCCTGCCGCGTCGAGATTCGTCTCGACGCATCTTCACGTCAGTGCGGAAGGCTCCCCGGTTTTCGGGTCCGCTGCGGATTTCGTCTGCCAACCGGCTCTCTCACCTTATTTCGGAACCACCGCCCTAGGAACTCGCCATGACCAAGACTAACCTGATCCGTGCTGCCATCGCCGGATTGGCTCTGCTGATAGTCAACAGCGGCTACTTGGTAGCATTCCCACGCGCCAGCGTCTTCTACATGGCCAACGTGGTGCTGCATCTCGTGCTGGGCCTGGCCCTCATGGCCGTCGCGGCCGCTAGCGTGAAACGCTATCCGCGGCCGGCCGGCGCGTTTCTGCTGGCGGCCCTGCCCGCGCTGTTTCTGGTGTTCTATGGCAACACGCGCGACCATCATTTTGTTTTATGGCTGCACGTCGCGCTTGCCGTTGCGGCGTTGCCGCTGATCGCCGTCGCACTCACCGGCAGCCGCCGTCCGCTCGGCGGAGCCTTCGTCGCCGCGGTGTTGCTGGTGCTCGGCTCGTTGGCCTGGACCCGCATCCATCCCGACCCGAACGCCCATATCCTGAACCCTTCCTCGCCTCCGCTCTCGATGAATGAGGAGGGCGCCGGCGCACGGTCTCCGTTCGCTCCGGCGTCCGCGCAGACCAACACTGGCCACATCATCCCCTCGAATTTCTTCATGGATTCGAAGGACTGCGGCCGCTGCCACAAAGATATCTACGAGCAGTGGCAAAGTTCCATGCACCACTTTGCCTCGTTCAACAACCAGTTCTATCGGAAATCCATTGAATATTTCCAGGATGTCGCCGGCACGCGCCCGAGCAAGTGGTGCGCCGGCTGTCACGATCACGCGGTCTTCTTTAACGGCCGCTTCGACCGGCCGATCAAGGAGCAGATGGATACGCCGGAGGCCCAGGCCGGCCTCGGTTGCATGTCGTGCCACGCCATCGTTCACGTCGGCAGCAGCATGGGCAATAACGATTTCACCGTCGAGTACCCGCCGCTGCACGAAATCGCCTCCAGCCACAATCGCTATCTCCAGGCGGTGGACACCTTCCTCACTTACCTCAACCCGCAGCCGCACCGCCAGACTTTCCTCAAGCCGTTCATGAAGGATGCCGAATTTTGCTCGGCGTGCCACAAGGTGCATCTGGACGTGCCGGTCAACAAATACCGCTGGTTCCGCGGCTTCGACGATTACGACAATTGGCAGGCCAGCGGCGTTTCCGGCCAGGGTGCGCGCTCGTTCTACTATCCCGACAAGCCGATGATCTGCCAAGATTGCCACATGCCGCTTGTTCGCTCGCGCGATCCGGGCAACCTCGATGGCAAGGTGCATTCCCACCGCTTCGCCGCCGCCAACACCGCCGTCGCCTACGTCAACCAGGACGAAGGCCAGTTGGACGCCGTGAAGAAGTTCCTTCAATCCGGATTCATCACAGTGGACATCTTCGCGATGTCGCCGGTCGAGGACGCGAAGGGCCAGCCCGCCATGCTGCGCCGCGCCGATAACACGGTGGCAGCCAACACCAGTTTCGCCGTGGGCGAGGAATCCGAACAATCCGCCCCTGCGCTGATCCGCGAAGTCGGCAAAATCGCGGCGCCTATCGACGCTGCGGGCGCGGTGCTCGAGCCCGGCAAAACCGCGCGCGTGGACGTGGTAGTGCGCACGCGCAAAATCGGCCACTTCTTTCCCGCCGGCACCGTCGACGCCTTCGATGTGTGGCTGGAACTGCAGGCTCGCGACGCCGGCGGCCGCATCGTCTTTTGGAGCGGCAACGTGGCGGATAATGGCAAGGGGCCGGTCGATCCGGGCGCGCATTTCTACCGGTCTTATCAGCTCGACGCCAATGCCAACCCCATCGATAAGCGCAACGCCTGGCAGGCGCGCAGCGTGCTCTACGTGCGCCTGATTCCTCCCGGCGCGGCCGACACCGTCCACTATCGCGTCGCCGTGCCTGCTGGTGCGCGCGGTCCCATCAGTTTTACCGCGCGCCTGAATTACCGCAAGTTCTCCTGGTATTACACGCAGTTCTCTTACGCCGGCCAACCCAAGCCGGGCCAGGACCCGGCGCTGCTGGGGCTCGATCATAACGGCCTCGAATATCAATTCCTGCAAACCTCGATTCCGGCCGACGTTTCAGGCGCCATACGCGGCCGCATCCCGGATCTCCCCATCGTCACCTTGGCCGAAGCGCACGCGACCGTGCCGCTGGGGCATCCCGCCTGGACGCCGGTGGCGCGTAAGCAGGACCGCGAGCGCTGGAACGATTGGGGCATCGGCTTGCTGCTGCAGGGCGACTTGAAAGGCGCCGAATACGCATTTCAAAAAGTGACCGAAGCTGAGCCGGGTTATGCCGATGGCTGGCTCAACGTGGCGCGGGCGCTGCTTCAGGAAGGCGAAATCGAGGCCGCCAAACCGTATGTTGAAAAGGCCATGTCGATCAACCCGCAGCTTGGCCGCATCTGGTTTTTCAAGGCCGCCGCCCAGCGCGCCGATGGCGATTACGATGGCGCGCTCCAATCGCTCGAAGTGGTGCGCTCGAAGTATCCGCGCGACCGCGTGGTGCTGAACCAGATCGCGCGTATCCAGTTTCTCAAACGCCAGTATGCCGCCGCCGTCGAAACGCTGAAGCAGGTGTGCGCCGTGGACCCGGAAGACGTGCAGATGCACTACACGCTGATGCTCTGTTACCGCGGCCTCGGCAACCTCGCCGCCGCGGCGCGCGAAGAGACGCTGTTCCGCCGCTTCAAGGCGGACGAATCGTCGCAGGCAATCACCGAAAAGGCCCGCATGAGAAGCCCTGAAGACAATAACGAGCGCCAGCCGATCCACGACCACGAAAGCGCCGTCAAACCGGAGTTGGGGGCTCTCACGAAATGACCAGTCCGGCCGCGAGGCAAGTTGTTCTCCTGTGGGGCAGGATGACATCCTGCGCGGCGATTGCCAGTCGCCGCGCGTGCCGATTGACAATCGGCACGCAGCTTGCCAAGCTGCCCCACAAGGCACTTTCGAAAGGCTGGTGCCCCGCCGCGTCTGCCCTTCTCGCACTGGCTGCGGCTTGCATCATGGCCTCTGCTACGGCGCCCGATCGCCCGCCCGTCGTCTTCACCGACGTCACCGCGCAGGCCGGCATCCACTTCACGCACAACGCCGGCCGCAGCGGCAAGAAGTACCTGCCGGAAACCATGGGCTCCGGCGTTGCTTTCTTCGACGCCGATGGCGACGGCTGGCCGGATATCCTGTTCATCAACGGCAAAGACTTCACGCCGCGCGGCCGTCACACCACCGCCGCGCTCTACCGCAACAACCGCAACGGCACGTTCACCGACGTCACCGCGGGCAGCGGTCTCGACATCGAAATCTACGGCATGGGCGTGGCCATCGGCGATTACGACAACGACGGCCGCGACGACGTCTACATCACCGCGCTCGACGGCGACCACCTCTTCCACAACGAGGGCAATTTCAAATTCCGCGATGTCACCAAAGAGTCTGGCATTCACAACGCCAATTTCGGCTCGAGCGCCGCCTGGCTGGACTACGACCGCGATGGCAAGCTCGACTTATTCGTCGCCAACTATGTGCAGTGGACCGAGAAGGGCGACCTGCGCTGTTCGCTCGATGGCGCCACTAAGTCGTATTGCACGCCGGAATCCTACAAAGGCACGAGCTCGCGTCTGTATCATAACTTGGGCGGAGGCCGCTTCGAGGACGTTACCGAGCGCGCCGGCCTGGGCGACCCCACCAGTAAGTCGCTGGGCGTGACCATCCTCGACTATAACAACGACGGCTGGCCCGATATCTTCGTCGCCAACGACACGCAGCCCAACAAGCTCTACCGCAACCTGGGCAACGGCACGTTCAAGGAAGAAGGCATGACCGCCGGCGTAGCCTACGGCGAGGACGGCGTGGCCCGCGGCGCGATGGGCGCCGACGCCGCCGATTACGATCGCTCCGGCCGCCCGCACCTGCTGATCGGCAACTTCTCCAATCAGATGCTCGGCCTCTACCACAACGAAGGCAACGGCCTCTTTGTCGATGAAGCTCCCTCCTCCACGGTCGGCCGCGCCAGCCTGCTTTCACTCACCTTCGGCGTCTTCTTCTTCGACTACGATCTGGATGGCTACCCCGACATATTCGCCGCCAACGGTCACATCGAAGATGAGATCGGCCGCGTGCAGCCCAAGGTAAGCTATCGCGAGCTGCCGCTCTTGTTCCGCAATCTGGGTAACCACAAGTTCGAAAATGTAAGTGGCCAGTTAGGCCCTGGTTTCGCCCAGCCGATGGTGGCGCGTGGCGCCGCTTACGCCGACTACGACCACGATGGCGATCTCGACCTGATCGTCGCCACTAACAACGGCCCCGCCCGCTTACTGCGCAACGATGGCGGCAATCGCAACCACTGGCTGTGCGTACGCCTCGCCGGCGCTCAGTCCAACCGCGACGGCATCGGCGCCATGGTGCGCGTCGAAAGCGCCGGCGGCAAGCAATGGAACATGGTGCGCAGCGGCTCCAGTTACTGCTCGCAAAGCGACCTGGCTCTCACCTTCGGCCTCGGCAAAGACACGGCCGCCACTCTCGAAGTCGACTGGCCCAGCGGCGCCCGGCAGCGTTTCCCAAACGTCGCCGCCAACCAGCGCCTGCTGATCGACGAAAACAGAGGCGTCACACAACTGAAATAGGTGGGGCATGCTTTTAGCTTGCCCGTTGTGGCTATAATAATAGTCTTGGCGGGAGGTGGGTCTTCTCGAGTAGCCGGCAAGCCGCAATCTCGAATTTAGGTCCCCGGGTATTCCGAGCAGCCTCTTGCGCCTTTTTTTCCCTTTTCCTCCCCGGCGATTGCCGCGTTTGCGGCCAGCCGCTGCACGAGATTTCCCGGATTCCCGTCTGCCCCGCGTGCCTCCGGGCACCGGCCCCGCTCGACGCCGAGTTCTTCTGCGTATCCTGCCGGACGCCGTTTCACAACCGCTTCCCGCTCGATGAAGAAGGCCGTTGCGCGCTGTGCCGCAATGGACTGCGCGGTTTTGACGCCGCCTACTCGTTCGGCTTCTACGATGGCGTGCTGCGGCAGTTGATCCACCTCTACAAGTACCGCAACGTGCGGACGCTCGACCGGCCATTGGGAGAACTGTTGCTGCGGGCGCTGCCGCGCGACGAAGCCTTCGATTGCGTCACGCCGGTTCCGCTGCACTGGCGGAAGCGCTGGCAGCGCGGCTTCAACCAGGCGGATCTGCTGGCGCGCCGCGTCGCCGCGCACAGCGGCATCCCTCGCATGCGCCTGCTGCGCCGCCTGCGTTCCACCGCTTCGCAGGCCGGTTTGAGCAATACCAACCGCCGGCGCAATGTGTCGGCCGCCTTCGCCTGCCGCCAGCCGGACCGTGCGGCGGGCCGCAAGATCTTGTTGATCGACGATGTGATGACGACCGGCTCGACCGCCGCGGCCTGCGCACTGGTCTTGCAGCGCGCCGGCGCCGCGCGCGTGGCGCTGCTGACTCTGGCGCGCGCCGATCGCCGTTTCGCGCTCTCGGGCCGCGCAAGTGCATCGGTTGTGGAGAGGGTATTCTGAATGGCCGACCGGCTGCAGAAACCGGTGTTGGTGCTCAACGCCAGCTATGAGCCGATCAACATTTGCGCGGCGCGCCGCGCCTTGGTGCTGGTCCTCAAGGGCGTGGCGGCTGCGGAAGAGGAATCGATGAACGCCATTCATTCGGCGCGCGCGGCGATGCGCCTGCCGTCGGTGATCCGCTTGCTCGAATATCGCAGAATTCCCCACCAGACGCGGGCGCTTTCGCGCAAGAACATCCTCATGCGCGACCGCTACACCTGCCAGTATTGCCACCGCACCTTGCCTTCCGGGGAACTGACCCTGGACCATGTGGTCCCCCGCTCGCGGGCGGGCGAATCGGCTTGGGAAAACCTGGTGGCGTGTTGCCATCACTGCAACAACCGCAAGGGCAATCGGACGCCGGAAGAGGCCGGGATGCGCCTGGTGCGGCAGCCTCGTCCTTTCAGCCTCCATACCAGCCGCCATCTCATCCGGATGCTGGGCAAAAGTGACGCACAATGGCGGAAGTACCTGTTTTATTAGCGCCAAGACAATCTGCCGCCGCTCGCGGAGGCTGGCCCGCCCACCCTGCTTTCCACGAACCACTCATCCGCCACCCAGTCTCGTATCCATCGAACGCCAGTTTGGTGTTGTTCGATACGTTCCGCCCGGCCACGCGGGCGGCAAAGACGGCGCGCCGGGCGTCTTCCTGCAAAGTTGACGGGTGTAAATCCCGCGGGGCTGCACCTTTCGCCGAAAACTCGTATACTATATTGGTGCAGGAGGAGACGACGACATGAGGAAGTTGATGATATTGGCCGCATTGGCTGCCGGCTCGGCGATGGCGGCGGAGTGGACGGGGTACATCATAGATAAGGATTGCTCCGGCAAGAAGGAGATGTTGGGTAACGTGGACTGCGCGAAGAGCTGCATTAAGCGCGGTTCACCGGCGGTCCTGGTCACCGCCGATGGCACCGTCTACAGTATCGCCGATCAAGCAAAAGTCACAGAGTACGCCGGCAAGAAGGTTACCATCAGAGGCGCACTCGCGGATGGCGCCATCAAAGTCGAAAGCGTGAAGTAGGCTCGGTGGGCAGGCCCTTTCGCCTGCCAACCAGGTCCGGCCGGCGCACCAGCCGGTGCGGATGCGCGCTTAAAGTTACGCCCGTTCTAGCTACGCCTTCACTCTCCAGTGTCCGGTTATCTCACTGCCACTATGCCCGCCGCACTGCTCCGGCGATAAGGCCTGTTTCGTCAAACACGCTGCCAGGCACGTATAATCGGAGCTAAGGGCAATCTCGTGCGCAAGCGGCTGATTTACGGGTCTCTCTCCATCCTGCTGGCGATTTCCGTCATCTTGGTGGTCTGGGAAGGCTCGTTCAATCCGGGCAACTTCCGTCCCGCCAATCCCAATCAAACACTGATTTTCTGGGCCGTTTCCAGCCTCATTTTTCTCCTCATGGTGACGCTCGGCTGGATTCTGATCCGCGAGTTCGTCAAGCTCTACGTCGAGCGCCAGAGCCGCCGCGAAGGATCGCGTATCAAGACCAAGCTGGTGTTGGGCGCGCTCGCCCTCAGCTTCGTGCCTGTGTTCTTCCTCGTGCTCTTCAGCTATTACGTGATGAACCGCAACATTGCGACCTGGTTCCGCGCCCCGGCCGGCAATGAGCTGACGGCTTTCGAAAGCATCGCCCGCCAGCTCGGCAAGGAAATGCAGGATGAGACCGACGCCCAGGCCGCGCTGCTGGCCGCGCAGCCCGAAGTCCGCCAGTTGCTCGATGGCGGCGCGAGCACCCCCGGTTTCCTGGCGCGATTCGCCGCCAGCTACGAGCTCGCCTCAGCCGCGGTTTACGCTTCCCCTGGCGCGGCGCCGCTCGACTCCTGTGGAGACTATCGGCAGAAGGCTAAAGTGGACCGCTTGGTTGCGTCGTCCTACCCGATTCTTCAGGGCCAGCGGCGTTTGGGATTCGTCACCGTGACCGCCGAAGTGCCCGGAGACGTGGCGGAAAGGAAAGCCCTCATCGGCACCTGGGCGCGCGAGGAGCGGGAGAACCACGACAACGCACGGTCGGTGCGCCGCGTCAGCGTAATGCTGATGACCTTGATCACGCTGTTCGTCCTGTTCGTAGCTACTTGGATCGCGCTGTTCCTCTCCAAGCAGATCAGCATTCCCATCACCGCGCTGGCCGAGGCCGCCAGCCAGGTGCGCAGCGGCAACCTCTCGCACCGCGTCAATGTGCGCGCCGCCGATGAGCTGGGGTCCCTGGTGCGCGGCTTCAACCGGATGACTCAGGAACTGGAAGCCAACAGCCGCGAGCTCGACCGCCGCCGCCGCTTCACCGAGGCCATCCTCGAAAGTATTCCCACCGGCGTCATCTCCATCTCCTCGGATGGCGCCATCCAGCGCGTCAATCGCGCGCTCTACCAGATTTTTCCCTCGCCCCAGGTGGAAAAGGCTACCCGCCTGGAAGACCTGTTTTCACGCGAAGACACGGCCGAAATCAAGTACCTCATGAAACGCGCCCGCCGCACCGGCGCCGCCTCGCGCCAATTGGAACTGCACACGGAAAACCGCAACCGGCACCTGGCGGTTACGGTTGCGGCGCTCGAGGAGAAGGTCACTTCCGGTTTCGTGATCGTGATCGAGGACACCAGCGAGCTGTTGCGCGCGCAAAAAGCCGCCGCCTGGCACGAAGTGGCGCGGCGCGTGGCGCACGAAATCAAGAACCCGCTCACCCCCATCGCGCTGTCCGCCGAACGTATGGCGCGGCAAATCGACCGCCTGGAACTGGCCGCCGCGCCGCGGCGTATCCTCGATGAGTGCGCGCAGACCATCAGCCGCTCGGTCGAATCGGTCAAGACCCTGGTGGACGAATTCTCGCAGTTCGCGCGCTTTCCCGCCGCTCAGCCTGTACGCTCCGACTTGAACGAAGTTGTGCGCGAAGCCCTGGCCATTTTTCACGGCCGCCTGGATTCGATCGACCTGCTCACCAGCTTCGCCCCCGGCCTGCCGCCCGTCAACCTGGACCGCGAGCAGTTCCAGCGCGTAGTGGTCAACCTGGTCGATAACGCCGCCGAAGCCATGCAGGATTCTCTCATCAAGAATCTTTACGTCGCCACCCAGCCGGGTGCGGCCGATACGGTCGAGCTGGTGGTGGCCGATTCCGGCTGCGGCGTCAGCCCGGACGAAAAGGAAAAGCTGTTCCTGCCCTATTTCTCCACCAAGGGCCGCGGCACCGGCCTGGGCCTCGCCATCGTCAGCCACATCGTGGCCGAGCACAACGCGCACATACGCGTGGAAGACAACCGGCCGGCCGGTGCGCGCTTTACCATCGAGATCCCGGCTGCGGTCGATGCGGAAGCCATCGAGACCAATGCCGCGCAGGCGCCGCCCGCTGCCCCGGTGAAGGCATGAAGCAGCGGCGCATCCTGGTTGTCGATGACGAGCCGGAAATCCGCCGCTCGCTGGCTGGCGTACTCGAGGACGAAGGCTATCATGCCGGCACGGCGGAAAGTGGCGAAGCTTGCCTGGACGCCCTGCCCGGCGCCGGCTTCGAGTTGGTCTTGCTCGATATCTGGCTGCCCGGCATCGACGGCATGGAGGTCCTCGAGCGCATCCAGACGATCCCGTTCGCCGAGCGGCCCGAGGTCGTGGTCATCTCCGGCCATGGCAGCATCGAAGCCGCCGTCAAGGCCACCAAGCTGGGCGCTTTCGATTTTCTCGAAAAACCGCTCTCCATCGACAAGATTTCGGTCGTCGTGAAGAACGCGCTCGCGCACCGCACCCTGGCGATCGAGAACAGCCAGCTTAAGCAGGACTCGACCGGGCACCACCGCATCATCGGCGAGAGTGTCCCCATGAAGGCGCTGCGCCAGCAGCTCTCATTGATGGCCGCCACTAACGGCCGCGTCCTCATCTATGGCGAAAGCGGCACCGGCAAAGAGCTGGTGGCCCACGCCATCCACGCCCTCAGCACGCGCGCCGCCGAGCCATTCGTGGAGGTCAACTGCGCCGCCATTCCGGAAGAGCTGATCGAAAGCGAGCTGTTCGGCCACATCAAAGGTAGCTTCACCAGCGCCCACGAAGACAAGATCGGCAAGTTCCAAAAGGCCGACGGCGGCACGCTGTTTCTCGACGAAGTCGGCGATATGAGCCTGCGCACGCAGTCCAAGGTGCTGCGCTCGCTCGAAGAGCAGCGCTTCGAACCGGTCGGCGGCCCGGGTAGCGTGCAGGTGGACGTCCGCGTGGTCGCCGCCACCAACAAGAATCTGGAAGAGGAAATCGAACGCGGCAATTTTCGCGAGGACCTGTTCTACCGGCTCAACGTGATTCCCTTCGCCGTGCCGCCCCTGCGCGACCGCCGCGAGGATATCCCGCTGCTGGCCGATTTTTTCCTCCGCGAGTTCACCACCGCCTACGGCCGCAAACCCAAGGAGCTGACCCCTGAGGCCTACCGCGTGCTCGGCCAATACCACTGGCCCGGCAACGTCCGCGAGCTCAAGAACCTGATCGAGCGCATCGTCATTCTGAATCCGCAAGTGCGCGTCGACGCGCGCCACATTCCGCTCGCCGGCACGCGCAAGCCACAGGACCGCCCCCCCGACCGCTTCGGCAGCCTGCAGGAAGTCCGCGAAGCCGCCGAGCGCGATTACATCCTCCGCAAGCTCGAAGAGGCCGCCGGCAACGTCACCAGAACCGCCGAGCTGCTCGGCCTGGAGCGCAGCAACCTCTATCGCAAAATGAAAACCCTCGGCATCGGGCCGAAGGAGTAGAGCGGCCCTTTCTGCAACGTAACGAGTTGCGGCTTGCCTGGCTCTGGTGTAGCCTTCAGAAAAGAGGGGAGGTAGGACGATTGGCAGACAACAAAACGAAGCCCACCAAACTAAGTGCCGCGGCGTTTATCGATGCGCTCACCGGCCAAACCCGGCGTGCGGACGCCAAGGCGCTCGTCAAGTTGATGCAGAGTGCGACCGGCGAGAAGCCGAAGATGTGGGGGCCTTCGATCGTCGGCTTCGGCAGCCACCGCTATGTGTACGAGAGCGGGCGCGAGGGCGATACGCCGCTTGCCGGTTTTTCGCCGCGCAAGGCCGCAACCGTTCTCTACGGCCTGATGGGCTCCGGCGAGTCTGAGGCGTTGCGCGCCAAGCTCGGCAAGCATACCGCCGGCAAGGGCTGTCTCTACATCAAGAAACTCGCCGATGTGGATCAAAAGGTGTTGGAGGCGCTGATCGTTAAATCCGTCGCGGCTAAGCGAGCGAGGCACGCGGCCGGGTAAATTGCCTTCGAACAGACCCGCCGGCAACGTCACCAAAACCGCCGAGTTGCCCGGCCTGGAGCGCAGCAACCTCTATCGAGAAATGAAAACCCTCGGCATAGGCCCGAAAGAGCAAAGCACGCTGCCCGATCCCTGGCGTGCCGTTCCCCTGAATGACGCGCCATGCACGGGAAGACCGCTTTGATCAAGGCGCTCACCGGCATCGACTCAGCCCGAAATCCGAAGTTCGGCTGCACAGGATCGATAAGTCTTGAGACAACAGAGAGGTGGAGACCAACACCACGGACAGATTGGTTCCGCGGGAAATCGCCGCTCTGCTGTCTGGCGAGC
>JBEKXZ010000053.1:0-25437 GCA_049511495.1 Bryobacteraceae bacterium | reverse complement strand
TTTCCGCGGCGGAGACCGTCTCTGGGATTCTCAACTTCCACGATCCCCCCGCTGCCACGAACCGGACAACTCACGTGCTAATTGGACCGGACAATTCACATGCTAGCGACACGCACGCGCGCACACGGTGGATCACGCCCTCGACCCCGTGTTAGACTGCCGCTGGGTGGAATACTTTGGGCGGTGGGATTACGGCGAGTGGCGGGAGATCCTGTCGGCGGGCGTGTCGGGCTGCGAAAGCGACTCGATTCGACGCGCTACGCTCACCGGCGAACCGCTAGGCTCGCGCGAGTTCGTTGCGGCGCTGGAGCGGCGAGCCGGGCGCAGGCTGCGGGTTCTGGCTCGCGGGCGACCGCAAAAGAAGCCCGAGACTGAGGAGGAGCCCGGCTGGCACGGCGGCTGGTTCGCGGGCCGCAACTAAAATGGATGTGAACCGAAAAATGCGTCTGTCCCCTTTTCCTTTCTTGATAAGCTATCGGACCTCGGTGCGCCTATATGAGGCGCAGAAAGGCGAATCTCACATGAAACAGAGCTCCATGTTGACTACAGCGTCGCTGCTCACCATTTTATTCATGACGCTTCACCTGACCGGCGACATCCTGTTCCGGATGGCACCGGCAGGTCTCGTAAACCTGTTTGCGGTGTTCGTTCTCGTAGTCCAGCTATATGGAACGCTGGTGCTCGGCGGAAGGCGGGCGGGATACATCATCATCTTCTTCGGGTCCGCCCTCGGGCTGCTCGTACCTGTCATTCACATGAAAGGGACGCGCGGTGTTCTCGGTGGCGACATAGGCACCTCGGGCCAAGCTTTCCTTTTCGTGTGGACACTCCTCGCGTTGGGCATCACCGCGACGTTCTCCGTCATCCTATCGGCGAGCGCACTGTTGAGTTTGCCATGGCGCCGGAGCCGCCTGGTAAAGTGGTAAAGGGGACAGACGCATTTCCCAAATGAGAGCGCGCTTCAATTGCCGTTCACTCCCCCTCGCGAAAAATCTTCGCCCCTGTTTTCAAGGACCTGCGACGCGTCGCCCGTGCCTTTCCCGCAGCCTCCCGCGTTACTCTGAAATCGAAAAAGAGCTGCTCGCTCGCCGAGAAGCAGCCGTTTCGGGGCGACGTCCGGTGCCTAACCGCGGTCCCTCCCTGCAGGGGGCAATTTGAAACCGGGTCACGCCGTGCAACGTTCGTAAGGCGGCCATAGTGGCTTGTATTCTCCTTCTCGAGAGGAGACAGGAACCGGTTCCTCGCAGCCCCGGCGCAATCGCCGGCAATTACGTTTTGAGCGGATTGCTTCCATTCCGGCAGCCCGCGTTTGAGAACTTATCGGGAAACAAACTCGCAGCATCAAGCCCGTCCGCCGAATTCGCGCCCACTCGCGTTAGCATCGGTTTGTGAGCTATCGCGGGCTGGTTTTGTTCGATATCGATGGCACTCTCATGCGGCGCGCCGGGCCGCATCATCGCCAGGCGCTGATCTACGGCATCCGCAAGGTGACCGGACTCGAAACCACCACTGACGGCATTCCCGTGCAGGGCATGCTGGACCCGGCCATCCTCACGGAAATGCTGCGCCGCGCCGGGGCCAAACGCGAGCTGATCCACCAGGCGATAAACGAAATCCAGCACGCGGCGGAGCGCTACTACCAGCTCGTGTGCCCGCCGCTCGAGGGCAAGCACTGCCCGGGCGTGCCCGAGTTGCTCGAGCGCCTGGCCCGCCACGGCTTTCTGCTAGCGCTGGTCACCGGCAATCTCACCCGAATCGGCTGGCGCAAGCTGGAGCGCGCCGGCATCGGCCATTACTTCCTTTACGGCGCTTTCGGCGAGATGGCCGCCACGCGCGGACGTCTGGTCGAATGGGCCATCCGCGAGGCGAGACTGCGGCACTCGCTCGCCGTGCAGGCGCCGGTCGCGCTGGTGGGCGACGCCACTTCCGATGTGATCGCCGCGCGCGAGAACGGCATCTGCGCGATCGCCGTCCGCACCGGCATCACGCCCGTCGAAGATCTCGCAGCGCTCAAGCCCGATTACCTGCTGCGCAATCTGCGCGACTTTCGCCTGCGCATGGTGGAGGGGCCCGCCTCCGCGAATCGCCGGACCGGCCCTGGCAGAAGAACGTAGACATCTGCATAAACCGGCGTAGACCGGTTACGGAATGAACACAACGCTGGCTTCTCGCGTGGAGGCTCCTGCAAGGGACTCCCGGCCTTCTCAACCTTCGCACGCTGCTGCTGGGAACAAGGTGCGAGTAGAGCCGATCGATTGTGAGCAGTCGCCGGGGCTTGATGGATTGCGCTTCCAAGCCTGCCGCGTGCGTTCCACGGGAAACCGTTCTAACGTCCTCCGCCGAACGGGCCGATAAGACCTACGTGAATGCGTCCGATCCGGATGGTCCAAAAACGCGGCACCGCGCGGGCTGGTTCGGGCTCCTGATGCCGGCCGCCGGCGTGATCCTGACGCTGGCGGTAACGGTATCTTCCCCAGGCTGCGGCCGGCGTTGGTCCAGCACGCTCCCGGTGCTGACTTCGGTCGCCGAAATCCGCAAGCTCGCCCCGGAAGAGGCCGACTGGCATTATCCCGTTCGCCTCAAAGCCGTCACTTTGTTCCACGATTCCTACCTGGGTATCCTGGTGATCCAGGATTCGTCCGGAGGCATCCGCGTCGAATTGCTGGATCCACGCGCCCGGTTCCGCCAGGGGGATGTGCTGACGCTGCGAGGCGTGACCGCCAGAGGTCCGTATTCCCCCGTGGTTCGCAACGCCATCGCGGAAGCCGTTGGCAAAGCCCCCCTCCCGCCTCCCGAGCGGCTGGTCATCGCTGACCTCGACTCACCCGGGCGCCAGAACCAGTACTCTGAAATCCATGGCATCATACGCTTTTGGACGGAGCGCCACGATTGGCGCGTCGGCCTCACGATCGATTCCGGCGGTACCTTCTTCGACGCCATCTTGCTGGATCGGAACGGGGCCGATCCCGATAGGCTGGTTGGTGCGGCAGCCACCCTCCGGGGCGTGCCGGCCACCGTTTACGGCCTCAGCGGCGCCGTGCTCGCCCGCCAAATACTGGTAGCCGGTGGCTGGGATATTCGAGTGGAATCCAGTCCCACCGCCAGACCCGAGCCGCCACCACCCCGGAAAGCCGCTCCGCCGCTGCTTTGGGCCGCTCAGGTGCGCGCGCTACATCGCGTGTCGGGGAAGGTTCCGGTGAGGCTGCGCGGCATCGTCAGTTATTACGATGCCGACCACATCCTGTTCTTTCAGGATCCGACCGCCGGCATTTTCGTGATGACGCCAGGCTTCGCCCGCGTGCGCCAGGGCGACCTGGCGGAGTTGGAAGGAACTGCCAGTTTGGGAGACTTCGCGCCTGTCGTCTCGGAGGCCACTTTTCACGTGCTCGGAAGAGCCCGTCTGCCCGATCCTTCACCGGTCTCGCTGGTGGAACTGTTTTCCGGAAGATTCGACAGCCAGCGCGTAGCGGTGGAGGGAACCGTGCAGTCGGTGGTCCGCCCTCGCCAGTCCCACATCGAGTTGGAAATTGCCGCCGGGCTCTACCGCTATCGCGTCCAAGTGCCCTATCCTCCCTCCCGGCCGCCGCCTATGCATCTGCTTGACGCCACGGTGCGGATTCGCGGCGTCGCGGGTTCGGTCTTCAACCCCAGAAGGCAAATGATCGGAGTCATTCTGTATGCACCCAGTCTGAAAGACATCGAAGTGCTGCGGCCGGGCCAGCCCGCCGCTGCCTCTCCCATCCGGCCGATTAACGCGCTGCTGCGCTTTTCGCTGGCGGATGAGTGGGAACACAGCGTGCGCGTCCAGGGCACGGTCGAGTACCAGTTCGCCCACTCCCGCGAGATGTTTGTGGCGGATGAAACCGGCGGTGTGCTGGTACGAACCGAGCAGGACGAGCGCTTTCAGCCCGGCGACCGGGTCGACGTGGCCGGGTTCGCGGTCTCCGGCGGATATTCCCCGGTTTTGCGGGGCGCCGAAACTCGCAAGCTCGGCCCCGGGAAGGCGCCGGCCGGGGTTCCGGTAGATGCGCAGCAGGCGCTGGGCGGCGAGTTTGATGCCCGCCTCATCACCACCGAAGCGTACCTGGTGAATCGGGTCATTGGAGGTGCCGGGCAGACCCTTACCCTGGAATCCGGCAACGTTCTCTTCAACGCCACCATGAGCTCGGACAGCGCGACCGATCCGCTGGCGCACCTGCGTGCCGGGGCCCTGCTCCGCCTCACCGGCATCTGCTCGGTCGAGCGTCGCGAGAACGACACGGTTCCGAGCGGGTTTCAGGTTCTTCTCCGCGGTGCCGCCGACGTGAAGGTGCTGCGCCAGGCCTCGTGGCTGACCCGGGAACGCACCATCGCGGTAGCCGGATGGATGGGCGGCGTCGCCGCTCTGTCGGCGATATGGATCTGGATCCTGCGGCGCCGTGTCCGGCAGCAGACCGCAGTAATCCGGTCCAAACTGGAGAACGAGGCGGCCCTCAAGCTGGCCGCGCAAGCCGCCAGCCGGGCCAAGAGCGAGTTTCTCGCCAACATGAGTCACGAAATCCGCACACCCATGAACGGCATTGTGGGGATGCAGCATCTCATCGGCGGAACGGATCTTACTGGCGAACAGCGGGGGTACCTGGATGCCGCGCAATCCTCCGCGCAGTCCCTGCTCGCGCTGCTCAACGGGGTTCTGGATCTCTCCAAAATCGAAGCCGGCCGGATGGAGCTGGAACGGACCGATTTCGCCGTCCGGCCTCTGCTCGACGATATTCTCCGCCCGCTGGATCTGATCGCCCGCCAGAAAGGCCTGAGCCTGGCCTGCGCAGTCCGCGACGGCGTGCCGCCCGCTGTCAACGGCGACCCCCTCCGGTTGCGCCAGGTGCTGTTGAACCTGATCGCCAACGCATTGAAGTTCACCCACGTGGGCGCTGTGACGGTGACGGTCGAACGGGCCTCGGATTGGGCCGGCGGCATCGAACTGCGTTTTTCGGTCTCCGATACCGGCATTGGAATCTCGCCCGAACAACGTGACGGGATCTTCGAAGCGTTTCGCCAGGCCGATAACTCCATTACGCGGCGGTATGGCGGCACCGGACTGGGCTTGGCCATCTCGGCCCGGCTAGTTCGGCTAATGGGAGGCGAGATCGGGGTCGAAAGCCAGCTCGGCAGTGGCAGCACGTTCGTTTTCACGGCGCGTTTCGCGCGGGCGCACTCGGTCCCGCCTGCTTCCAGCGCACTCCCGGCGGCAGCTGCGATTTTGTGCGCGGCCCGTCCCCAGCGCATTTTGGTCGCCGAGGACAACCCCATCAACCAGACCGTGATCGCGCGCACTCTCGAAAAGGCCGGCCACCAGGTGGCGCTGGCTCAGAACGGCCGCCAAGCCCTGGAGATCTGGGCCGCATCGCGCTTCGACGTCATATTCATGGATGTCCAGATGCCCGAGATGGACGGGCTCCAGGCCACTCAGGAAATCCGCCGCCGTGAACAAGATACCAGTGAGCGCACCTGCATCATGGCGATGACCGCCAATGCCATGTCTGGCGACCGCGAACGCTGCTTGGCCGCTGGAATGGACGGCTACTTCACCAAACCCATGCGCGCGCAAGAGGTGCTCGATTGGCTCGCCCGCCGCGAAACCGTTCCCGATTCGCTGCCCGCATGAACGTTCCGTTCGTGCCACACCGCGCCTCCCCAGTGGATCCGGCCGCGGCGCTCCGGCGTTTCGCCTATGGCGCGATCAACCCCGCACGAATCGCATACCGCACCATGCTGGCGGTTTCATGCACGCCCAGTTTCTCCAGGATGTGGCTCCGGTGAGACTCCACCGTCTTGTAACTGATCCCCAGTTGCCGCGCCGCTCGCCTGGTGGATTTTCCCTCCGCGATCAGCACCAACACCTGGCGTTCGCGCTCGGTCAGCGTAAACACGATGCGCAGCGCTTCTTCATCCGGCTTTAAGTGCGGGCGCCGGCGGTCGCTAATATCTACCGCCGCGCCGTTGAAACCGGCGAACCCGCCCGCTGCGTCCAGGCGTGGGATGCCCTGGTCCTCCATCCAGCAGTATTCGCCGTCCGCGCGCTGCAGGCGAATTTGGATGCGGTAAGGCTGGTGGGCGGTAAACGACTTGAGATAAGTTTCGATGCACATGTCGCGATCGTCGGGATGCAGTCCTTCGGTCCAGCCGTTTCCCAGCTCTTCGGCCATCGACCGGCCTCGAAACTCCAGCCACGCGCGGTTGCAGTAGGTCCACAACGCGTCGGGACCCGACATCCAGATCATCAACGGAGAGCAATCCGCCAATTGGTGGAAACTCTGTTCTCCGCTGTCGTCGCCCCTCTTCGTCCGTTCGAGTTCGGCTTCCAGCTCGGCAACCCGCTTCCGCCAGAGGGCGCATTCTTCACAGGGCATCGCCGCGGGTGTCTCCGTTTCCATGATCTAGTTGATGATAGATCTCCTGGTACTAGGGGTAAAGCACTAAATTATGAGAATGACACACACGAGCGAGCGTAGCGCGCCCCCCGGTCAAGTTCAAGTCCTTGACGAGGCAACCGAAATGAGGGGTTGACCTTCAGGTATAATTGGAGCAGATGGTTTTCGTGGCGCTCGCTAAAGCGGGCCGTCGAAAGTCCGAGCAGTTTCCATCGGAATCTCTCTTCTTGTCCTTGTCTTTCCCATGGAGGTACCAGTCAGCCACAGCATGAAAGCCAGCGTGCGCATTCAAAGAGGTGTCGAGAATCTGTTTGGCACCCGTGATGAGAACATCCGGCTGATCGAAACCGGGTTGAGCGTCCACACCCAGTTGGTCGACAACAACATCGAAATCGAAGGCGAGGCGGAGAACGTCACCCGCGCGGAGAACATCCTGGAGGATTACAACGCGCTGGTGCGGGAAGGCCACGTTTTCAATAACGGCGATCTGAACAGTTACTTGCGCGTGGTGACTATCGACTCCGAGGTGTCCCTGCGCGCGTTGGTCCAAAGCAGCAAACAGCGCAATTTCGGCAAGAAGATGCTGGCGCCGAAATCGGTGAACCAGCGGCGGTATCTGGAGGCCATCGAGCGCAATGACCTGGTGTTCGGGATTGGCCCCGCCGGCACCGGCAAGACATACCTGGCGGTGGCGATGGGCATTTCGGCGCTGATGAACAAGTCCGTCGCCCGCATCATCCTCACGCGGCCCGCGGTTGAAGCCGGCGAACGCCTGGGATTCCTGCCGGGTACGTTGCAGGAAAAGGTGGACCCGTACCTTCGCCCGCTCTACGACGCGCTCTACGACATGCTCGACAGCGAGCGCGTCGAAAAACTGCTGGAGCGCAACGTAATTGAAGTCGCGCCGATCGCGTTCATGCGCGGCCGCACGCTGAACGACAGTTTTATTATTTTGGACGAGGCGCAGAACAGCACTTCCGAGCAGATGAAGATGGTGCTGACGCGCCAGGGATTCAATTCCAAAATGGTGGTCAACGGCGACATCACTCAAATCGATTTGCCGAACGGCCGGCGCAGCGGCTTGATCGACGCCATGGAAGTGCTCAAGGGCGTCGAAGGCATCAGCTTCGTGCCGTTCGACGAGCGCGACGTGGTCAGGCACACGCTGGTGCAGCGTATCGTCAAGGCCTACGAGCGTTACAACGAGACCATCGGCGCCGGACGGCAGCTCAGTTTGAAGCTCGCCGAGCCCGCCGTGGAGGCCGTGCCTGCCGCCGATGCCGAGCGCGGCGAGATTGCGCCACGCGCCTGAACGCCTCCATGTCCTCTCCCGAAGGCAGTACGATCACTTTATGGCGTTCGCAGACGGAGGTGCGTCCGGCCGCGTTGCTCCGCTTTGCGCGGAAACTGCAGGCACAGGTCGCGCGGGGTCGCGCGTTTGATTGCCTCATCACCGGGGATGCCCGCATGCGCCGCCTGAACCGCGAGTTTCGCGGCAACGACTGGACCACCGATGTGCTGTCTTTTCCAGCCGGCGATAGCCTGGGCAATGCTGGCGGCGGCTCGCGCCGTGCGGGCGACATCGCGATTTCACTCCCTCGCGCCCGCGCGCAGGCCCGCCGCTTCGGACACTCCACCGAGCGGGAGATCCGCATCCTGATGCTGCACGGCCTGCTGCACCTTCTGGGCCAGGATCACGAGAGCGACGGCGGGCCGATGGCGCGCGTGGAAAAACGCTGGCGCGCGCGCCTCGGTCTGCCGGCCGGCCTGATCGAGCGGGTGCGCCCATGATACTGGCAGTGATCCTCGCGGCGCTGGCCGCCACGCCGGTATTGGGCCTGGTGACATTCGTGCAGCTTCTGTATCTGGAAAGCCTCCGTTTGCGGACCCGCGACCTGCCTGCACTCGAGTTCTTCAAGGACACGCTGGAAGACAAAATCGGCCTCAAGACCGAAGATGGCGCGGGCGCGTTCTCGATCATCAAACACACGCTGCTGGTGCTGCTCGGCATCTTCTATTTCGCATGGTTCGCCGATGGCGAGCCGTGGAATGCGGCCATCTTCTGGCAGGCGGTGCTGGCCGTGTGGCTGGTGATGATCGCCGTCGCCTACGCGCTGCCGCAACTGCTGTACCGCCGCACCTCCGGCCGCTGGCTGCTGCCGCTGCTTTCGTTGCTGCGCGGTCTGGCCTGGCTGGCGCGGCCGTGCGTAGCGCTGCTCGGCTTCTTCCAATCTCTGATCGACCTCGCGGACGATTCCAAGACCGACGAGGAGCAGCCGACCCCCGCGGAGAATATCGAGGCGCTGATTTCCGCCGGCCAGGAAGAAGGGTTGATCGAAGAGCAGGACCGCAAGCTGATTCAATCGGTGGTCGAGTTCGGCGACAAGGTGGTGCGCGAGGTGATGACGCCGCGGCCCAGGATCATCGCCATTCCGGCCGATTCCACTCTGGAGGAACTCCGCCAACTGGTGATCCACGAGCAGTACTCGCGCATCCCCGCCTTCGAAAAGAACATCGACCAGATCGCCGGCTTCGTGCACGTGCGCGACATGTTCGAGCTCGAAGAGGAGGAGCGCGCCAAGCGCCTGGTGCGGGAACTGGTGCGCCCCATTCCGTTCGTACCGGAGACCAAGCCGGTGAGCGACCTGATGCGCCAGATGCAGCAGGAAAACACGCACATGGTGATCGTGGTCGACGAGTACGGCAACACAGCGGGCCTGGCGACCATGGAGGACCTGCTGGAAGTGATCATCGGCGAGATACGCGACGAACACGAGCCGAGCACGGACGTGCTGGAAGACGGGCACGGCGGTTTCATCGTGGCCGGCAATTTCGATCTGGACCGCGTCGCCGACCTGTTCGAATCGTTTCACCGCGAGGAGGACGTCGAATCGACCACCGTGGGTGGCCTGGTGAGCGAGTGGCTGGGGCGTGTGCCCAAGGCCGGCGAGCTGGTGGACCGCGACGGCATTCGCGTGGAGGTGCTGGCCTCCGACGAGTGGCGCGTCGAGCAGGTCCGCATCAGCAAGTCCCAGGCGGTGACGCATGAGTGAGCCATTCCGGTCCGGATTCGTTTCCCTGATCGGACGCCCCAACACCGGCAAATCCACGCTGCTCAACGCCCTGGTGGGGCAGAAAGTGGCGATCGTCGCGGACAAGCCGCAAACCACGCGCACCTCGATTCAGGGCGTGCTGACGATGCCGGGAGCGCAAATCGTGTTCCTCGACACACCCGGCATCCACCGCGCCGATACGCCCCTGAACAAGCGGCTCATGGATGCGGTGCGGGCCGCGGTGGAGGAACGCGACCTGCTGCTGCTGCTGGCCGATGCCGCACGCCCCTTCGGTAAAGACGACCGCCAGGCGATCGATCTGGCCCGCAAGAGCCAGGCCCCGGTCGTGCTGGTGCTCAACAAGATCGACTTGGTAAAGGACAAGTCGCTCCTGCTGCCGCTGATCGACCAGTATCGCGCCGGCTTCGAGTTCGCCGGTTATGTGCCGGTCTCGGCCACGCGGGGCCAGGGGCTCGACGAGTTGAAGAAAGTGATTCTGCAGCACCTGCCCGAAGGCCCGGCGTATTTTCCCGGCGATCACGTCACCGACCAGCCAGAGCGGTTTCTGGCCGCTGAGCTGATTCGCGAGAAGATTCTCGAGGCTACCCGGCAGGAGGTGCCACACTCGGTTGCGGTGATCGTGGATCAGTGGGAAGAGATCGGGCGGCTCACACGCATCTTTGCCACCATCCGCGTGGAGAGGGTTGGGCAAAAAGCTATCGTCATCGGAACCAGGGGCGCCATGCTGAAGAGAATCGGCACCCTGGCGCGGCACGAGATGGAGCGGCTGTTTGGCGTGAGGGTCTATCTCGATCTGCACGTGCGCGTGCAGCCGGGATGGCGCGAAAAGGCTGCATTCTTAAACGCACTCGACTGGCGTACAATGGCCGGAGACGATGATGCATAAACTATTTGCTATTTCGATGGCTCTGATCCTGCTGGCCGCTGCCTGCCTGGCCGCGGACAAAGCGGTGACCGACGACGTGATCTACGATCAGGTGAGCATCAAGCTCACCGGCGATCCGATCGCCAAGGGAGGGGCTTTCAAGGTGGAAGTCCATCAGGGTGTGGTAACCCTCACCGGTCCGGCCGAGTCGGAGCGGCAGAAGGACCGTGCCGGCAAGCTGGCAAAGAAGGTGAACGGCGTCAAGCAGGTGATCAACAACATCGCCGTCGCCAAGGGCGGTAAATGAAAAATGCCGCGCGCCGGTGCGCGCTGGCCGCCGTTTTCGCGCCGTTCCTGCTGGCGCAGGATTCCGCCCGCTTTCAGGTAGAGTTGCTGGCCAAGGGTTACACCTACACGGACGGCCCCGCGTGGTCCAGGGATGGCTTCCTGATCTTCAGCGACACCCCGGCGGACCAGTTGCTCAAGTGGGTTCCCGGCCAATCTCCCCAGGTCTATCGTGAAAACGCGCAGGGGCCGGCCGGCAACGCGTTCGATAGCCAGGGCCGCCTGTACACGTGCGAAACCAGGGGCCGCCGCGTGACCCGCACGGACAAGAAGGGCGCCATCGAGGTGCTAGCCGACCGCTGGGAAGGCAAGCGCTTGAACGCGCCGAACGATATCGTAGTGAGCCGCAACGATCACGCCTACTTCACCGACCCGGCCTTCGGCAGCCAGGCCGATCATCGCGAGCTTGACTTCTACGGCGTGTACCACATCCCACCGAAGGGGCCGCTCGAAATCGTCGCCAAACTCGCCGGCAGGCCCAACGGTGTCGCGCTTTCTCCCAATGGCCACGTGCTGTATGTGACGGATTCGGACAATCGCAGCATTCTCGAGTACGACCTGGATCACAATGGCCAACCGGCCAACCAGCGCACGCTGGTCGAGAACACCGGGGCCGTGCCCGACGGCATCCGCGTGGATGAGAAGGGCAATTTGTATGTGGCCACGCGGGGAATTGCGATCTATAGCGCCGCGGGCCGGTTGCTCGATACCATCCCGCTGGACGATCCGCCTTCCAACTGCGGGTTCGGCGAAGCCGGCGGCCAATCGATATTCATCACCGCCCGGCGTAACGTGTATCGCGTGCGCGTACTCGAAAAGGGAGCGGGCTTCGATGAGCACCGCTAGATCGAAGAAGGAAGACAATCGCCGCTATCCCAAACGGCCGCTGGTTGGGGTTGGCGCGCTGATTTTCCGGGGGCGCCGCATCCTGATGGCCCAGCGGGGCAAGCAGCCGCTGAAGGGTGCATGGTCTTTGCCCGGCGGCGCGCTCGAAATTGGCGAGTCGCTCGACGCCGCCGTTCGCCGCGAGGTGCGCGAGGAAACCGGCCTCGAAGTGAAGCCGGTGAAGGTCTTCGAGGTTTTCGAGCGGATCCTGCGCGATGCGCGCGGCGCAGCGGAATATCATTACGTCTTGATCGATTACATCTGCCGCGTGATTGGCGGCGAACTGCGCGCCGGCGACGACGCGTGCCGCGTGGAATGGGTTCTCGAGCGCGACCTGGCGAAATTGGAGATCACGGAAGGCACACTGGCGGTGATTGAAAGGGCCTTCCGGGACCGCGCGGCCGCCAGTCGCTCCGTCCCGCAGGGCTAGGAAGCCGGCGCCGTGGGGCAGGATGCCATCCTGCGCGCGACCCAGAGGGTACCCCGGTCAATCGCCGCGTGTGCCGATTGCCAATCGGCACGCAGGTTGCCAAACTGCCCCACAAACCGGGAATAAGGGCTTCCTATTTGGTTCCGCTATGACGGGTACGAGAGAAGTCGGCCGGGCTGTTTCGCAGCGATGCGCCAAGGCGCGATAATAGCAACCATGCAAAACATTCTGCCGGTAGCGTGTTTTATTGCCGGGTTCCTCCTGGCGTGGCTCGTGCTGCGGGCGCGCCGCCAGGATACCGCGACCGTCTTCCAGGCGCTTTCCGCCGAAGCGCTGGCGCGGAACAACCAGGCTTTCCTCGAACTCGCGCGGGCCAATCTGGCCGAGGCGCAGACCGCGGCGCGCGGCGACCTGGAAAAGCGCCAGCAGGCGTTCGAGCAACTGGTGTCGCCGGTGCGCGCGTCGCTCGACAAGGTCGATTCGCGCATCCAGGAGCTGGAAACGGCGCGCGCGGCCGCCTACGCCGGATTGCAGGAACAAGTGCGCGGCTTGGCCGAAACCGAGCATCAGCTTCGCGCCGAAACCGGCAGACTGGTGACCGCGCTGCGATCGCCGGCCGCGCGCGGCAACTGGGGCGAGATGCAGTTGCGCCGCGTGGTGGAAATGGCCGGCATGCTGGATCATTGCGATTTCCAGGCGCAGGCCACGGTGACGGGAGAAGAGGGCCGGCTGCGGCCCGATCTGTTGATTCATCTGCCGGCCGGAAAAACCGTGGTGGTGGATGCCAAGACGCCGCTCGATGGTTACCTGCGCGCCATCGAAGCCGCCGACGAACCCACGCGCAAGGCGCGCCTGGCCGATCACGCGCGGCAGGTGCGCGCGCATCTCAACTCGCTCGGCCGCAAATCCTATTGGGAGCAGTTCGACCAGGCGCCGGAATTCGCCGTGCTGTTCCTGCCCGGTGAGTGCTTCTTCAGCGCCGCGCTGGAGGCCGATCCCTCGCTGATCGAGTTCGGCGTCGGGCAGAACATCATCCTGGCCACACCCACTACGCTGATCGCTCTTCTGCGCGCCGTCGCTTACGGCTGGCGGCAGGAGAAGCTGGCCGAGAACGCTGCCGAGATCAGCGCGCTGGGCAAGGAGCTGTATAAGCGCCTTTCCGACATGGGCGGGCACCTGGTCAACATGGGCAAGGGCCTCGAACGCGCGGTCGAGGAATACAACAAAGCCGTGGGCTCGCTCGAAAGCCGGGTGATGGTGAGCGCGCGCAAATTCGCCGACTTGAAAACCGCGCCGCTGGGAGTGGAAATCGCGGAACTGACACAGGTCGAAAAGCGGGTGCGGAGCATGGAAGAGGCCGGGCCTGACTCCGCGCTCGGAGATGCCCCGCCCGGCAGTGTGGTCTCAGGGGGGAGATAGCGTTTGTGGGGCAGCTTGGTAAGCTGCGGGCCGATTGGGAATCGGCCCGCGCGGTGGTTGGGCAACCACCGCGCAGGATGCCATCCTGCCCCACACGAGCTCGGTAGTGCGCTAAAAGATTTAGCGGACTACCACGAGCTCGATCCGGCCCCCGGCTCGTTTAGAATAGTAGAAGAGTGCCCGCCAAGACCTTCTACCTGGAAACTTTCGGCTGCCAGATGAACGCGCACGACTCCGAAAAGGTGGCCGGCACGCTGATGGCTAAGGGCTACTCACAAGTGCCCACGCCGGAAGAAGCTCACCTGGTCCTCTACAACACGTGCAGCATACGCGACAAAGCCGAGCAAAAAGTCTACCACCGCTTGCAGCAGTTCAAGCGCAACGGCAAGGACAAGGTGATTGGCGTGCTCGGCTGCGTAGCGCAACAGGAAGGCGAACGCATTTTCGATCGCGCCCCGCAGGTCGGCCTTGTGTGCGGCTCGGCCAGCTACAACAAGCTGGGCGAGTTGCTGGTGCAGATCGAAGCCGGCGACAGGCGCGTCACCGGATTGGGCCTGGATACCGACGAGGCATTCGACACGCCCTTCACGCGGCGCAACAATCCGCACCGCGCCTACATCACCGTCATTGAAGGCTGCAACAAGAGTTGCGCCTACTGCGTGGTGCCGTTCACGCGCGGCCCGGAGCGCAGCCGCACTAGCGAGAGCGTGATGGCCGAAGCGCGGCGCCTGGCCGCCGAAGGGTACAGCGAGATCCAACTGCTGGGGCAAAACGTCAACAGCTATCGCGACCCAACGGCGGGGGGCTGGAACTTCGCTACACTGCTGGCGCGTGTCGCGGAGATTCCCGGGATCCGCCGCGTGCGTTACACCACGTCCCATCCGCGCGATTTCCGCCGGGACATCGTGGACGCCATGGACTCGAATCCCGCCATCTGCGACCACGTCCACCTGCCGGTCCAGTCGGGATCGTCGGACGTGCTGGCCAGAATGGACCGGCTCTACACGCACGACGAATACATGCAGCGCATAGAGTGGCTCAGAACCGCGCGGCGCAACTATTCCATCACCACCGATATTATCGTCGGCTTTCCCGGCGAGACCGAAAAGGATTTCGAGGCCACGCTCGCCCTGCTCGACGAAGTCGAATACGATTCGCTGTTCAGCTTCAAGTATTCGCCGCGCCCCAACACGGCCGCCTTGCGCCTGGAAGACCACATCCCCGACGAAGAGAAGCAGCGGCGCCTCGAGATCGTGCAGGAGAAGCAGCGCGCCATCCAGATCCGGCGCAATGCCGGGCTCATCGGCAGCGTGAAGGAAGTGCTGGTGGAGGGCCGCCAGCAGGCGCTCGGACAATGGATCGGGCGCACCTCGGACAACCGCACGCTGAACTTCACTCACCCGCAAGACGGCGCGGTGTCTCTCCTCGGCCAATACTGGCAAGTTCGCGTCACACGCTCCGGCCCCAACTCCTTGGTGGGCGAGAGCGCAACTGTGGTGTAATTGAGTTGGAGGAGGGCGGCATGGAAGTGGAAATGAAAATTCGCGGCCTGATGATGGACCCGGTCACGAATATGCCCATCGTCATCCTAAGGGACGTGAGCGGCAATTCTGTGCTCCCGATCTGGGTCGGTGTTTACGAGGCGAACGCCATCGCGCTCGAAATCGAAAAAGTCTCGACGCCGCGGCCCATGACCCACGACCTCATCAAGAGCCTGCTGTTCGGTCTCAACACCGCGATGCGCAAGGTCGTGGTGAGCGAGTTGAAGGACGACACGTTCTACGCCGTCATCTGGCTGGATCGCGACGGAGAAACCATCAGCGTGGATTCGCGCCCCAGCGATGCGCTGGCCCTGGCGCTGCGCCTGGATTGCCCGATTTACGTGGAAGAGACTGTGCTCAAGTCTTCCAGCAAGGCCGCCAACGCTTCCGACAAGGACAATAAGGAAGAGCTGAAGCGGTGGCTCGACGGCCTCAACGATGAGGACCTCGGCCGATACAAGATGTGACGCCCGAAACCGCCGCGCGCCTGGCCGGCTGCGGAATCCAGTTGGCCGCCGAATCCCCGCAGTACAGCATGTTCACGCGCGGCTCCTGCGTGGCGCTGGTCAATTCGAACTCGGGGGCTGTGACGGGAATCGGCAGTTCGGGAATGATGACGGAAGCCGGCTTGGCGTTTCTGGTCTGGCGCGAAGGCCGGCCGTATCTCGCCGCCAAAGGCCACGAAACTTTGGCCAGCTCCGCGCAGGTGGAAGAGATTCAGAAGTTTTCTTCGGATTTGAAACGCGCTTTAGGCGTGGAGCAGGGCGCAGCGTAGCGCGCCGTAACGTGCCGCAGCGCGCGTCCATCCGCGCAGAATTGGTTGCCTGATAAGAACGCATGACGCTCGACGAACAACTATCTTACTTGCGGAAAGGCATGGTGGAGATCATTCGCGAAGAGGACCTCCGCGAGCGGCTGGCCGCAGCCGCCAAAGCCGGCCGCAAATTGCGCATCAAAGTCGGCTTCGATCCGACCGCGCCGGACCTGCACCTGGGACACACCGTGCTGCTGCGCAAGATGAAGCACTTTCAGGACCTCGGCCACACGGTGATTTTTCTGATCGGCGACATGACCGGGCTGATCGGCGATCCCACCGGCCGCAACGCGACGCGCCCGCCCATGACCCACGAGGCGATTAAAGAAAACGCCGAAACTTACAAGGCGCAGGTGTTCAAGATTCTCGATCCCGAAAAGACCGAGGTCCGCTTCAACAGCGAGTGGCTGGCGCCGATGACGTATGTCGACATCGTGCGCCTGGCGTCGCATTACACGGTGGCTCGCATCCTGGAGCGCGACGATTTCTCGCAGCGCCTGCGCGATGGCATTTCGATTTCGATGCACGAGATGCTCTACCCGCTGGCGCAGGGTTACGATTCGGTGGCCCTCCAGTGCGACGTGGAATTGGGCGGCACGGATCAGAGATTCAACCTGCTGGTGGGGCGCGAGCTGCAGCGCGATTTCGGGCAGCCGCCGCAGATCGTTGGCACCACGCCGCTGCTCGAAGGCATCGACGGCGTCAACAAGATGTCGAAGTCGCTCGGCAACTACATCGGCATCACCGAGCCGCCCGACGTGATGTTCCGCAAGGTCATGCAGATCTCCGACGAGCTGATGTGGCGCTATTACCTGCTGCTCACCGATAAGACCGAAAGCGAGATCGCTGCCCTGCGCGCGCGCGTGGCGGATGGCTTGCTGCACCCCATGGATGCCAAGATCGCGCTGGGTAAAATGATTGTCGCCGATTATCACTCGGCGGCGGAGGCGGAACGCGCGGCTGAGATCTTCGATAACGTGGTGCGCCGCAAGCAACCGCCGGACAAGATCGAAACCGTTGCTCTTCCCCCGGGAGTCGTGAAGGACGGCGCCATCCGCGTCGATAAGCTGCTGGCGCAAATCGGCCTGGCCGAATCGGTGAGCGAAGCTGCGCGCAAGATCAAGTCCGGCGCGGTCGAGGTCAATGGCGTGAAGTGGACGGCGCTGACCTGGGCGGACCCCTCGCCCGAGCTACTCATTCAAGTGGGCAAGAACTGGCGAAAGGTGATTCGGTAAACCGCCGTGCGCAAGCTCTACTTCTGGAAACTCAAGCGGCGGGAAATCCAGCTCGGCGACCACACGCTGCTGATGGCTGTGCTCAACGTC
Organism: Bryobacteraceae bacterium; assembly: GCA_049511495.1. Lineage (GTDB taxonomy): Bacteria > Acidobacteriota > Terriglobia > Bryobacterales > Bryobacteraceae > Bog-375. The sequence continues at coordinate 8,329 of JBEKXZ010000053.1, read as the reverse complement.
ACGCCGGATTCGTTTTCCGATGGCGGCAAGTATGCCGACCCGGATCGCGCCTTCGCCCGTGCGCTGGAACTGGAAGAGCAAGGCGCGGACATGCTGGATATCGGCGCGGAATCCACCCGGCCCGGGTCGGCGCGTATATCCGCGGCCGAAGAGATGCGCCGCCTGATTCCGGTTCTCAAGCGGCTCAAGGACCGGCTCACCATTCCCGTTTCAGTGGATACTTACAAAGCCGAGGTTGCCGAGCGCGCGCTCGAGTTGGGGGTCGACGTCATCAACGACCCTTCCGGCCTCACCATTGAACCGCAACTGGCGCGCGTGGTTTCCAATCACGATGCCGGCCTGGTGCTGAACCACATGCGCGGGCGGCCGGAGAACTGGGCCAGGCTGGGACCCATGCCAGATCCGGTGGCAGGCATCGTGCGCGACCTCGGCGCGGCCGTCAGCCGCGCCCGCCGCGCCGGTATCGGCCCCTCCAAGCTGGCCATCGACCCCGGCCTCGGATTTGGCAAGCGCAAGGAACAGAACGCGCTCATCCTGGCCCACCTCGGGGCGCTGGCGGCGCTCGATTTGCCCATCATGGCCGGCCCCTCGCGCAAGAGCTTCCTCGCTCAACAGGACGCGGAGCAAACCAAGTTCGCCACTGCCGCGGCGGTGGCTGCCTGTGTGCTCGGCGGAGTCCACATGGTGCGCGTCCACGACGTGCGCGAGATGCGCGCCGTGACCGGCCTGGCGGACGAGATTCTGCGCGCGCAGGCGGAATGACCCCCTGCCGCGCGTCTCCTGTATAATAGTCGCGTTGGGAGCCAAGCCCGTCTGGGATGCCGGACATCAAGAAAAAGTTGCAGGACGAAATCGCCACGCTCGAACGCGAGTTGCACGTCGAATTGCCGAAAGAGATCCTCACGGCGCGGGGCCACGGCGATCTGAGCGAGAACGCCGAGTATCACGCCGCCAAGGAACGTCAGGGGATGGTGAACGCGCGCCTCAACCAGCTCAAGCGGCGGCTGGCCGAGATGTCGATGATCGACTTCTCGAAGATTCCGCACGACCGCGTCGGACTCGGTTCCACCGTGGTCGTCCTCGATAACAAGCGCGACGAAGAGGTAACTTATAGTTTGGTGACGACCGAGGAGGCCGACGCGGCCAATGGCAAGATCTCGACCACCTCGCCGATCGGCCGCGCCTTGCTGGGTAAGGAAGTGGGTGACGTGGCCCGTGTGCAGAGTCCCAATGGCACCAAAGATCTGGAGATCCTCAAGCTGACCACTATCCACGACGTGGCGGAGTGACATGACCCTCACCGGCGGAATCGGCAGGTTCTGCGGCGCGATCATCGACCGGATCGTGCGCTGGCTGGCGCTTTCGCGCATTCACCCGAACGTGCTCACGTTCATGGGGCTGGTGATCAACATCTGGGCGGCGTGGCTGCTGTCCCGCGGCAGTTTCCGCTGGGCTGCCCTGGTGGTCATTGGCGCCGGGTTGTTCGACATGGTGGATGGCCGCGTCGCCCGCGCCACCAGCCAGGTCACCCGCTTCGGCGGGTTCTTCGATTCGGTGATCGACCGCTACTCCGACCTCGCGCTGTTCATGGGCCTGCTGGTTTACTACGCCTCCATCAATCGTTTTTTCTACATTGTGCTGACCGCCGTGGTGATGACCGGCTCGGTGATGGTCAGCTACACGCGGGCTCGCTCTGAGAACGCCATTCCCAAGTGCAAAGTCGGCTTCCTGGAGCGGCCCGAGCGGGTTGTGCTAATCATCATCGGCGCTCTGTTCAATCGCATGGCCGCCGTGCTGTGGGTGATCGCCGTGCTCTCCAATCTCACGGTGGTGCATCGCATGATCTACACGTTCCAGGAGGCCAAGCGCCTGGAAAATGCGCAACTGCGCGCCGTGCCCCACAGCGAATCCGCTGCCGTACCGTAGGGGAGGGATTAGCGACGCAGGCGCTCGGCCGAAGCTAATCGTCTGCGTCACCGTACCCTGCCCTTCGGCAACCGCCTGGAGCCTGCCTTCGAGATTCAGGCGGGCGACTTCAGCGGCGGGAGGCTGCTGTATGGCATGCCGATTCTTCAGCCGCTAGGCGAACAGGTCCTGCGCGCGCATCAGGCGCTCCACGACGTGGACGCCGTTGGGGCATCGCACCTGGCAGGAGACACAATCGCGGCAGCGCACCGCGCGCGTCTCTGCCGGCAACGCCAGGAAGTGCTCCCGGCCAAGGGCGAATTGCCCGTAGAAATCGGCGTAGGCCAAATAGCGAATGGTCTCCGGAACCGGCACGCCGTTGGGGCAATGGCCGCTGCACTGTTGGCACATACGGCAGTAAAACGGGCGAATTTCCTCGTCGATCCGGGCCAGCAGTTTCTCGTCAGCCGCGGAGAACGGCTCCGTCATGGCGCGGACATTCATCTCCAATTGGTCCATGTCGGTCATGCTCGGAATCGTAGTGGCAAATCGCGTGTCCCGCAGGACCCACTTCAGCGCCGCCAGCGGCCCATCCGGTTTCCGGGCGCGGGCGGCGGGTGCCATCACCTTCATCGCCACCAGGCCGATGCCGGCGTCGGTCAGCCGCTTGTAGGCGGGTTCGTTCGCCGAGCCGATCGCGAAGCTGTAAGTGCTCAGCAAGACCTCGAACTTCCCCACCGCCAGGACGCGGTCCACAATGTCGTTGGGTTTGTGGGTGCTGATGCCGATGTGGCGGATCTTCCCCTGTTGCTTGGCGTTCTCCCAAACCGTAACCAGCTCGTCGGGAATGGCCGCCACGGTATCTCTGGCGTGCATGTACCAGATGTCCAGGTGGTCCGTGCCCAGCTCCTTAAGACTCATGTCGAGCTGCGCCACTGCCTCGGCGGCGGTCTTCGCCTCGGACTTGCTCGAGAGGACGATCTTGTCGCGCGACCCCTTTAGGGCGTCGCCAACCATGCGCTCGTTGTTGCCATGCTGGTAGCCGCGTGCGGTATCAAAATACGTAATGCCCAGGTCGACGGCCCGGGCAATTACGCTGGAATCGGACGTAATCATGCACCCGTAACCGACCGTCGAGACCTTGAGTCCGGTCCTGCCCAACGTCCGGTAGCGGGCCGCAGCGGCCGGCGGCGATGCCGCACCGGGGACCCGTGCGGGGGGCGCCTGGGACGCTTGGGGGGCTGCAGTGTTTGCCAGGGCGGCGACTGGAAGGCCCAGCCCGGCCACAAGGAATTTTCTACGCGAGGAATCACTCTCCATGGTTGTTCTCCGTAGCCGGAATTCTTATTTGGATTTTCGGCTCTTATTTAGTCTACACCCGGGCGCCGTCCTTTGCAGCCGGTTCTAGGATCTTTATCGTTTTGGAAAACAAAACGGATGCGCTACGGCCCGAAGCTCGTTGCCGGGCATCTGGCGTAGTGGTAAGCTTTCAGCGGCGAGCGATTCAAAACGGCTCTTGAAATGGCTTGCGGGTCCGGAGTTCGCCAGCTCCAATTTCAGTTCAAGGAGAATCGACTTGAGACCATCCATCGCATCGCACCGAACGCGTGCGTGCCGCACAGTCCGCGGGGGCCATGCGTGGCGCGCGATGGCACTGATCCTTTGCACCGTTGCGAGTGGGGCCGCAGCTCAAACTGCACCCTATACTCCGCCGCCATCGCCGCGGGCCAAATTGAATTTTGACTTGAACTGGAAGTTCGTCCGCCAGGACGTGCCCGGCGCGGAGGCGTCCGGCTTCGATGATTCCGGCTGGACGACGATCAGCACCCCGCACACTTTCAACGACGTCGACTCGTTTCGCCAGATCATTTCCCATAGCGGCGGGGACCGCGGCACGTACAAAGGGCTGGCCTGGTACCGCAAACATTTCAAGCTGCCGGCAAGATTTGCGGGCGATAAGGTCTTCCTTGAATTCGAAGGCATGCGGCAAGCCGGCGACATTTTCCTGAATGGCAAGGAAGTTGGGCTCTATGAGAACGGGGTGACCGCCTACGGCTTGGACATCTCCGGCGCGCTTCACTTCGGAAACGAAGAGAACGTCCTGGCGGTGAAGGTGGATAACCGCACCGATTACCGGGAGCGTTCCAGCGGCACTTCGTTTGAATGGAACGCCAACGACTTCAATCCCGACCACGGGGGCATCAACCGGCATGTCTGGTTGCATGTCACGGGCAAGATCTATCAGACTTTGCCGCTATATTACGGCCTGGAAAGCACCGGCGTCTATGTTCACGCCGCAAACTTCAATATCGCCGGGAAAAGTGCCGAAGTCACGGTGGAATCCGAAGCACGCAATGCGTCCGGCGATCGCGCCACGGTGGCGCTGTCGACCGTGATTGCCGATCACGACGGGAGGGTTCGCGCCCGGTTCGGCGGCAGCTCCGTCGACATGGCCGACGGCGAAAAGACTGTCTTGACTGCAACGGGAGCGCTCCAGGGCGCGCGCTTCTGGAGTCCGGAAGATCCATACCTGTATGACGTCTATACGATCCTCACCGTGAATGGCAGAACCGTCGACGTCGACAAGATGGTTACCGGGTTTCGCAAGACCGAATTCAAGGGCGGCGCCGGCACGGGCGGCGTGTATCTCAACGGCAAGTTTGTCTACCTGAAAGGTTTCGCCCAGCGTGCCAGCAACGAATGGGCCGGCCTGGGCCAGGCATATCCGGACTGGATGCACGACTACCAGGCTCAGTTGATTCGCTCGAGCCATGCCAACTATATACGCTGGATGCACATTGCGCCGCAGCGCGTCGATGCCGATACGGCCGACCGCTACGGCATCATCCAGATCTGCCCCGCCGGTGACAAGGAACGCGACGCAACGGGACGCCAATGGGAGCAGCGTCTGGAAGTGATGCGCGACACCATGATCTACTTCCGCAACAGTCCCAGCATTCTTTTCTGGGAAGCGGGCAACACGGTAGTCACCGTGGAACACATGCAGCAGATGGTGGCCCTGCGCAAGCAATGGGATCCCGACGGCGGCCGCGTGATCGGCGCGCGCGGCAACGATAACGTCGCGGCCAACACCGCCATTACTCCCATCGCCGAATTCTTTGGCGTGATGATCGGTCAGGATCCTCGGACTGACGCTCTCGATGGCCCTACCGCCATGTTCCGCGGTTACAGTGCGGAGCGCCGCGACCGCGCACCGCTCATCGAAACCGAAGATTTTCGGGACGAGGGTGCGCGCCGGTTCTGGGACGAGTTCTCGCCGCCTTACTTTGGGTTCAAGAAGGGACCCAACGACACCTATCAATATACGTCGGAGAGTTTCGCCCTTGCCGCCATCAATCGCTATCGGGCCTATTGGGATAACCGCATTTCCAACTCGGACCCGGCTCACTCCAAGTGGTCGGGTTATGCGTCCATCTATTTTTCCGATTCGGATGCGGATGGACGGCAGGATTCGAGCGAGGTCTGCCGGGTCAGCGGCAAGGTGGATGCGGTGCGTCTACCCAAGGAGATTTATTTCACCCACCGGGTGATGCAGAACGAGCAGCCCGACATCCACATCCTGGGCCATTGGAGTTATCCATCTGGTGCGGGCGCCAAGAAGACGGTGAAGACAATCTACGTCGTTGGCAATACGCAGACGGTGGAACTGCTCGTGAATGGCAAATCGCTGGGGGTAAACTCCCAGCCCGCGAGTGGATATGCCTTTGCTTTCCCGAATGTGGAATTTGCACCGGGGAGTCTGAAGGCCATCGGCAGGAACGGCGGCAAACCGGTAGCCCAGGAGGAACTGAACACCGCTGGCCCGCCGGCGCAAATCAAACTCACGCCGATAACCGGTCCGCAAGGCCTCCAAGCCGATGGCCAGGATGTGGCGCTCATTGACGTGGAAGTCGTCGATGCCAAAGGCCAGCGCTGCCCCACCGACGACGCCAGAGTTGATTTTACCGTCGCCGGACCCGGACTCTGGCGCGGTGGCTACAATAGCGGCAAAATCGATTCGACAAACAATCTCTACTTGAATACCGAATGCGGGATCAACCGGGTTTCCGTCCGTTCTACTCTTTCGGCCGGCACGATCACTGTTACGGCCAGCCGTTCGGGCTTGAAATCCGCGCGAGTTAATATCATCGCCAAACCGGTCAAAATGGTCGACGGTCTGGCGGACTTTGTGCCGCAACATCTGCGGAGCCCGGCGAAACAATGAAAACGCCGGCCGGGTGGCCGCGGCGGGCCGCTGGGTTTCGCGGGCGCCTGCTGGCCGGCGACAGAGGCCGCCCGCATGGCCTCAAGCTGGCCCGCATTCATTGCAGAGACCGGTCTGCTGGCGCGCTGAGACGCAATCAGGGCCAGACCATAAACAAGAGTAGCGCTAACAAACACTCCGCGGTTTCATCGCTAACTCCTATTCGTAACGGTAGACCACCACTCGAAGAATGGTATTCGGGCGGAGCGTCAGAATTTCGCCCTGGCCGATATCGTCTCCGCCGAGTTGCCGCACAACCACCCACTTACCGCCGACAAACTTGCCTTCCTGCACGATGCCGAGTCCGACCGTGGCCGGCCCCGGCGTGTCCGCCGTGAACCCGATTCGGAAGCCGCCGCCACCCATATAATACTCATCCGGTCCTGCTGCGATCAGGATCGCGGCCGCCTCCATGGGAGCCTGCGAGGCGCCGCCACGGCCCGGTTGACCGGCGGGAGCCGCCGGAGCCTGCTGCGCCCGGCCGCCTCCCTGACGTCCCTGCTGCGGCGCCGGCACCGGCTCGGGTGCGATCGGCACCCGGCCTCTCCCCGTGTAGGCGAGCTCCAGCGTGTAGTTTCCTAAACGAACTTGTTTCGGCGCGTCGCCCTGGTTCAGCCGCACAGTCGTCATGGAATCTTTACCCTGGTGCGCCGTAATTACCGGAGCCATCTGCGAAATCAAGCGGTAGACCGCGGCCAAATCGCTGTCCGCGCTTACGCCTCTCTCGATCCCGAAGGGCGAATAACCGATTGCGCCGTACTTGCCGAACGCCGTCAGAACGTTGCCCACGTTACCCCCTGTTTCCGGGATGAAGAGCGGGTTGCCGTTGCGCGTGAAACGGTCGCAGACCTCGTCGAAATACTGCAAGTAAAGATCCGGTGCGAGAATGTCGATCACGGGCGCGCCGGCGCGCCACACGTCGTGTACTTGCGGCAGGGGGCCACCGCTCGGATAAGTCCCAGGCCATGCCATGTCGGGCTGCTGCAGCCATCCGTTCACGTACATGGGGATGTTGTATCCCGCTTTGCCCTCCGTGACCACCTTGCCCACGTACCGGGCGTATTGCCACGCCATGAAGATCTCATCCACCGGCCAGTGCAGCTTCCGCCAGCCGGTCTGGTACTCCTCCTGGCTCATCGGGGGGCTATTGGTTTGGATGGGCATGTCGACGCTGTCGGGCTTGCCCGGGCCGAAGACTTCTTCCCACGTTCCGGACGTCTTAAAGCCATTGGCCCCCCAGACCTCGCGGAGTTCCGGAGCAAGCGTATCTTTGTGCTTCTCAAGATAAGCCATCAGTTCCTTCGGCACTGGTCCGGCAAAGGCCTTGTTGGCCGGCTCCGACCGGTCGCGCGAGTCGCGCAGAACGCCCACTTCGTTCTCCACCTGCATCATCAGCACGGTGTGCTGCCGCCCATCCACTTCCTTGATGTGCCCCATCAGGGCGCGATACGCCCGCGCGTCCGCGTCGCGGCTGGCGTCGCCAAAGGTGCTGAGCAACTCGATGCTCTTGCCCCCTTTGATCCTGATCCGCGGAAATCGCTTGTAATCCCGCTTCACCCAGAGCGGAGGGTAACTCGAAAGACCGTTCTTCCAACTGCCGAACCACAGGAACACCAGTTTCAGATTGTTGCGCCGGGCCTCTTGCACGAGGCCATCCACCAAGGTGAAATCGAAGTGGCCTTCCTCGGGCTCCAACTGGGCCCACGACACCGCCGCCAGCACGCAGTTCAGATTGCCCGCTACTAGCCTGGGCCAGATCGGCTGCATGTTTTCCAGGCTGCTGGCGGTGTTGTTGCCCAGCTCTCCGGTGAGCGCGAGGAACGGTTTCCCGTCGACGATCAACTGCGTCAAGGCTCCTTGCTTCTGCAAATGCGGGACACCCGCAGCGGTCTGTGCATAGGCCTGGACCGCGATCGCACTCGCGTAGCATGCGAGTGTGAAGCACGAAAAAGCCGTCAGTTTCATTCGTTTCATACTTGCCCTTTCTCCCCGAGCGAAAACTGCGATTCGCCGGGCCACCGCCGGCCGCCCTTGCTACTGGAACTTCATCGGGACGGAAATATCCCAACCAGCCTTGGTCAACTGGCCGGCGCTTTTGACCACCGTTTGGTTCAGCTTGACGTTCTTGAACAGGATCGGACCGACGTTTTTCCCCGTAAT
>JBEKXZ010000052.1:0-25722 GCA_049511495.1 Bryobacteraceae bacterium | reverse complement strand
AATCACCCGCTCGCCAGACAGCAGAGCGGCGATTTCCCGCGGAACCAATCTGTCCGTGGTGTTGGTCTCCACCTCTCTGTTGTCTCAAGACTTATCGATCCTGTGCAGCCGAACTTCGGATTTCGGGGTAATTACTCCGTCGGCTTGATCAGCGTGGTGACGAAGTCCGGCTTAAACCAACTGCACGGCTCGGCGTTTGAGTTCCTCCGCAACACGGACTTAAGACGCGCGGCTTCTTTGATCCCTCGCGAGCCCCTTACATCCAAAACCAGTTTGGCGGAACTATCGGCGGGCCAATTCAGAAGAGCAAGCTCTTTTTCTTTGGCGACTATCAGGGCACGCGAGCCATTCAAGGGATTGAGACCGGTTTGCTCCCGGTTCCCTCGCTGGCCGATCGCAGCGGCAATTTATCCGACCTGGCAAGCTCATTAACCGGCACCGTCCAGGGATCGTACGCCGCCTGCTCACCCAGAGGCTGGGTTACGGCGTCTCCACTGGAGAAGCGTATTACACGCCCGGCTGCACAAATCCAACGGAGTGCGTGTTTCCGAGCGCCGTGATTCCGCAGCGTGCGTGGTCGGCTCCCGCGCAAAACCTGCTGCCGTACATTCCGCTGCCGAATGCCGGGACGAACGAGTACTCCAACGCGTCTCTGCCACAACGGCTCAACGATGGCAAGGGATCGGTGCGGGTCGATGCTCAAACGACGCGCTTTGGTACTCTGGCGGCGTACTACTTTAACGATACCTACAATCTGAATAACCCATATCCGACCGCGCAGGGTGGGGCCAACGTGCCTGGTTTTAGCGCCCTGTCGAACGGCCAGGCGCAACTGGCCAGTCTCAGCGACACCAAGACTTTTGGCCCAACGTTGGTGAACGAATTTCAGCTCAGCTACATGCGTGATTTTAACCAACCGTACTTTAATACCGCACTCTTCAGCGTTCCCGCGCTCGGTTCGCCCGGAAACGCATCGCGCCGGCTGTTTTACGGACCGGGAATGGACAATTGGGACATTGCGTTGCTGAAGGAGACCCATTTCACCGAGTCCAAGGTGCTGGAGTTCCGCATGGAGACATTCAACACGTTTAACCACGCTCAGTTTTTTGGCGCGAACTCTGTTGATGGCAATATCAACGATTCGACGTTCGGACAGGTGATCACCGCGATGTCGCCCCGCCTGATGCAGGCGGCGCTGAAGTTCCACTTCTAAAAGGCGCCGGTGCGTCTCCTCGGTTGAAGGACGTGTCGGAGCAGAGCCGTCCCCTTCCTCGTCTGCCGGAGTCTCTCACGATGGAAAAGATGAAAAGACGCTCGAACAGAGGCGGTCGGATGTATAATCCGGGGAGGCCAGGAAGCGGAAATGGAAATCCTGGTCATACCCATCCCAAAACCAGAGGTTCGCATGCTTCGACAGCTTCTTGCCCCCTGCATTCTCATCTTCTCTTCGTTGGCCTCCGCCGCCCCCGTGCCCGTTGCCGGCCATCGGCCAGTCCCCGTCGACCGCTTGCGTGTCGGGAATCCCGCCGTCCTGTTCATGACCGGGACATGGCGCTTCAAACTCGAGCACGGCATCAGCCCCGCCGTCAAGGGTGAGCTGCCGCCTGATGCCGCCATCCCCGCTTTCGCTACCCCCGCCGCCTCCGATGCCGATTGGAAGGACATCCCCGTCCCCGCCAATTGGGAAGTCGAAGGCTTCTCGATCCCCACCTACCAGGAACGGGACAAGATCCAATCCGATGACATCGGTCTCTACCGCCGCTGGGTCCAAGTCCCGGCCTCCTTTGCCAAACAGCGCGTGCTCTGGCACTTCGACGGCGTTTACGACGGTGCCGAAGTCTTCGTCAACGGCCAGCGCGCGGGCTACCATGAAAGCGGCTTCACGGCCTTTGACATCGATGTCACCAAAGCCCTCAAGCCCGGCCAGCGCAATCTCATGGCCGTCCGCGTTTACAAGAAAACCTCCTCCGGCAGCCTGGACAAAGGCGACTTCTGGTGTCTGGGCGGCATCTATCGTGAGAACTACCTCCTCGCCCTTCCACCTCTGCACGTAGACGATGTAACCGTCGTCACCGATCTCGATGCCCAGTACAAGGACGCCACGCTCAGGTCCACCGTTCGCGTCACCGGCCCCCCTGGCGCGCACTTCAATCTTGTCGCTGAGTTGTATTCCCTCGACGGCGCCAAGGTTGCGCTCCCCGCCATGAGCGGGGCCGCCGACCTCGGCGCCGACGGCTTCGCCACGGTTGTCCTTACTGCGCCCGTCGTCGCGCCCAAGCTCTGGTCGGCCGAGAAGCCGAACTTGTATTGCGTGTTCTACAGCCTGTCGGACGGCAAGCGCACCGTGGAGCGCGTCCAGGACCGTATCGGCTTCCGCACGGTCGAGCTCAAAGGCGGCGTGATGATGGTGAATGGCGTGCCGGTCAAACTTACCGGGACCAACCGCCACGAGGAATTCTCACCTTTCGGCCACGCCCTTAACGAAAAATGCTGGAAAACCGACATAGCGCTGATGAAGGCCGCCAACATCAACGCCGTTCGCACCAGCCACTACAACCACGCGGCCCGTTTCCTGGAGCTGTGCGACGAGGCCGGATTCTACGTCCTGGACGAGTCGCCCTTCTGCTGGGTAGCGCCCGAACTCAAGGACCTCACCCGCCAGTGGGCCTTCCTCACGCGCGCGAGGGAAACCCTCGCCCGCGACAAGAACCGCCCCAGCGTCATCGTCTGGAGTTGCGGCAACGAGAGCGGCTACGGCCCCAATGCGCAGGCGGTGTTCGACTACATGAAGGGCAATGATCCCACGCGCCTAGCCTTCATATCCCAGCAGGGCCTGGCATCCAACCCCAAGACGGACTTTGACGACTACCATCCATATAATCCCCCCCCGATACAAATGAAGGCCGTATTCAACGGCCCCGCCCGCGCAAAGGTACCCGTCATCCTTACCGAGATCGGCGGCCTCGGGGACCCCTGGGGCAAGTTTCTGGCCGACAACTGGGACCTCATCTGGTCCTCCGACAGCTTCACCGGCGGCTTCATTTGGGAATGGCAAGATCAGAACTTGGCCGACAGGTTCCCCGAGCGCTGGTCCGTTCCCAGCCCCGGTGCGCGGGGCTTCGACCGCGCCACCGGCATGCGCCTGGCGGGCGGCAGCGGCGCCGTCAGCGCCGATCGCCAGATCAAACCCAATCTGTACTGGAACCTCAAGATGATCTATAGCCCAGTGACCACCGCCGCGCGCGAGGTCGACTTGGTGGCCGGCAAATACGTCGTTCCGCTGCAGAACCGTTATTCGTTCACCGACCTCTCCGAACTCACCTGCCGCTGGCAGGCGCTAGCCGGCGACAAGGAACTGGCGCACGGCGAAAGCCATATTGCCGCCAAACCCCGCTCCACCGTGGATGCCACTTTCCCCGCCACTCCCGGCATGGAAACCCTGCGCCTGGAGTTTATTCACCCCGACGGCCGCAGCGTCTACGCTGCCCGCTTGCGCGTGAAAGGCTACCCAGGCCCCGCCGCTCCGGCCGCACTAGCCACCTCCGGGCCCGTCCGCCTCTCCGAGACCGAGCAGAACGTCGAGGTGCAAACCGCCGGAACTCGATTGATCTTGGACAAGCGCACCGGCCAGATCGCCTCCTGGCGCGCCGGCAACCAGGATGTCGTTCTCGGCGGGCCCATCCTCAACCTCGGTGAATCCATCCCCGTCCCCGCCGGCCGTGGCGGCGGCCGCGGCACGCCCCCGCCGCCTCCCGTCACCAGCACCCAGGCGCCCCAGTACCGCAACCCGGTCGTCACGGCCAGGATGGATGGCGCCAACGCCAGGCTTGAGGTGACCTCCGGCGTCTACCTGGCCGGCTCCGACGAACTCAAGGCCCAACTCACCTACACCCTTGAGATCAGCCCCGATGCCCAGGCCGATCTATCCTGGAAGCTCTCTTGGAAGGCCGCCGCTGCCACTGCCCGGGAAGCCGGCCTCAAGTTCCTGCTCCCCACCGCCACCGATCACATGTCCTGGTTCAGCGACAGCCTTTGGACCGAGTATCCGGCCGACCACATCGGCCGCCCGCAGGGCTCCATCGCCAGCAAGGACACCAATTTCAGTTCCTCCAAGCGCGATATCCACTGGGTGTCCCTCTCCGGCGCCGGCAACCACAGCCTGGTCGCGCTGGCCAACGCGAACCCCCTGCACACGCATGCCAGCGCCGACAACAACGGCATCATGCTGTCCCTCAGCAGCGGCATCGCCCCTGTCGGTCGGGACGTTACCGGTGACACCATGACCCTGACCCAGGCCACCCCCCTGACGGGTGGTTTCCGCCTCCGTATAGCGGCCGAGTAAGACACGGCCACGCCCGCCTCGTCGCCGTCGGGATCGGCGCAACGACGGCTGTGTTCACGGTAATGGACCGGCTGCTCTATCGGCCGCTGCCGGTTCCGAAGCCATCGGACCTGGTGCTGGTATCGCACCGGTACGGCGTGAGCTTCACCTATCCCGGATATGCCTACCTGCGAGACCACAACGCGGTGTTTGCCGGTCTTGCGGCTTGGAGCTGGGCACGACGGCCCCCTGGACCCATATATTGATTCGTATGCAGCCGAGATGCGTGGCGAGGGCTATGCCCGGCGGACGAGTGAATCCGTCTGGTCGCCGATTTCGGCCGCTGGCTGGCCAGACACCGAATCCAGGTGCGGGAGGTTAACGCTGAGTTGTTTCAGCGGTACCTTCGCGCGCGAGCACGGCGGCGACGGCCCACAGGAAATGATCTGTCCGCGCTTACAGAGAAAATGATCCCGCCGCGTCGCAAAGTCGGAGAGCACCTTACGTGTAGATGGATGAATGGGAACCGCCTATGAACAGCATGCGCTGCGGGCATTCGAAGTGCACGCATTGGATTACCTGCTCAAGCCTGAGCTGCCGGGACTATACAGAGCTAATCGAATCGGCACATTTGTAAATACCTCATGGGAAGTCGAGAACGCGGCCTGTGGCCGGAGTCGAGGAAAAACAGCACGACCTCAAAGAGCACACGCTCGCCATTTACCATTCTTGTGGCGGCCCAAAAATCCCAGCGCACACGCCGGACCCCAGCTATTCCAGCCGGCCTGCCCAGCGCCGGCCTGCCGCTGGCGGTTTAGCTTGCCGGCATCAACAGCCGGGCGGAAGGAACGGTTTCCGTGAAGTGAAGGTCTGGCCGCGTGCGCCAACACAATGTCTGCGGCGTGAACCCGCGTGGACCGCCGGTCCGCTCACGTCACCAGGATCTTCAACATGGCGCGCGGGACGCCTGCTGCAACCAATAAGACGGGGCGGCTGGGCCCGCGGGAAGCGAACTCTCGAAGGGATGATTTGACCTGCTACGAGTGCGGGATCATCAAAATGGGGCAGTGAGCCGGCTTGAGGCCTTCCGGGTTCAATCTTTGACCAGTCGCACCGTAACCGCATTCGAAAAAGCAAGAAACGGGCCCGGAACGTTGTTCTCGCCGGACCGCGTGCGCCCGAAGAAATCCTCGCGGCAACCTTTCAACGGCGGCGCCAGCGGGAGCGGTTGTGCGGGTTTCCAAGTTAGCAGCAGTTCGCGGACGTCGAATCGTACCTCCCCTGCCATGGAAACGGTGTGCTGGCCCGAATCCTTCACTTGCCCGGGAGCGTCATTGCGCGTCCACACGTACGCGTTATAGTCCGCCACGTTGCTGGGATCGCCCGAGGCGATCGGCTTTTTGGCATCGACAAAGATATTGTTGACCACCCGGTTGCCCGTGCACGTGAGCTTGCGGCCGCGGATAGAACGGTTGGTCGCGACCTCCTCAAACACCAGGTCTTCGGTGATGAGCCCGAACAGGTTGTGCGCGATGACGAGGTTGTCGGTGTCAGCGGCTCGGACCCCCTGCCCGTCAATGTTCCAGATGACGTTGTTATCGACCAGGTTAGGCTGCGGGGAAGCCTCGATAAAGATGGCGGCCTGCGCAGTCTGGACATCCTGGATCACGTTGCCGGTCACGCGTGAGTTCTGGTTGTCCCAGTCGAGCCAGATGCCGCCCGAGGCCTGGAGCCGCGCGATGTGGTTGTTCCGCACCAGCGTTCCGCGGTTGACCAGCAGCTTGATTCCGGCCACCTCCCAGTGGAACTCGGCGTCCTGCCAGCCACAGTCAGAGACGTCGTTGTCCTCCACCAAGGCATGGGAAACATTGAGCCCGCGGATTCCGGCTGTGCCGCAATCATAGATCCGGTTGTGGCGCACGATCATGTGGCCCAGGTCGGGGTCCGTCCGCGGAGCAAAACGCCTGTCGCGGTCCTCGAATGTCCGATAGCCAACCTCAATGCCCACCGAGTTGACATGCCTGACCGTGTTCCCCTCGATGATCCAGTGGTGGCCGCCCATGTTGTAGAGCGCGCCCACCCCCACCCGCGGGATGCCGTTGGCGCACTGCTCCAGGATGAGGCCGCTCACCCGAATGAAACCGAGCCCCGGGGTTTCCGGCTGTATGATGTGCGGCTGCACGGCGGCCTCAAAGAGCTTGCCGTTGGGGTCCGCGCCGTCAAATGCGTGGATGTGAACCGTCTTGCCGTCCGGTGCGACCCAGTAGGAGCCGGGCAGGCGCACGAGGTCCTCGTAGGTGGCCAGTTGCGACATCCGCCGGCCCTCCTGGAAGAGCATGCCGCGCGGCAAGGAGTAGGGAACGCGCCCCTTCCAGCGCAGAGCCCACGACATGAGATTGAGGTCTTCGTCGCTGGCGTTAGGCGTCCGGAAGGCAAAATAACCGTTCTCGAAAAGGCTGTCGGGAAGCGTGGTCATCCAGAGCCTTTTTGAATAGATGCTCCCGGAGGCGCCGCCGCCGGGAGGTTGGTCGTGCGGGTCGACGGAGCGCTCCCAGCGGGTGTTCAGGATGCGCGACCCCTTCAGGATCACCTGTTCGCCGGGAGCGGCCTCGTAGGCAATCATGCGGTCCGGTCCCTCTCCGGAAAAGCGCGGCCGCACCAGCTCGCGGTAAATGCCCGCGTGGATCCACACCCGCTCGCCGGCCTTCACCACCTGTGCGGCGTGGCTGATGGTGCGGAACGGGCGCTCTTCGGTGCCCGGGTTGTCATCCGAAGCCCGCGGATGGTTCTGATTGACATGGTAGGTCCGGGTGTAACGAGTCTGATCGCTCCAACTGAGGAAAGGGGTCCCATCGGGCATGATGACCGGCGGCTCCAAGGGCTGATAATTGACCTGAGCCGTTGCCAGGGCCATCGCGCCGCACAGGGCCATAAAGAAAAAGCTCAATCGCACGAGCGGTCTTCTCCTCTCTCGAATCCTGCATGGTACCAGCATGACAGTTCCCAGATCTTCAAGGACCGCTTATGAGAGTTCTGCGAATAAAAGGCGCGAAGCCGGTGCTATCGGTAGCCTGCTCGGCGGGCTGGCCGGCGGCCCAACGCTGCAAGTACGCGCGAACGTCCGCCACCGTGACCCGAGGACGCACCGGATTCGGCGGGAATCACCGATCGCGGCCGCGCCACGGACACACCGGCGCACAGGGCGATCGGGATCGCCCGCGCGAAGCTTGCTCAGTTGAAATTCATCCCGCACATGCCAGGGTTGGAGCAGGGGCCGCCGCTAGGGCAGACCGGCGCCTCGGACGCACGCGATGCTGCACCGGAGTGGGCGGCGAAGGTGGAAAGCTCCTGCTCGAGATGTTTCTGCCCGCACGACGGGCATTCCAGTTCGGCCCCTCCGGAACGCCGCACCAGCTTCTCAAACTTGGTCCCGCATTCCCGGCATTTGTATTCGTAAATAGGCATGGCTCTACTTCCATATTAGAATACAAATCTTGTCCATCACGGCGCGTACGGCGGCGGCGCTTTGGTTCGAGTTGTTCACCAGGATCGAGAACGCCACCCAACTGCCATCGCGCCGCTGGGCATAGCCGGAAAGCGCATTGACATGTGCCATCGTGCCGGTCTTGGCGTGGATGCGGCCCGCCGCCGGCGTGTCGTCGAAACGGGCGGCCAGCGTGCCGTCCCTGCCGGCCACGGGGAGCAGGGAAATCCAGGTGTCGCGCACCGGCGAGTTGTACATGTAGCGCAGCAGCTTCACCACCGCCGCCGGGGCCACCAGGTTGGGGCGTGAAAGGCCCGAGCCATCTTCGATGTTGTAGGAGGCATCGGCGACGCCGGCTTCGGTCAGGAACGCGCGCAATTCGTCGAGGCTGGCGGCGCGGCTGCCCACGTTGCGGCGCGCCCGTCCCACCGCGCGCAGCACCATCTCGGCATGCAGGTTTTGGCTGGCTTTATCGATGATCCGCAGATCCTCGAGCAGCGGGGCGGAAACACGCTGCGCCAGCACCACGCTGCCGCTCTCGGCTGCGCGTCCCGCGGCCACTTCACTGGGCAGCTGATGCCGCGCCACCGCGCCGCCGTTCACCGCGATGCCGCGCTCTTCCAGCAATTGCCGCAGCGCCAGCGCAGCATACTCCGCCGGATCTTCGATGCCCAGCGCCAGGAGCTGGCCCTGCGCGCCCAGCGGAATCGTCCCCGAGAGTTCCAGTTCCAGGCTGCCGGGCGCGCGGTGTACATGGATGGCGCGTTCCCCGCCCGCCGCCACGGTGCGGATGCGGTTGTCGATGGCGTAATATTCCACCGCGGGTTCCAGCCCAATCGCCGCCGGATCGCCCTCGCGGGCGCCGGGCGAAACACTTACGGCAATCGTGTTGTCGTTGACCGCAATCGCGGAAACCGCGGCGCCGTAATCGTAAGTCGGATCGTCGATGCTCCAGTCCTCGGCGTAAGGCTCCCAGACATACCGGGTGTCGTCGCCGATGATGTCGCCATCGATGCATTTCACGCCTTTGGCGGCGACTTGATCCGCCAGTTCCGCCAGTGCCGCCAAGGCGTAACCGGGCGCCGGCGCTTCCCGCGCTGGCTCGGGCTGGTAAGGAACCGCGCGCGCTGAAAGGTTCGGATCGCCGCCGCCCACCAGGCGCACTGAGCCGCGAATGCACCCCTCCGCGTCCGGTGCCCGGTCCGCCGTCACCTGGGTCTCAAACGTGAATTGCGGCCCGAGGCGCACCAACGCCAGCGCGGTCGTAAACAACTTGGTGTTGGACGCCGGCACGAAGAGCCGGTCGGCATTGAGTTGATAGAGCGTGCGGCCCGTCTTCAGATCGGTGACCTGGATTCCGAAGAAAGCCCCGCGCGCGGCGGAAGACGATGCCAGCAGACGGTCGATGGCCCGCGCCGGGCTGGCGGCCTCGCCGGGAACAGCCAGGCACAGCGCCAGGATGAAACGCGTGAGGTTCATCGGCCGGTGACCTTGGATTCGAGCCAGATGAGCACCAGCAGCGCGATCACTAGGAACGTGCCGAGCAGCGGAATGCCCACCACGACTCCCACTCCCCGGAATTGCGCCGCGTAGCCGAGCGTGGCCGGCGCCAGCAACCCGCCGAACAGCGCGATGGAGAAAATGCCGTTGAAGAAACCGGGATGGTAATAAGGAAAACGGCGGCCAATCAACTCGAGCACCAGCGGATAAACACTCGCGTAACCCGCGCCGATGAAGAAGATGCCGCAGAGGGCGCCAAAGAAATTATCGGTGAAAAACAGCACCAGGCACCCGAACAGCGCCAGCGCTCCGCTAATCAGCGCCAGCTTGCCATGGCGCACGCGCGGCAGAATGGGCACCGCCAGAAGGCGGCCCGCCATCAGGAATAGCCAATAGAAGGCCAGCAACAAAAGCGCGCCCGAAGGGCTGACGCCAAGCCGCCGTATGAGGAACAGCGGCAGCCAGCCGGCGATCGAGTATTCGTTGCCGAACTGGAAAAACAGCAACAGGGCGAATAGCACCGCGCCGGGGCTGCGGAAGTCATTGATGGCTTGGCGCAGTGTCGGATGCGCACCCTCCTCCGCGCTGGGAAAGCTGGCCTTGGCGTAAAGAGCCACAAACACCGCCGGCACGGCCGCCATGAACAGCAGGATGGTCGAAACCGTGTACGCATAGAAAGCGCCGAAGACCAGCAAGGTTGCCGCCAGGCAGCCCGAGCCGTACCAGATGCCGCCGCGAATCACGGTGGACGCGGCGTCCCTTCGATAGCTGGCCGAAATGGCCTGAAACAAAGCCCGGTTCAGCGCGCCGGCGCACGCGCCCAAGAAAAGCAGCCCGGCGATGCGGCACCAGTTCGAAATCGGCGGAGAGACCGTGGCCAGATAGATCAGCGTCACGGACGACGCCGCACAGGCGTTGATCATCACCATGCGCAGGCCGCGCCGCGCGATCAACCGGCGGCCCAGCCGGGTAGCGATCATCACGCCCACCGCCACGCTCAGAAAACAGTTGCCTACCGCGATAAAGTCCGCCGGGTCGCGGTGATAGCCCCACGCCGGCAGAATCGCACCCAGCAAAGCCAGCAGAAAACCGCTGAGGAAGAAACCCGCCAGCGCACGGCCGCTGTGCGTTTCGGATTGCGCTATTTCCTCCCTCGTTTTCACTGGGTTAGCGCTCACGCGTTTGATTGTACCGCGCGTCCACCGCGGCCTGGGGAATTGTGCCGGTTGTGGAAATCCATAGCCGGCCGCTCCCGATTCCCGTAGGAGTGCGGGTTGCTGTTCTATAGGATCAACAGCTTAAGGGTGGCAGCCTGCTTGCATGATAGATGGAAATTGGTCAGCGGTTTTTCGCTTTGGTGAGTTGCCTCCTGACGGAGGTCTTCAGGCCCCGCGCCGGTCCCATCCACCGGACGGGGCTTTTTTCTGTGGTGTGGTGCGGCCAGGCCAAGTCCGGCGGCCAAAGTGGCAAGCGGCGTGTCGGGCTCTGTCCTGGTCGCACGCCCCCCTATTGCGCCGCCTTTGCCGGAGCTAGGAGCTTTTCTCGCATGGCATCTCTTGTGAGCGCGATAAGGTCGCGTTTTGGCTGCGCTACTGTTATAGGCTCCGCGGCGACGTGCTGTGGCTGATGCCAACCACGGCTTGAAGATGGCCGCAATGGGCGTGGCGATTAGCCTGGCGCTGGCCTACCTCCTGCGCTCTTCCCGCCAGCCTGCTATTCAGCGTAAAAGCCGGCGACCCGTGGCGCTGCACTACGAGTGAGCGTCGGGCAGGCGCTTTCGCCTGCCAACCCTGCCCGCGCCACGCCTTGCTATGCCAGCGCGCTGGTGCAGAAGGCGCACTTTCTGGCGGCGATGGGAACCTCGCTCAGGCATTCGGGGCACTTCTTGGTGGTCGGGTCGGGCGGCACTTCGCCGCGCTTCATGCGGGCCATCAGCGTATTCATCGGCACCACCACGAAGAAGTAAATCGCCGCCGCTACCAGCAGGAATGCCACTAGAGCGTTGATGAAATCCCCAATCGGAAACTTGCTGCCATTAATGGTGAAGGAAACCCCGGAGTAGTCCGGTTTGCCCACCACGGCCTTGATGATCGGCTGAAGGAAATCATCTACCATTGCTTTCACCAGCGTTCCAAAAGCGCCGCCCATCACCACCGCGACCGCCAGGTCCACTACATTGCCCCGCATCACGAACTTTTTGAAACCACTTAGCATCGTTTTCTCCTCACGCTATCATGCCGAATTGATGGCCCTGTTGCAAGAATCTTCTGAGGCGCTCCATGGCCGGTTCGAGAATCGCACGTTCCGCGGCGTAGCAGATGCGCACCGAGCCCTCCCCGCCGGCGCCGAACGCCACTCCGGGCGCCAGCCCTACGCGGGTCTCTGCCAGCAGCCGCCGGCAAAATGCGAAGGAATCGGCAACCCCCGCAATCCGAGGAAACAGGTAGAACGCGCCATCGGGCTCGGGAACGGTCACTCCCGGCATGCTGCGCAAAGCCTCGAGACACAGGTCCCGGTTCGCCCGCAGGCCCTCCAGCATGCGCGCCAGTTCCTCCTCGCCTTCCATCAGCGCCGTCTCGCCGGCCTTCTGCGTGAAGCTGGCCGCATGCGAAACGATGAATTCGTTCATCTGCGCCGCCTTCTCCGCCAGGTCCCTACGCGCGATCAGGTAGCCCAGCCGCCATCCGGTCATCCGGTACGCCTTGGAAAACGATTGCACTACGATCACCGCGTCGTCGCGCGAGGCCAGCCGCAGTATCGACGGCGCCGGCTCGCCCAACCGCGCGCCCAGGTAGTTCAGCCGGTCGTATACTTCGTCCGCCAGCAGCCACAAATCATGGCGGCGCGCGAAATCGAGCAGTCGCTTCTGGTCGGCTTGCGTGGCGATCCAGCCCAGCGGGTTCGAGGGGGAACTGTAGACCAGCAGCCGGGTGCGCCCTGTCATCGCGGCTTCGAGCGCGTCGAAATCGATCTCGTACCGGTTCCCGCGCAACGGGTGCGGGATCTGCCGCGCCACGCCGTTCGAGAGGGTAATGATCGAAGCGCCGTTGGGCCAGGCCGGCGTCAGCACCAGCGCTTCATCCCCCGGATCGAGCGTCGAGCGGATCGACACGTTCAGTGCTTGCACGCCGGAAGCCGTGATGGTGATTTCGCAGTCCGGGTCGATCTCCACTTGATGCAGCCTGCGGTATGACGCGGCCACCGCGCGCCGCAGTGAAGGCAATCCGGCGTTTTCGGTATAGAACGTGTAGCCGTCGCGCAGGGCGAGCTCGGCCGCGTCTTTGATGTAGTCCGGCGTTGGCAGGTTCGATTCGCCGAAATAGAGGCGCAGCACTCCCTCCATCCCCATGGCGATCTCCGCCAGTTCGCGTATGCCGGAGTAGGGCACTCGTTCGACGGAAGGGGCCACGCGCGGCATCTCCGCTATTGTCGCACCGCACGCCGGTTTGACCACCAGGGGATTTGACTACAATGAGACTTCCATGCCTCGCTCACCCGTAGCCGCCATCACCGATGAGTTCTCTCCGGATCTGGAAACCGCCGCGCGCGCGATGGCTTCCCTCGGCATGACGGGAGCCGAGCTGCGCATGGTTTCGGACAAGAACATCATCGACCTGACGGACCAGGAAGTGGACCGCGCCACCGCCGTCCTGCATGGCTACGGCCTCGCCATCGTTTCCATCGCTTCTCCTGTTTTCAAGTGCGTGCTCCCGGACGCGCCCGAGGTGGATACACGCTTCCAGCAAGACATGTTCGCCGCCCAACACACGTTCGCGGATCAGCCGCGCCAGGCTCGCCGTGCGCTCGAGATCGCCGCCCGCACCGGCGCGCGCATCGTGCGCGTGTTTTCCTTCTGGCGCACGGTGCGTCCCGAGGCTTGTTTCGATCGCATCGCGGAGGCGCTGGCCGGCCTGGCCGAGCTGGCCGCGCCCGCCGGCGTCACCATCGGCATCGAAAACGAGCACGCCTGCAACATCGGGACCGCGTCGGAAGCCGCGCGCCTGCTCGCCCGAGTTCCGCATACCAATTTGCAGCTTATCTGGGACCCCGCCAACGCCCTGGTCGCCGGCGAAACGCCTTTCCCCGATGGCTACGCCAAGCTCCCGGTGAGCCGCATCGCCCACGTGCACGTCAAGGACTGCCGCGTCGCCGGCCACACCCCGGAGTGGTTGGAACTCGGCACCGGCAGCATCGACTGGACCGGCCAGATTGCCGCCCTCCGCCGCGACGGCTACCACGGCTGGCTCAGCCTGGAGACCCACTGGCGCGGCCCGGCAGGCGACAGGCTGGAAGCCAGTCGTATTTGCGGGAGGAATTTGGTGAGGCTGGTGGAGTGAGGGGCCGTGGAATTTCGGAATTTCGGGAATTTCGGGGACTGGCTGTCCCCGATTTCCACTTCTCATTTTTGGGGTTCACTCCAGGCTACGAAATTCTGAAATGGGAGCTCCGGCGAATTTCGGAGTTTCGTAGCCCGTCCCCGAAATGCCCGAAATGTCCAATGCAGCCCTTGACGATTTCGGCGGGCTCCGCCATGTCCCCGGACAGGACGACATCTTGATACCACGCAGCAAAATCCTGACTACGCGGAGTGATAGGAGATTCAGCCATATTGGTTTGTGAGCTTGTCTTTCAAGAATACGACGTTCCGCGACCGGCAATGGGAATAGACGCATTTTCCTGAGAACCTTCGCCGGTGCTTCCCACCTCTCTCGTGTGGGCCCCCGCCCGTGCCCACGACCCCGTGTCAGACGCTGGGTGGAATACTTCGAGCGTTGGGATTACGGCGAGTGGCGGGGAATCCTGTCGATGGGAGCGGCGAAGGCGGCTCGATTCGACGTGCTACGCACATCGGCGAACCGCCAGGCTCGGGGGGGTTCGTCGCGGCGCTGGAGCGGCGCGCCGGGCGCCGTTACATGACGGGCGTCTCGTGGTCTCGCTCAAACAAATGGGGGGCGCAAAGCATGAAACGACAAGGTAAGATCGCGACATTGAGCGGACAGAATGAAACCAGAGTAGAATACACTCTGTCCGGTCACACCAGACGGGTGGACGCCGGGACGACGGCTATCCCCGGTACGATCCGCCTTCAGCTCACGGTCGAACCAATGCCTGTTTGGATTTCGCCTCGAGAAGAACTGGTTTTGGAGACGGACGATGGCCGCCGGTTGCTGTTCTGGCTTAGCGATTCTCACGGTAACGTCACAGTCGGTGGGTGGATGGAGTGAGGTCTCGCCATCCATGAATGTCCCTGACGGTGGGACGTTAGTCCAATACTGACCCATGACGCAGTGGCACACGGACTTTCCGCCGACCGAGCCAGGAGAGGACAGAGATGCGAGTCATCCGAACACTTGACAGTACGATCATCGCTGCGATGGTTCTACTCTCACAGGCGGTTTTCAGTCAAACGCCAGCCCCTAAAGGAAGGGCTGGCTCTCCGAGTGTCTCGAAATGCAAGCCTACTTTCGCAGACGGGCCGACCGCCGATGATATTGAATCGCTGGTTCGTCAACTAGTTGCTTTGGGTTCTGGAACCAAGGGCGAGTTTGAAACGACTGCTCAATTTGACGCCAGGGTCCAGAGGGCATCTCAGCCGGACAAACAGTATACACTCACCTACTGCACGGGGTTGCAACAATCATCGTCCTTCTCTATATTTGGTGCTTGCGACTACGCGTATGACGCCGATCAGGGGACTATGACAGTCTATATTGGCATGGAAGAGCGCCAATTTAAGCCTGACTATACCCCTGTGCCCGCCGTTCGCATTAAGACCGTAACACGGCGCACCGAACATCATGTTGGGACGAACTCATTCGGCGCTGTGGTACCGTTCACGTCTCGCTTTGATGAGGACTTCGGCGTGGTGCCTTCGCAAGCGTCCGTGTCCTGGTTCGTATCACTCGAACCCACTAGCCCAGAAGAAGCAAGGTTGGGAACCGAATACGCAAAGTTGCGTGAAATGTATCCTACGTCGCATGCACCCGCCTTTTCATTTCCACTCGGCGTCGAGAAGGCAAGGGATATAAAGGCAAGTCTTCGACTCATGCTCGTCGGCACCGTGCCGGGGCTACTGGTTTATCGTGAGGACAGTTTCGATGCGGCGACAGTGAGCGACCCGTTGGAAGTGACCACCAGAAGGTTTTATGTGCAGTTTAGTGTAAATGAAGTCCGCATAATTGATTCCCGAACCGGCAATGTACTGGCGAACTTTCACCCGGATAAGCGGTGAAATGACGACGTAGGGAAAACCGGGACAAGGCGGAAGACTGGGACAGCTTGAACTCGTTGATTTTCCGAGAGCCCGTCTCGTCTCAACGGTCACTCCCCCTCGCGAAGAATTTTCACCCGCGTTTTCATGAGCCTGCACCGCTTCGGCGCCGCCGCCCCACACCCTCCCGCGCTACCCTGAAATCGAAAAAGAGCTGCTCGCTCGCCGAGAAGCAGCCGTTTCGGGGCGACGTCCGGTGCCTAACCGCGGTCCCTCCCTGCAGGGGGCAATTTGAAACCGGGTCACGCCGTGCAACGTTCGTAAGGCGGCCATAGTGGCTTGTATTCTCCTCCTCGAGAGGAGACAGGAACCGGTTCCTCGCAGCCCCGGCGCAATCGCCGGCAGTTACGTTTTGAGATTGCTTCCATTCCGGCAGCCCGCGTTTGATAACTTATCGCAAAACAAACTCGCAACATCAAGTCCGCCGAATTCGCGCCACTCGCGTTAGCATCGGTTGAAGGAAGCCGGTCAAGGAAGCCGGTCCGGTCAAGGAAGCCGGTCAGCCTGGTCAAGGAAGCCGGTCAGCCTGAACTGAGCGATTTATGCCGCCACTTCGACGTAGTCTACAGACGTATGTGGTTCCGGGATCTGCTCGCCCACCTCGCGCATGGCCTCGAAGTGTGCAATCAGAGCATCCTGAAAGTTCCGGCGGGTCTCTTCCTCGGTATCGCCTGCCGCCGCACATCCGGGAACGTCCGGCGAATACGCCGAGTAGCCCGTCCCGGTTTGTTCGATGACCACTGGATAGCGTCTCGCGCTCATTTCAGTCCCGCCTTCTTGAGTATAGCGTTCAGCGTGACTGGCACTACGTTCACCAGGTCTTCGGCCGCGTGAAAATGCAGGTTGCCTGTGGGGCAGGATGGAATCCTGCGCGGCGGTTGCCAACCGCCGCGCGGTCCGATTCCCAATCGGACCGCAGCTTGTGAAGCTGCCCCACAAACAACGACCTCACGCGCCGGCACGACTGTTGCGGACCAGCGTGGCTCACTCCCCCGTCGTCATCACCCGCACGTCCCCTTTGCCCCACACCGTCTGGCGGCCGACGCCGGTCCAGCGGGCGGCGCGCAGCCAGGGCAGGAACTCGCCCAGGTCGCCAGCGTATTCGACAACGCCAGTGAAGCCTCCCAGCGGGTGCGATTGGCCGGTGCGACTGGAGCGGCGGCGGGCGCTGATCCAGTCGAGGTCGCTCGAAACCAACTGCACCGCGCGCGCGCGTGCGCCGAGACCGCAGAAATCGACTGCCAGCGGCCCCGCGCCGTAAAGCGCCCGCAGCGTCGAGATGCGATCCCGCAGCCTGGCGAAGAGCACACCGAACTCCGGGCCGGCGTCCGCCACAGTGTCAGGTCCGTTGCCGCCCTTCAATTCGGTGGGCGTCAGGAAGTGCAAACGCACCTGGCGCACCGCTCGCTCGGCTGGCTCGGGGTCGAGGCTGATTACCGATGGCGGACCGGGCCGCGCCGCCATCTCCCAAGCCGATTCATCCAATCCCAGTTGCTCGACGCGGCTGATAACAGCGCGGCCCCGGCCGGGCCCCAGCCCCGTTTCGCCCAGCCGTTCAAAGGTCGCCCGGATCGTCCCCATCAGCTCCGGCCGGCAATCGAAAACGTGCATGTCGAAGTGGAAGGCTTCGCCGGGCGCGATCTCCCGGCCGTCCACCGCGGCCGTGCGGAGCACAAAGGGGCGCGGCCAGTCTCTCAACCCGCTAGGGCGACCGCCGGCGCGCCCTGGCTCGAACAGGCGTGCATACACTTCGCTCGAGGCTGTCTGCCGCAGCAGCAGCCCAAACGCGCCGCGCACCATGTTTCCGCTTTCGCCCGCCGGAAAATGCAGCCTGCCGAGTGCCTGGAAATTCGAGCGAAGCCGGTAGAACTCGAATGTATTCACGAGATTGAAACCGCAGCGGGAAGCCCGCCCGTTGTATAATGGTAGGGCATTTGGCTCTTGATTTCCGCTCTGAGGCACAAGAAGGGGTTGCGTGAGTCGATCCGCGTACCCCTTTTTTTGTTATGGGGAGCCGTCGGCGGCCAAATGGAATTTGAGCTGAGTTAAAGAAGGAATAGGCACGATGAAAGAAAAAGGCACAGTGAAGTGGTTCAACGCAGCCAAGGGCTACGGTTTTATCCAGAGGGAGAACGGAGAGGACGTGTTCGTACACTTCTCCGCCATCCAGTCGCAGGGGTACCGCACGCTGGATGAAGGCGCGAAAGTGGAGTTCGAGGTAACCAAGGGCCCGAAGGGGCTGCAGGCGACCAACGTCGCTTTGACCTAACGGAATTCCGGCGGACCGGCCGCCCCGCAGCGGCCGGTTCCCGCATCCGATCCCAAAACTGGAGGTTTATGAGCAAGGAAGACTGCATTGAGGTCACCGGCACGGTATTGGAAAAGTTCCCCAGCGGGCTGTTCAGCGTCCAGCTCGAACACGAACGCGTCGTACTGGCGCACCTGGCCGGCAGGTTACGGCGAAACCGCATCCGCGTTCTAGCCGGCGACAAGGTCACTTTGGAATTGTCCCCCTACGACTTGACCAAGGGACGGATCACATTCCGCCACCGCTGAATTCTCTTAGCCCCCACCCACTTCCTCCGAAAGGTACCTTCCGTGCGAAACGGCACATACGGCGCACGATGCAGCGTGGTAATAGTCGAGTAGTATCCAATCGATCACCGCTTTGGGAGAGTTCTTTCATGAGCTGCGAAGGGGCCGGTAACTCATTCGATCAGCAGCTCAACGGACCAGCATGAAAGATCCAAACGAGTCCGGAGAGCGCCCGCGGAGCCGCGTCGCCAGATCCGCCGCCGCTACAATCAAGCCGGAGGGTGCCGTGGACAAGCCAAGAGGCCCACAAGGCCGTTCCCGCAAGCAGGCCGCCGAGGCGGCTGGAGACCTCATCACCGTGCTGTCCCGCAAGGTGGTCGGCCAGCCTGACGCCACGCGACTGATCGTTCCCTACGTGCAGATGTTCCAGGCCGGCCTGGCGCCGGAAGGCCGTCCCGTGGGCGTCTTCCTGCTGCTCGGGCCCACCGGCACCGGCAAGACCAAAACCGTCGAAGCTCTGGCCGACACGCTGCACGGCTCGGAAAAGAACATGCTCAAGGTGGACTGCGGCGAGTTCCAGCTCGAGCATGAAGTCGCCAAGCTGATCGGCGCGCCTCCCGGCTACCTGGGCCATCGGGAGACGCAGCCGATGCTCACCCAGCAGCGCCTCAACGCGAGCACCAGTGAGCAGTGCGAGCTATCGCTGGTCTTGTTCGACGAAATCGAAAAAGCCGCCCCCTCGCTCACGCGCCTGCTGCTGGGCGTGCTCGATAAGGGCATTCTCAGGTTGGGCGACAATACGTCGGTGAATTTCGAGAAGAGCCTGGTCTTCCTCACCAGCAATTTGGGATCGCGTGAAATGCTGCGCGAGATCCACCCCGATTTCGGCTTCCAGTCGGCTGGCGCCGGCCCGCGGCCCGATCTCACCGGTAAGCTGCGCAGCATCGGAATGGTGGCCGTCCGCAAGCGCTTTTCGCCCGAATTCCTCAACCGCGTGGATTGCATCATCACCTATCAGCCGCTCTCGCTGGAGGCGCTCTCGACGATTCTCGATCAACAGATCGCGGATCTGCAGAACCACGTCAACACGCGGCTGGGGGAGCGCTCGTTCACGCTCGAAGTGCCGCTCGAGACGCGCCAGTTTCTGCTCGAAAGAGGCACCAGCGCAGAGTATGGCGCGCGCGAGCTGAAACGAACCATCCACCGTTACCTGACTCAGCCGCTAGCCACCCTGGTCGCCACGAACCAGGTGCCGCCCCGGGCGCGCGTGCTGGCCGGGGTTGCGGATAGCCGCGAGGCGCTCGAAATCTCCGCGCTGCGCGGCGCCGGCGTGGCGGAGCCGGCGTCCCAGCCCACCGTGCTCCTGGTCGACGACAACCGCGACCTGCTGCGCTTCCTCGAGCGGCTGATGGCCGACGCCGGCTGGAACCTGGTCACCGCCGAAAGCGCCGCCGAAGCCAAGCGCGCCTTCGAGGAGCACACTCCCGACGCCGTATTGCTCGACTACATGCTGCCCGATGGCAACGGCGTGGAACTGGGCGTCGAGTTCCTGCGCGCGGTCCCGCACATACTTGCCATCGTGATGACCGGCACCATTCTGCCGCAGGAGGAGGAGGCGCTGTGCGAGGAACACAATTTCCCCGTTCTCCGCAAGCCATTCCTGGCGTCCGATTTGATGAACCAGATCCGCAGCCGCCTGTCGTCCGGGGGCGGCGCCTTCCACACCGCCTAAACCGCGAGGTGGTACGGGCGACGCGTTTGTCCCTGCCAGACGCGACCATGAGGAAGGCCACTTGAGATGCGCGCCGTTTACCCCCGGTACTCTTCCGAGCTCCAACACGAATCGTCCGTTGAAGACCAGACCCGAAAGTACCGCGGTTTATTTTGTATCAGCTCCTAGAGAGTCGCGCCGGACCACCGTTCCATGTCAAAGGCGACTCGTCGAAAGCAACCTCGCTGACGCGGGATGACGGTCTGCACTCGCTGCTACGTAGGTGACATCTCCGCGGCAAGCTCGTCAACAGGCGGTAATCGTGATGGATGTGCAACGGCCATGTCCACTGATAGCAATCGCTGGTTAACGACCGTCAGTATGGTAAGCCGAAGAGGTCAGGAGGAGACTTGATACGAAAGGGCTTCTTAATAATCCTGAAACCCGAAAATGGGCCAGGGGGTATGCCAAACGATGAACCCTTCACCACACTCGAACAGTCACGCGGCGCCACGTTCCTTAACATGTCAAGCGAAGTGGACACCGCCGGCATGGCTCCTTGAAGTAGCGTCCGCCGATGATGGCTTGATCGCCGACCTAATCGACACCTTCAAAACGGCTACTGAAACCAGCCTCCAGCAAATGGGTACAGCCCTCGCGACAGTTGATGTTCCGAGACTCCACACCGAAGCCCATAAAATTAAGGGCAGTGCCAAGCAGGTTGGCGCTAACGCTCTGGCTGACGTTTGTCAAGCACTTGAGCTTGCGTCCAGTCTGACGCCGGTGCCGCGCCTTGTTGAACTAGTGGATCGCTGTCAAGAGCTGTTCAGCGAAACAGTGAGTGCGATGACCGCGTATTCCAACGATGACAAAACCGGGGGCCATGCAGCGCCGGCTGCTTAGCTGAGGTGAATGAGTGTTTCTTGGCGGTGTAGGCCGCGTGAATAGCGTTGATACGATATGCTCACAGGACCAATGATCGTGCTGCTGGTGATTGTCAGCCTTCTGCTTTTGGGAGGGCTTTGGCTTACCATTCTGTGGTGCCGCGCCGAGGGTCGAAGACGGGTGCTGCGTGCGACGCTGGATTCGGTGCCGAATGGAATTGTTGCCTTCGATACTGCCGGACGGATCGTTGCCTATAACAGCAAATTCGCTCAAATGTGGTCTATTCCCGGCTCCGCTGCGCTTCCGCGTGATAAGGCGCTTACCCATATTCTGCCCCAGCTCAAAAATCCGGTGGCCTTCCTCTCGATGGTTAACCAGGGCGATCGAGACGCGAAGGCACGCACCGACGATGAACTCGAACTACAGGACGGCCGCGTGTTCAATCGGCACTCTGAGCCGCAGCTAAATCATGGAGAGATTGTCGGACGGGTGTCGGAATTTCAGGACGTCACGGCGAGCCGCAAACTGCGAATCTTGGTGGAACAGCAACGGCACGACCTAGATGCCCTGATGAATCAGTTGCCGCACCCAATCTATTTCAAGGATTGCGAAGGGCATTTCACGCTGAGCAACAGGGCCCACGCAGAGCTCTTCGGGCTCAGCGATCCCTCGCAGATGGTTGGCAAGACCGACTTCGATTTTTTCAGCACAGAACATGCGCAACAAGCTTACGACGATGAGCAGTACCTCATACATGAGCGCGCAGCGGTGGTGTCCAAAGAGGAGAAGGAAACCTGGCCGGACGGCCATGAGACCTGGGTGCTGACGACCAAGCTGCCGTTGCGCGACCCGAACGGGGGAATCATCGGCACGTTTGGCCTCTCGCGGGATATCACTGACCGGAAGCGCATGGAACGGGAGCTCCTTGCCGCGAAGAATATGGCGGACAAGGCAACTCAGGCCAAGGGTGAGTTCCTGGCCAACATGAGCCACGAGATCCGCACGCCGATGAACGGCGTGATCGGGATGACGGGGCTGTTGTTGGATACGGAGCTGTCGCCGGAACAACGCGAGTACGCGGAGATAGTGCGCCGGTCGGGCGAGTGCCTGCTGAGCGTGATCAACGACGTTTTAGACTTCTCGAAGATCGAAGCGGGACGGTTGGCGTTCGAATCGTTCGCGTTCGACCTGCGGCTGGTGATCGAAGAAGTCGATGAAATGCTGGCGCCGAGAATCGAGGACCGCAATCTCGACGTGGTGTTGGAGTATCCGCCGGATGTGCCACGGCATTTCATTGGAGACGCGGGGCGAATCCGCCAGGTGGTGACTAACCTGGTAGGCAATGCTGTGAAGTTCACGCCGGAAGGCCACGTGCTGATCACGGTGAACTGTGAATCGCACGACGGGGAGAAGGCCCAAATCCGAGTTGCGGTTGAGGATACCGGTCCGGGAATTCCGGCGGAGAAGATGGGCGCACTGTTCGAGAAGTTCAGCCAAGTGGATGCCTCGACCACGCGGAAGGTCGGCGGAACGGGGCTGGGGCTGGCGATTTCCAAGCAACTGGTGAACCTGATGGGCGGCGAGGTGGGAGTGACCAGCCGGTTGGGCAAGGGCTCCGTCTTCTGGTTTTCCTTGCCTTTGCAACTGGATGCGCACCCGCACGCGGAACCGGCGTCGGCCGCCGATCTGCGGGGCTTGCGCGTGCTGATCGTGGACGACAACGACGTGAACCGGCGCATGCTGCACGAACATGTCAAAAGTTGGAACATGCGCAACGGCAGCTTTGCGAGAGCAAGGCAGGCGCTCCAGGCGCTGCGCGAGGCAAGGGCCGCGGGAGATCCGTACCAAGTGGTGTTGCTCGATTACCAGATGCCCGAGATGGATGGAGCGACGCTGGCGGCGGAGATCAAGGCGGACCCGCAGTTGAGCGATACGCTGCTGATTATGCTCACGTCGGTGGGCCGCTGGAGCGAAGTGCGGCACATGCAAGGAGCCAATATCGATGCCTGCCTGGTGAAGCCGGTGCGGCAATCGCAGTTGCAAAGCACGCTGGCGACGGCGTGGTCAAAGAAACTGCAGAGTGGATTTGCGACGCAGACGAAGGCATTGCAGGAGATTGCGACGCTGAAATCGCAGTTGGCCGGAATATTTGCCGGGATGCCGGTGCGGGTGTTGGTGGCGGAGGACAACGCAGTGAATCAGAAGGTGGCGGTGCGCATGCTTGAGCGGCTGGGACTGCGTCCAGACGTCGCTGGCAACGGGCGCGAGGCGGTGGAAATGTGCTCGTTGCTGCCGTATGCCCTGATCTTCATGGATTGCGAGATGCCGGAGATGGACGGCTACGCGGCGACGGCAGAGATTCGGAACCAGCAAGGGTCGGATGGGCGAGTGGCGATCGTCGCGATGACGGCAGACGCGATGGAGGGCTGCCGGGAGCGCTGCCTGGCGGCGGGGATGGACGACTACATCGCGAAGCCGGTGCGGCTGGGCGAAATGATCGAAGCTCTGAAGAAGTGGGTGCCGATGGCGCATCCCGCGTCAAGAGTCCATCCGGGGCGTGCCCTCCATCCAGTTCCATGACTCTTGGCCGGACCCCGCCGCTTGCGGATAACGCCAGGCGCAAGATTAGATTGGCCGCGCTGAGATCGCGCTTGGGCGGCAATGTAAAATCGATGGTGCCGGCAAACGGAGTCCGCTGCCCGGGAGAGAAGGTCTGCCTGGCGGCGGCCCGGACATAGAAACAGGGTAAAAATATACTTGACTCATCACAAAAACTCCCTTAAGATCGAATTATGGCAAGCGAACCAACTACTCTCACCGAAGCGGTTGTCTACTTTCAGGACACCGACAACTGCCTGAATTATCTTGCGGCGCGCCGTTGGCCGAACGGAGTAGCGGTGTGTCCTACCTGCGGATCTAAGAACGTGGGCTTTATCGCTTCCCGCCGCATGTGGCAGTGCAAGACCCGCCATCCTAAGGCCCAGTTCAGCGTGAAGCTGGGAACCATCTTCGAGGATTCCCCACTCGGTTTGGACAAGTGGCTTCCCGCTATGTGGATGATCGCCAGCAACCGGAACGGGATTAGCTCCTGGGAACTCCACCGCGCTCTGGGCGTCACCCAGAAGACTGCATGGTTCATGCTGCATCGGATTCGGCTTGCGATGCAAGATGAGCTTACTGGCGGAAGCCTGAGTGGTGACGTCGAAATCGATGAGACCTTCATCGGCGGGAAGGTCCGCAACATGCACAAAGAGCGCAAGGTCCGCGTGCAAAAAGAGGGACGCCACGAAGGCGGTAAGTCTATTGTCATGGGAATGCTGGAGCGCGGTAAGGCCGTCCGCGCCACCGTGATTCCTGATCGCACCAAGAACACCATGAAGCCCATCGTCCTCGCCAATGTGGAGCGCGGTTCGCAGGTATTCACTGACGAATGGCAAGCCCAATGGGGCATAGACCGCCACTACACCCACAACGTCATCAACCATCTGGAAGCCTACGCCAGAGGGAACGTCCACACCAATGGAATCGAGAATTTCTGGAGCCTGTTGAAGCGCGGCATTCACGGTACCTATGTGAGCGTCGAACCGTTCCACCTGTTCAGGTATGTGGATGAGCAGGCGTTTCGGTTTAACAACCGTCTGCCGATGAACGATGCGGACAGGTTTAGCTACTTGGTGCGAAAGGTTGTAGGGAAGCGCTTGACCTATGCCGAACTGACGGGCAAGACCGGCGCTCCGACGCCTGACGAACCCTTCTAGACTGCCCCGTGGGCCTAAGAAGCGGAGGGCTTGACCTTCCGCTTTGGCCCGCGCCGGTTCGGATTCAGCGCAGCTTGCCGCTTGTACTCGGCTTCGCGCCGCAGGATTTCGGAATGCGGGACGGATAGCACGCGGTCCACAAGAGCTGTGAAGGCTTGAAACTCTGGATTCGGCTTTGACTTCACGCTCTTTATAATACGCCATTCTTCTGGTAGGCTCCAAGTAGGGAGCGAAGGGCCGGATCTCTTCGCGGGAAAGGCATATGAGTATTGCTAGTGAATTAGCTGCGAACGAATTGAAACGACGCATGTCAGAGCAGAAGCAATCTGAAGAGCGGCGGTGTAGGGAGCAGCGGTTAGCCAAGAAATCCTTGGAGGCTTGGAATCGAATCGCAGATATCTTGCGTTGCATGGTGAGTGAATACAACAACGAACTCCAAGAACTAACGGCGAAAATGACATCCGACACTTGCAGCCTGGAGATAGTTAAGTTCGGGCGACAAGGGCGAACGACTCGCGTCCATCTGGGTAATGCAGACCAACCGTCGATAGAATTCAGTGTTGCCCTCGGCAAGGTCCGTAGACCACCCGCGATGGAGCCCCTTTTCTGGCTTGATCTCGATAGCGAGGGGGGCCTGTTCATTTGGGACGAGCGGAAAACTAACGAAGTGGCTAGGGTCACCGAAGAAGATGTCGCAACTGAACTACTGAAGATCGCCTTAACGTGAAGTCCCACGTTGGACACGGCGCTATCCGACGACGGTATGGCGCGACTCACTTAAGCCCCTCTTGCTGCTCGGCCCATATAATGAACCACAATATGAGCAGCCCCACGATTACGGGCTCGTGCGTCCATTTCAAGTCCGCAGCGAGTCCGCCAAGGATGACGGCGGCAATCAGCGCCCAGATGAGGTTTGCCATTTAAGACTCCCCGCCGCCGCTCGGCTTGTACAAACTCGCAAGCAGAAACCAAATCAGGAAACACGCGGACGTGGCCAGCCATCCCCGGCCAAACAAGAACCGGTATGCCGCATAGCCTGCCGCCAGCACGATCAAGAATCCTGCCAACCTGGGGATCATGGGCTTATTCTATTCCCGCTATAACGCGTGCGCCATCTGAATGATCGATGATTGTCGCTAGCATGTGAATTGTCCGGTCCAATTAGCACGTGAGTTGTCCGGTTCGTGGCAGCGGGGGGATCGTGGAAGTTGAGAATCCCAGAGACGGTCTCCGCCGCGGAAATGGAGCGGATGATGA
>JBEKXZ010000051.1:0-26115 GCA_049511495.1 Bryobacteraceae bacterium | reverse complement strand
CGCTCACTGCGGGCTATGCGCCTCGGCGATGATCCCATAGACATCGTCGTCCGGGCGTCCGCCACGGACCGCCTCCGCTCGAAGGACCAAGTTTGGCCGTGCACCCGGGGCCCCGCTGCCCGCGCAGCCGCCCGCCGGCGCAGTGGTGCTACCATGTGGCTTCCTTGGCCGCCGTCATGGACCATATCCTTTCTATTGTCCTGTTCACTCCGCTCGCCGGGCTGCTGGTGTTGCTCGCCATTCCGTCGTCGAATGCGCGCGCGGTGAAATGGTGGGCCAACATCGCCGCTTTCCTCGGCTTCGCGGTTTCCCTCCCGCTGGTCTTCTACTTCGACCGCACCAAGGACTTTCAGTTCGTCGAACAGGCGCCCTGGATTCCCTCCATCGGCGCCACCTACCATTTGGGCATCGACGGCCTCGGCCTGCTGCTGGTGATGCTCACCACCCTGCTCGGCTTGATTTCCATTCTCTCGAGCTGGAGCGCCATCCACGAGCGCCTCAAGGAATACTACGCTTTCTTCCTGCTCCTCCAAACCGCCATGCTGGGCGTCTTCATGTCGCTCGATTTCCTGCTCTTCTTCGTCTTCTGGGAAACCGTTCTGGTGCCGATGTATTTCATCATCGCCATCTGGGGCGGCCAGCGCAGGCAGTACGCGGCGATGAAGTTCATCATTTACACGCTGATCGGCAGCGTGCTGATGTTCCTCGGCATTCTGGTCCTCTACTTCCAGCACTTCATGCAATTCCGCTCGTACAGTTTCGATATCGTGGAGTTGCTGCGGACCGAGGTGCCGGTGACCACCCAGTGGTGGGTGTTCTGGTTGTTCTTCGTGGGCTTCGCCGTCAAAGTGCCCATGTTCCCGTTCCACACCTGGCTGCCCGATGCGCATACCGAAGCGCCCACCGCGGGCTCCGTGATCCTGGCCAGCGTGCTTTTGAAAATGGGCACGTACGGTTTCCTGCGCTTCTCCCTGCCGCTGCTGCCGGACGCAGCCAAAAACCCCACCGTGGTTACCGTGATGGCGGTGCTCTCCATCATCGGCATCGTCTACGGCGCGCTGGCTTCGCTGATGCAAAAGGACTGGAAAAAACTGGTGGCCTATTCTTCGGTGAGCCACCTGGGCTTTTGCACGCTGGGCATTTTCGCGCTCAATCCGGCGGGCATTGCCGGCTCCATCATCCAGCAGATCAACCACGGCATCTCGACCGGCATGCTGTTCCTGATTGTGGGCGTGGTCTACGAGCGCCGTCACACGCGCGAGATCGCCCAATACGGCGGCCTCTTCAAGGTGATGCCGATTTTCACGCTCGTCTTCGGCCTGGCCGCGCTGAGCTCGATGGGGATGCCGCCGCTCAACGGCTTCATCGGCGAAATCACCATCCTCGGCGGCGCGTTCCAGGTGTCGCACGTGTGGGCCTTCTGGGGAGCCGTCGGTATCGCTCTCGGCGCGGCGTACCTTCTGTGGCTTTTCCAGCGCACCATGCTGGGCGACGTAAATGACAAGAACCGCACCATCGCGGATCTGAACTGGCGCGAGATCGCCGTCTTTGCGCCGCTGATCGCCTGGGCGTTCTGGATCGGCTTGAACCCGCAGCCTTACTTCCGCGTGCTCGACCGCAGCGTGGCGCAAATCGTCGTGCGCGTCGAGCCCCACTACTACGAAGAACGCCACCTGCCCAACCCGCTGGGCAATGCTCCGACATTCCCCGCGCAGTCACAAGCCCGGTAAATATTTTTAAACCACTGCCAACGCGTGGTTTGCCGCCGTTTTCCCAACCTGCCGATGCCTCCTCCGCCAGCCTTGTGTGGCACAGTGAAAACGGGAGCCGTGGGGCAGGCGCCCCGGTTTTCGGGTCCGAAGCGGATTTCGCCTGCCAACCGCCGAAACATCCGGATCCGCCGGCAATTCGCACCTTACTTTATAGGGCGCCGGCAAAAACGGGGCGAGTCGCCCCAGAAAATCTGACGGCGGTGCCTCGTTTTCAACTACTTAACGCTCCGCCGTGGGGCGAATTCACCCCACGCGCTCTAACGCAGTTGCACCAGGTCTTGCGGCGCTGATTGGCCAAGTGGCGAAGGCGCCAGATCCTGCCGGCCGCGCCAGAAGTCGATGTAGGAAATCTGGTGCACGCAGGCGACCGTGCAGCGCGGCGCGCAGGCTTTCGCGGTGTGGTATTCGCGGCGGATGTCTTCGATCGTGTATTCCATCAGCGGCTTGGCGGGGTAGCCACGCTGCTGTGAGCAGTAGTGCACCAGCCCATCCTCGCAGATATAGAGATAGCGAGCGCCGGCGCGGCAGCGCCAGTCATTCTCTTTACCGTGGGCGATGTTGTCCTGGAAATAGTTGATCTGCGCGTAGCTGGATTTTTCCATCGCACGCATGGCCATATAAACTTCGCGCTCCTCGCCGCCCAGCGGCCGGAGCTGGCCGGCGCCGTCGTGAATGATGCCGATGGTCGAAGTGAAGCCCAGCTCGATCGCGCGCCGGCCGACCACCGGAGCGTCCTGCGGATTCCGTATGCCGCCGCCCACCACCGAGTTGATGTTGACGTGAAACTCGGCGTGCTCTGCCAACAAGCACAGTTTTCGGTCGAGCACCTTCAGGCTCTTCTTCGAAACATCGTCCGGCATCACGTTGTCGATGGAAATCTGCAAATGCTCCAGGCCGGCGCGGTTGAGACGCTGGATGCGCTCGGCGGTGAGCAGGTAACCGTTGGTGATGAGACCGGCGATCATGCCGTGGCGGCGAATGCGCGCGATCAGCAGATCCAGATCGGGGTGTAGCAGCGGCTCGCCCCCGCTGATGGTGACGATACTGGTTCCCAGTTCGGCCAGCCGGTCGAGCCGCTGGTACATGGTTTCCATTGAGACCGGCTTGGAATGATCGTCATACTCGTTGCAGTACGTGCAGGAGAGATTGCAGCGTCGCATGGGAATCACGTGCGCCATCACGGGATGGCGGGTCGAGGCCAGCCCTCGGGCGATCATGCGGATTTCCCGCGCGCGCAGGTGCGCGCGTTTCCAGGCCTTTCGAAGACGTTTTCCCAGGTCCCTCATAGAGTGCGAAGTTGTTCCTATTACAACACAGCTTCGGTAGGGCATGCTTTAGCTTGCCAACGCCCGCTGGCGGGCGCAGTTCTTCACTCCACCGGGTTGCGCAGCACGCCGATGCCTTCGATCTCCACTTCCACCACGTCGCCGGGCGCGATCCTGCGTGTGCTGCCCGGCGTTCCCGTGTAGATCGCATCGCCGGGCTCCAGAGTCACCCAGCCGCTGATCCAGCTCACGATCGCCGCGCAATCGAAAATCAAATCGGCAGTAGTCTGTTTTTGCACCGTTTCGCCGTTCAGCCGCGTTTCGAGCTGCAGATTGCCGTAATCGAGGCCGGTGACCACCGCCGGCCCCAACGGCGCGAAGGTGTCCGAGCCCTTGGCGCGCCACCATTGCATGTCCTTGCCGGGTCCGTGCTGCCAGTTGCGATCGCTGACGTCGTTGCCGCAGGTCACGCCGAGGATTCCCTCGCGCGCCTCGTCTGGCGTTGCGTCGCGGAGCCGCTGGCCGATGATGACCACCAGCTCGCCTTCGTAGTGAACGTCGATCGCATCGCGCGGAATGCGGATCGGATCGCCGGGGTTCTGCAGGGCGCTCGGCG
Organism: Bryobacteraceae bacterium; assembly: GCA_049511495.1. Classification (GTDB taxonomy): domain Bacteria; phylum Acidobacteriota; class Terriglobia; order Bryobacterales; family Bryobacteraceae; genus Bog-375. The sequence goes on along the minus strand of JBEKXZ010000051.1, from coordinate 22,462 downwards.
GCATGAAGAAGATTTCCGGATGCGCGAATAGCGGCCGTCCATCCATGTGGCTCCTGTAGTTCCCACCCACCGCGAGAATCTTGCTCGGCTGGCATGGGCACAGCAGTTTCACTTCGGAAAGCGGCCGGACAGCGCCAGTCTCGCTGTAGTGGAACGGATCGCCGCGGATCTCGCGAACCGCGGCCTCCTCCAGGATGCCGTAGGACACGGCTGAATCGGCGCGATAGCGAACGAAGCGGATCATAGTTCATTATTGGATGCGATGCGGGGCGCTCGGATGCGCTCTTGTGGCGCGGGCTGTCAAGCCTGCTGAGTCGAGAGTCGTCTCGACTCTTCTTCCCGCGGCGCGTTTTTCAACGGAGCCTCGCTCGCGTCGCGACGGTCGGACACTCGGACTTCGCCTCCGATCGGGCTCCCGACGGACGAGAATGCATTTTTCTCTTGACATTTTTCTCGAACAACCTTATATATGAATCACATTGCGATTTTTTTACGTCGCAAAATTTGATGTTAGGGAGAATCAATCGATGAAGAGCGCAACCAAGAAACCCGCGAAGAAAAAGGCTGCTCCGAAGAAAAAGAAGTAGTCCCGGGTTCGCCCTGAGCAAGGGCGTTCAAAACAAGTTCCACTCCAAGGCCCCGATTTTCGGGGCCTTTTTCATTGTTTCAGGCTTCTCCCTCCGGTTCTCCCGCTCCCTCTTTGCGTTGCACCAGCACGCGAAACGTCTCGCCCATTCCCACCAGCAGCGTCTTCAGTTGCATGCGGCGGCGCATCGCCTCGGCCGCATCGTCCACCTGGAGCACGGACGCGAACCGATCTTCCTCACCGGCGTCGAGCAGCGTTCGCGCCAGGGTCTGGAAGCTGACGCGCCGCAACCCCAACTGCGCTCCGCGCTCCTCGAGCGCCGTGAAGTTGACGTGCGCGGTGATGTCGCGCTCGCCCGGGTCGGTGAGCACGTCTTCCCGCGCCACGTGCGAGCGGTACCCCATCAGCGTGCCCCTGGGAAACCGCGCGGCTTCGGTGCGGGTGTATCCGTAATCGACGGTGATCGCGCAGCCGGCATCCAGCGCCGCGGCGATACGGCGAATCCATTCGAGCGCGGCCAGGCCGGCCTCATACCAGTTGCCCTCCTCGGGCGGCGGACAGTAGCGCGCCAGATAATCGGCGGTCTCAGCGCCAGCGCGCGCACCCGTCTGCCAAACGAACGTTCCGTCGGAAATTCCAACGCGCTGCTCGCGAAACTCGCCGCCCCGGAAGACAACCACCTCAACCGGCAGGGCGTCGAAGAATTCGTTGGAAAACAGGACACCGCTCCAATGTTCCGGCAGTTTTCCCTCGGCCGCGTCGATGGGGATGTAGCGCCACGGCGCGAATGAACCGGCCATCTCGCCGCGTCCGGCTCCCAGTTCCACCACTGTACAGTCCGCCGCGTCGCCCGCGGCGCGGTAAAGCTGGCGCGCGTGCGCGGCCATGAGCAGCCCGAAGACCGGCTGCAATTGCTCGGCAGTGTAGAAATCGCCCTGCTTGCCGAACGGATCGCGCCGGCGCCGGTAATAGCCGTGCTGCGGGTGGTAGAGCGCGACTTCCATGAACCGGCGAAAGCTCACCGGGCCGGCGCGAACGATCTCCGCGGCCAGAATCTCGCCGGCGGGGGTCACTTCCATCTGTCCTTGTTCTTCGGCGTTTCGAGGAACATCTCCACCAGGTAGTCGTGCATACAGTCGTAGAGATAACGCTGGAACGTCCAGGCGAACTGCGAATGGTCGATATCGCGCTGATGAATCGGAGCGTAGTACCTGTGCGTTCCGGCGGTTGGCTGCTTGAGATCGATCACCAGCTCGATCACGCCGTTGTGCTCGCGCGCGGAGAATCTCAGCAGCGCGTGATCGTAGCGTGCGATTTCCGCCTCCACCTTCTCGAGCGCCGTCACGGACCTATGCTAGCGTGAAATCAAGCATGGCGCTACCCGCCACCGTCCGCGTCAAACTGAGTTCGGAAGCCGCCGGAGCGATCTCGATCACTCCGGTGGTGGTACAGGAATTGCCCATCCGCGACCTGGTTGGGCACATGCTCGCCGTCGCCGGCAAGGACGAGGCGCGCCTGCGCGAGATCCTGCTGCGCGGCTCACTGGTGAGCGGCGCCTCGCGTCTACGCTGGGCGGGATGGGAGGCCGACCGCGAGAGCCTGCGCGAGCTGCTAGAGGCTTTCCCGGATCCCGATCCGACGCTTGTCTTTGCGCCCGCTCGCTGCACGCGCGCCGTGCTGACCGGCGGCAGGCAGGCGATCGAGATTGGCCGCGAAGCGGCTGCCAGCCACGGCCTGTTCCGGCGCAGCGGATTCTGGGAGGAGCTGATGGAGCTGGTGAGCGGCTCCGCCCCGGTGTATGCCGGCTATTCGTACCGCGACGCAGCCGACCGGTACCGCTGCCTGCTCTCTGCCGGCACCTGTGCCCGCCTGCGCGCCGCCGCGCAGAGCCTGCGCCACTCCGCGCTGCGCGCCCGCATTCAAACCGAAGCGTTCGCGGTGGTGGAAGCGTACACCGAGCGGTGAACGGCGCCGGGTTCCCGGCCCCCCTACTCCTCGAGATCCCTGACCTCATCGGCGGGGTTCTCGAACCTGGTGAACGCGTGGAGGAAGTTCAGCTTGACCGTCCCCACCGGGCCGTTGCGCTGCTTGGCCACGATCAGCTCCGCCCTGCCGCGCAGACTTTCGTCGTCCTTCCTATATACTTCCTCGCGAAAGATGAATCCCACCAGGTCGGCGTCCTGTTCGATGGATCCGGATTCGCGCAAGTCGCTCAATTGCGGCCGGTGATCGCCCTGCCGGTTCTCCACGGCGCGGCTCAACTGCGAAAGCACCAGCATGGGGACATTGAGCTCCTTGGCCAGCAGCTTCATGCCGCGCGAGATTGCGCTCACCTCTTGCACGCGGTTTTCGAAGCGGCCGCGGCCGGTCATGAGCTGGAGGTAATCCACGATGACGAGCCCGATGTTATGCTTCTCCATCTGCAGGCGCCGCAGCTTGGCCTTCATGTCCATCAGGTGGACTCCCACGGTATCGTCGACATAAAGCGGCGCCTCCACCAGCTCGGTCAGTGCATGGTGCAGCTTGCGCCGCTCCTCCTGGTTGAGGTAGCCGGCACGGAACTTCTGGCTGTCCACCCGCGCAGACGCGCACAACATGCGGGTCAGCAGCGACTCCTTGGACATTTCCAGCGAGAAGATGGCCGCCGTCTGCTTCAGCTTGAGCGCCACGTACTGCGCGATGTTCAGCGCCAGCGCGGTCTTGCCCATCGACGGCCGTCCAGCCAGGATCAGCAGTTCCCCGCGGTGCATCCCGCCCGACAACTCGTCGAACTTGATGAAGCCGGTGCCGATCCCTTTGATGCGCTTGCTGGGGTCGAGAAAAGCACTGAGTCCGCCTTCGTAGCCGGTGACGATATCGTGGGCGTGCTCCAGGCCACTCTTACCCCGGGTATCGCCCAGCTTGAGCAGCGTCTCCTCGGCGCCGGCGAGTATCTCGTCCGGTTCCTCTTCCCCCATCAGGCAGCGGCTCATCATGTTCTGCGAGGCGAAAATGATGCGCCGCAGAATCGATTTGTCCTTGACGATGCGGATGTAGCTGTCCAGGTTGGGAATTTGCGGCAGACCGTCGTCGAGTGAAACCAAGTAGCTCAGCCCGTCGCAGGCTTCGAGCTCGTTGAACTTCATCAGCTCGTTGGCTACCGTGACGCGGTCGATCTTTTCGCCCCGCTCCTGCAGTTCGCCCATGCGCCGGAAGATGCGCCGGTGCTTCTCCAGGCTGAAATCGTCGGGCTCGAGTGTCCCCGCCGCCTGCACGTACATGCCCTCGTCCAGTAGAATCGAGCCGAGCACGAATCGCTCAGCGTCGAGGTTGACGGGGAGTCCCTTCTCGATGGCACTGGGAACGGTCATGGCAACCGACCTAGCTTAGCCTCTTGCGGTGCGCTGTTACAGGAAAAATACGGCCCGCGTTTTGACGAAGATAGGCTCAGGATAAAACAGACCCCCGCGGCCTCGCGAGCACGACGACGCAACTTCCGCGCAATCAGCGCATCCCATTTAGATTTCCGCAACAGCGCGCCCACTTTCCACAGCCTTTCCACTTTAGGCGGAAATATCTTCTTCCTTTGTACCGGATTCTGATACAGGATTCCAGTGTTTTGTTTTGGAAGGGCGGCTCAAAGCTGCACTCAAAATCGCCGACGTCCAAATCCGGTCATAATCGCTGGAGGAGGAATTACTTGCATGCCCACTTGGGCGATCTCGCATGGCATGTGGTCGGATATTTTCGCGGTGGGCGTTCCGGTGCTGGAAAAGATCATCCGCCCGATCATCGTCTACCTCTTCCTGGTGCTTCTGCTGCGGGCATTCGGCAAGCGCGAGCTGGCGCAACTGAATCCTTTCGACCTGGTGGTGCTGCTCTCGCTATCGAACACCGTGCAGAACGCCATTATCGGCAACGACAATTCGCTCTCCGGCGGGCTGATCGGCGCCTTCACGTTGCTGGGCGTGAATTACGTCGTGGTGCGCTTCCTGTTCCGGCACCGGCGGCTCGACGAGCTTTTCGAGGGCAAACCCACCACGCTGCTGGAACACGGCAGAATCGTCGACGCAGCACTCGCCAGGGAACTGCTCACCCGCGCCGAACTGGTGACGGTTCTGCACCGCCAGGGCTTCGACGGCGTCGCCGACGTGGAGCGCTGCGTGCTCGAACCGGGAGGAACATTCTACATCCAGCGGAAGTCGCCGCCGGCCGACGAGGTGCAACATGCCGAGGTGATAGGGCGTCTGAATGACCTGAGCGGCAAACTCGACCGGCTGCTGGCCGCGAAGAGCGGCGCCTGAGCGAAGCTGTGGAGCGGCCTCGAGCCAGTGTAGAATCGAAAATGGAGGAATGGCCGAGCGGTTGAAGGCGGCGGTCTTGAAAACCGTTAGTGGGGTGACTCACTCGGGGGTTCGAATCCCTCTTCCTCCGCCACCCAAGTCCCTGGGAATCAGGATGGCGGCAGCTTGCTTCGTTTTCGCCCCGCGTCTATGCCGCGTGCGCTTCAAACGTCCTCCGCCACGCTCCATGCTATGATCCAGGCTGGGCGTCAGTTCGCTGGTTCCCGCCCTGAATAATACCGTGGCGGCCCAGCCGCAACAATCCAATATTGAGGGCCATCTGTTCTCGATACGGAACACGCCGCCCAAAGAGTAGAGGTGAAAATCATCATCGGCATTTCCGGCGCCAGCGGTTCACTCTACGGAGTGCGGCTGCTGGAACGGCTGCGCGCGATCGAGGGTGTGGAGTTGCACCTGGTCTGGACGAGATCGGGCGAAAAGACGCTGTTCCTGGAAACCGGAAAGCACATTGCGGATATCCGCACGCTGGCGGACCACTCCTACTCGCCAGAAGATATCTCCGCCAGGCTCGCCAGCGGTTCGTACCCGGTCGATGCCATGGTGGTCGCCCCTTGCTCGATCCACACCATGTCTGCCATCGCTCACGGCATCACTTCCAACCTATTGACCCGCGCCGCCGACGTGACCTTGAAGGAACGGCGCAAGCTGATTCTGATGGTGCGCGAGACGCCATTCCATCTCGGCCATCTGCGCAGCATGACGGCTTTGGCGGAAATGGGAGCCATCGTCGCGCCGCCCATTCCCGGCTTTTATCATCACCCGCAAACCGTGATGGATCTGGTGGATCACAGCCTGGACCGCGTGCTCGATCTGCTCGGCCTGCCCGACGCCGCGATTCGCCGCTGGCAGGGAGCCGGGCAATGAAGACCCCCCGCTCGCGCCGCTCGCCCGCGGTGGCTTTCCAAGGCGAACGCGGCGCCTTCAGCGAACAAGCCGTGCGCCAACTGCTGGGGCCATCCGCCGCCGTGGTTCCCTGCGTGAGGTTCGAAGACATCTTCCGCAACCTCAAGCAAGGCAGCGTGGCTGGCGCGGTGGTGCCGATCGAGAACACGCTAGCCGGATCGGTCCACGAGAATTACGATCACCTGCTGCATTTCGAGCTGCCGATCGTGGCCGAAACCAGCGTGCGCATTGTGCACAATTTGATCGCCGCCGAGGGCGTCGCCTTCCGCCAGATCAAGCGCGTATTCTCGCACCCCGTGGCGCTCAATCAGTGTCTGGATTTTTTTCTTGCCAACCCGCAGATCGAACGAATCCCATATTACGACACCGCCGGAAGCGCGAAAATGATCGTCGAAGAAGGGCTCACCGACGCGGGCGCCATCGCCTCCGCGGTCGCTGCGGAAATTTACGGGGCGCGCATTTTGCGCAAGTCGATCGAAAGCGACCGGCAGAATTTCACCCGCTTTTTCCTGCTGCGGACGCCCGCGTATGCCCTGCGCCATCCCCTCCGCGTGCCGGTGGGAACGGTTTGGAAGACCTCGCTCGTGTTCAGCACGCGCAATATCCCGGGAGCGCTGTTTCGCGCGCTGAGCGCCTTCGCTTTGCGCGACCTGAATTGCACCAAAATCGAATCCCGCCCGCTGCGCGGCAAGCCCTACGAGTATCTCTTTTATCTGGATTTCCTCGGCCACGCCGACCACCCTCACTGCCGCAACGCGCTCCATCACCTGGAAGAAGTCGCCGACTTCCTGCGCGTTCTCGGCTGCTATCCGAAAGGCGCCTGACGCAGGCCCGGTGAGTTCCTTTACCCCGCTTCTTCGGTGTTCCCTACTTTGAGCACGGCGAGGAAAGCTTCCTGCGGGATCTCGACGCGGCCGACGCGCTTCATGCGTTTCTTGCCTTCCTTCTGCTTCTCGAGCAGCTTGCGCTTGCGCGTGATGTCGCCGCCATAACACTTGGCGAGCACGTTCTTGCGCAGGGCGGAGATGGTTTCGCGGGCCACGATCTTGTTGCCGATGGCGGCCTGCAGCGCCACTTCGAACATCTGGCGCGGGATGAGCCTTCGCAGGCGCGAGATCAGCTCCTTGCCGCGCTCGAAAGCGAACTCTTTATGGACGATCATGCAAAGCGCGTCGACCGGCTCGCCCGCCACCAGCACGTCCAGCTTCACCAGGTCCGAGGCGCGATAGCCCGCCAGGTGGTAATCGAGCGAAGCATAACCGCGCGACGCCGATTTCAGGCGGTCGTAAAAGTCCAGCACGATTTCGTTGAGCGGCAGCTCATACGTCAGCATCACGCGGCTGCCGATGTATTCGAATTTCTTCTGCTCGCCGCGCTTCTCTTCGAGCAGCTTGAGGATGCCGCCCAGGTATTCTTCGCGCGTGATCACGGTGGCAAGGATGATGGGCTCCTCCACCTGCTTGATGCCCGAGGGGTCCGGGAACTTGGTGGGGTTGTCGACCTCGATCACGCCGTTCGCCGTCGTGGTGATGCGATAGCGGACGCCGGGGGCGGTCGTGATCAGGTCGATATCGAATTCCCGCTCCAGGCGCTCCTGCACGATCTCCAGGTGCAGCAGGCCGAGGAAACCGCAGCGGAAGCCGAAGCCGAGGGCCACCGAGCTTTCCGGCTCGAAGCTGAAGGCGCTGTCGTTGAGGCGCAGCTTTTCGAGCGCGTCGCGCAGCACGCCGTGCTCGTGCGATTCCACCGGATAGAGGCCGGCGAAGACCATCGGCTTGATCTCTTCAAAACCGGGGAGCGGCGAGCCGGCGGGGAATTCGTCGTCGAGAATGGTGTCGCCGATCTTGGCATCCGAGACGGTCTTGATGTTGGCGGACAGGAATCCCACTTCGCCGGCGCTCAGCTCATCGCACGGCGTCGCCTTGGGCGACTGGTAGCCGACCGCCTCCACTTCATAGCTTTGCTGATTGGACCAGAGCCGGATTTTCTGGCCCTTGCGGACACGGCCGTCGAACACGCGCACCAGGACGATGACGCCCCGATAGGAATCGAACCACGAATCGAAGATCAGCGCGCGCAACGGCGCCTCGGACGATCCTTTGGGCGGGGGAACCAGGTGCACGATGTGCTCCAGGATGTCGTGGACGCCGATCCCCGATTTGGCGCTGGCCAGCACGGCGCCCGAGGCGTCCAAGCCGATCACGGTTTCGATTTGCTCGCGAATCCGCTCCGGCTCGGCGGCCGGCAGATCGATCTTGTTGATTACCGGAATGATTTCCAGGTTGTGGTGCAGCGCCAGATACGTGTTGGCCAGCGTCTGCGCCTCCACCCCCTGCGACGCGTCCACCACCAGCAGCGCGCCCTCGCAGGCTTGCAGGCTGCGCGAAACCTCGTAGGAGAAATCTACGTGGCCCGGGGTATCGATCAGGTTGAGCTGATACTGGTTGCCGTCGTCGGCGCGATAGTTCAAGCGCACGGCGTGAGCTTTGATGGTGATGCCGCGCTCGCGCTCCAGGTCCATCGTGTCGAGCACCTGTTCCATCATTTCGCGCGCCGCAAGCGCGCCGGTCGCTTCCAGCAGCCGGTCCGCCAGTGTGGACTTACCGTGGTCGATGTGCGCAATGATAGAGAAATTGCGGATGAATTCGCGGTCCATGAAGCGTGGGGAACTCAACCGATTATCTCACACGCCCGCTTGGTGGAGCACGCTTCAGCCCTTTGTTTGCCACGAGCCAAGTAACCGTTTTTTTACCCCATGCTACGATAATTACTTGTCAGGTCTCGGGCTCCGTGCAACGGGCGGCTGCAAACCCCGCCAGGTCCGGAAGGAAGCAACGGTAGCGGTGTAGTTCGTGTGCCGCGGATCACCCGGGGCCTGGCACTGGATCCCGGCCGTGGCCGGACGCGCCCACCCCATGTACCAGGTCATCGCCCGCAAATACCGGCCGCAGACGTTTCAGGATGTGGTCAACCAGGAGCACGTCAAGACCACGCTCGAAAATGCCATCGTCCAGAACCGCATCGGCCACGGGTACATTTTCTCCGGCCAGCGCGGCACCGGAAAAACCACCGTGGCGCGCATCCTGGCGCGCTGCCTGAACTGCGTGGAAGGCCCTACTGCAACGCCCTGCGGGGTGTGCGCGAGCTGCCTGGAAATCACCGGCGGCGGCACCGTGGACGTAATCGAAATCGACGCCGCGTCCAACCGCGGCATCAACGAAATGCGCGAGCTGCGCGAGAATGTGCGCTACCGGCCGGCGCGCGACCGCTACAAGGTCTTCATTATCGACGAAGCGCACCAGATCACCAGCGAAGCCTTCAACGCGCTGCTCAAGACCATCGAAGAGCCTCCCGAGTGGGTGGTGTTCGTGCTCTGCACCACCGAGGCGCACAAGATTCCGGCCACCATCGCGTCGCGCTGCCAGCACTTCAGCTTCCGCTCGGTGGATTTCGAGGATCTCATCGCGCGCATGGCCTGGATCTGCGGCCAGGAAGGCATCGAGGCCGAGCCCGAAGCGCTGGCCGTGCTGGCGCAGGCGGGCGAAGGCAGCGTGCGCGATTCGCTTTCCGCATTGGACCAGGCCATCGCCTGTTGCGGCCAGAAGCTCAATGCCGCCCAAGTGCGCGCGCTGTTGGGCGCCTTCTCGCTCGATTCGCTGGAACAGGTCACGGCCGCGCTTGAGGGTAGCGACCCGCGCCGGATGCTCGAGATGGTCGACGAGCTGGAGCGCAACGGCCATAACCTGCAGCACTTCAGCCGCGAACTGGCGCGCTACTTCCGCAACCTGCTGGTGGCGCGCATCGCGGGCTCCGATACGCGTTTGATCGCCGCCAGCGCCGCCGAGCGCGACCGGCTGGCCCAGATCGCAGCGCGTTTTTCCGAAGAGGACCTGACGCGGTACCTGCACCTGACCCTCGAACTGTTTCGCGATTTGCAGTTCTCGCTGCAGCCGCGCTTCCATCTGGAAATCGGTTTGGTTCGATTGGTGCATGCGGGCCGTCTGCTGCCCATCGAACAGGCGCTTGCCGAACTGGGCGGAGCCGAAGAGCGCCCTGCGCCGGCCATCGGGCGTACCAGCCCGCCGCCGCGCATCCCCGCTGTGCCGCTGCGCACCGGTCCATCGCCATTCGAAGCTGATCGCGACAAGAAATCTGGGAGTCCGCCCGAGCCGCAGAATTCCGGCGCCAACGCGCTGGCGCCGGCGCCGCTGCCTGACGCTGGCCCTCGCGAGCGCCTGCACGCGTGGCTCACCGAGCATGGCCTGACGCATCTGGCCGACGCCGTCGAGAACGCGCGCGTCACCCTTAGTGGCGGCGATATTAAGATCCTGGCGCCCAAGTCCTACCACCTGTATTTGAAGGACCGCAGCTTCATCGAAGCGCTGCGCGAAGTTTTCGCGCGCCCGCTGAACTTGAAGCTGTCCGCCGACGATTCGCCGGAAGCGGCCCCGCGGGAAGCGGCGCCGGCCGCCGCAGAGTCAGCCGATGAGGCCGCCGGCCGCGCGCTGGCCAACCCGGAAGTGCAACGCTTCCGCGAGGTCTTTGGCGGCGAAGTCCGCCGCATCCGCAATTTGAAGGAGCAGCCCAAGTGAAATTACCCGGCAACATGCAGCAGATGATGCAAAAGGCGCAGCAGATGCAGGAGCGCCTGCAACAGGAGATCGCGCAGATCAAAGTCGAGGCCTCCGCCGGCGGCGGCATGATCTCGATGACGATGGATGGACAGAAGAATCTGCTCAGCGTAAAGATCGATCCCGAGGTCGCCGGCGACGTGGAAATGCTCCAGGACATGGTGCTGGCCGCGCACAGCGAGGCCCTCAAGAAGGTCGAGGACGAGGTCAAGCAGAAGATGGGCGGCATGCTCGGCGGCCTCGGCCTGCCTCCCGGTATGTTCTGACGATGCCCGATTTTGCCGAACCGCTCGCCCGCCTCATCGCCGAATTCAAACGCCTGCCCGGCATCGGGCAAAAATCGGCGCAGCGGCTGGCGTTCCACGTTCTCCGCGCCGGCCGCGACGACGCCGAACATCTCGCGCAAGCCCTCCTCGACGTGAAAGACAAGCTCGGCCTGTGCCGCGTCTGCAACAACATCAGCGATAGCGACGTGTGCTCCTATTGCGCCGATTCCAGTCGCGACGCCAAAGTTGTCTGCGTGGTGGAAGAGCCGCACAACATCGTCGGCATCGAAACCACCCGCGAGTTCACCGGCCGCTACCACGTGCTGCATGGCGCGCTGTCCCCGCTGCGCGGCATCGGGCCGGAATCGCTCAAGCTCAAGAACCTGGTGGAACGCATCGGCGAGGGTGAGATCCAGGAGGTGATCGTGGCCACCAATCCCACCACCGAAGGCGAAGCCACCGCCGTCTATCTGGCGCGCCTGTTGAAACCGCTCGGCGTCAAGGTGACCCGCATCGGCATGGGCATCCCCGTCGGCAGCGATTTGGAATTCGCCGACGAGGTGACCATCTCGAAAGCCATGGAAGGGCGAAGGGAGATGTGAGCTGGGGTGGAGCAACAACTCGAATACTGGCCATGGATGAACACAGATAAACACAGATGGAGAAACAAGAGGGTGCTTGGTACTCACCTGTGATGGCCATGAGTTCAAAACCGAGAACACGGGAGGTGTTCGCATGAAGAACCGCGGCGTTTGCCCTAAATGCGGTTCGACTGCAATTATCCGCTCCGCGCGGCTGCAGCGGGTGGCGGAATCAAGAGTCCCGGTCAAGATCGCTGTCGACGGTAATCCGGATGCGTTCCTACGAAAGGAGACCGAGCATTCCGATCTGGAGGCGCGTGTCTGCTCCCAGTGCGGCTACGTTGAGCTCTATGCTGCGGATGTCGCACCTCTTTCCAGCGCCTACGAGATGGCTCGGAGCAATACTCTGCACTTGACGGGCGACGGTGTGTCGTGATCTGGTGAGCGGCCCGGTTTTCGGCGGAAACCCCACGAGCGTCTTGTTGCCCGTGGGGCAGGATGCCATCCTGCGCGGCGGTTGCCAACCACCGCGCAGGCCGATTCCCAATCGGCCCGCAGCTTACCAAGCTGCCCCACAAACGAACGCCTTCACGGGACCGCGGTATTAGCCTCGGGCCTACGCGGACAGCTACTCCGCTTCGCGCAAGCCGTCTCTAGTCAGGCCGCCGATTTGTAAGTCGGCCATCAGGTTGGCCTCACGCAACGAAGCAAGTTGCACTTTGAGATAGTTGCCTGTGAGCGCTGCGCCGAGCTCGTGCAGCGTTACCGCCGAAAGCGTGCGGCCCACCATGCGTTGGCGAAATTCCCGGTTCTTCCGCTCTCCCAGCTCGCGCAACACGCGGTTGCGTTCCTTGCGTACGGCCATCGGAACCGGGAGTGGATGTTCCGCAGCCGGCGTTCCGGGCCGCTCCGAATAAGTGAAGACGTGCAAATAAGTGAACGGCAATTGCTCGATGAATTGCCGGCTCTCCTCGAAGTCCGCGTCCGTTTCGCCGGGGAATCCAACCATCACGTCGGCGCCAATCGCGGCGTCGGGCATCAGCCGGCGCGCTTTCAGGATGCGGTCGGCATAATGCCGTGGCCGGTATTTGCGGTGCATGCGGCGCAGAATCCGGTCCGATCCGCTTTGCAGCGGCGCGTGGACGTGCGGCGCGATGCGGGCGCTCGCAGCCATCAGCTCCAGCAGGTCGTCGGAAAAATCCATCGGCTCGACCGAGCTCAGCCGCAACCGCTCGATCGCGGTCTCGTCGAGCAACCGCCGCACCAGGCCCGCCAGCCGCAGCGTGCTTCCCGGCTCGCGGCCCCATCGGCCCAGGTTGATGCCGGTCAACACCACCTCGCGATACCGCGCCGCCAGCCGCCCCACCTGCGCCACCGCTTCATCCGCCGGCATGCCGCGGCTGCGCCCGCGCACAAACGGGATGATGCAGAACGAGCACCGGTTGTTGCACCCATCCTGAATCTTCAGATTCGGCCGCGTCCGATCGCCGCCCGCGTCCTCGACCGGCGCCGAAAGGAACTCCTGCTGCGCGAAGATGTCTCCGACATGAACGTTGCCATGATACGGCGCGCCCGTGGGCGCCAGCGCGATCAATTCCGGGATGGCGTGTTTGTGGCTGTTGCCCACCACCCATTCCACGCCCGGCAGGCAGGCGAGCTCCTGGGGCGCCCGTTGCGCGTAGCAGCCAGTGACCAGGATCCGCGCCGCCGGGTTCTCCCGGTGCACCCGGCGGATGGTTTGCCGCACGTCTTCATCGGCGGAAACCGTCACCGTGCAGGTGTTCAGTACCACCAGGTCGGCCACCGAGCGCTCGCTGGCCTGCGAAAGGCCGTCAGCCGCCAGCGACGATTCCAGCGCCGCGCCATCCGCTTGCGTAGCCCGGCATCCGAAGTTTTGGACGAAGAATTTCCCCACGGTCGTACTCATTATAGGGAAAGGTAGGACAGACGATCGGTTTTTGTCGTCTGTCACGCCCCGCCCAAGCGCGGCGCATTGACAGACGACAAAAACCGATCGTCTGTCCTACCTTTGGCTACCTAACCGGCAGCGTCCCCAGGTAATTGCCGTAGCCCACCACCACCGTCGACGACACAAGCACCAGCAGGCTCACCGCTAGCCATGATTTCGTCCGGACGCTGGCGCCGCGCCATTCGTGCAGCGCAATGCCCCACAGGCTGCTGAAGATGATGATGCTCGCCATGTGCAGCGTCCAACTGGAGAATTTGTACGCGCCCATCTGCGTCTCGCCCATGGTGTAAAAGAAGAACTGGAAGTACCAGGTGGTGCCGGCCACTGCACTGAAGAAATAGTTGTTCCACATCGGCGCCCGCTCCGGCTCGGCGCTTCGCACGGGCAGCGCCACCGCCATCTCCTCGCCGGGAGCGTCGGTCGCGTTTTCGATGATCCGCTCCTCGCTGCGCGCCGGATGGTGGTTGCGGATCTCCGCGCTGAAGTACTGGTAGCCGGTATGGTTTTTGATATTCAGAATCAGGCACCATATGAAATTGGTGGTGAACCCGCCGGCCAGCAGCACCGTCAGCACCGGCAGCCCCTGCCAGAGCGTCGAGGTGCCGTGCTTGAGCGCCAGCGCCTTGATGGGCGCGCCAGCGTCCAGCCCAAAGGAGAAACAGGCGCTCATCACTCCGGAGAAGGTGGCCACCAGCACGCCTTTTTTCAGGTTGAATTCGCGGATGACGGCCGTCTTTTGCTCGGGCGACATCTCCTTTTCCTTCGACATGCCGGCCTTGCCCGCGAACGCGATGCCCGCCATGCAAATCGCGATGCCCAGCACGATCACCTGGCCGGAGTGCGACGGCAGCACATGCGAGAAGAACTGGCCGTGATAGATAGGCGGAATCAGCGTGCCGAACGCCGCGCAGTAACCCAGCACCATCGCCATCCCCAACGACATGCCGAGGTAGCGCATGGTCAGCCCGAAGGTCAGCCCGCCAAACCCCCACAAAACGCCGAAAAAGTAAACCCACCAGATGGTGTCCCAGCGCGTCTCGTGCAGCACGCCGAGCAGGTCGCTGGAGATGGTCGAACCGAGCGCCCACGGCACGATGATCCAACTGAAAACACCGCCCACCAGCCAGTACGTTTCCCAACTCCATTTCCGCACGGCCCGGAAGGGAACGTAGAAGCTGCCGGACGCCAACCCACCCAGCCAGTGAAAAACCACGCCAATCAGAGGATTCGGAGTCATAGTTCCGGTCTCAACGCGCGAATCCTCTATTGTAAGCGTGGTGCTGTGCCGGGGGGAAATCGCGATCGCACGGGACAGGCTTCTCTGTCCCAAGGCGCCGCTCCCTCGCCTGGCAGCGCTCATTCCGCGACGCAACAGGCCAATACCAGACGCACGGGCTTTATGATGTAGCCGCCGTATCCTCTCCCGCCAATTTCTTGCGCCGTGCCTGTTCTGCGTCAGTCGGATTGTCGGGTGGAAGCGATCCCTTTGGGAGAGGGCCGGCCGGGCGGTACGTGTTTAAGAGGACGCCCTTGGATGTGCAGCGCGACTCCACCAGGGTAAAACCACGCGGCGGCACGCCATCTTCGAACAGCCGCTTGCCCTTGCCGAGTACCAGCGGGTAGATCCAGACGCGAAACTCGTCGACCAGTTGTGCGGCGATCAGTGTCTGAAGCAGCTCGCTGCTACCCCAGATGTGCAATTCAGGTCCGTCGGATGCCTTCAGCCGGCGGACCTCGTCAGCGGCGTCACCGCTCATGCGATGCGTGTTCACCCAGTCGAATCTGTCGAGGCTGTTGGTGACGACGTGTTTCGTTGCCTTGTTGAAGGCGTTCGCGATGGGATTATCGCCGGCATAGGGCCAGTGCGCCGCGAAAATTTCGTAGGTGCGGCGCCCCAAAAGCAGGTCGAACTCACGGGACATGATCTCGCCCAAAGCCGCGCCGCCATCAGCCGATCTGAAGGGAATCGTCCAGCCCCCTTGCGTGAAGCCCCCTCTCGGATCCTCCTCCGGCCCGCCGGGCGACTGCATGATGCCGTCGAGCGTGACATGGGTAATGGCGATGATCTTTCTCATGGTGATTTCTCCTTTGCTGGATGGCCGGGTTTCATTCCGGTGCGAACTCCGCCGCTGCCGTAGGAAGTTGGAGCAGACGGTGGTTGCGGTCGGAGCTGCTTCGGTTCAGCTCTTCGGCTTCGTGAGATGGCGGTAGAGCTTGAATCCGAGAAAACTCAGGACCCCGCCCGCGATAGCCCCAGCCGCGACGACCGCAGTTGCGGACAGGGCGGTCACGCTGCCCTGAGCTGCGAGCTCCAGAACTCCAGCGGTTGCGCCGCCTGCGCCGCCAACCCCGGCGCCGACCGATGCTGCCGCGGCAGATTTGATCCTCTCGCTCCCTTTTTCCTCCACAATAGTCACATTTTACCGCATCCCCATTTTTCGGGCGGCTGGCATAGATTCGTGATAGCCGAACACCGGAGGGTGCAGCATGCAGGAAAGCGCCCCGGCTCCGCAAATCAACGTATCGAAGATACCGGGTGGCGGAGGCATCGCAGGAGCGATGTTCGCCGTCAGCAGTATGCTGATATTTCTCATCGGCATACCAGCGTTATGGTATTTCCTCCCTGCCGCCATTGCTTTAGGCTGCGGCGTTGCGCTGGTTGTTCATTTCATCCAGCATGAGAACCCAGGTAAATCCTGGATTCTTGTAGCCACGAAGAAATAGCTAGCACTTCTTCGATTCAGTCCTGAAGAAATCTTCGAGATGCTTTTTCCGTATGACGAACGGCTGAAGCTGCCCGCATTCGAGTCCGATGCTGTTCACTCAGCTTGTGGCCAGGAGAAGCCGGGACGACTCTCGGCTCAGCGGGCCTGACGGCCCACGCCAGGGGACCGCGAGGGGACAGACCGCTCTGTCCACGCGGCGCAAAAGGCATCGCCTTGGGACAGAGAGGTCAGTCCCCAGGCGCTACCGGTACAGCCTTCGATACATCTCGGCGTTGCGCAGCACGGCCTGCACGTATTCCCGCGTTTCGGCGTAGGGGATCGATTCCACGAACTCGGCTGGCTCGCGGTAGATGTTCCAGGTCAGCCATTCGGCCACGCGGTTTGGCCCGGCGTTGTACGCGGCCAGCGTCTGCTCCAGGTTGCCGCCGTTCTGGTCCAGCATCGAGCGCAAAATAGCCGTGCCGATTTTCAGATTCGCCGCCGGCTGCATGAGAACGCGCGGCGTGACCCGCCCCATCCCGGCGGCTCGCGCGAAGTGGCGTCCCGTGCCCGGCAGCACCTGGGTCAGGCCGTAAGCGTGGGAGTGCGAGACCGCCTCTGGATTGAACTCCGATTCCTGCCGCACCAGGCCGGCCACCAGAAACGGATCGAGTCCGCGCCGCCGCGCATCGGCCGTCAGCTCGGCGCGATAGGGCAGCGGAAATAACAGCTCCCAGAAACGGCGCGGCGCTTCGGTCAATCGCAGGTTCAAATAGTCCGGCGCCAGGGCCTTCATCATGCGCATGCCCTGATACGGCGCCTCGGCCGCCGCCGCCCCCTCCATGGCGAGCAGCGCCGGCTGCCCGTCCGTGCGTGCCCCAAACCGCAGTTCCTCGTCGGCCAGGTCGGTCAGGCCGGCGCTGCGCAGTATGCGCGAGCGGGCGATGCGCGACTCGGTTGCCGCGGTTGCCCGCGCGGGCACCGCCTCGCCCGTGGGCAATGTCAGCCGGGCGAGGAATTCGGCCACCTCGGCCGAGCCGACCGCGTTCCGCACCTCGGTCCGCCGCAGCCGCTCGCGTGCCTGCTCCGCGTAATAGTACCCTTCCATGGCCGTCATCACCCGCTCGAAGTACAAACGAGCCGCGCCAAAATCCTTCTGCTCTTCCGCCAGCCTTCCCAGAAAATACAGCGCCGCCGCGGCCGTGGCGCTGCCGGGATAGTTTCGCAACTGTTCGCGCAACAGGTTTTCCGCATCGTCCCGCCTCTCGAAATAGGTGCGGAAAGCGACCTTCCAGTGCCACTGTGCGGCCTGCGGGTCGTCGGGAAAATCCTGGTAAGCCGCCTGGTAGAGCGGCAGGTAGCTCTGTGGCTGGTTTTGTACCCAACTCCGCCCGGCCGCCGCCACCATCGCCTTCAGCCGCCAGGGCGATTTCGGATACTGCGCGCGGAGCCGGTCCAGCGCCGCGCTCACTTGCGTCTCGTCCCCCGCGCGATGGGCGCACTCCGCCGCATAATAAATGCGTTCCGCGTCGGCCTCGCCCGCGTTCAGCTTCATGCCGTTCAGGTCGTCGCAAGCCGCGTCTGCGTGCCCATCCAGAAGATCGGCCGCGATAGCCCGCACCAGGGCCTGCTCGCGCTCGCTCCCGTTCAATCGTTCCGCCGCGGACTGGTATTCGGCGCGCGCCTCTTCGTATCGCCGCGTCTGGAGCAAGCGGTCTGCGCGATGCAAGAGTTGCTGCGGGAGCGGTTGCGGGAATGCCTCGCCCATCCGCTCGCGGAGGCTGCTCAACGCGTCCGCGGCCCGGCTGGCGGCCTCGCCGGTGACAAACTGAGCATTTGCCCGTTCGAGGAAATCCGCCGCGCTGGCCGGTTCGCCGGCCGCCACGTAGCAATCGGCGAGCGCTAAATCGCCCTCCGGCTGCGGCAATTCGGCGTAGTGATCGCGCAACAGTCTCACCGCGCCGGCCGCATCCGCCGCCTGCCGCGCACGCGCTTCGATCACCCACGCCCGTCCCGCCTCGGGCGATGCCGGCTGGCGGTGCGCCGGCTCCAGATCGCGCGCCACGCCCTCGAAGTCGCCGCTTTCCACTCGTGCCGCGCCCAGGTAGTAAGCCACGTAATCCGCTATGCGCTCGAGATTGGAACGCGCCTTGCGCAGGTTGGCCGCCGCCGCCGGGTAATCCTTTTGCTCGTATTCGACCACGCCCAGCGCCAGTTGCGCCAGTGGCGCATCCGGCGGATGCAACGCCGCCCACCGTTCCACGGCCGCGCGGCGGGCCGGTGTTGGGCCCGCGCGGTACGCGCGCGCCAGTCGCGCCAGGTTGGTCGCCGTCTTCGGGTGGCCTGCCGGGGCAGTGGGACCGGCCGCCGCCCGCCCAACGACGCTACAGCAGAGGACCAGGGTAATCTTTGCCAAGCAGTTCCGCATCGTCGTTGGCGAGCGTGTGCACCATCTCCAGGTGAAGATAATCGACCATGCTGGGGCACTGGGCGAAAAACTCGTCGCGAAAACTTCTCCGCGCTTCCTCGATCTGCGTCTCGAGTTCGCCGTAGAGATCGCCACGAACACGGCCCGAGTGCACCGCCGCACCTTCGCGCAGGCGCCACTGGGCCACCCGCACACGGGCAAAACGCTGCGCGCGCAGGTGAAGCCGCTGCTCCCCGGCGGGCAGACTGTCCCAGCTTCTCTCCGCCGGTGCAATGGTTGCCAGCTCGGTTGCGGCAGCTTCGGCAGCGGCTTCGGCTTCGGCTGCCGCCGCGGCTGCGGCGCGAGACAGGCGATCCCACTCCTCGCCCGCCACCTGCGACAGAAGCTCTACCGCCGCGATTTCCACCACCCCCCACGCACACACCACTGCCGGCACTCCGTTGTGGCTGGTTACCGGGAAAATCGCCACCCGGTCGTCCCCGGCGGATGCCGCCAGGACGGCCAACGTTCCACCAACCTCACTGTCCGCCGCCGCCGCAATCACCGGCTCGCGGCTCTCGATGGCCGCCGCCAGCGCGGGAGCCACATCGAGAGCCGTCTGGCTGCCCGCCGCCTGCCCGGCATCGCCGCTCGGGCGGACGCTCTCCAACTTCGCCATCCCGCCTTCGATCGACAAAACCGCCGCACCGGCTGCAAACTGCGCCGCCACATCAGCGAGTGTGTCCGCCATCGCCGCCGGATCGCCCGCCTGCCAAAGCCGCCGCACCGCCTGATTGAGCTGATTGGCGCAATCCTGGCGCACTTGCCTCCCGAAGTCTCCCGCCGCCCGCTCGACGTCGTCGAGCACAAGCGCAAGCCGCTCCGCCAGCATGGCCCGCAGAAAAGACGGATTCGCCGCGATCCCCATCGCTGTTGGTCATTGTAACGTAGGCGAGCCGCCGGAGCGGTTGTTTCTTGCCAGCGCCGGGGCGTGTGCGATATTCAGGCGGTAGCCCCGCCGGAACGCAGCGGATGAACCCATAAGCGAAAGACGGTAGCCCATGGCGTGAGCCGCCGGAGTGCGGTGGCCTGACGGAGCCCCTGCCAGGGGCAAACGAAGGGCGCCCTATAACCCGAAGCGCTCTTCCACCCACGGGTCGCCGCGCATGTGATAGCCGTTGGCTTCCCAGAAGCCGGGGCGGTCCTTTTCCACCAACTCCAGGCCGTTGAGCCACTTGGCGCTCTTCCAGGCGTAAAGCTCGGGCACCACCAGGCGCGCCGGGCCGCCGTGTTCAAGCGCGAGCGGCTCGCCATCGTGCAGAACGGCGACCAGGGAATCTTCGGCCAGGAAGTGTTCGAGCGGGAGGTTGGTGGTCCAGCCTCGGTCATATCCATAGGCGATCACAAAATGGGCCTCCGGTCGAGCGCCGCCGCCACGCGCGATCAGCTCGCGGGTCGCAACGCCTTCCCAGAGGTTGCCCAGGCGCGACCAACGGGTGACGCAGTGAAAGTCGGCAAACACTTTGACCCGCGGCAGTTTCTGGAAATCGTCCCAATTCCACTCGATGGGCCGGGCCACCAGGCCACCCAGGCGCAACCGCCAGCTCTGCAGATCGATCGCCGGCGGACCGCTCGCATCCAGCACCGGCCACTTCTCGGTCCGCGATTGGCCCGGCGGCACGCGCTCGGCGCGGCGCGTGTCCGGACTGACGATCACGTCCGGCGGTTGCGAGTCCGCCGGCGGCACTTCCTTACCTTGTGTCTTGCTGCTGTGCTTACCAAACACGGACGCTTCCCCTGCTACCATTCTGCCATTAGAACCGCGAATGTCACGGCTCATACCCAGGGAGATCCTCTCGCGAAATACAAATTTGCGGCAACGAGGATTTGCGCCATAATCGAATCAGACTGCAGTGTGACGGTGGGAGTGGGAAAAGGCGCGGCGAACCTCGATGCCAACGGTGCCCCAATTTTGCGTGTCCGGCCGCTCGGCCCGGTGGATTTGTTGCGGCGCGCTGCTTGCCTGCGCAGCGCCGCTCGCGGCGCAGGAACCGATACCTGGCGAGACGCCGGGCGGCGTGGTCCGCCTGTTCGCCACCGATGGGGCGGTGCTGGAATCCCAGGATGTGCGTAAGGACCTGCCGTGCACGGTAACTCCCAGCAAGCCCGTGCTGGGTTTCGACCTGAAATTCCATGCGGGGTATGAA
The DNA here is from genome assembly GCA_049511495.1 of Bryobacteraceae bacterium. Taxonomy (GTDB): domain Bacteria; phylum Acidobacteriota; class Terriglobia; order Bryobacterales; family Bryobacteraceae; genus Bog-375. Next base: position 1,864 of record JBEKXZ010000051.1, on the reverse strand, counting down.
GTCGCCGTTCCGCTTAAGGAGCTGGCCGGCGAGGGCAACCAGCTCACCATGGTCTTTCGCGCGATTCCCGAGGGCCACGCCGAAGAACCGGTCTATTTCGCGCAACACGTCTCGGTGCCGCCCCTCGACGACGTGGATCGCGGGCCCGCTTTCCTGCTGGGCGCCTTCGACGTCGGCGAAGGCAAGTACCACATCGATTGGCTGATGCGCGATCGCGCCGAACGCGTCTGCTCCTTTCATTGGGACGCCGAGGCCGCGCTGCCCCCGCGCGACAAACAAATCCCCCTCGATATCGCCGCCGGCGCCGTGCAGCCGTCCGACACTGAGACCTTCAAGCCGGAACCGCCGGTCGAGCGGGACGGCGACTCGCCGCTTAAGGTGAAGGTGATCGTCAATTTCGCGCCCCAGGACGCTGCCGCTGCGGCTCTGCAGCCGATGGAAACCAGCGCGCTGGTTTCCATCCTGCGCGGCATCGCCCGCGAACCGCGCATCGGCAAGTTTTCCCTGGTCGTGTTCAACCTGCAAGAGCAGAAGGTGATTTACCGCCAGCAGGAGGCTCCGCAGATCGATTTCCCGGCGCTAGGCCACGCCCTGCACGCGCTCAACCTGGGCACCACCGATCTCAAGCGGCTGGCGCAAAAGCACGAAGGCTCGGAGTTTCTGGCCGGCCTGATCTCGTCCGAAGTGAGCCAGGTGAAGGACGGTCCGGACGCAATAATTCTCGCCGGCCCCAAGCTCGCCCCGGAGGACGTGATTCCGCCGGACGCGTTGAAGCAGCTTTCCGACGTGAAGTTTCCCGTCTTCTACATCAGCTACAATTTGAATCCGGCCGCGAATCCCTGGCGCGACGCCATCGGAAACGCAGTTAAGTATCTGAAGGGTATGGAATTCACCATCAGCCGGCCGCGTGATCTGTTCTTCGCCTGGAACGAGATCATGGGCCGCATCGTGAAGGGCAAATCGGGCGCTACCGTTGCGGGTAACGCGCCCTCTCAATAGGACGTCAAATACATTAGTCAATGCGAATCGCCGCCATCGCGCTGGTCGCCGGTCTGCCTTGCCTGGGGCAGCAGTTGGGGCTTATGGAGAACCTGGCCCCGAACCTTCCGACTCCGCAGTTGATCGTGCAGAAGATGCTCGAGGCCGGTCACGTGAAAGCCGGCGAAACCGTTTACGACCTGGGCAGCGGCGACGGGCGGATTCTGATCGCCGCAGTGCAGCAGTTCGGCGCGCGCGGGGTGGGCATCGAGATCCTGCCGGAGTTGTGCAAGAAATCGCGCCAGCACATCAAGGAGCTTGGGCTGGAAGACAAGATTACCATCGTGGAGGGCAGCGCCCTCCACGCGGATCTGCGGCCAGCCGACGTGGTGACGATGTGCCTGCTCACCACCTCCAACGAGCGGCTGCGCCCGCTGCTGGAAAAGTCGCTCAAGCCGGGAAGCCGCGTCGTCACCAATGAGTTTCCCGTCAAAGGCTGGCGTCCCTTCGCCGTCGCCCACGTCCGCGAAGGCTCCATGGAACACATTATCTACGTCTACAACATGGGCAAGACACGGTAGTTGCTTCGCGAAGCGAGCCGGCAACCAGCCGTGCGCTTGAGCACCCAGTTGCGCGCTGCGACGCTGATCTCGGGGCCGCTGGGCGTCGTGGGTGGTGCGGTCACCTCGCTTCTGTTTGCGGCCGGCATCACCAGACGCATCGAAAAAACTGCATCGGAATCCTGGCTCCCAACCCGACTTCCTTACCTTGGGGGCTGTCGCTAGCTTTTCAAGTTGTCCGGTTTTATTAGCAAGTGATCTGTCCGGTTTGTGGTACAAAGCGATGCGGCCGTCAGGCCGCTTCCTTCTTGGTTTTGGCCTTTGTC
>JBEKXZ010000050.1:0-26893 GCA_049511495.1 Bryobacteraceae bacterium | reverse complement strand
CCAGCACCCGAAAAAGCGATCACCGCAAGACCAGATCGGCGCATCTCAGGCCAACTCAGGTAGAACGAAATTGAAAAACCTTACCCGGACAAACTCAGATGCCACTTTTCAGCAGCCTGCTAGACCCCTTGAGGGAGAAACTGGATGTATTTGCGTCAAGTTTCAGGCGGCCAGTTTGGCCTGATCCACCCAAGAGTTGATGCATACCGCCATCGGAGAGGCTAGCGATCCTGGTCAGCGATATCGCGCCATATCGGTAGCTGCCTCTGCAAAAGCCACGGCCGGTCGTGGCGCCGCGCCCGGAGCCACAGCGCTTCTGTAACACCTATTTGGCCGCCGTCCGCGATTAAGGTGAGACAGCCAATCGCTGAGCACACTGCGGGCAGCCGATTCTTCATTTCGAGTTCAGCCTGCACCTGTCCCGCCGTCACTGTCACTGTTCTCAGGTGGCGAGCGCGAGCCGGGCCGAATGTGCCGCTCGAAAACGTGTTTGCGAATTTGATCAACGAGTGATCCCAGCCATGTTGGACCTTCCAACGATCATGATCGAACGGGTCGAAGAACACAATCCCGCGCGCGGGGGATTTTGAGTATTATGAGGACTGTGAGTAGGCGCAGCGCGCTGGCGACCTCAAACTGGGAGGCTCCCTCTCCCGGAGAAAAACGCCGACACGGGGGTCAAAGAGCGTCGTACGGTTAATGCCCGCTAGAGATCCCGCCGGAACCCGAAGCATTCAGCAACAGGACCCAGTCGCCGTCGCCATCGTGATTCTTTCCCGGAGGCGTGAATTGGCGCATTCCCGCGTTTCCGAATGGTCCCCCCGGTATAGTCGTATAAGCTCCGTTGCTGGGATCAAACCACTGGGCTTTCGCGGGCGCCTTCAAACGCGCCATGTTAACGGTAATGGCGCGCTCGGTTGGCATGTAGGCGACAGCGAAGGATCCGTCAGGCGTTCTAGCAGCGGTACAAAAGTCACTATGGCTAACACGGGTCTTGAAGTCTCCATAAGTTCCAAGTCCTGCCGTGACTACAGAACGGTCCTCGTCTGGAATGAGGTTATACCAAGGCAGTGAAGAAAAGAATTCTTTCCAAATACTGAGTTGCGTAACCCCCGCCGTGTCGAGATAGTACTTCCATCCTGATGAAAACGACCAAGTATAGAAGTTCCCGTAGAATTGCCCTGCGCCCCCGCTCAACATCGTCCAGTACTCTTGGCGTCGAAGGATAAGTGGGGTCCCGTAGTCAGGTGGATGGCCGACATTCTCCTGATCATAGTGCCCTTCAACCAAATAGGTCGGCGCAACTGGCGTCTGGTTGTAGCTGTGTAACATCTGCATATACGTCGGCGAATACGAATAAGTGCTATTGAGAGAAACGATCGGCACCCAAGTCGGATCGTCGAAGGAGGAGCTTGTTTCATAGTTCAACTCCACCGTTTGAAGGTGTTCAGGATCGGCTGCCTTGATTCCTTTTGCCACTGCCTGAACCAGCGCGTCATCCTCACGATTCTTCCAGCTAACGAAATCATTGCCGCTAATCCAAGCAACATTGGGAAAAGATCTGTAACGAGTGCCGAGATACTGCCCAAACAAATAGGCGGCTGAAAGGCCGTTATGATGCAACGTCGGCAGCCACCCATTAGTGTCCATTGGATCGATGAAGACCAATATGTCATGACTTGCCGCCAGTGTGACGATGTGGTCGAGACGACTGAAGTAGGCCTCATTGGGCTTCGTGAGATCGTAATAGGTGTAGTCCGTCCCGCCGGAAACGTACCCGGAGAAGGGACGAATTCCGTCAACTGTGACGGCGTCCGTATTATCCGGAAAGTCATGGCCGGCACACAAGGCATCCATCCATCCCACCGTGTTGAACCCGTGTGCTTGCCGGTCAGCAAAGTAGCTGTCAGCTTCCTCCTCAGTCAGTCGTGACAATAACCCTTGGGGAGAATCACCCACGATCAAGAATGGTTTATTATTCAGATCCACCAGATACCGTCCGCTGGAACTGGCCTTGAGCGGATAGGCGGGAGCGTTTGCCTTGGAAGCTCCGGGCGCTGCGGAATTCTTTTGCGCCGACGTCACCGTGGAGCCCAGCAAGGTGAACGCCAGGAGCATCGCGGGCAGTCTCAGACTTGGATAATTCAGGAGCGTTCTAGCCTTCATCTTTAGCCTTCTCGTTCATAGTATAAACCCGCATTTCCATTTTGAGCAGTTACCGATAACTATCTGATGGCCTCCGACGCGGGCGCTGGCCGATTCGTACGTGAATGAAGAACATTATTTCCTGGTCCGATCCCGATTCCCCCAACTCCGCCCTGACGGCCCCTCGGAAAGAGCGGCGTTGAGACCTGATATCGGCGGCCCTTCGCTGCCCGGCCCATGCAGCGGTTAGGTTTCAGAACTTTCCGAACGGCGCTGGTAGCCCCGGCCCAGGAGCTGGTGCAGGGCGAAGGGGACTTCGTCGGGGTGCGTTGCGCACCAAGCAATGGTGCGTTCCAACTTGTCCGTGTCCTCAGCAATCGCGCTGATTTCCATCAGCTCAGTCTCGATGACTTCAGGGGCTCGCATTGAACCCCAGCATCGCACGCGGCAGCGTCGTTGGCGCATTGAGGCCTAGGTCACTGGTGTAGAAGCGGGACCCTAGAGTCTGCTAGTACCTTGGATGGCAAAGGCAGGAGTGCGCCCTAAAGCGGGATTCCCTTCCTCGATTAGGAGCTGAGACTTTGCCACATAATCCGCTCCTGTGCGAACGGATCATTGACAACTTTGCACTCGGCATCGATCTGCATGGTTGCCCGCGTCTGGGTTGTGTAGGCGGGCCATTCCGGCACGCCCTTTGCAGCCGGATGAGACGTCTTGGCGAAGCTGGTAAACAATTCGCTCATGTGATGAGCAACCTTAAAGCGGCCCGGACCGGTTCCCTCCATGAGGTACATGGTGGCGTTGCCCTGCGGAGGCCATTGGCCGTCAGGGTAGATGTTGTCGAACGTATAAAGAAGGTCGGTAGCATGCGCTGCGCCGAAACGGTAATTCGCTTCTGGAATGATCCAATCCGACTGATACGTAAGCATGTACATGTACACCAGCGCTCCGCCCTGCGCGTACTTTCGTTCGGCAACGGTGATCGCCCCAGTCCACATCATGCTCGCAGTTGTAATGGCGATATAGAGGTCAGTAGGCGAAGCGCCCGGACGGGTCTCGCGGTAAGTTTTCAGTACCGTATCCGCGTCCTTTCCCAGTTCCCGGCCCAGCCGCTCCTTGAGCGTGGCATCGGTGAGCTTGAAGACGGCGTGCGTTGGGTCATTCATAAACATGAAGGTCGTCTCATCCCGATTTGTGCCTATGAGCAGTGGCTTATTCTTCGAGATCGCCGGAGCCACCGGATCGAACGGGTGGTGCGGCAGAACGGTTCCATCGACCACGGGTGAGAAACCGCCTGCCCTCGACATCGCACTCAAGGCCCCCCTCGCTGCGCTGAAGAGCGGCCGGCCACCGGGGCGTCGAGTCAGCGCAACCCGCGCCGTAACCAGCTTGTCCGCCGGAACATCCAGCAGTTTGCGCCACTCACTCTTGTCCAGACCCAGCTGTTGAAGGGTCATGAGCGCCGTTTCCGCGGCCACATCGCGCGGCATCATGCGAATGCCCGGCCCGCTCTCCATCGCGGCTTTGTGGAAGTAATTCGCGGCTGAAGGCATGGCGTACAGGCACGAGGTCTTGGCGCCTCCACCAGACTCGCCAAAGATCATGACGTTGTTCGGATCGCCGCCGAAGGCTTCGATATTATCGTGCACCCACTTCAGGCCATCCCTCATGTCCAGCAGTTCCTGGTTGCCTGAGGTCGCATACTCTTCGCCGCCCAGATCGCCCAGGAACAGAAATCCCAGTAAACCCAGACGGTGGTTGGTTTCCACGACAACCACGTCGTGGTTGCGCGCCAGGTTTCCGCCATCGTGGTCGACCGAGCCTCCGGATCCGGTGGTGAATCCCCCGCCATGGTTGAAAAACATCACAGGACGCTTGCGCCCCTTGGCTGCGGGCATCCAGACATTCAGGAACAGGCAATTCTCCTCAGGCGAGGGCTCGTTAACCCCGTAATAATCCTTCCCCGGCTGACAGCTCGGCGGGGCCAGCTGCAAGGCGTCCCGCACTCCCGTCCAGGGCTGAAGAGGAGGCGCGGCCTTGAAGCGGTTGGCTCCGGACACCGGGCCTGCGTAAGGAATGCCCTTGAACGCGACCAAATTGCCCTGTCGTTGGCCGCGAATACGCCCGTGGGCCGTCTTCACCTGGACATACTCCGTCGCGGCAGCCTTGGCAAACCCAAGCCGCGGCGCGAATGACGCGGCACCGGCAAAAACCGCCACGTGCCCGAGAAACCGGCGCCTCTCCATAAATGAAGAAAGAACATTGCCTGATGAACTCATCCTTCTTTACCCTTTCTGCCAGCTCTGCCGCCGCCCGGAATTCGATCCGGTCCTGTTGATCACGCCTCACACCGGCGGGCACCATGAATCAATCCAAGACTCCTTGCAGGATTGCATCTGACGAACTCGCGGGTGGCGCGCAAGGCGGACGTCAAATTCCGTCGGGGGTGGCTCGGTCGAACGATGCCATCTTGCATCTCCACGTGGACGGCAACAAGCTGATAAAACTGTAACTATAGCTTCTTCCTCGACCGAATACCACTCGGTGGCGCGAAAATGGCGCGACCGGCCGAGTTGATGTACAAGGCGGTCTGCGCGGATGCGCCATTAGGGCATTGAGCGGATGGTCGGCCACATCTCGGAAAATGCACCCGCACGCGGCGGCGAGCGGGTTCGTGGACGGCGTTATGGTTCGATATCGGTAGCGTTCTCACGGCCAGGGCGACGTGGCACATCGGGACCAGTGCGGCCCACAGGAATTCGTGCGATCGCTTCAAATTCGTGGTCCTGGGCGAGCCGCCCTGCCCGAAGGCGCCGCCGCCGAAGTGCACAATTTCCGGTGACAGGCGTGCCCGGCCCTACGAGTCCGCTGTAGGGGCGAGGCATGCCTCGCCCTCGCGTCCGTACGACAAAACGCTACCGTAATTGCGAAACGCTTTCACTCAGTACTCGTGCCGCACGATCGCGACGCCGTTGGCCGTGCTGGCCAGCGTGTCGGCGGCTTGCAGCAGGGTCAGATTGCCGTCCTCGTCCACGCTGAAAATCGACAGATGCGAGACTGTGCCGTTGCCGTCAATCACAGCCACCATTCCCCCTCCCGAGGCGATGTCGGTCGGATCGCCGTTCAGTGTAGCCGCGACGGCCGCGTCCTGCACGATCTTTTGCCCGTAGACGGCATACCGAGAAACGCTCATGCTCGGCGAGTTACTCGAGAAGAGGAACGGTCCTACCAGCGCCAGCCAGCAAGGCGCCGACTGCGTACCGGAGCCCGTTATGGTGAGAATCGCTCCGTTGCGGACCAGACTGATCTCATTGCTATGAGCGATAGTCACATAGGCATCGTTGCCACGAGTTACCAATCCGAATGGCGTGTTTACATTGGACGGAATGTTCAGCACTTTGGCCGGTGCGCCACCTACAGCTCCATCGGACAGCAGATCCACCGTCTCAATCATGTTACTTTTTTCGGTGATGATGAGCTGGTTCTCGACAACTCCAACCTGCGCCGAGGACCCATCCGCAACCAGCAGTGTCACCACTCCATCGGGACTGGAACTTACATCGGATCCCCAGATCTGGTGAGATTCAACCTTGGTTGTCCCGAGGATGTAAAGATGGCCGGCGCCGAAGGCTACGCTAACCGGACTAGACACCGAAGGCACCAAGTACTTAAACCTCATCCCGTCGCCGTCATGCTCGAATATGGAAACGTTCTGCGAGCCGAAATTCACGACGGCGACTATATCGCCATTCGTCTCGATGCCGCCGGCGTTGCCGCTCACGCCGCCCTTTCCCTGCGTTGATACCGTCTGGACCAACTGGCCGCCGGTTGTGTAAACCAGCAGCTGATTCTGCGCGGCGTTTGCCGCCGTAACCACCAGAGCGTTCTGATCGGCCGCCACCGCCGTAGCCACTCCAAATACTGGCAGCAGTAAGCCGATAAAACCAATCTTCTTCCCTGCTTCGAGAATTTTCATGATCTTGCCCCTCTCTCCTCAAATAAGTGTTGGTCAACGTGCGCCTGGGAAGCCAACGACTTCGTGTTCCCAAGAAATCGCGACATCCGTTGTCGAAAGTATCTTCGCTGCCGAGCGGAGAAAGGTTACGGTGCGACGAAAAACGCTATCTGTCCCCTCCTGCGGCGACAAAACCAATCCGTAACTTTCCGGCGCCGTCCGTCGTATAATTCCTGTATGGATTCGTACAGAGGATTGCTGGTGGCGCAATTAATCCCGGTGATAATTGAGTGAGCACCAGCCAGCAATGTACTCGGAAAGCGAACTGGAAATCCTGATGGCCCGTTATCAACAGGGCGACTGCGCGGCGGCGACAGCTCTTATCCATCGGTTGAGCCCCCAGCTACATCGGTTCTTCCTCGTCCAACTCGCCGGCCGTGGAGACGCCGACGACTTGCTGCAGGAAACCTGGCTGCGCATTCACGAGGTGCGGCACACCTACCGGACCGGCGAGCCGGTTCTGCCTTGGTTTTACGCGATTGCCCGGCACATTCGCGTGGACCATTACCGCAGGTCACTCCGCACCACGGGCCGCGAACAGCCGTTGGAGGCGGTGCACGAAGCCGCGGTCGTGCAACCCACCGCGCCCGGCGGAGCCGCGGACCTGCAAGAGCTTCTGGCGCCGCTTCCCGAGAGCCAGCGCGAAGTAATCGAGATGTTAAAGATCGCGGGCATGTCGCTCGAGGAGGTTGCGCGCGCCACTTCGTCGACCGTAGGCTCGGTGAAGCAGAAGGCTCACCGGGCGTATGCAAAACTGCGGGAACGGCTGAAGGGCGTTGCGCTGACCGAAGGACGTGCGGGAGGTCCCGGGTGAAGGATCGAGAGATCGACGCCATCCTCAACCAAGCTGCGCAGGCTCCGCACGACGTGGACCCGGCTCTGCTCGCTTCGATCGCCAACTCCCTCGGGCGATCGCTCAGTCCGGTCCGTCCGCTGGCGCCGGCATGGGCCCTGGTGGGCGGGCTGATGCTGATCTGCGCCGCCGTTGCGCTAGCCGGCGCGGCTCGATTAGGGCTCTACGGCATTCAGGGAATGACTGTCTGGGATCGCGCTCTGATCCTTTCCACGCTGGGTACCCTGGGGTGGCTGGCGGCTACGGCGCGCGTCAGCGAAATGATCCCCGGCAGTCGGCGCGGCGTGCCTCCAGGGCGGCTGTTGGCGGCCGGCACCTTGGCGCTGGTGGCCGTCTTCGCGATCCTGTTCCGCGACTATCACACTCACAGCTTCGTGCACCAGGGTGTTGCTTGCCTGGCGGCGGGCTTGTTCCACGCAGTTCCCGTTGCGCTGGCGAGTTGGTTGCTGCTGCGGCGCGGTTTTGCCGTGAATGCCGTTGCCGCCGGTCTGGCGGCCGGCACACTCGCGGGAATGGCCGGCGTGACCATGCTGGAGCTTCACTGCCCGAATTTCGAAGCTTTGCACGTGATGCTCTGGCACACCGCCGTGGTGCCGGTAAGCGGAGCGGCGGGCGCGTTGCTGGCATGGCTGCGCAGCCTCAGGGCGGGCGTTGGCGACCCCGCGCTCCGCGGCGACTGACCCTGCCCGGGACATCCTACATGTTCGGCGTCCGTTCCAGGCGGCCGTTATTCGCTCTTATCGGACACTGTTTCCCGACCGCGATGTAGGCGCTCGCCACGGAAACAGACAGGCCGGCTAAATCCGGCGGTTTGCCAGATCCGCTGGTCGGGCGTTTCCCGCCCGAGTGGCATACTTGCGAGAGGACTCCCATTCCAGAATGGTTGGCGGACTCTCGCTCGACAATCTCAGCCAGGAGGCTGCGGTACCCGACGGTTGTCGATCTATTCATAGCGAAGCGCGATTAGCGGGTCGACCTTCGCGGCGCGGCGCGCGGGAATCCATCCGGACCCGAACGCCACTGCTATCAACACGCCCAACGCAACCGCCAGCGTCAGCGGGTCGGCCGGCTTGAGGCCGAAGAGCTTGCTCTGGATCAACTTGGCGCAGGCCAGGCTGGCCGGAATGCCGATCACCAGGCCTATGGCGATCAGCACCACCGTCTCGCGCAGAATCATTCGGACCACGCTGCCGCCTTGCGCGCCAAGCGCCATCCGGATACCGATCTCGTTGGTGCGGCGCGCGACCCCGTACGAAAGCACGCCGTAAAGGCCGATTGAAGCCAGCAGCAAAGCCAGCCCGCCGAATGCGGTGGAGAGTTGCGCAATGATGCGCTGCTGGCGCAAGTTGTCGTCGAGCACTGCTTCCATAGTCCTCGGCGCGCCGACCCGGATAGCGGGGTCAAAGGCCAGAATCGCTTTACGCGACGCCTCGATCACGGGCGCCACATCGCCGACGGGGCGGATCTCATAGTTCATGTGCGGATCATACTCACCCAGGGGCTGGCGCGCGGCCAGGTAAAAGCGGCGGGAGATCTCACGCCGCAGGCTGTGATCGCGCGCATCGCGAGCCACGCCGACAATCCTGAAGGTTTTGCGCGTATCGGGGAACTCATCGGTCACATGCTTGCCGATGGGATTCGATCCGCCGAAGTAGAACTTGGCGAAAGTTTCGTTCACCACGCAAACGGATTCCACGCTGGCCACGTCCTGCGGTCCGATATCGCGGCCCAGCAGAATGGGAATGCCGACGCCCGCAAAATAACCGGGGCCGACTCGATCGAACGCGCTCGACAGGTCCTGGCGATTCTTCGAAGTGTAACCCTCCACGGTGATTTCGTCGTCCGACTCGCTGCCGCTGAACAACCCGTTCCCCGAGTAGGCCACTGCGCGGACGCCCGGAATGCGAGCCAGGCGGTCGCGCAAATCTTCATAAGCCACCGGCAGCTTCTCGCCCGAGTAACCGGCCGAGAGCAGGTCCACGCCGACCAGGATCAGCCGGTCTCGCGAGTAACCCAGATTGACGTTTTCCAGGTTGCGCAGGGTGCGCACGAACCAACCCGCGCCGATCAGCAGCATCACGGAGATGGCGATCTGGCCGATGACCAGAATCTTTCCCAGCCCTATGCGCGCGCTCGACCCGGTTAGGCCGCGGCCCGCTTCCTTGAGAGTGCGGCTGACGTTCACCCGCGACGATTGCCACGCCGGCGCGAGTCCGAAAATGAGGCCGGTCAACAGGCAGACGCCGGTGGTGAAAAGCAGGACCTTGAGGTCCGGGCGAATGTCGAGAACCAAGGGGTTGGACGCGCTCGAAACCATGCGCACCAGGAGCTTTACGCCGGCGGCGGCAAACGCAGCACCAGCCAGGCCGCCGGCCATGGCGAGCACCAGACTTTCCACCAGAAACTGGCGCACCACCCGGCCCCGGCCGGCGCCCAGCGCGAGGCGCACGCCGATTTCTTTCTGACGCGCCGTGGCGCGCGCCAGCAGCAGGTTGGCCACATTGGCGCAAGCGATCAGCAGCACCAGCGCCACTACCGCCATCAGCACGTAAAGTGGGTCGGCGAAATCGCCGCGCAGGCTGGAAACGCCGTTGCCGGCGTCATGCAGTTTCAGGTTCTGTTTCAGAATCTCGGGCTGGCTGCGGCTGAGTACGGAGAATTCCTCCGCCACCAGTTGTTTGAAGACCACATCCACGTTGGCTTGCGCCTGCTGGCGGGTGACGCCCGGTCTTAGGCGGCCGATGACCTGCAGCCACATCACCTTTTCGGCGATGTGACCGGGGTCGTCCTGCAGCCACATGCGGCCCGGCATCAGTTGCGGCTGCATGTCGAGCGGAACCCATAGGTCGGGCGCGGCGCCGATCTGTTCGCCGTGAAAACTCGGCGGCGCCACGCCGATCACGGTCAGATCCGCCTTGGCCACGCGCATGCGAGCGCCGATGGCGGACAAAGAGCCGCCGAAACGCCGCTGCCAATAGTTGTAGCTGAGGACCCCGTAGGGCGCAGATCCGGGGCCGCGTTCGTCGGCGGCCGAAAACGCGCGGCCCACCAGCGCACTAGCGCCGAGGATGGTGAAATAGTTGCCGCTCACCAGCCGGGCTTGAATCTCTTCGGGAGGTTCCCCGTTCACACTGGCGTTGCGGCGGTCCAATTCGCTCTGCGCAGCCAGTACGCCGGAGAAAGTCTGCGTGCGGTCGCGCAGCCCCTCGAATTCGCGCGTGGAAAGGAGGGCCCGCTCTCCGTCGCTGGTCCCGATCCAAACCCCAGACTCGGTGGGATCGCTCAGCGCGACCAGTTCCTGCGGGTTCCTGACCGGCAGCATCTTCAAAATCACCGAATCGATGAGGCTGAAGATGGCCGTATTGGCGCCAATGCCCAGCGCCAGCGAAAGCACCGCCACCGCCGAGTAGCCGGGGCTCTTGGCGAGCATGCGCACGCCGTAAGCGATATCCTGGCGCAATTCTGCAAGGCTGATCATAGCGATTGGACGCTCCTCTCCGGCATTCGGCTAGGCGATGGCGCGCTCCCTCAATGCATTCCCCAGTTCGCAAGGCCGGGCCGATATATAGAGATCATACATCCAAAGCCTGAGCATGGAATCGAGAAATGCCTTTTGACCTTCAGCCGACCCTGAAAGGCGAACTTCTGGAACTCGGGCCGCTTCGAGAAGAGGATTTTCACGAGCTTTTCGTGGTAGCTGCAGTTTTGCGAGCGTTAACACCTCATATCGGTAGCTTGCCGTGGGCAAGGCAGACTGCCCGGCGTATCCCCGCCACTCCCAAAAAGAGTGCGGGAACAGTCCAGGCGAGATAATTCTAGTCCATTCCCGAACGGCCTTGGGATTGAGGGTTTACAACGGATGCACACTTCGCTAACGTTGCTGTCGAGATGGCAAGGGTGGATTCGGCGTTAGAAGGCGCGAGAACGCAGCCGACTGCTGCGCTGGCCTGGATCATTGTCGCCTTCGTTACGGTCGGAATGGCATTCGGAGCACACCTGGCATACGTGGAGCTCACGAAGCCGCAGCTCCGGACGATGCTTCTCAGTTTTGCCTATTCATCCATAGCCGTGTTTGTCATCGCACGCCTTCTCATGGTCTTGAGGCCAACCCTGCGGGTTGCCGGAACACTGTTGTTGTATCTGATTGGCTGCTGGATGACATTCAACCTGGCGAGATATTCTCAGGATGACTTTCGCTGGGGCTGGGCTCATGCACCCGGGTCGTGGTCATACTTTGCTTATGAGTTTGCTTTGGTCCTCTGGCACAACAGAAATCTCCCATTGTGGCCTGCGGTGAAAGCCTTTCTGCTCATTGCACTCGGCATCTATCCTCAGTAGCGTGAAGCTTCGCTCCGGCGGCTTTCGGCCGGCTCCAGAGCAGAGCGTCGGTTAATAAGCAGGCGTCGCGCGGAAGACGCTGTTCGCTTTAACGCTGCGTCTATAAACCGGACTCACGACTTCGGTAGGCAACTATGCGCGCAAGCCGGCGGCTCGACGCTGCAAAGAGACGCGAACGTCCGACTCGGTTACGTGGAGCGCTACGAATCGGAGGCGTCGACCAACGCACCGTCTTGTGTCTCAACCGGTCCCTCCAGGAAGCACCGCAGCACCTCCGTCAGGCGCCCACCGCCCGGCTCTCGTGCGCCCACAGAGCGGCGGACAAGGTCTAGTTGTTTCGCCTGCTCTGGATTGAGCTCCCCTCCGCTACAGGTGTCAGCAAGCAGGCGCAGCAAGAAGTCGCCGTGACCGCAAATCTCCGTCGTGCTGCCATCCGCAAAGTAGAGAACCACCGGGTCCTTGATGTATCGGGCTTCCAAAGCCCGAACGCGCTTTTCAACTCTCACGGATCCTCCCTTCTACCGTCCCTGCGCGGAGCCTTCCGCCGCGCGCTCCAGCTCGCCGACTCGTGCTTCCACGTCTTCGATCTCGATCGCCTCGAGGAGTGGTTCATGATGCACTCGGCGGCGCGCACACGGACCGAGGCCGGCGTGCCCTGATCGAGCATGACCTTGAGCAGGGTCGTCGCAGCTGCAGTTGTGCCCTGCTGGAGACGGGCTACCGCCTGCGAGTACGCCGCACGCCGGGCTTCCCGGTAGGCGGCCTGGAACTCCGGAACCTTCGTCCAACTGAGAAGCGTGGTGGGGGAGATGCCCACCGACTTGGCGGCTTCCTCAATGTTGCGCTGAGTGAGCGCGGCGATCGCCGCTTCCTTTTTGCGCCCGAACTTGGTGCCGTGTCCTTTAATTTCCATCAGCCTGCGCCAGCCTGAGCCAATCTGGACGCCACGCCGGGACCACGAATTCTGCAGAATTGCCTTGCTTGACGGTGCAACCGGAGTGATTCATGTCCTGACCGCGGTAATCACCGCAGAAGGAGAAGAAACGACAATGACCACTGAAAACGCCGAAACAACCGACACAGCCGCCACCGTTGCGGAACCGGGCGCCAACGTCGCGCCGGAGAAGGCCTCCTCGAAGAAGGGTGCCAGCGCCAAGAAGAGCGCGCCCAAGGGCCAGAAAGGGCCAAGGGCGGCAAGCCGAAGGCCGCCGCGCCGAAGAAAGCCACCACGACGAAGAAGGCTGCCAAAGCGTCCAAAAAGCCTGCCACAGGGAAGGAGAACGCCGGGCCCCGCGAGGGGAGCAAGACCGCCCAGGTCGTGGCCATGCTCCAACGGAAGAACGGAGCGACGCTGGCCGAGATCATGGAAAAGATGAACTGGCAGAAACACACCGTACGCGGATTCATCAGCGGCGCGCTGAGCAAGAAGCTGGGGCTGAAGGTCGAGTCGACCAAACGCGAGGATGGCCAGCGCATCTACAGTCTCTCCAAGTAGCCCCGGTTCCCGCCCTTTTCCCGCCCGGCTCCGGCCGCGGCGGGCTTTTCTGCTCTCAGACCCAATTCCTGTTGGGTCAACCGCAGCTCCCCGCACCAGTCCGCCAGCGCCCGGCACAGCCCTTCCACATCGGGATGTCCGGCCCGGATTTGCTCCTCGCAGGCCGCGATTTCCTGGCGGCAACGAGCGATTCATGCGGCCGCCTTCCGACGCTCCTGGGCGATCTCTTCGAACGTGCGCCCGTCGCCATCAAGCACCGCTGGCTTTCCCACGTATTCCTGGTAGCGCCGGCAGATGACATCGGCGTAGCGCGGGTCCAACTCCATCAGCCGGGCCAGGCGGCCGCGACGCTCGCAGGCGATCAACGTGGAACCCGATCCGCCGAAAAGATCCACCACGACGTCACCGGCCTTGCTGCTGTTCAGAAGTGCGCGCTCGATCAGTTCCACGGGCTTCATGGTCGGATGCAGGCGATTCGCCGCCGGCTTGTTCTCCTCCCATAGCGTCGATTGCGATTTGTCGCCGTACCAGGCGTCGCTCTGCCCGGCCACGTGCGCATAGAAGATCGGCTCGTGCCGGAACTTGTAGCGGCCGAAACCCCATGCGAAGGTGTTCTTGGCCCAGACAATCTGGCAGCGCACAGCGAAACCCGCAGCCTCGAGCGCGTTCTGGAATTCGCGCTGCCAGGATGATGGGTGGCAGACGTACAGCGAGGCGCCAGGCCTCACGATGCTGCGGTAGTTGCCAAAGGTGGTCGCCAGAAACTCGCAGAATCGCTCCGGCGACATGCGATCGCCCTGGAGCGTCAGGGGATCCTCGGTATAGCCTTCGTAATCCACGTTGTACGGCGGGTCCGTGAAGACCAGATGCGCGGCGGCGCCGCTCATGAGCCGCGCGACGTCGACCTCGTTGGTGGCATCGCCCACCAGCAGGACGCGGAGATCCACTTCGAACGGGTCGCGGTGACGCTTGACCAAATAGATCGGTGGCATCTGCCGACGCGGCCCACAAAGCAAACAGACCCACGTCTGAAGGGCTTCCAGGGTGAGTCCGTCGAGGTGGATGCCATCGTACCATCCCGATTACGGAGGTTGGCCGCACCTGCATCGAGAGGCACATCGACCACCATGCGTTAGCACGGACAGAGGAGATCGAGGCCGAAGAGCGGAGCCTGTTTGAGTCCACCTTTGGGCGGCTGTTCTCAGGTGGAATGCCGGCGGCCAGCGCACCGGCGGACCTGTCGGCCTTGCCGGACTGGCCGCTAGATCTGCCGCCCGCATCGATACTGTTGCCGTCGTTCTACAACGAGGACCCCGATCAATGGACGGTGCTATCAGGGAAAGCGGCAGAGAAGATCAGGCGGAGCATTCGACCCGGAAAGGATGCCGAAGACGTCGCCGCAAACTACAAGATCACGGCCAAGCAAGTTGCGTTCGCGGTGGCGATGCTGGACATGTGCAGTGTCACGCCTGACGATATCGCCGCGGCCAAGATTGTCCACATCAGCCCGCAGCTTGCGGCGGAGTCCAGGACCCTTGCAGCACTTGATCGGGATCTGGTCAAGGACGTACAAGCCGGAAGGAAAACGCTGCCAGAGGCCCTATCTCTATACGTGCTGAAGAAACTACGGCGGAGGGAACGGTGATGGGCCGGATTCTCTGCCAGGTGTGCGGACGGCGGCCCGAAACCTACAAGCCGACCAAGCTGGCGCGGGCGGTGCGGCATCCCGTAGTGGTGGATTCGGGCCATGATATTTGCCGGGCCTGCGAGCGCGCGCGGCGCCACGCGGCCGACGTCAGGAAGCTATCGGCCCGCGACTGCTTGCGCACCAGCGGAGCTGGCCAGAAGTGCGACAAGTGCGGCCAGAAGCCCAGCATCCTGCACGTTCCGCTGCGCACCGCGGGCGTTTTCTGTGGCGCGTGCTGCCCATGTTGCGCGGCCGAGCGCGTGCCTGCGACCGGACCAGGATCAGAAAGAACGCCGCTGAAGTCCACCGAGTTGGACCTTGACTCTGTGGCCAAAAGCACGCGACTAATGTCATGCGGCGCGATTCATGGGCTGGGCCGCCGGGCGCATGCCCGCGTACTGGTGAACAGATGAGTTGGGCCGTCAAAATCGACGAAACGAGGCCGGCAAGGACGTAGCGATGGCGGTCTACAAGCGCGGTCGCGTCTGGTGGTACAGGTTCACCTGAAACGCCGTGCCGATCCGGGAGAGCACCGAGCAGACGAACAAGCGGATCGCCGAACAGATGGAGGCCACCCATAAGACTTCCCTCGCCAAGGGTGAAGTGGGGCTTCGCGATCACAAGCCAGCGCCCACACTGCGGGAGTTTGCGGAAACTGATTTCCTCCCATACGTGCGCTCGACATCCGCGGCAAAGCCTAAGACGCTCAAGTATTACGAGTGTGGCGTCAAAAGCCTGCTGGGATTTGAGAAGCTCGCGGATACCCGGCTGGATTCGATCACGACCGAATCCATCGGTGGATTCATTGCGAAGCGACTAGATTGCGGGCTTCAAGTATCGAGTGTCAACCGAGAGCTACAGGCGCTGCGGCGGATGTTCCACCTAGCCGAGGAGTGGAACAAAGTCGAAAAGGCGCTCCCGACGGTGAAGATGGTTACGGGCGAGAATCACCGCGACCGCGTGCTGACTCCCGAGGAGGAACTCGTGT
The DNA here is from genome assembly GCA_049511495.1 of Bryobacteraceae bacterium. GTDB lineage: Bacteria > Acidobacteriota > Terriglobia > Bryobacterales > Bryobacteraceae > Bog-375. The sequence continues at coordinate 11,372 of JBEKXZ010000050.1, read as the reverse complement.
ACTTCCGTGCGGCGAACTCCGAGGCCATGGAGCACCACACTGACCCGCGGCTTCTGGCAGACGTGGCACGCATTCTCCTGGATTGCGGGTTGCGGCCGGAGGAATGCTTCCGGCTCCGTCCCGAGAACGTCCTTGGCGGAAAGTTGGAGATTCATTTCGCCCGCCGACGCATTCCGATGACACCGCACGTGCAGGCCATCTTGGAAATGCGCCTCTCGAAGCCGGACAGGGGCGAATGGGTATTCCCAGCTCCAACGTTGAGCGGCCATATCGAGCCTTCGAGCCTCAAGAAGCAGCACGCGAAGGCGGTCTCCGAGGCCACCCGCATGCTTCGGGAAGAGACGAGCGATCCCAAGCGCTGTTTCGCGGGCTTCGAGTTGTACACACTCCGGCACACCTGCCTCACCCGTTGGGCGCCACACATGGACCCGTGGACCCTCGCGTACCTGGCGGGACACAGGGATATGAACATCACGAAGCGGTACGTTCACCCGCAAGAGCAGACAATCCTCGCCGCGATGGAAAAAGCCCGCGTGGTAAAGGGTGGGCACAGTTCTGGGCACACTCAGTTTGACTTGCCCGATGGTACGTGTGGCAAGTCTGCCGTAACGAACTGATAAATAAACTGGTTAGTGGTGCGCCCGGGGTGACTCGAACACCCGGCCTTCTGGTTCGTAGCCAGACGCTCTATCCAACTGAGCTACGGGCGCGCTTTGGGGTTGGCTTTATTCAATTTAACCAACCTGGCGGTAGCAGCGCAAGCCGAGTGCCCGCTACTTCTGGCACAATAGCGGTGTCCCCATGACGGAGCGTCTGTATTACGCCGATTCCTACCTGCGTTCGTTCCGCGCGCAAGTGGTGGAAGTAGCTGGCGACGGCCTCACCGTGTATCTGGACCGCACCGCGTTCTATCCGGCTTCGGGCGGCCAGCCCTGCGACACCGGTTCGATTGCGGGCCGCGCCGTGCTGGACGTCGTCGATGAAGGCGAGCGCATCGCTCACCGCTTGAGCGCGCCGCTCGACGCCGGCGTGGCCGATTGCGCCATCGACTGGGAGCGCCGCTTCGACCACATGCAGCAGCACTCCGGCCAGCACCTTCTCTCGGCTGTTTTCGCGGGAGCCTTCGCTTTGCGCACCGCGAGCTTCCACCTGGGCGCGGACAGCGCGACCATCGACCTCGAGGGCGGACCGGTCGACCCGCCCAGCGTGCGCGAAGCTGAGCGCCGCGCCAATGCGGTCGTTTTCGAGAACCGCCCGCTGGCGGTCGAGTTCGAAGATGCCGCGGCCGCCAGCGGTCTCCGCAAGCCCTCCGAGCGCGAAGGCACGCTCCGCATCGTCAGCATCGCGGGCCTCGACCGCAGCGCCTGCGGAGGCACCCATGTGCGCTCCACCGGAGAGATCGGGCCTATCCTCATCCGCAAGATCGAGAAGGTTCGCGAAACCACCCGCGTGGAGTTTGTTTGTGGCGGCCGCGCCATCCGCCGCGCGCGCGCGGACTTCGAAGCGCTCTCGGCCGCCGCGCAGCTCTTCTCCGTGTCTCTCGACGACCTGCCCGCGATAGCGGCTGCGCATCTCGAAACCGCCCGCGCCGCGGACAAAGCCCGCCGCAAGCTCGAATTGGAACTGGCCACTTTCCAGGGCCGGGAGCTATACGCCGCAACAGCCCCGGACGCCGACGGCCTGCGCCGTCACACCCGGCGCCTGGAACGCGGCGGCCTGGACGAATTGCGAGCGCTGGCGCAGAGCTTCACCGGGCAGCCCAAATCCGTCTTCGTGGCCGCACTCGACGATCCGCCTTCCGTGCTGCTGGCGGCTTCCGCCGATTCCGGCATCGACGCCGGCAAGCTGCTCAAAGCGGCGCTCGCCCAAACTGGCGGCCGCGGCGGCGGAAGCTCCCGTATTGCACAGGGCAGCGTAGCCCATCGCGAATTGCTCGATCGGGTGCTCGAAAAGCTGTAATATCGCCTCCGCCGGCAGCCGCGCGGAGTCCGTGCGATACAATAAAGGCGCGCAAACCATGCAGTCGAGAATGAAGTCCACCACGGTGCTCTGCGTCCGCCGGGAGAACAAGGTCGTGATGGCCGGCGACGGGCAGGTGACCCTCGGCAACGAGGTGATCAAGGCCTCCGCCCGCAAGGTCCGCCGGCTCTACAACGACAAGATCGTGGCCGGATTCGCCGGTTCGACCGCGGATGCGTTCGCCCTCTTCGCCCGTTTTGAGTCCAAGCTCGAGCAATTCAACGGCAACCTGCCACGCTCGGTCGTCGAACTGGCCAAGGAGTGGCGCACCGACCGCGTGCTGCGCCACCTCGAAGCCCTGCTGCTGGTAGCGGACCCGACGATCACTTACCTGGTGAGCGGCAACGGCGACGTCATCGAGCCGGACGAGGGCATCGCCGCTATCGGCAGCGGCGGCCCGATCGCTCTCGCGGCGGCGCTGGCGCTGGCGCGCAATACCAAGCTCTCCGCGCGCCACATCGCCGAGCAGGCCATGCAGATCGCCGGCAAGATGTGCATCTACACCAATGAGAACGTGACCTACGAGGAGCTGGGCTAGCCATGGTGATTTATCTGCCGAGCCAGTCCGTGGACGAAGAGCCGGTGCTCGACGAGCTCACGCCGCGCGAAATCGTGCGCGAGCTCGACAAGCACGTGGTCGGACAATCCGATGCCAAGCGCGCCGTGGCCATCGCCTTGCGCAACCGCATCCGCCGCCAGAAGCTGCCGCCGGAAATGGCCGACGAGGTGATGCCCAAGAACATCCTCATGATCGGCCCCACCGGCGTCGGCAAGACCGAACTGGCGCGCCGCCTGGCGCGGCTGGCTAATTCGCCGTTCCTCAAAGTCGAAGCCAGCAAGTTCACCGAAGTCGGCTACGTGGGCCGCGACGTCGAAGCCATGATCCGCGACCTGGTGGATATCTCCATCGATATGGTGCGTGAGGAACGCCTCGACGAAGTGGCCGACCGCGCCGAGATGAACGCCGAAGACCGCCTGCTGGACCTCTTGATGCCGCCCCAGCCGGAGCCCAGCGAAAGCGTGGAACGCACCCGCGAGAAACTCCGCGAACGGCTCCGCGCCGGCAAGCTCGACGAACGGATGGTCGAGATCGACGTCAAGGACCGCGCTCCCACGCTCGAAGTCACCACCAACGCCGGCATCGAGGAAATGGGCATCAACCTCAAGGACATGCTGCCCAATCTGTTCGGCCAGAAGACGCGGCGGCGCAAAATGCGCGTGGCCGAGGCGCTCGATTACCTGGTCCAGGAGGAAGAGCAGAAGCTGATCGATATGGACCAGGTCACCCGCGCCGCCCTCGAGCGCGTCGAATCCAGCGGCATCATCTTTCTCGATGAAATCGATAAAATCGCCGGCCGCGAATCCGGCCACGGCCCCGATGTCAGCCGCGAAGGCGTCCAGCGCGACATCCTGCCCATCGTCGAAGGCACCACCGTCAACACCCGCTACGGCTTCGTGCGCACCGACCACATCCTGTTCATCGCCGCCGGCGCGTTCCACGTTTCCAAACCGAGCGACCTCATCCCGGAGCTGCAGGGCCGTTTTCCCATCCGCGTCGAGCTCAAGTCGCTTTCCGTCGAAGACTTCATCCGCATCCTCAAAGAGCCGAAAAACGCCCTGGCCAAGCAGTACGTCGCGTTGCTCGAAACCGAGGGCATTAAGCTGCTCCTCGCCGACGATGCGCTCGAAGAGGTGGCGAAATTCGCCGCGCAAGTCAACCAGAGCTCCGAAAACATCGGTGCGCGCCGCCTCCACACCATCATGGAGAAGCTGCTCGAAGAAGTCTCTTTCGAGGGGCCGGACCTTAAGAAAAAGACCGTCAAGGTGGATGCCTCGTATGTTCGCAGGCATCTAGCCGACATCGTGAAAGACCAGGACCTCAGCCGCTACATACTCTAATGTCGCTGGCGGCCCCAGACAATCACGTTGGCTAGCATTCGCTTGCTAACTTCCGTCAATTCACCATAGTCATTCATCCGTTAGCGATTTCAAGTGACCCAAAGAGACTCTGGATTCGGGGACGGATGCTGCCGTAACCTAATATCGAAAGTACTAGCGATGGCGGCATCCACGAGCGTGGCTTCAGCAGCACGGCCGAGGTGCCCGGACGCATGATTAAAGGCTATTTGCTATGCAAAACTGGTTTGGAGAACTTGGCGCCTCGATGAGCACTTTTTGGAGGGAAGACGAGGGGCAGAATCTGATCGAGCATTCCCTCCTGATCGCATTTGTCTGCCTTGCGGCGGCGACTATGTTCATAGGCGCAGGAGGAAACATCAAGTCGATTTGGACTATTACCAACAACCAGTTGTCGGCGGCTGCCGCTTCTGCGACCTGACGCGAGGCCACTGCGCTGCGGGCCCGCACACCATCCGTGTACACCAGCCGCCGCATCGGCATTGCCAGCCTGAGCGGCCCGGCGAATGCCGCATGCTAATCTCGAAAGTTGGTGTTTGAACGCATCGTTTGGATTGTGCTCGACAGCGTCGGCGTGGGCGCCATGCCCGACGCGCCCGAGTTTCACGATCCGCCGGGAGCCGATACGCTCGGCAACATCGCACGCTTGCGCGGGCTTCGCCTGCCGAACTTGGCGCGGTTGGGTCTGGGCAACCTGAAGCCGCTTACGGGAGTCCCGCCCGCTGCCGCTCCCACCGGCGCTTACGGGCGCTGCACGTTGGCTTCACCCGGCAAAGACACCACCACCGGGCACTGGGAAATGGTCGGGATTCACTTGGCCAAACCGTTTCCTCTTTACCCGCACGGTTTTCCCGTCCGAGTACTGGACGAATTCGAGCGGCACATCGGCCGCCACTGGCTGGGCAATGTCGCGGCGTCGGGCACCGAGATCATCCGTGAGTTGGGCGCGGAGCACATGCGCACCGGTTCGCCCATCGTTTACACCTCCGCCGACAGCGTCTTCCAGGTAGCTGCTCACGAAGAGGTCATCCCGCTCTGGGAACAGTACAAAATCTGCGAAACGGCGCGTGAGATTCTGCGCGGCCCGCACGAAGTGGGCCGCGTGATCGCTCGCCCCTTCATCGGCGGGCCGGGGAACTTCACACGCACCGCCAACCGGCACGATTACGCCGTGCCGCCGCCCAAGGATATGCTGCTCGACCGGCTCGAGGAGCACGGCGTCCTGGTGCGCAGCGTAGGCAAGATCTTCGACGTGTTCCTCGGCCGCGGCATCCGCGACGGCGTCAAGATCAAGAACAACGCGGATGGCATGGCGAAGACGCTGGCCGCCATGACGGAACCCGGCGCCGGCCTGATCTTCGTCAACCTGGTGGATTTCGACCAGCAGTACGGCCATCGCAACGATGTGGAAGGCTACGGCGCGGCGCTCGAGCAATTCGACGCCTGGCTGCCGGAGTTCGAAAGCGCGTTGCGCCCCGGCGATCTGGCCGTCTTCACCGCCGACCACGGCTGTGACCCGACCGTCCCCGGCACCGATCACACACGCGAGTACGTCCCCTTGCTGGCCGCCGGCCCCCGAGTGCGCGGCGGCGTCAACCTCGGGCTGCGCGGCTCGCTTTCCGACATCGGCCAGACCGTGGCCGCTAATTTCGGCGTCTCCATCGATCATGGCGCCAGCTTCTTAAAGGAACTCTTATGAGAAAACCAGTCATGGCGGGCAATTGGAAAATGTACAAGACCCCCGCCGAAACCACCGCATTCTTCGAGAAATTCCGGCCGCTGGTTGCGGCGTCCGGGCATTGCGAGATCGTGATCGCGCCGCCTTTCACCAATCTCGCCGCGGCCGTCGCCGCCGCGCAGGGCACCGCCATTCGCATCGGTTCCCAGAATATCGCCTGGGCCAAGGAAGGCGCTTTCACGGGTGAGATCTCCGGGCCCATGATCGCCGCCGCCGGCGCCACGCACGCCATCGTCGGCCACAGCGAACGCCGCCAATACTTCGCCGAAACCGATGAGACGGTCCTCAAACGCACGCAAGCCGCGCTCGAATACGGGCTCACGCCGATCGTGTGCGTGGGCGAGCGGCTGGAAGAGCGCGAAAGCGGCAAGACCGAAGCCGTCCTGGTCAGCCAGTTTCAGAAAGGCATTGCCGGATTGAGCGCGGCGCAGTTCGCAAAAATCGTGATCGCCTATGAGCCGGTGTGGGCCATCGGCACCGGCAAGACCGCGACCCCCGAGATCGCCGCCGACGCCCATCGCGTCATCCGCGCCCAGGTGCGCGAGAAGTACGGCAAGGACGCCGCCGACTCCGTCCGCATCCTCTACGGCGGCAGCGTCAAGCCGGACAACGCCAAGACCCTGATGGCGCAGCCCGAGATCGACGGCGTGCTGGTCGGCGGCGCCAGCCTCGACCCGGCAGGCTTCGCCTCCATCGTCAACTTCTAGGTGGAGCAGGCTGTCGAGCCGGCCTCCATGGACCCGGCGTGGACAGGCCGGCGCTCGAAAAAGGAGGCGGGCCAACCGATGTATTCCGACTCCTTTCAGGGCATTTGTTTCCCGTTTATCAGCCTCGCAAGCACCTCGAAGTCATAGTTTTTGTCGTAGCACCTCTCGACATTATCGTCGAGGCAGTCGATGACCCGTTTGGTGCGTCGTCCGCTTGCCGCCAGCCCGAATCGGATCTTCGAGAGCCTCCCCACGCCTCCGTCCTTCCTCCTATACTCAACTGTTAGGACGTCGTCGCGCTGCGTCAGATACCGAAGAAGTTCTGCCGCCTCTGCTAGCTGCCGGATTGTTATCCGCTTCCCACTAATCGAATTGTCTGCCACGACCCATCGTGCCCCGGAAATCCTGCCGCGGTCAAGTAGACAGTCACGGACCAGACGGCCCATTGCGCGACACGCGGCACGGTTGCGGCCCCAGCCTACCCCGCCGCTCCGCTCTCATCCCGCGCGTTGTACTCGCGCAGCTTGTTGTGCAGCGTCTTGAGGCTGATGCCCAGTATCTCCGCGGCGCGCGTCTTGTTGTTGTTCGTATGCTCGAGCGTGCGCAGGATGAGTTCTTTTTCCGCCTCGCCAACGGTGGCGCCGATCGGGAAGCGGACCATGTCGCGATCCTCGGCGGCCGGCGCGCCGGGCGCCGAGGCGGCCAACGGGCGGCTTTGCAGGAAGGCGGGCAGGTACTTCATCTCCACGGTGCCTTCGCCGGCCAGAATCACCGCCCGCTCCAGCACATTGCGCAGCTCGCGCACGTTACCCGGCCAATCGTGCCGCCCAAACGCTTCGAGCACCGCGGACGATAAATCGGTGACGCGGCATTCGTGCTTTAGATTGAGGCTGGCGATCAACGCCTCCGCCAGCGCCGGAATATCCTCCTTGCGCGTGCGCAGCGGCGGCAGGTGGACGTGGAAAACGTTCAGGCGGTAGTAAAGGTCCTGCCGCAAGTGGCCCTCGCGCACCGCGTCCTCCGGCGCTTTGTTGGTGGCCGCCACCACCCGCACGTCCACCTCGAATTCGGTCTTGCTGCCCAGCCGTCTCACTTTGGAATCTTCCAGAATGCGCAGCAGCTTGGCTTGCGTGGCGAGCGGCATTTCGCCGATCTCGTCCAGCAGCAGGGTGCCGTTCTGCGCCACCTCGAAGCAGCCGGCGCGCCGCTCCGAGGCCCCGGTGAAGGCGCCTTTTTCATGGCCGAACAGCTCGCTCTCCATCAGCGTCTCCGGCAGCGCCGCGCAGTTGATCGCCACGAAAGGGCCGTGCCGCCGCGTGCTCAGCGCGTGCAGCGAGCGCGCCACCAGCTCCTTGCCCGTGCCGCTTTCCCCGGTAATCAGCACGCAGGCCCGGCTCGGCCCCGCCTGTTGCAGCAGCGCGAAAATCTCCTGCATCTGGGGCGACGTCCCCACAAGGTCGCCCACCGCGCCCTTGTAACCGAGGTTGCGTTCCATGGCGCGGTTCTCGGCGCGCAGCGCGGCGTGGCTGCCGGCGCGGCGGATCAGAATCTCCAGCGGCCCCGGCTGGATCGGTTTCTCGAGAAACCAATACGCCCCCAGCTCGTGCACCGTCCTTACCGCGGTTTCGATATTGCCGTACGCGGTCAGCACGATCGCCGGCGGCATTTCGCCCGCGTCCCGCAGCCGAATCAGAAAGCCGAAGCCATCCAGGCCGGGCATGTTCAGGTCCGTCAGGATCACGTCGGCGTGGAAGGTGGCCAGTTTGCGCAGCGCTTCTTCGCCCTCAGCCGCCGTTTCCGCCGTCATGCCCCAGGCCGAGACCATCCCCGCCAGGCCGCTGCGCTGGCTGGCTTCATCGTCCACAATCAGCACTTTGATCGGAGGGTGCAAAGAAGTGTCCTTAGTCGTGGAGCAGGCTGTCGAGCCAGCTGAGCCGAGATTCGTCTCGGCTTTTCTTTCCGGTCTAAACCCATTCTACGATGCGCGCTCGGTGGTAGGACAGACCATCGCCTTTGGTGGTCTGTCATGCCTCGCCCGAGCACGACGACTTGACAGACGACAAAAACCGATCGTCTGTCCTACCAAACCAGCCGTCGCTCAGGAGCAGGCGCGCGCTAAAATGGGGACAAGCCGAGAAAACCATGCTTCGTCGAATCGTGCCGGTGTTGGCCCTGTGCGTTCTGCTGCCGCGGGCGGCCTTCCCCCAGCAAGCCGCGCCGGATCAGGCTAAGGCGCCACAGCAGGAGCAGCCCCCCGCCGCGCGATTCACCGTCCAGGCCAACGAGGTCATCCTCCCCGTCACCGTCACCGACGAGAAGGGCCGCTTCGTGTCGAACCTGGAGGCCAAAGATTTCCAGGTGCTCGACGAAGGCAAGCAACAGCGCCTCACTTACTTCAACCACAATACCAAGCAGCCCGTCGTGGTCGGCTTCCTGGTCGACCTGAGCAATTCCAGCCGGATTTACTGGAATACCTTCCAGGACGCCACCATGGATCTGGTGTGGAACCTGCTGCCCGTCGACGACCGCCGCTTCAGCGGATATCTGATCACTTTCGCCAACGATGCCGAAGTGGCTGTCAACACCACCCAGGATGCCGACAAGATCACCGACGTGTTGCGCAAGTCCAAGCCCGGCGGCGCGGCCGCCTTCTACGACGCCATCTATATGGCCTGTACCAACCGCACCCTGGTGCACGGCGAACCCTACGAACCGCGCCGCGTCCTGATCGTGATTGGCGACGGCCACGACACTGCCAGCAAGAAGATCAGTTTCGAGCAGGTGATCGAGCTGGCCAAGCGCAGCCTGGTGACCATATATGCCGTCAGCACCCAGTCGTACGGATTCAGCAATGCATCCGAGGACGAGCTGGAGCGGCTCACGCGCGAAACCGGCGGCCACGTCGAATACCCCTTGAATAAGGACCTGTACAAAGATGTCTCCGGATACCTTTCAAACCCTAAGGATGCCGGTAACTACGTCTATGAAGCCGGCACCGGCGGTTACGCCGCGGAAATATCCAGCGCCATTACTAACGCCATCCTGGGCATCGTCGGCGACATCACCACGCAATATATCCTGCGCTATGTGCCCGAATACGCCCCGGACGCCAAGACCAAAACCTACCATCACATCAAAGTGCTGATCCCGTCTCTGCCCGGCGTCGTGATTCGCGCCCGCGACGGCTACTATCCCGCGGCCGTGGCATCGCAACCCGCCGGCCAGTAAGTTTGTGGGGCCGGTCCCCGACCGGCCCCTCGAATCACCTTCAGTGCTCGCGAATCCACCCCGCAATGTCGTTGATCGCTTCGCCCGACACGTGCCCCGGCGTCATGTACTCCGCGGGCACACTTTTGCCTGCACCCTCGACGAACAGGTGGTTCAGCGCCGGATAACTCTTCAGCGTGACGTTCGCATGTCCCGCCAGCGCGGCCTTCCAGATTGCGAAGTCCTTCATCGTCGCCTGGTAATCGCGTTCGCCTTGCAGAATCAGTAACGGCCGCGTAATCTTGGCCGCTTGCCCCACCGGATCGTAGCCGCGCAGGTCGAGCCAGTAGTGCGGCCAGGCTCCCAGGATCGCCGGTCCATCTTCCTGACCGGGCTGCAAGGCCTTCACCGAAAGCAGCAGTTTGCGCGCGTCCTCGAGTTGCTTGCGGGCTTCGGGAGTGTCGCCGCCGGGCAGCGATCCGGAGTACTCGAACTGGTCCAGCATGACATCTTCGAGGGGCCGCGCGGTCCCCGCCAGCACAATCCCGCCGGCTGCTTCCGGGGCCTGAGCCAGTATCATGGGCATCAGGTAGCCGCCCAGGCTGTGGCCCAGCAGGAAGACGCGCTTCGGATCGATGCCGGGCTGGGCACGTAAAAGACTCACGGCGACGACCGCATCCGCGACGGTTTCGTCCTGCACCGTCAGATTGCGCATTTGCGCCATCTTCGCACCATACTCCTTGGTTCGTTTCTCATAGCGGAGCACGGCGATGCCCTGCGAGGCCAGCCCCTCCGCCAGGTCCCGGAATGGCTTATTGCCGAATATGGTTTCGTCGCGGTCCTCCGGCCCGGAGCCGTGAATCAGAATCACGCCCGGCACCGGCGTCTGCGACCGCGGAACGGTAAGCGTGCCGGGCAGCTTCCACTCGCCCGTGCCCACCGTCACAGCGCGCTCGCTGAACGAATCCGGCTTGCTGTATGCGGGCGGATGCCAGTCCGAATCGGGTGCTTGGCCGGGCTTCATGAAGAGTCCTGCGACTTGGCCGGAGCCGTTCACTGTGATCGTGAAATCGATCCACAGGGCCTGGAACTTGGCAGGCACAATCAGCACGGTGTTGCCGCCGATTTGCTGGACGGCCGGTTTGCGCGTCTCGATCAGCTTTCCAAGCGCGTTCACCTGTGGACCGACTTGGGATTTCAAGGTTTCGAGCGAAAGCGCAGTGCGCATTTCGGCCGAGAACGACTGATAGAGCTCGTCGTATTTTCCATCCACGAGGCGGACAATCGTCTGTCTGGCGACCTCTTCCGGCGCTTTCGCGGCCTGCGCAAGCAGCCGTGGGGCCGGTAATAACAGCCACGCCGTAACCAGGGCGATAACTCCCATCGGTGGCCAGATCGCACGCCGCGGGAGGTCAATACCGATCCGGGGAACTGTCTTCATAATTGTATAGTGTATCCATACAGTATACAGAATGCAAGAGGAATTTGTAGCTGCTTGGCACGGCATGCTTTAGAGGCTGCTAAAAAAGTAAGTCTCTGATAGGTCCATAGCCGTTCCGGAGGGGCTTCCGGGGTTTTCCTACGCCGGGATCGTGGGGTTGCGGGCCCGTGGCGGCGCTTTTTGTGCCCATCTGGGCACACTTCTCCCCCGGCCTACGCGGTCTGAACTGACAGTCGAGAGAGGCGGACCAGATTGTAGCCGCTCACCGCCAGCGTGAACATCCATTCCACCAACGCGCGTCCACGGTGGCGCAGTTTGCGCATCAGCGCGGTCGTCTTCAACC
>JBEKXZ010000049.1:0-29920 GCA_049511495.1 Bryobacteraceae bacterium | reverse complement strand
GCGGCGCCAACCACCAGGCCGAGGGCTACAATCCGCTCTGTGGCGACAAGCTGAAGCTGTATCTGAGGATGAAGGACGACGTCGTCGAAGACGCCAGCTTCGTGGGCAGCGGGTGCGCCATCTCCACCGCGTCGGCATCGTTGATGACCGAAAGCCTGAAGGGCCTGAAGCGCGAGGAAGCGCTCAAGCTGCTGGAGCGGTTCCACGATCTGCTCACCACGGATTCGCCGGTGACGCAGGAGCTGGGCAAGCTGGTGGTGTTTTGCGGCGTGCGCGATTACCCGGCGCGCGTCAAGTGTGCCACGCTGGCGTGGCACACGCTGAAATCGGCGCTCGAAAACAAGGAAGAACCGGTCACCACGGAATGAGTCTGAAGGACGAAATTGTCGCCGTGCTGCGCAACGTCTACGACCCGGAGATGCCGGTCAACATCTACGAGCTCGGGCTGATCTATTCGCTCGACGTGGATGACGCCGGCAACGCGCGCATCCTGATGACTCTCACCGCGCCCAATTGCCCGGTGGCAGGCTCGCTGCCCGCCGAAGTGGAGCGCCGCGCGCGCGCCGTCGCGGGCGTCGCGAGCGTCAAGCTGGAGCTGACCTTCGATCCGCCATGGTCGAAAGACCGCATGTCGGAAGCGGCCAAGCTGGCGCTGGGCATCGACGATCTCATCCCCATTGTGAGGCTGCGCGGATGAAGCTGAGCGCCAACGAAGAATACGGCGTGCGCTGCCTGGTGCGCCTCGCCTATGCGACCGAAGCCGGCACCGGACTGACCATTCCGGAGATCAGCCAGGCCGAGGGCGTCTCGCCGGCTTACGCCGCCAAGATTCTGCGCGTGCTGCGCAAAGGCGGTTTCGTCAAAGCCGCGCGCGGCAAGGATGGCGGCTACAAGTTGGCGCGCCCGGCGGGGACCATCGTCGTCGGCCACGTGCTCGACGCGCTGGGCGGCCGCTTGTTCGAGCGCGATTTCTGCGACAGCCACGCGGGGCAAGCGACCATTTGCACGCGCTCCGTCGATTGCTCGGTCCGTTCGCTGTGGCGCGCCGTGCAGGTAGCCGTCGATCAGGTAGTCGGCAAAGCCACTCTGCGCGACCTACTGCAAAACGAGCGCGAGATGAACTCCTGGGTGCGCACGATCCCGGGGCCCAGCGCGCTAAGGGTGATGTAGGGGGCGAGCGCGGGACCGGCCAGCGCCGTCGTAGGGATCGCAGGTCCTGACGGACCACCGCTCTTGTGTTGTGATGCGCCGGGGATTAAGCTATGCCCATGTTCGATGCCACGTTGGTCCCCGCCGCTCTCGGCAGCCTCAAAATAATCCTTGACCTTGTGAAGAACGTGAAGGACGCCAAGCTCTCTGCACGTGTCGTCTCCGAAGTGATTGACCTCCAATCTAAGCTCGTGGGCATGGGGCAGCAAGCGGTGGAGCTTCAGGAGGACAACCGCAGGCTCATAGAGGAGAACGCGGCGCTTAAGAAGGAAAAGGACCTGGGCGATAAGGTGGCGTTCCACGACGGCGCGAATTGGAGGAAGAGGGACGACGGAACTGAGGAAGGCCCTTTTTGCCCTAGCTGCTGGAGCGATGGCCGCCTTCACCGAGCCCAGGTGAATGATGTGGCCCGCGGGGCCGTCTATTTCGCGTGCACGCGGCACAGCGCAGCTTCGCCGTACCTGTTCACCGTGCCAGAGTCCCTGGTCAAGGGCATCAACCTTGATCCTCACCGGGGCAGCGTGTCCTTCGGCGCTGTGTCGAGGCCGATTATGAAATGGCCTGAAAGCTTCTGATATCGACAGTCGCTTGCGCCGGGCAGTGGAGGGTCGCGGATACGAAGGCTCCCGTGAAACACTGATCCGTGGTACCTCTCGCAACGCCCCCAGGCGCGGTTGTGACGGTTGCGATCAGCCTCGCAGGACATCCTTGCCAAGAGAACTTCCGCCTACGCCGCTACCTGGACGGGCAGTCTTTCCGGTACAATGAGCGGCGAGATCCGCACGGCGATGCTGGACGTTTCAGATCGGTCGTACGGGACGCCGCTGGTCGATGGCTGACGTACAAAACGCTGACAGGAAAATCACCTGGAGGAACGGTGAAACTGACTATTCTACCTCTCGCGTTCGTGCTTCTGGCCGTTGCTCAAAGCGGCCAGGATGCTCCGGCAGCGGAGCCGAACACAGTGTACTCTCAGGTTCCGTTCGACCTCAGTGCCACGGAGTTGCCGCCGCATTTCACCGGACACGATATAGTCGCACTCTACAATGCTTTCCAGAAAGTTAGCAGCCTCAAAAGGGATGACTATGAAACCACCGGACAGTTCGAGCAACGTGCAGGGGCGCTGCGCCTCAAACCCCTAGTCGGTGATATCAGCCCAAGGTCAACTTTAGCGATTGTAATACCTGTCTCTGCAACAGTCCCGCCGCCATACGACGAGGGCGCTTTCTCAAGCTACGATGCTGACAAGCGCTTATTGACCTTCGGTCTTCAATGCTCGACGTACCACTTGTCATCACTCGCTGCCCCTTCCCCGAAGCTGAGAAAGTCTGCGGGCTACTCTATTGCAGTTAAGGGTGACTCCACTATTACTGATGGAATCAAAGGCACGAACGCCTTCGGTGCAACTGTGGAGACCTCTCACATTCACGTTGAGAAATACGAGATCCTTTGGGACAACGGTGAGGAATTCAGGGCACGGCAGTCTCGTGGTGCGGCATTGCAGCCATACAGAATCAGACCCGCAGTCATCCAAGCCGAACCGGAGGTTGCACGGCGCATCCGGGATTCGCTGCGTGCTTTGATAGTGTGTTCGGCCAAGGATGAATTGCCTACTTTCCTGGAAACAACAGGTTACAGCGCCACTTTTGACCATCCGACTTCGAGCCTGAGCTACAAGCACTTCCTAAATGTAACGCTTCTTGCGGTCTGGTTCTTTGATGCGAATTCTGGCAACGTTTACGGGAGGGTTCAACCGAAAAAGTGAGAGAGCGAGGAGCGGACCGGGAGAGACGGGACGTTTTCCATATGTTTGCCTGGAGTCAACAGCGTGAATGAAGAACGTTGGTTCCGGCGGTTCCAACTTCTCGAGCCACTCGCGTTCGAAGTGTGCCCTATTCGATTCGTTTCCCGAACGCCGCCATACCCTTGGTGAGCACCGTCTTCGGATACTCGTTCGAGCCGCACAGCTTGAACGAGCCGAAGTCCTTGTACCAGTCGCCATCGGGCGCCACTGGTTCGGACTTGACCCACTCTTGCAGGCGTTGAAGATCACCAAGCGTGATGTCGCGCTGCTGAACCCGCTCTAGCAGATGCTGCCAGAGAACTGGAGGGAGCTCAGAGAACCGAATCTTCGGCAATCGCGTCCTTCCCAAAAACCGCGCGGATCAGATCTTTGCCGGCCGCGTCCTTGCGTGTGGGCTCCTGCTCCTCCATGAACCGCTTGTAGGTGGCCTTCAGGTTCGCCTTGGCATCGAGGTCGGCGCGGGCACCGCGTTCAGCCAGCGAGACCAGCGCGCGGCTCATGGTGAGGTGGCGCTGCTTCGCCTCGCGGCGCACGGTAGCGACCAGCGGCGCCGGGATCGTCACGCTTTGGCGCACGGTCTTCGCCTTGGGCGCGGGCGCCGCTTTCGTTCGTGTCGGCGTGTTGGAACGAGGAGCCGCCTTCGTTCGTGTCGGCATATTCCCATTGTACGCGCCGTCCACCGACGCGGCGCAGTGTGGGACAAAGTGCCCGAGCGTTAGTCAGTTAGAACGCCGGCAGTTTGCCCTCGCCTACCGCGTCAACTCCGCCACCCTCCGCTTCAGCTCCAACACCTCCCGCCGCAGTTCGGGCAGCTTGGTGAGGTTAGCGAGTTGCTCGAGGTGCTGGCGCAGCGGGCGCGCGGGCGTACCCCACACCGTCTCTCCGGAATGCACCACCTTCGACGTGAGCACGCCGCAGCCCGAGCCCAGCACCGCGCGCGATTCGATGCGCGCCTTGTCGCCAATCCCCACCTGGCCGCCGATCACGGCGTGATCCTCCACCACCACCGAACCGGAGAAACCGGTTTGTGCCGCCACCACCACGTGGCGGCCGATGCGGCAGTTGTGCGCCACATGCACCATGTTGTCGAGCTTGGTTCCCTCGCCGATCACGGTCACCCCGAGCGCCGCGCGGTCGATGCAGCAGTTCGCGCCGATCTCCACAAAATCGCCGATCTCGACGCGCCCCACCTGCGGAAACTTGTGCCACCGGTCGTGCTCCAGCACG
Organism: Bryobacteraceae bacterium; assembly: GCA_049511495.1. Lineage (GTDB taxonomy): Bacteria > Acidobacteriota > Terriglobia > Bryobacterales > Bryobacteraceae > Bog-375. The sequence goes on along the minus strand of JBEKXZ010000049.1, from coordinate 25,680 downwards.
TAGCCGAACCCGTCCGCGCCAATCACCGCGCCGGAGTGAATGATGACGCCGCGGCCTATATCCACGTTGTCGTAAATGGTGACGTTGGGATGGAGCACGGTGCCATCGCCAAGCACCACGCGCTTGCCGACCACGCAGCCGGCGCCGATGCTGACGGCCACGCCGGCGCGCGTTCCATCGCCCACCACCGCGTGCGGCCCCACGAAGGCCAGGGCGCCCAGTTCGACGCCGGCGCCCACCACAGCCGTGGGATCGACGCCGGGCTTGATTTCCACCGTGGGATAGAAGCGGCTCATCGCCCGCGCGAAGGCCGTGCGCGGTTCCGGCACGCGGATCACCGTGCGGTAACACGGGCTCGGCCAATCGAGCGGCACCAGCAGACACCCCGCTGCCGAGCTTTCGGCCTGCGCCGCGGCTTTCCGTCCGCCCACAAACGCCAGTTCCGACGCGCCGGCCGATTCAATCGCCCCCGCGCCGGTCAGTTCCTTTTCCCCGTCGCCTTCAAACGTGGCGCTCAGCCACTCGGCCAATTCACGAACTCGCATGGCCCTATCATGACAAATCCATCGCGCGGGGGGGCCGCAATGCGAAACTGCGCAATGATAGACTAAAGGTTCGCGGCCCTCCACCGGCGGCGCCCCAAACTCTTCCAACCGAAATCAATCGATGCAAACCAGCAATACCGCCATCCGTAATGTCGCCATCATCGCCCACGTCGATCACGGGAAAACCACGCTGGTCGATGCCATGCTCCACCAGAGCGGAATCTTCCGCGACAATGAGCGGACCGTCGAGCGCATCATGGATTCCAACGAGCTCGAGCGCGAGCGCGGCATCACCATCCTCAGCAAAATCACCGGCGTGCGTTACCAGGGCGTCAAGATCAACATCGTCGATACGCCCGGCCACAGCGATTTCGGCGGCGAAGTGGAGCGCGCGCTCAAGATCGTCGACGGCGTAATGCTGCTGGTGGACGCGAGCGAAGGGCCGCTGCCGCAGACGCGCTACGTCCTTTCCAAGGCGCTCGAAGCGCATCTGCCGCCGATCGTGGTGATCAACAAAATCGACCGTCCCGACGCGCGCTGCCAGGACGTGCTCAACGAGATCTACGACCTGTTCATCGACCTCGATGCCACCGAGGACCAGCTCGATTTCAAGGTGCTCTACGCGATCTCCAAGACCGGCGTAGCCAAGGAATCGCTCGACGATCCCTCCACCGACCTGCGCCCTTTGTTCGACGCCATCCTGGCCCACATCCCAGCGCCGGTGGGCGAGCCCGACGAGGTGCTGCAGATGCTGGTCGCGAATCTGGATTACAGCGACTACCTGGGGCGCCTCGCGATCGGCCGCGTCTTTCACGGCACCCTGAACTACGGCGACACCGTGGCCGTCGCCAAGCGCGATGGGTCGCTTCAGACCACCAGGATCACCAAGCTCTACTCATTCGAGGGGCTGAAGCGGGTGGACGAAACGGTGGGCCGGCCGGGCGACATCCTCGCCATCGCGGGCGTGGAAGGCATTACCATCGGCGAAACCGTCACCAGCGTCGAGACCCCCATGCCGTTGCCGCATGTCGCGATCGACGAGCCTACCATCGCCATGGCGTTCACCATCAATACGTCGCCCTTCGCCGGCCGCGAAGGACAATGGGTGACGTCGCGCAACCTGCGCGAGCGGCTCGACAAAGAGCTCCTCACCAATGTTTCCATCCGCGTCGAGGAACTGGGACACGATACGTTCAAAGTAATGGGTCGCGGCGAGCTGCAATTGGCCATCCTGGTCGAGATGATGCGCCGCGAAGGTTATGAGCTGGCCGTGGGCAAGCCCGAGATTATCACCCGTACGCTCCACGGCAGGATCGAAGAGCCGGTCGAGCTGCTGGTCATCGATTGTCCGGAGAGTTTCCTGGGTGTGGTGATTGAGAAGCTGGGCGCGCGCAAGGGCAAGATGGTCAAGATGGTGAACCACGGCTCGGGCCGCGTGCGCCTGGAGTTCCACATCCCATCGCGCGGTCTCATCGGCCTGCGCAGCGAGATTCTCACCGACACGCGTGGCACCGCCATCATGAATTCGCTCTTCCACGGTTACATCGAGTGGCAGGGCGACATTCCGGCGCGGCCCACCGGATCGCTGGTGGCGGACCGGCCCGGCAGAGCCACCGGCCACGCCATTTTCAATTTGCAGGAGCGGGGCGAGATTTTCATTGCCCCCGGCGCCGAGGTTTACGAGGGCATGGTGATCGGCGAGAACGCACGCGAGAAGGATCTGGACGTCAACATCGTCAAGGAGAAGAAGCTCACGAATATGCGCGCTTCCACCGCCGATGAGGCCATCCGCCTGGTGCCGCCACGTATCCTCAACCTGGAACAGGCCATCGAGTTCATCCGCGACGACGAGTTGGTCGAGGTGACACCGGCAGCCATTCGCCTGCGCAAGAAGATTCTGAAAGCCAACCAGCGATAGCCCCTCACATCCACCACAATAACTATCGGCCCATGAACCTCGCTTGGGCAATTCTCATGCTAAGTGGTAGGGTGTAACCGATGAGGCACAACTGATCGAGCGCAAACAGCACCACCGATTCCATTCCTGCCGCTACCGCCAGACTCCATTCCTTGAGCCACGGTGTTGTGTAATCGCCGACACCCACCAGATGGCTGCTCTGTGACGGCGGGAAGCCGAGCTGTTGCGGCAACTGGATCGACTGACGTGCCAGGTCGAGATTGCGATCCCCGGTGTAAGTGAAATTCTCGGTCTTAAGACAGGCCAAATTGGCGGGCGTCCAGTACGTTGTGGGGTAGTTGATCAGTTTGTTTAGCGGTGTGTTATTGACATCTGGCGGGTACAGCACCTCAAACTTCGCGCTTGGCGCCGACTGGCGGACAAAGGTCATGATCGCCTGGGTGAATTGGCCGATTAGACCGGGGAGAAAAGTACACTCGTTTGGATACAGAGTCGGATCGGCATTTTGGCTGGGAATAATTGCCATCGGTTGCCCGTATGCCGCCTGATAGGCGGAGGTCGTGTAGGCGTCATAAAACGGCATGCCGCCGTCCGCCGCCGTGTACCACCACTGAACTTCGCCGAATTGAAGATACGGAGTAATGCCGGCGCTTAACATGATCTGCGCCATGTCGAGATACGCCTGCTGCCAGAATGCGGTGCTCTCGGGGCCGAAGTTGGTCTGCAAAGCCGGTGTGCTCACCATGCACGGAGTGCCGTCCGGATAGCATTGTGCAATTCCCGCACCACTGCTCGGATCCCCGTTGCCAAGTTCCATGCTGAATGATGCGGTGACGATAATGCCGTAACTGTTCAGGGCCTTGAAATAACTAAGACTCCAGTCCCGTGCCGCGCGGTTCATCCGCGGCACAACGGTTAGATCCGTGAGCCACGTTCCGTCTTGGCCGCCCGAAAGCGAACTCGTTGTCAGGCTGGCCGTAAATTGCGTGCTGTTGGTACTGACGCTCAAGGAGATGCTGTTGCCTGCCGAGCCTAAAAGGCGCGAAGTGATCGTGAGGCTGGCTCCGTCAGTTTGGGCCCAAACCTCGGTCGATCCTGCGTTGATCAACAGCTCGAAACAGGTGGCCATGCTCTCAGCCGTATCGCCGATCAGATTCCAGTGCTGCTGCGCCGTGCCGTCCAACTCGATTACGGTCTGCCCACCGAACTCGGGCTGTCCGGCGAAAGCAATCGTCGCGGATGCGTACTGATTGTCTGGGCAAACCAGCTCGTAAAACAATAGCGCTCCGGCATAGTGGTTCAACCGGCCCCGCAACCCCAGGGTGTTTACCAACCACGCCGTTCGTTCGGGGGCGAGCGCCAGAGACTGGTTAGTATCCCAGTCCGTCGCCGCCGCTGTCGTCGGCATCGCGATGAACGTCGGCAGATCGCTTGTCGGAACGGCAATCTCAAGAAAGTCGAAGTACACCGAAGTGCCTGCCGTTCCCGAGTCGGTAATGGTGACGTTGTGTTCGACGGATGGGGTCTGCTGCCCTAACGACACTCGCATCAGCACGTCTTCGCCGGCAAGCGCCAGGTTGATTACGATCGGTGTGCCGTTGTCCACTTGTACCGTCACCTGTCCGCCGCCCGTTAGCGCCCGCGTTCCCAGGTACAAGGTGTGAGCAAATGCTGAAACGTAGCTGCACGCGATAGCGGAGCCAGGCGCCGTCGTCGAGTGTATGGACCCGCCCGAGTAGTTCCCTATCTCCGAAACCCAAGTGCCGGTGTAAGTGAGCGTCGTGGAATCGTCTTCGATCCGCCGGCTGCCGGGTCCCGCCACTTGATATTGCAAGTCGCTCCCGGTGACGGTCCAATTCGACACGACCACCGAAAACTCGCTCCGTTGAAAATCCGCCGCCTGCACGTCCGCCGCCCAGGTCCATCGCAGCTTCCGCACGTTCGTCACATTTGCGGCGGGAATCGGGACGCCGTTCAAATCCGTCAGATTTGCGAAGTCCAGATTCACTTGCCAGGCGGCAGGCGACACGCCGCACTGAAACAAAGCGGAAGGCGGTGCCCAGGATTCCGTTCCGGCACCGTAGACGGTTCCGTACACGCCGATCCGGTTTCCGTTTGATCCCGGCACTCCCAGATAAGTGAGTGTGATTGTCGAGCCGTCGGCCGTGGCGCTAACTAGTCCGGCCTGCTGATTCGCAGTTATAATCGCGGCCAGGGCTGCCGCCGCGCTGTTCAGCGTGTCCCCGGACACAAACTGGTAATTGTAGTGCTGGTCCAGCCAGGCCAGCTCGATATAGTCTCCGGTTGTCGGCGCGCCTTGCAATTGAAACTGCGTAGTCGCGGGAACCGCGCTCGACAGAGGCGTCGCGTATTGCAACAAAGGGACCTCGTAGATCAGTTCCCCCCCGCTCGTATCTGCCCAGATCCTGAGGTATGGCCATGGTTCCGTCGGGTACCAGGTGGAATCAAAACCGATGCAGTTAGTGCGAATTTCCTGGTAAGATAGCTGCAATCCGCTTAGGTCTCCGTCGGGAAGATTGCGCAAGCCAGGGTATTCGAAGACATTGTCCCGGTTCCATTCGAGTACCGCCCAATCGAACTGGCTCCGCCAGCAACCGGAGATTGTGAATCCAGCCGGGCTGGTCTCGCTCAAAGCCGCGATCGCCGATGGCTCAAAGAAGTAACACTGAAGATCCCGGTCGGGTTGCAGTTTGGACGGTGCGTCTCCCATCAGAGTCGGATGATTACGGTGAGGTCCGCGCCTGGATACGTCTGCCCCACGGATTGAACGGCCAGCGTGATCTGATCGCCCGCCGCCAAAGGCGGCAGACTTTGCCCGCTGACGTCGTTGGAAATAGCCTCATTTGCCGGAAACACCAACTGGCAGTAAGCCAACCCGTTGACGTTGAGTTGGAGCTGCACCGTTGCGTCCGCCGCTGCGCCGAGAACCGCGTAAATGTCTCCGACCGAGTGCGCCGCGTCCACCACCAGGGCCGGCGCGGCTGACTGGTCTACCGACAGGAACCCCTCCACCTGAATGGAGTACTGGCCGCCGGAGAGCGTCCGCAGACCGCTATCGACCGTGTGCGTAAGGCATGCGCTCGCCATCGGGCTGTTTCCTTTTTGGTTGGTAACAAAGAGTTGCGCGCTCGCCACCCGCGCGTCCGGAAGCGGCACCGGAAAGCTCCACGTGCCGCTATAGGGGCTGCCAAAAAAGCCTGCTGGAAACCCAGCGATAGCTGTGAGGCCTGCCAGGTGGTAGACGGCTGCCTGCGCCGCGTGCGCGCCCGCCGGGCTGCTCTGCACGCCCCTCTGGACTGTATATTGCACGCCGCCCTCGCTAACTGCGGTGACCTCAAGCACCTCGCTGTCGATCTGCAAAACGCTGCCAGCCTGCGCCGGTCCTGGAGCGTTCAGTGTCAAAGTCGTGTCGCCCGCCCCGATAGCGTTAGCGAGTGAGAAGCTGGTCGCGCCTTGCAGTTCGTCCCAGTAGTAAACGGTCAGCGTCGCGGCTGAGATCGTTTCGGTGTCGGTCAGGCTGCTGAAGGAAACGCCGCTCAGATCCAACGTTCCGCCGCTCATTCCGGCGCCCAAGCCAAAGAACGGCATCGGCGGCGCGGCGCTGTCGCTGAATCCGCTTCCCCCAATTTGCCACCGTGTCACCGTCGATAGCGGCGGCGGGCACTCTACGTTGGCCGCGTTCGCCGATCGCCCCGTCACCTGAACCGTTTCGCCGCCTTGGTTAGGAACAACGAAGCTCACCGGGCTGCTCTTAGTCATTGCTCCAAAATGCCAGCCCGCTTCCGCCACCACGAAGCAGCTCGTAGCATCTGGAGATACCACCCAGTGGCTCGAAAGAGTTATCGTCGTTGCGTCGTTGCTTGCAATCGACGCCTCCTGTCCCGCGCCGGTCCCTCGCGTGATCCGCACGGTCATGCCCTGGTAGCCGTTTGGACTCATCTGAAGGCTCCCATTGCCCACCGTCGTCGGTGAGAAGATGCTGGCCGCCATCTCCGGCTGGAGTTCCATGCGCCAGTAGAAATTGGCATGGTCGAAGTTCGGATCGGGCGGGGCGATCAGTTGCAGCTCGGCGCCGGAATCGGTGAAGCTCGTCGCCATCGCCTGGCTCGAAGCGATCCGCAGCAAATCGGCGGGTGTCGTCCCCCGGTAAACATTGAACGTACTGGTGCCCGGCGTAAAACTGAGCCCCGTTAACGTCACCGAAGATCCATCGCTCGCAATCACCGCTGTCACAATAAACGAAAGGGCGCCCTCGTCACCCGACGCGTCCACGCCGGAGACCGCGTAGTACAAGACCTGGTTTGCCGCAAGCGTGCCACCCGTTCCAATCGTCGCGGCCAGGCTGACCAACGGCACGCCCGGTCCGGCGGCGGTTGCGGCCGCGGGCGCGACAAAGCTCACCGCCAGGCTCGCCTGAATCGTCCCGTCGCTGCTCGTCGCGTCGGTCTCGGCAATGCCGAACTCCACCAGCCCGTTCGCGTCCACCACGCTTCCCAGCAGCGGCCGCGGAACTTTAATCGTGGCTGTTGCCTGCTGGTTTGCTCCTGCCGCCGAGCTGTCTTGCCCGTTTGAGTCCAGATACCACGCATCGTCATGGATCTGCGCCGTGATTACTGCCGTCCGGTAGTTCGTCGACGGAGAGATCTTGAGAACCCGAAACGGCTGCCGGTTGAAGCCCTGGTTTTGATATGTGACCGTGATCAGGTCGCCGGGCCTGATCCCGAACGCCATGATGCTGGTTTCAAACTGAATATACGTATTACCTAACAGCGACTTATTCAAGTTGAATGTGAGCATTCGGGCGGCCTGATCGTAATTGGGCAGTCCAATCGCCATCAGCGTGGCCGTCACTTGTTGGCCTGTCAGACTCACGTCGTCCGGATCTACAACCGTGTAACTGTCCTGCTGGTAGCTGTTCAGGGCGTCTTGGAAGTCTATGCTCAGGGAGTTCGGCGTATTCCCGATGCTTCGCGACGAAACCACGACAGTCGGCTCTCCCGTCGATTTCCGCAAGATTCCCGAAACGCCTGTGGTCCCGTCGCCAAACTCGTAAGCCGGCCATCCCCCATTCAGCGACTCGGTGCTGTTCGACCACGGATTCTGCGTTGGCTGCTGCAACGCCATCGAGTTCTCGATATTGATCTGCAGCACGCCCCCGGAACCGTAAGTCAGGTACAACCGTGATGCGTTGCGAATTCCGCGGATCACATCGCCTGCGCTCCGCCTGTTCTGCAGCACCAGGTTGCATCCAAATCGAGGGATTGTAATCGGGTTGCCGTTCAGGTCTGTCGAGTTGATTAGCTCATCGCAATACGCCGCCGCTGGCGCCAGGGTCGAGTAGTCGATCTCGGAAGCCTGCCACCCGCTGCGTCGCAGCATGTCATGCAGAATCCAAACGGGGTTTCCGGTGAATTCCTCACCGAGCTGGTTTCCTTCGGCGTCGTATGTCGGAACGATCAGTCCTTGCGCCAGCACCTGGACCGAAGGCAAAGAGTTCCCGTCGCTGATTTGATTCGGCACTACCACTGACAGGTACGCCATGCTACCGTAGGGATCTCCCGCCGGCTGGCCGCTGGAGTTCAGAAAATTCAGATCGAATGCGCCGTCTCGCGTCCCCAACGTGGGAATGTTGTACCATCCGGTGCCGGTCATGTTTTGCCCGCTCACGCCAAGCGGTATCTGATAACCGTTCACCAGCACGGTCAAAACGCCCTGAATCACCCCGATGCCTAACAGCACCTCCATCCGCGTTAGGTTCCCGTCGTTGCGTGCAAATACGACCGGCGGATAGTACCAGGCCGTTCCGTACACCATTGGTACATAGTCGTTGTAACGCGCCTGGTTCACCGCCACGGCGGAACTCGTCCAATCCTTGCCGTAGCCGCGCACCGTGATCACCGGCGGAATGTACTCAATTCCACCAAACCGCGTGAACATTCCGCGTGCCTGGCAGTCTGTCGAGGCGTAGCCGCACGATGTAAACGGCGCGCCGTTGCTGAGGTTCCCGCAGCCCCCCGCAAGACCAGCCGAGTAACCGCACGGATAGTAAAGGGAATAACTGCCCTCTGCGCCCCCGTCGATGGCTTCCTGCTGTTGAGCGGGCGTCGAAGGGAATGTCCAAGGGCACAAGCGCTGAATCCGTATTTCGGGCAGGTACACCCGCTGCATGCTCATGCGGTTCGTAGCCGTGACCCGGAATGTTGCTTCCTTGATCTGATCCGGGGGGTTACAGATCCCCTGGAACACAACCACCGCGTCCGTCAGCGCTGCGTTGTTAGGTAAATCGTAAAACACGAAGCTTACTGTGATCGTTGCGCCCCGAAACCCCGTGCTCTGTTCGATCTCCGAAAAGTAGGAATCCGCGTCGGCCAGCAGCAGTGTAATGGTCGGGCTTCCGTCGACACCCTGGTCCGAGGCGGTCTGAATATCGAACGCACTATGCTGTAAGACGCGGGCGGCATAGGACGTGGTTCCGACTGTGATACCGTGTGTGCACCAGTGTTCAGTGTCGCCGTTCGGCAGTGCACAGTCGAATATCACCAGAGGCGTATCGGTGATCGCACCCACCTTCAACTCAGAGACTGTTTGCATAGAATATGTTCACCGTTGCTGAGTGGTGGTTCACGTCGGTGGATGTCAGTGTGAACGTGTCGTCGCGGAATCGCGCGTTCGTGTAAACCCCGCCCGTCGTCCCGGTTTTGTATGCGGACGGCGCCGGCTGCGCTTCCACCTGCGGTCCGAACACGGTCACGGCAGCGCCCGCCTGCAGTTCGATCCCGAACTCGACCGCGGTTGCCGTGGCGTCGCCTGTGCCGGCGATCTGAATGCGGCTCCACTGAGAGTTCAGCGCGAACTGAGCCGAGTTGCTCCCAAGCTGCAACTGGATCGCCGCCGGCTGGCTGCTGAATGCGTATACGCTGAAGCAGTACGTGTAGCAGGTAGGCGCGTTCAGCGTCTGCGTCAGCGCTTGCGCCCCCTCTCCGGAGTTTGCAAGTTGCCACGCGTTGCTGCCGCCCAGCGGGTCCGCCACACCACCCGATAGAGTCAGAAACGGCGCCGCCTCCCAGACTGCGTTCGTCAGATCCTCGCTCCAGGCGAGCAGGTTCGCCGCCGGGTCGAGGAACGTGAAGCTGTTCAGCGATCCTTCCATATCCGTGAAGAACTGTTGTAGCGCGGCTAACTCTGCGTCGCTGAGATTGGCGTACTGCAGTTGCCACTCTATTGTCGCGCCGGCCGGGTCCGCCAGCTTGATCGAGCTCCCGTCTGCCGCCGCATTCACAACCGTCCGCGGTCTCCGCTGCTTCACAATCGGAAACTGGCTCATTACCCCGGTTACTAACTGCGGATAGACACTCATCGTTACACCCGATTCTCCTTCACCGTCACCGAGGTTTTACCGCGCATCTCTTCCACCGAAGTCAGGTCCATGGCATCGGAGGCGAAGCTGCAATTATTGTAAGTTTGGTTATCCCACGGGTCGGTGAAGGAGAACCTGCCGAAGCTCCCCTGGTTCGATTCCAGGAATTGCTCGAGCGCGGCCATTTCCGTCTCGTCTAACTCGCTCAGTCGGATCGCCCACTGGTGCAGCGGTCCGGCGCAATCCCGGTATCTCTGCTCGGTGCCATCCACGAACCGCACAACCTGGTTCTGGAACGCTAAGTGTTTGGTCGCCGGATACTGCGCGACGGCGCTGGTTTTGAGAGTTGGGAATGATGCCATGTCACAGGTCGCTGATTACATCGTTGATCGAGCTCATGTTCAACATCGCGCTGCGTACTGCCTGCGCGATGTCGCCGCTGCGGTCCAGAATCGATTGCGCATCCATCGCCTGGATGTTCAGCGTCATTTGCGGCGTCGCCCTTGCGCTCTGCGCGGCGCTGCCTCCAGTCCCTCCGGTGGAAGAGCCGCTGGCTCCGGCGGAGCTCGCTGCGGTCGAGGTCGGCACTGCCGTGTCGGCCAGCCGCGGCATCCCCAACTGGTCGTAATCCGCCGCCGCCAGTCCGTTCGGCGTGTCCGCGCTCACAAAATCGATCGAAGACGGCTTCTGGTACTTCTCAAGCTGCGGCGGAGCCGAGCTGCCTCCGCCGAACAATCCCATCAGCCCGCTCACCAGCGGAACAATCCCAAGCCCGCCTTCCAAAAAAGTCGTCAGCGCCGATTCGACCGTGCCCCCGGTCCCGCCTGTGCTTGGCGCGCTCTCCGCGCCGCCTTCAGTGCTCGTGCCCACCGGAGTCGCTGCGTAACCCGTGCCCGCAGCGGCTTCCGCCAACGGGCCGCCGCTCGATTCGGCGGCCTGGGTCGCGGCCGGCATTTCCGAGACATCCGGTCCGGCGGCCTCCCTAAAGAATCTAAGAAGCTGCTCTTGCGTTGTGCTGCTCATACTTGATTTCCGCCGCGAGTTCCTTTTCCAGAATGGCGAACGCTTCTACCTGTCGCGCCGTGAGCTGCTCTTCGTTCATCAGGCCCAACCGCCTTCGTATGAAAAACTCCTCCACCGTCGTTTGGCTCTCCGCAGTAATCAACGACCGGGGACACGTCCCCAGGCTCACCCCTCTGCGCGCCCACACCGGTGGCCCTCCCTCGTTGTGCACCGCCGGCAGCCAGCCGCACTTGCGCTTCGCCTCCAGGCCGGACTTCCGGCAAACGTCGCACCTCCACCCGGCCTGGTTGGAGAATTGAAAATGGAAGGCGACGATCAGTTTTTTCGTTCTGCCCCGCTCAGACCCATTTCCGCTTTGACGGCCGCCAGCGCCTCCCGAAACAGGTCTTCGGGTCCGCTTTCCGCCAACGCCGCTGGAGTCGCCGCCGCCCCATCCACTTCCAGGCCGGCAACCTCTACCAGCCCCCACATCAGATACAGCCGGCTGATCTCGGCCTGCACCAGCGCCGAGTCCATCTTTTCGCCCGGCTCCCGGCCCGCTTCCAGAAACTCCATGCGCCGCGCCAGTTCCCGAATCTGCCGCATCAGTTCCACGCGCCGCGCAAAAGACATTCGCGCGATGCGGAACCCGACCCCCGGCGCTATCTTCGACTCCACATCCTTCACGCTCTCGTATGTCATGCCTATCCAAACGCGACCGCGATTTCGTTGTCCACCGTGCCCTGCGCCCGCGATGGCTTGAACACCCATTGCAGCCGGTTCGCGCTGTCGTCAAATTGCGGAACCTCCGGGATTACGCTCTGCAAGTACACGCCCATCACCTGGCCTTGCGTCTGGCCCAGTTGGAACATCACGCTGATCGGCGTCTGCTGCCGCGCCGCCTGGTACAACGCCGGCGTTGCGCTGTCGGTCTGGCTGTAGAGTCCGATCGACGCCTGCACGGTTCTTTGTCCCGGTGAGATCGCTTGCGGAAGGCTGAAACCAAATTCCCGCGACCGGGTATCCAACCCGTTCTTCAGCACCACCGAAGCTTCCGTCACCGTGAAGAATTGGGCTGGCGTTGTCCCCAGCCACGCCTCGCCCAGGTTGCCGGGCACGATCGAATAGTCGAATGCGCCGATCCCCGGCTCCACCGGATAGCTCGTCAAATTGCCCTGCCCCGCCGTGAAGCTGGCGCTGTCCAGTACGTCCTGCGCCACGCCGCTGAAATGGAACTCGTGAAAGTCGCCGTCGATTTGGATCTCCATCTGATCCACCGCGGCGCCGCGCAGGATTCTTTGCACCGCACTCGCCGGATCCCAGTAATCGAACACGCTGGCGCTCGGCAGCTCCGTTGCCGGCTGGTAAGTCACTGCCGCGCTGATCGCAGTTCCACTCGCCGGGGCCGATGTGAACGGCGCGTTGAGCTGTACGGTGTTGGCGTCCACAATCACCGTCACAAACCGTATCTCGCCCCCGCTTGAGACCGCCTGGCCCGCGTTCAGTCCGTGAGGTGCCGCAAAAGCCAGCGTTGTGTTCGAGTACGATGCCACCATCCCGCCATTGAAGAGCAGGGGCGCCGCGCCCAATGCTGCCTGAAACAACGGCCCGTACGCCGGACCGCCCGCCGCGGATTGCCAGCTCGTCATATACGTCTGCAATTCGAAGTTCGTGCTGCGCCGGCCGCCCGCCGGCAGGCCGGGAAACGTCCGGCTTCCCGTCTTGTCCTTCCGGTTTGTGACCACGGGTTGCTGCTGCACAGTCAGCTTGAGCGCCGGTATCCGGTTGCTTGCGGCGATTGCCGCCACGTTGCCATACCCGCTTTCCAGCGCCGCGTAAAAGCGGTTTGCGTTTGAGGAAATGTAAGAAGCCATCTTAGTTAATGCTCACTCCAATCTCGAATGTCACCTTGGCCGTCTGCACAAAGTTGATCCCGCCGCTTTTGACGGCTCCGAACGTAACCTGATACCCGCCCGCATAGTACATACCGCCGCCCCAGTCACCGCGGCTGGCATCCAGCGTCTGCATCACGGCGCTTGTATATAGCTCAACCGTGTCTTGCAACCCGTCCAACCGGTCTTGCGAGTGACGCACTTCAATCGCCATCTGGGAGATCCCCGAAAACGTCCGGAACTTCTCCACCAGTTGGTTTACGATTTTCTCGCAGTAGACGTTCACCGCCGGGTAGGTCACTGCGGTTGCCCGCTCCACCAGTTCGAGCGCCACGTTCTCGGGCGTAATCTGCGCCGTCCCCAGCGGCGCCACCGCCGTCTCGCCGTTCAGCGCCAGAGCCTCCAGGGTGAGATTCACGCCGCTCGGCCCCGTCAGCAACTGTACGGTCATGGCCGTTGCAGTGGTTCCTATCGTTGTCGGCATCAGCCCCTCTGTAAGATCCGCGCCAGCACCTGCACATAGCTTGGAGCTTGCCCATTCCCCGGCTTGCGGCCCGTCGCGCTGATCCACACCGGCTGCACCCAGGCCGCCCCAACCCCGAGCGGCGAGCTGTTCTGCATCGTCATGCTGTCCGGATCCGTGCCAACGTATACGTTCCACCCGGTGGCATTAGTTGGCGCCGGCCCGAGCGTCGCCGAAAACGAGCTGGACGCTGTCGTAATCGCCGCTGGAATCGCGGTCGCCCCTTCTTCGTTCACCCGGTTCACCCAGCCTGCGGTCGCATAATAAATGTTGTCCGGCAAACTCCCGGGCGCCGGCGCCAGCACGGGCGTCATCGCCCGCGGCACCGGTATCGGTGCCATCCCGGCTCCGGCATCGATCAGCCGCTCACGATACTCGACAGCCATCTGCTGAAACTGGTCGCGCTTGCCCATGTACCGGTCGTTCAGTTGGCTGTTGTACGCGTCGCTGTACACCAGCTCCAGCGTTCGGTAGGCGAACCACAGCTTGAGTGCCGTTGTCACAACCACGTTTTCCAGCCTCGGCTTCGCCATCGCCCACATCAGGCGATCGGCCGGGCTCAGCCTCTTCAGCACCGCATCGAGGTCCAGCCCGATTTCTTCGTAGGCCAGTTCCAGCTTGCGCGTCACATCGATCCGCTCGGTGCTGGCCACACTCAGCAACTGCGAGTCCAGTCCCGCTAGCTGTTCGATGGTGGAAGGAGGTCCGTCCGTGAATAGTGCCATGCCCTTATGCCTGGTTCTTGGCGCGCTTCCCCGCGTCCTGGATTCTGTTCCATTCCGCCACTGGCAGGAACGTCATCTGCACCTTGGCCGCCGCCAGGGCTTCGTCCGCCGCCTGCTTGGCTTTGGCCCGCGCCTCGCGAAATGCCGCCGCGTCCGCTTCCTTCGCCAGCCGCGCCACCCCATCTACGATCAGCTTCGCGGCAAGGGCCGGCGTCACTTCGGTCAGCCTGCCCGCGGGCCCCCCGTCCGGCGTTTCGCAGCTCTCCACTACTGGAAATGGGTCGGCGATTTTCGCTTGCGTGTCCCGTATCTTCTGGTAGTACAGTCTCAGATCCATCCCGCTCTCCTTGCATCTCATGGCGAGCCGGCCGTCCGGTTACCTCGGCCGCCGGCCCGCTTCGCGGCTCCGCCTCGTTAGGTGTTTACCTGCACGCCGCATGCGTTGCGCAGCACGGCGCATCCGTACAGCACATCCACCGTGAACTGCTGCGCCAGCGTGTTCGGCTGGTAGCTCATCACTACCCGCATGCCGAAGTTACCCAGCTCGGCGTACTCCGCAATCGCTCCCGTTCCCGGAAGAGGTTGCGGCAGACGGCGAACCACCAGACCGATCGCGTCCCGCGTGAACGCCAGGTTGTGCGTGTTCACCGGGCTGCTCCCCGTCTTCTGCACGAATTGCGAGCGGAAAACGTAGAAGTCTTTGTACTTGCCGATCGTCCCGTCGATCAATGCCAGCAGGCCGGCTGCGCCCGCCGTTTGGAATTCCTCGAACAGCGGAATCTGCCGCCAGGCCGAGTAGGCCGCCGAGTCCACCACGATGTACTTCTGTTCGCTGGGCGGTATTTTGGCCAGGAACAGAGCTGTTTCCGCTGCGTCCACCGTGGCTTCCGTCAGCGCCGTGCCCGCTGTTCCTACCGCCGTGTTAGTCGTGAAACCCGCGTACAGGCTCAGCAGGCTGGTTTCGATGCTCTGCGCGATCGCCGCCACTGCCGGCTGCATGTAGATCTTCAGCAGATCCGGCACCGCCAGCACTTTCGTCACGTCCGGAATCTGGAAAGTCGCTTCCGCGTGCGTGTTGAGCACAATCGACGCGTTGGTCAGGCTCGGAGTCTGCGGCGTCACGGTGCCGCCATCCGCGATGTTGTTGGCCACCAACGTCGGCGGCATCAGCACGTTCACCGTATCGCCGGCATTTGCCAGCACTGGTTCGTAATCGCGATTGACCAGGTTGCCCATCACCAGGTTCCCTACCAGCACCGGCAAAGCGTCCGCCGCCACCAGCTTCACAATCGCGCTTGCGACGTTAGTTGTTGTAATTGCTCCCATTCTTTCTCCTTGGTTTGTACTTGCCGGCCTTGCTGGCCGGGTTATCACTACAGACCCTTTAAGGTCTGCGACGCCACGCGCACGATTTCTTCTCGTACCCGCCGCATGTCTTCCGCGCTCATGCCCGGCCGGATTCGGTCGATCGTTACCGCCTCGCCTCCGCCCGCCGGGCTCTTCAGCATCCCTGCCATTCCGCTTCCCCCGGGAATGCGCGCCGGCAGAAACTCCGGATTCTCTTTCACGAACGCCGCCAGATACTCGCGAACCGGCATCTCGCCGCTCTCGCCCCGCGCCACCAGCCGCCCGTCCTCGCTCCGCACGATCTCGTCCTGCACCGCCTTGAAGGCCAGCTCCACCTTCGCCACTCCCAGGCGCTGCAGTTCCGCCCGCACCGCCGACGCGCGCTCCGCCTCCTCCGCCACCAAACGGCTGCGCTTGTTCTCCTCCACCAGCTCGTTGACGCGGCGCTCCAGTTGTTCCCGCCGCCGTCGCTCTTCCTGCAACTCCGCCTTGTGCGCCGGCTCGGCCTTGGCCTGTTCGTTGTTTACATATTCCTGGATCGCCTGCCGCACGACCGCTTGAACGTCGATTCCTTCCATACACCCCTCTCCGCGAACTCCCTCGCCAATTGCTCTTGGGCCGCCATCCTCGCCCGGCCCAAGAAGACCGCCAGCGTCTTCCGCCATCCTATTCCGCCGCCTCTTCGATCTCTTCCGCGACCTGGCTTTTCACTTCCTGCCGCGCGTCCGCCAGGTATTGGTTCGCCAGCCGCTTGTAGATCTGCTTGGTCAGCGTGGGCGAGTGGATACCCAGGTTCAGCAGCTTTTGCGCATCGTCCAACTCCGTGCTGAAATCGTTGATGTCGAATTCGTCCATTCCCGCAACGTCGATCGCGACTTCGTCCTGCCGCGCCTCCGCAATCGCCCACAGCACCTGCTTCATGCTCTCCCGCACCGTTGTTCCATACGCGCCGAGCACTTCGGC
This sequence comes from Bryobacteraceae bacterium, assembly GCA_049511495.1. Taxonomy (GTDB): domain Bacteria; phylum Acidobacteriota; class Terriglobia; order Bryobacterales; family Bryobacteraceae; genus Bog-375. The sequence continues at coordinate 9,387 of JBEKXZ010000049.1, read as the reverse complement.
GGTGGTCGCGAAGTCCAGTTGTTTGCCCAGCGCCGACTGGTTGGCCGAGCTCGATGCCCCACCCATGGCCTGGTTGTTCAGGTAGCACACCCGGTAGATCTCATCCTTCATTTGCACCAGGTTGTCCGCCGCGATCTGGTAAACCTTCCCTTCCGGCTCCGTCCACCCAAACTTGTCCTCCGGCCCGAGTTGGATGTAGTAGGATTCGCCCACAATCTGGTTCCACTCCCGTTCCGAGTAGACTACCGGCATCGCGAACAGCCCCATCGTCAGCGCCCACCCCAGCGCATTCGACTTGTTGAAATGTTCCAGTTGCAGCAGCGCGGCTCGGTTCATCAGCCACAGCCCCTCCGTCACCCGCATCCGGAATAGCGGCACCCGGCCCAGCGAAGCCAGCGCATGCAGCCCCTCGTCGATTTTCTCGATCGGTTTCCCCTCGCCCGCCTTCCGGTAAACTTGAAAACTCTCCCGGTCGTAGTAGATCCAGCGCGTCTCCTCTTCCCACTTTGCGTCCGTCACTTTGGATTGCTGTAGACACGACGTCCGGATCACCGCCCAGTCCATCCCCCCGTTCGGGTCGTAATTCCAGTTGATGACTTCGTCCGCGCCGTAGTCCACTAGGTATGCCCGCGATGTCCCCGCGGCGTCTTCTTCCGCCCGCGTCAGCGCCGGCCCCGTCGTGCGTGGAAAGTCCACCACCAGGTAGCTCGAGCCGCATACCAGCGCTTCCACGAATCGTTTGCGGAAAAACTCGCTCAGGCTGGTGCCCTTCAGGTCGCAATCGTTCGCCAGCAGGCTGTAGAAGCTCTTCGCACCGGCGTCGGTTCCTTCCAGCATCAGCGCCGGCTCGCGATGCATCAGCGTCGCCGCGTACCAGTCCACGATCGAGCCGATGTAGTTCTGATAAAACACCCGGTTCAGCCTCTCCTGGTAAACCTCGCCCGGCTCTTTATGCCGCCGCAGCAGGTACTCCGCGGCGCGCGCCCGCAACTGTTCGCCGCCCAGGTACAGGTCCTTGTAGCGTCTCCACGTCGCCTTCCGCGCGATGTATTCCGGATGCTCCCGGTTGATTGTCTGCATGATTAGAACAACCGCTCCTGCCGCTCCCCGATTTTGGGAAGCGTTCTGCATTCCTGCCACAACAGGTATCCCAACGCGTCCGATAAGTGTGTCCTCATTCGGTCCCGTTCTTTGTCGATCGCATTCGAATCCGCCTTGTAAGTCACCTGCTCCAGATCTTTGATCAGCTCCTTGCACTTCGGGTCCACCAGCAGCCCGACTTCTCCCGTCGCCGATCGCAGCTTCGCATTCGTCAAGTTGATCCGCTCCCGCACGCTCGGGTTCGCCCTCGGAACGTGGTACTGCAGCGTCATTCCTGAGTGCGCCTGAAAGTACTCGCGGATCATTTCGTAGTCCGACGCCCCCGTCGTTTGCCGCTGGTTTCCCGACGCGTCTCCATATATGTGAACGCCCGCCCAATGCTCCGGATACCGCTTCAGGAATTCTTCGCAGGCTTCCATCGTCGTCCCGTTCCGCACCACGATTTCATCCAGCACCAGCACCTTGCCACCGACGATTTGCGCCACCAGCGAGCTCATCGGGTCCACGTTGAAGTCCAGAGCCCACAGCAGCGGCAGCCTCTGGTCGGGACCCATGTCTTTCACGTTTTCAGGCCGCGTAAACGAGCTGTAGACCGTGCTTCCGCTCAGGCTCAGGTATGTGCCCAGCACTTCCTGCCGGAAGAACCGCTCGTCGTAGCTTTCCTGCAGCCGGTCGTAGAAATCGGGCACCCTCGCCAGCAGGTACCGGTTTTCGTAGGGTTGCGCCACCACGACCTGGTACCCCTTGCTGGGCTCCTCCACGAATTTCCGGTACACCCAGTCGTAACCTTTCGGCGTCCACACCGCGAAGCCGCACAGCCGCTGCGCCTTCGGGTCCCGCAACCTGCCCTCCAGCCGCAGCCACGCCGCCTCCGGTGTGTAGGTCAGTTCATCCAGCCCGTACCACGCCAGGTTCGTCCCGCGCAGCCGTTCGAACTCATCCACCGGCCGGAACACGATCCGCGATCCCGTGTCCCTCATCCGCAGCGTGTTCTCCGCTTTGTTGTGCTCGTACGGAATTCGGTTGCCGTCTAGTATCTCGAACAGCGTCGATTGCGTCGCGTCTCGTAACATCTGGTAGGTCGGCGCCCCTAGCAGTCCCATCCGCCTCGGATTCAAGTAACTCAGCCGGATCGCTTCCTGGCAAAGCGCCTGGCTCTTGCCGCTCCCGATCGGCCCCGAGAATCCCTTAAAACGCGCTGTCAGTTCGTGAAAGGATTTCTGAGAGGGCAGTGGGTCATAGGCTATTTCTCGGAGTCGGACGTCACTGGCTCGACCCATGTCACTTTGATCTCCTTCGCCTCGTCGGTCGCCTCCTCTAACTCCTTTTTCATCTGTACGAGCTTGATGTAATCCCCCACCGATGGGCTGAAATCGGCCTCGCGGATCCTCTCCTCGAATTTGGCGATGGCCCTCGCGAGCACTTCCGAAACCTTGAGCTTCTGCGTGATCTCCTGATAATAGGTGCAATCCTCGCAAGGCTTGGAAATCGTTTTAGCACTTTTCTTTGCCTTGCCAGCCATGGTCTGCCTAAAAAAAATCGGCTCCGCCATTGACTCGCGAAGCCGCGTAACCCTCTTTCCGACTTGAATGTATCATCGGGGCGCTCGCGCACCCGCCCCGAATTACTTCTCAACTTATTGAAAACTCACGAAAGAAACTTTTTCTTGGATTGGTGAAGAAGAATTGGAACGCCGGCGTGCCGCTTACTCGCCAGCCAGCGCAGTCTCTGCCACCGTCGCCCGCTGCGGCTCCACCTTCCATCGCTTCATCCAGAGGAACAGCGTCAGCAGGCCCCACAGATGGTATCCCACATTGATGCGCCTCTCCATGTGGTCGCGGATCAGCGCCTCAATCGCCCGCTCGTGGAAAATGCCGCTCGCCTTGACCGCTTCCGGCGTCAGCGTGTCCATCAGCAGCCGCCGCAGCGGCCGCCGGAACCAGTCGTGCGTCGGTATGTCGAACCCGGCTTTCTTCCGGTTGAGCACCCGCTCCGGCAGCTTCCCGCGCATCAGTTCCTTCAGTACGTACTTTTGCCGCCAATCGCGAATCTTCAACCGCGCCGGCAATCGCGCCGCGAACTCCACGATCCGGTGGTCCAGCATCGGCGGCCGCACCTCCAGCGAATGCGCCATGCTCATGCGGTCCGTCTTGTACAGGATGTCGTCCGGAAGGTAGTAATTCTGGTCCACCCGCAGATATCGGTCCACCACGCCGCCGTCGCCCGTCGCCACGCACCGCGCCAGTTCCGCCAGCCCGTTATCGCCGCCGCCGCGCCGGATCGCTTTGAGCTGTCCGCTCGAAAACGTGCCGTTCCAGAAGAAGTGCGCCTCGTCCGGATCCAGCCAGCTTCCCTCTATCCCGCGCTTCAGCTTGTACTCCAACCCGATTTTCTCGTCCGACACCGGCACGTATCGCTCCAGTGCCGCGTGCACCCAGCGGCGGAGCCAGCGCGGCGTCAACCGTAACGGCCTCGCCAGCCGGTCCGCCTGGTACGTTTCATACCCGCCGAACAACTCGTCCGCACCTTCCCCCGACAGCGCAACGGTCACGTGCTGCCGGCTCATCCGCGAGAGAAACCACACCGGAAGCGCTCCTGCGTCCGCGCTTGGTTCGTCCGAGTAATATGCGAAATCTTGAATCGCGCTCTCGAGCTCAGTCTCCGGGTTCAGGTCGAATTCGTGGTGATCCGTCCCGTAGCGTTCCGCCATCTCGCGGAAGTACGGGCTCTCATCGAAGCTTCGCCCGCGAAACGAAACCGAAAATGTCTTCAGCTTGCTCCCGCTTTGTTCCGCCGCGTAATGCAGGATCGTCGACGAATCCACTCCCCCCGATGCCCACACTCCCAGCGGCACGTCGGAAACCAGGTGCTCCCGTACCGACTCGCGCAGCAGCCCGTCCAGTTCTTCCTTAGCGTCCTCCGGCGAATAGCGGCGCGCACCCTCGTGCGGCAGTTCCCACCACGGCTCCATCCGGCATTTGCCTCGGCTCCATTCGAGCAGGTGCCCCGGCGGCACCTTTCGGATCCCTTCGATCAGCGTCCGGTCGCCCGGCACGTAGTTTACCGAAAGAAACCGGTCCAGCCCCCGCTCATCGAGGCGCCGCGGAATCTGGGTATGCTCCAGAATCGCCTTGAGTTCGCTCCCGAAATATAAATCGTCGCCGCCGCGGTAGTAATACAGCGGCTTGATCCCCATCCGGTCGCGCGCCAGCACCAGCCGCCTGCTTGCCTCCGACCACAGCGCCACTCCGAACATCCCGCGCATCCGCTCGAAGCACGCCGTGTCCCACTCCATAAACGCCCGCAGCACCGTCTCGGTGTCGCACTGCGATCGAAACCGGTGCCCCATCCGCTCCAGATCGCGCCGGATCTCCCGGTGGTTGTATATTTCCCCGTTGAAGACAATCGCGGTGCCGCCATCATCGCTGACGATCGGCTGATCGCCGCCGGCCAGGTCGATGATCTTCAGCCGCACCGCGCACAGCGTGACTTCGCTGCCTTCGTATATCCCCTGCTGGTCCGGCCCCCGGTGGTGTATGGCTTCGAGGATGCGCCCGGCTACCTCCCGATCCCATATCCCGCTCAGACGCGTGAATCCCGCAATTCCGCACATACTGATTCGCGATTTCCGGAAACCTTCAGTGTATCCGGGTGGGGCATGCTTTAGCTTGCCCTTTGTTTTCCCAAAGAACCCTCCATTTCGATATAGCGCACTCGTCGCCGGTCTCGACTTGGAGGGCCTGCCCACTTGCTGGGCGATATAATCGGAGCTTCATGCCGCCCGGCCAAATCCGCCCGTCAACGTCGCACTATCGCTGGTATATCTGCGTGCTTCTCTTCTTCGCCACGGTGATTGCTTACGTTGATCGCGGCGTGCTCGGTTATCTGAAGGATACGTTGCAGCACGTCATCGGTTGGGACTCCATCCAGTACTCATACGTTTTGGCTTCGTTCAAAATTGCGTATGCCATTGGGCTGGTGGGCGCGGGGTGGTTCACGGACCGGTTGGGTACGCGCAAGGGCCTCGCCATCGCCATCGTGTTGTGGAGCCTCGCCGCCATGTCCCCGGGCGCGGCCACTTCTGTGCTGACGTTCGGCATCGCGATGTTCTTTCTCGGCCTTGGAGAAGCCGCCAACTTTCCCGCCTGCATCAAGACTGTGGCCGAGTGGTTTCCCAAGGGCGAGCGGGCGCTGGCGACGGGCATTTTCAATTCCGGCGCCAATTTCGGCAACGTGGCGGTCCCGCTGCTGGTGCCGCTGCTGGTGGGCGCTTTCACTTGGCGCGGCGCCTTCGCCGTCACCGGCGCCACCGGCTTTATCTGGCTGGTGTTCTGGCTGCTGATGTATGCCAGGCCGGAGGACCATGCTTCGGTTTCCGCCGGCGAACTGGCGTACATTCACAGCGACCCCGCGGAGCGCGTGGAAAAAGTCGCCTGGGTCCGCCTGCTGCCGTCCAAGGAAATCTGGGTGTTCGCCATCGCCAAATTCCTGAGCGATCCCATCTGGTGGTTTTACACCTTCTGGCTGCCCGGCTATTTGCAGGAGACGTTCCACCTGGATATTCGCGCTAACAGGTGGCCGGTGATGCTTGCCTTCGGCTTAGCTGCCATCGGCAGCGTGGGCGGGGGCTGGCTTTCGGGAGCGATGCTCAAGGGCGGCAGGAGTCTGAACGTGGCGCGCAAGGGCGCACTGCTGGTGTGCGCGGTGGCCATTCTGCCGGTGCTCTACGCGCCTTTTTCGAAGAACCTGTGGGTGGTGGTGGGGCTGACGGGGCTGGCCATGGCGGCCCACCAGGGGTGGTCCGCCAACCTGTTCACGGTGGCGTCGGACCTGTTTCCCAAGGCGGCAGTGGCGAGCGTGGTGGGGATTGGCGGAATGGTTGGCGCCATCGGCGGCGCGCTGTTCGACGTTTTCACCGGCCACGTGGTGCAGTGGACCCACAGCTATATTCCGGTGTTCGCAGTCTGCGGATCGTCCTACTTCGTGGCCCTGGTGATCATGCAACTGATAACGCCCCGATACACGCCAGCTAAGCTGGATTGAGTCGCTAGATGGCCCATCGGACCGGCCCGCCGCGCTCCAGGTCCGCCGCCTGCGGCCGATCCCGCGGCTACTTCGGATAGACGCGGAAATCGTCGAAGTAGGTGACGGAATCGGCAACCGTCCACAAGCCGAGTTTGCCGGGGCCGCTGAAGGTCCTGTCGTCGGCTTGCAGAATGCGGCGATGGTTGACGTAGACCTGGAAGCGGGAGCCGCGCACGGAAACTTTGAGAATGTTCCAGGTATTGGGTTCGATATCGTGGGGCACGGCGGTGGCGATCGCCAGCCGCTCGCCATCCCGCACCTTATAAATCGCCACGTTCTTGGAGACGGCGTTGGCGCGCGCCAGATAATAGTTGTTGGGATCGCGATATCGCCAGACCACGCCGCCGGCCTGGTCCTGCTGGCCGGAGACAGGTTTGATGCGCACGCTCACATCGCAGTCGCGGAGATTGACGCCATCGAAAATGGCCAGCGGGCAGCGGTCGTTGTGATGGTCGGCGGAAACCTGCGCCAGCACGTAAGGAGGGCTGGGCGCCGAATTATCCTGGAGGACCTCCCAGCGCGGCTCGGCGCCGGCGTGGGTCATGGCCACGGTCCAACCCGAGGGAGCGTGCCCCACCGCCGCCCGATCGAACGTAACCACCCTGCCCGAAGATGCGAGCAGCCCGAAGGAAATCCAGAACCCCAGAGCCTTGGTCATCGAGCCTTACTCATTGCGAGCCGGCATGGCATGCTATCACCCGAGTCACCCTGATTCCATTATCCAACAGTTTGGGGGGCAGCGCCCGGGCGACATGGCGGCGTGCGATCGGTGCGAGAGCTTGAAGGATAATCCCCTTTAGAACATCAAAGACTCAGGTGCGTGGCACATGGTATCCGGCGTGGCCGGTTAACAGTTAGTATTGGAAGCTACTCCGAGCACACTGGACAGCCGCACCAAGCCCAACTGGACCACGGAACCCCTCCAGCCTGCTCTAATTTCCGAGTAGGCCGTTTAAGCGGCACCGAACGCCTTGCGCGCAGAAGTGCGCTGATGCGCCCTCGGCGCGCGGTGGCGTATCCATAGACGGGAGTCCCGCCCTTCAGCCAACACCCGGCGTACTCAACTCCCCGAGGGCGATACTGTCACCGACAAAGAGGTGCCTATGGGTAGCCCTGCGACCGCACCGTACGGGGTAGTCGTGGTGCTTGTCCCGTCCTTCTTGACCTCCACCCACTGCGCCTCGACGAGTGTCACCTGGACTTCGAAGGCTTTTGTCCCCGCCGGGCTGTAGAAATTGTTGAGTGCCACTTCGCCAGCCGTACCGGGGTCGATATTGACCGCGTAGATGTACAGCTTAGACTCGGGCACATCCTGGCCGTTGATCTTCACATTGAATCTGAAATAGGAGGCGCTTCGGCTGCCAGCGTTCTTCAAGCGCACCTTGAGCTCGCAGAGGGCTGATGGACGAGGACTCGCGGGCTTCACCACGATCGCGTCGACGCGAACGTCGGCGGCATCTACCCGGGAAACGAATGCGCCGGCCAGGAGAGGTGCCAGGCACGACGTAACTGAGATTCTCAAAACCTTGCCAATGATTCGCATGTTTGTCCTCCGTAAAAGAGGATCGGTTCGGTCTTTACGATAGCAGGTTGGACGCGTGACTGGTAACGCAAAAACCACCGACGGGGTCTGCCACGGCAGCCGGGAGCGCCAGCCGGGCAGCTCCAGACTGTTGCCCCTCTTGTCCTGAGACCGGGGGAAAGAGTTGAATCACTCGTGCTCGACCACGCCGGTGGTAGGTGCTAAAATTCTGTTCCGATGAAAGCAATCGTGCTGCTCGAAGTTGTGTTAGCCCTGGCAGTAAATGCCGCGGACTACTCCGCCCGGCAAACCACGAGGGACGGGGTGGATGTCGTCGAGCTCGCCGATTCAGCCCGGCACACTGAAGTCACAGTTTTGCCGTCCATCGGCAATATGGCCTATGAAATGAAGGTAAACGGGAAGGATGTGTTGCGCGCGCCTTCCGGGAACCTGGCCGAGTTCAAGGCCAAACCGGGCATGGCGGGCATCCCGCTTCTGTGGCCCTGGGCAAACCGCATCGACCAGAACTCCTATTACGTGAACGGCAAGATATACGCGTTCAACCTGGAACTCGGCAATGTCCGCCTGGATGCGAACAAGAAGCCGATCCACGGCCTTTTGAGTACGTCTTCCGTGTGGAAGGTGCTGTCGTGCAAGGCGGACGGCCAGGCGGCCGAAGTAACCAGCCGTTTGGAATTCTGGAAATATCCGGATCTGATGGAGCAGTTCCCCTTCGCTCATACGATCGAGATGACGTACCGGCTCAAGGAGGGCGTGCTCCAGGTGGAGACGGTCCTGCACAATCATGCGGTCGAGCCGATGCCCGTTGCGATCGGTTTCCACTCGTTCTACAAGGTGGATGATGCGCCGCCCGACCAATGGAAGATTCACCTCGGAGCGCGCGAGCAACTGGTCCTATCTCGCGAAACGATTCCCACCGGCGAACGAATCTCCGTGCAATCCAAGTATCCCGACCCGCTTCCTCTCAAGGGCGTCCGGTTCGACGACGTCTTCACCAATCTGATCCGGGATGCCAGCGGCCTGGGTGAGTTCTGGATTCAGGGGAAGACGGAGAAGGTTTCCGTGATCTACGGGCCGAAATACGACGTGGCCGTGGTCGTCGCCGCGGACCGGGATTTTGTCGTGATCGAGGCCATGTCCGCGATCACCAATGCATTCAACCTGGCGCACCGGGGCGTCTACAACGAGTTGCAAATGGTCGCCCCGGATGGCGAATGGCGAGAGAGTTTCTGGGTCCGGCCCAGTGGTTTTTGACAAGACGCCCGGACAGAGCCGTTCCGCGGCATAGCCGTTGCAGACGCCGCGGACGAGCCGGATGCGAAAGGTCCGGCTTGCGGTGGATTCTTGATAACGAGCAGATCGGAGCTACTTATGGTTCTTGTAGTCGCGGCCGGGGCGAGTGATGAGCAGGCGAATATTCCCGCTGACCGTCTCGACCACCCCACGGCGCACTTTGATCCGACAATAGTTCGCAATGCCATTCAGGTGTTTTAGCAACATCTCGGCGAGTTTCGACAACGCCGACGCCGTCATAGATGATTGAAATGTGGGTTAGAAAATGAGGAGATGGTATGAATATTTAGCTCCGCGCGCGGTAGGCTCCGGAAGAGAGCTTCCGGAGTAGACAGGTCACAGGCTGTATGTATTCTATGAGGCGC
>JBEKXZ010000048.1:0-30636 GCA_049511495.1 Bryobacteraceae bacterium | reverse complement strand
GCCACCGCCGAACTGATGGCCGACAATGTCGAGGACCAGTTCAAGGCGATGGAGAAGCACGACGAAATCGACCGGCTGCTGGCCGAGTTGAAGGCCAAGCGCAAGGCCGGGTAACTGCAATCGGAAGGCGTGAACGGATCGGGCCCGGCGCCCAAAATGGCGCGCCGGGCAAGCCGAATGCCGGTTGTGTATCCGTTCCGCCCGCTAACAAATGAGAAACCGATTATGACGCACGATGCGAAGTTCGAGTGGTGGATTCTGGCCGCGATCGGCCTCGGCTTGGTGGTGATTCTGGTGGGAGGCAACCACTGGATCGCCGGCTCGGTATTGCTCGTATTGCTGATCCGCGCGTATCCGCAGCGATATGTCACCACGCCGGATGGACTGCTAATCCGCGCCGGTCTGGCCAAGCGGCTGATCCCCTACCGGGCGATCACCTATATCGGCGAGGATGCCGAAGACACGGCGGCGCTGCCGCTTTCGGCCGAGACGGTTAAAATCGAGTGCGGGCCGAACTGCGAGATCTGGCTGGCGCCGGAAGATCCGTCGATGTTTTTCCAGGATATGGCGCGGCACACACCGCACTTGCGGCGTTGCGGCCAGGCATTGAGGAAGGTGTGGGCATAGCGGCATGCAGAAGCTATTTCACTTCGATTCGCCGGTCGAGGTCTACCGCGCCGATGCGTGCGTGCTGACCTGCATCGACGCGCGCTTCGAGCTGGTGGCGCGGAAATTTCTGCGGCGTCAGGGCGTGGCGCTCTACGACCAGATCAAGATTCCCGGTGCAGCCAGGGCGCTCGCCGCGCCGGCGAGCGACGGCGACCGCGACTTCGTGTTGCGCATGGTGGCCACCTCGATTGCGCTGCACCACCCGGCGCGGATGATCCTGACTGGCCACAACGATTGCGGCGGTTACATCGGCCGCCCGCGAGAAGAGGCGATCGCCGACATCGCGCGCGCCGCCGAGGTGATCCGCGGCGCGCAGCCTTCGCTCGCCACTGAGCGCTATTTTTTCGATTTCGACGGCGTGTACCAGGTGTAGCTTCGGGCCCCAGCCGCGCTATCATGGGTAGAGGGATGGACTTGCAGTGAAACGGCCGCGGTACCCGTTGTCCGGTCGGCCGTCACATATATATGGAGCGCTGCGGAGAGGTGCCGGCCGGAATCTAGCGGCTGGGTAGGAACATGAACATCAAGAAAACGGTTGGGATTTCGTTGCTGGCGGCCTTGATGGGCTTCTCGGCGTGGGTTGGACTGTCCGCCGGCCGCGTGCACGCGGCCTCGGAGGGCGAGGAACTGGACCGCACCATGCACTCGGTGGCCTCGGCGTTTGCGCTGGTGGAAAAGAACTACGCCGACCCGGTGTCTTCGGAAAAGGCTTTCTACCAGGGCGCCATCCCGGGCATGCTGCATACTCTCGACCCGCATTCGGTCTTCGTCGATCCGGCCGAGTATCGCGAGATGCAGCGGCGGCAGCGGGCGCAGTATTTCGGGGTGGGGATGGAGATCAGCATGGATCAGACCCGCGTCGTGGTGATACGCCCCTTCCCGGGCTCGCCGGCGTCGCGAGCGGATCTGCGCCGCGGCGACGCGATCGTGGCCGTGGACGATAAAGACACCAGCGCCATGGATTCGCCTGCCGTCGCCGACCTGCTGCGCGGGCCGCGCGGCACCCAGGTGCGGATCTCGGTGCGGCGCGAGGGCGTGCCGAATCCGATCACCGTTGAGGTCACCCGCGGCGCCATCGAAACCAGTATGGTGGACGCGTTCTGGTGGAAGCCGGGCACCATTTATCTCAACATCAACAGTTTTGAAGCGCAGAATGTTGCCAAAGACGTGGAAGACGATCTGGCCAAACTGGGCGAGCAAAATGCCGCCGGGTTGATTCTGGACTTGCGGGACAATCGCGGCGGGCTGGTCAACGAAGCCGTAGCCGTGGCCGGGCGCTTCCTGCGCGACGGCCAGATGGTGGTCTCCCACCATGGCCGCGCGGAGGCCGAGCAGCCGTTCCGCGCCCGCGCCGTCGCTGCCGCCCAGCACTATCCGATGGTGGTTCTGGTGAATGGCGATTCCGCTTCGGCCTCCGAGATCGTCGCCGGTGCGCTGCAGGATCACGACCGCGCCTGGGTGCTGGGCGAAACCACGTTTGGCAAGGGCCTCGTCCAGCAACAGTTCCCGCTCAGCGAAGGTGCGGCCCTGCTGCTCACCATCGCCCACTATTACACTCCCAGCGGGCGCCTCATCCAGCGCGATTACACGCATCAGTCGTTCTTCGACTATTACTACATGCATCATTCCGACACCCAGAACCAGGACGACCTGAAAACCACCGACAGCGGACGCAAAGTGTATGGCGGCGGCGGCATCACCCCCGATGAGAAATATCCCAATCCTCACTACACTGTTTTCCAGCGCCGCTTGGGACTGGCCTGGATCCCGGGCGTCTGGGTTTACTATCGCTTCGGCAACGTCTATTTCAACGGTGCCAAGCCCACGCTGCCTGCGGGCTGGCAGGTGGATGAAGACACCTTGAGCCGTTTCAAGGCTTTCCTGAAGACGCAGCAGGTTGTATTCACCGACGCCGAGTTCGAAGCCAGCAAGGATTGGCTGAAGGAGCAGATCCGCTGGGAATTCTATTTCCGCGCCTTCGACAAGGACACCGCCGAGCGCGCCCGTTGGCAGGAAGACCCCGAGATCAAGAAGGCCACGGAAAGCATGCCCCGGGCGCAATCCCTGATGCAGCAGGTCGAGCGCGTGCTGGCCCAGCGCGGCGCTCGCGGCTAACCCGCCGCACGGCCCCGGCACGCTATCGCGCGCCGGTTACAGGCTGGACGGGGTCTTGCAGCCGGCAAATCAGCAACTCGCGTTCGTAAATGACTTCCGGCGGCAAGTGATCGCGCAGGCCCATCAGCCACTCTTCGTGCTCCATCACTTCGCGGTGCCATGCCTCCCGGTCGAACGCCTGTAAGTAGTCGAATTTCTCGCGCGGGTAAGCGAGCCCCTTCCATTCGATGTCGTCGTAGCGCGGCATCCAGCCGATCGGCGTTTCCTTGCCGAGCGCGCGGCCGTGTACCCGGTCGATTATCCAGCGCAGAATCCGCAGATTTTCGGCGAATCCCGGCCACAGGAATTTTCCTTGCGCGTCCTTGCGGAACCAGTTGACGCGGAAGATGCGCGGCGTTTCGCTGAGCGAATGCTGCATCGCGATCCAATGCCGGAAATACTCGCCGATGTGGTAGCCGCAGAAGGGCAGCATGGCCATCGGGTCGCGGCGAACCCGGCCCACCGCTCCGGTGGCCGCGGCGGTCGTTTCCGATCCCATGGTGGCTCCGGCGTACACGCCGGCGCTCCAGTTGAATGCCTGGTAAACCAGCGGCGTGGTGTCGGCGCGGCGGCCGCCAAAAACGAAGGCGCTGATGGGAACCCCGTTCGGATTCTCCCAATCCGGATCGATCACCGGACACTGCGAAGCAGGAGCGGTGAAGCGCGCGTTCGGATGGGCCGCCAGGGCGCCGGTTTCCCTGGCGATCTTCGGCGTCCACTTCTTCCCTTGCCAATCCAGGCATTCGGCCGGCGGCTCCTCGGTCATGCCCTCCCACCACACTCCACCTTCGGGCGTGAGCCCGACGTTGGTGAAGATGGTGTTCCGCTTGAGTGTCGCCATGGCGTTCGGATTCGTCTTGACGGAGGTTCCGGGAGCCACCCCGAAAAAGCCCGCTTCAGGATTGATGGCGCGCAGGCGGCCGTTCGCGTCCGGCTTGATCCATGCGATGTCGTCGCCCACCGTCCAGACCTTCCAGCCTTCCATTCCCTTCGGCGGCACAAGCATGGCCAGGTTGGTTTTGCCGCACGAACTGGGAAAGGCGGCCGCGATGTACGTCTTTTCGCCCTGAGGATTTTCAATGCCGACGATCAGCATGTGCTCGGCCAGCCAGCCCTCGTCGCGCGCGATATTGGACGCGATGCGCAGCGCGAAGCATTTCTTCCCCAACAGCGCGTTGCCGCCGTATCCCGAACCATACGACCAGATCTCGCGCGTTTCGGGAAAATGGACGATGTACTTCGTTGGATTGCAAGGCCAGGGGACGTCTTTTTGGCCGGGCGCGAGCGGCGCGCCCACCGAGTGTATGCAGGGCACTACGCGCTTGCCGCCCTTCTTTTCAAGCGCCGGAGCTCCGATGCGCGCCATGATGCGCATGTTGACGACGACGTAGGGCGAGTCGGTGATCTCAATGCCGTATTGCGACATGGGCGAGCCGACCGGTCCCATGCTGAATGGCAGCACGTACATGGTGCGGCCGGCCATCGAGCCCTGGAAGAGCGCTTTCAACTTGTGCCGCATCGCGTGCGGGTCTTCCCAGTTGTTGGTTGGACCGGCGTTATCCTTCGAGAGCGAACAGACGAAGGTGCGGGCTTCGACGCGTGCCACGTCGCTCGCGTCCGAGCGGGCGTAATAGCAGCCGGGCCACAGGTCCTGGTTCAGCTTGAGGAGTGTGCCGCTCGAGACCATCTGGGCACAAAGTTCGGCGTTCTCCTCTTCAGAGCCGTCCACCCAGTGAATGGCGGCGGGACGAGTGAGTTCGGCGGTTTTTTCCACCCACCGCAACAAGTGAGGGTTGCGGCTGAGCGGCCGGGAGTGATCTGTCATGGTTATCATGTCGATGGCAAAACGGAGCTACGATCTCGTGTGGCCAGACCGAGCGGGGCAATAGGCCGGCCCGGAACCCCGGACGGCAACCTAGCTCGCCCGTAACGTGCGGACACGCCGCAAAGCCGGCACGTCGTAGTGCCACGCTCAGCGGAACCGCCAAGCTGCCTTCGGTCGAGTTGCGCATGGTAGCGCCTCTGTAACCTCGGGAGGTTTAGAATAGCACGCTTCGGGGAACGGCTTGCGCAACGAATCGGCGCGTCGCGAACTGCTCGGCGCGACAACGATGGCTCATCTGGGAAAAACCCGAAAAAAGGCTTGTAATCCACAGACTATGTGATATAGTGTTCTATATTGCTATGATGCAGTTGGTCGTTCATCCTTCCGACGAGCTTCCCATCTACCGCCAGATCATGCGGCAGATCGTCGAAGCCATCGCCGGAGGAAGGCTGCGGCACGGCGACAAACTCACCAGCCACCGCGAGCTGGCCGAACAACTGGTGGTCGCCCCGCTCACCGTCAAGAAAGCCTACGACGAGCTGGAGCTGCTCGGCTACGTGGAGACGCAGCGCGGCCGGGGCACCTTCGTCTGCTCGCAACCGCCGAAAATGAACCCCGCCGAGCAGCGCGAGCGCCTGCGCGCCGCCGCCAGGAAGCTGCTGTCGGAGGCATACCTGGGCGGCTTGCGATTCGAAGACGCGGAGGAGATTCTGCGCGAGGCGGACCGTGAAATCTCGAGCGGCCGCCTGTCTGCCGCGGCCGGCGCGCCGAGCGGGAAGGAGCAATCATGAGTCCAGTGTTGGAATTTGAAGGGATCGCGAGATCCTACAAGAGGGGCGTGCCGGTTTTGGGCGGGGTCACTTCGCGGGGACGCTCGTCGCGCTCGGCGCGTTGTATTGGCTGGTGCAGAGACAGTTCGAATCCATTCAATCTACGCAGAGGCGGCTCGACGCGGCCGATTGCTCTTGCATGTAGCGTGTAGTTCCAACCTCCGGGAACCACCAGGCGTCCGTTCCAAAGCCGCCTAATCGACAATCGGTTCCACACCCCCTGGGCGCTCATGCTATCCTGACTCCCAATGGGGGCTCAAGCGCAATCCATGCGCAGGTGGAACTTCCTTGCACTGTGGGGTTGCTGGTAACTCACACACACAGTCAGAACGTCTATCGTCAGGTAGCGGCCATGGTCCGCCGGTGAGATCCTCATGTTCGAGCTCCTCTTCAAGTATCCGGCCGGCATTTTTCATAAGGGCCAGCTTGTGTTGCTGACGCCATGGCCGCTGTGGCTGCTGGCGGCGGCGGTGGTGTGCGGAGCCGGTCTGCTTTACTGGCACGTGCGGCGCAACCACGGCATGCTGAGCGGCACGCGTCCGCTGGCCATCTGGCTGCTCGAATCCGCCATGCTGGCGCTGATCCTGTTCCTGCTGTGGCACCCAGCGCTGAGCGTGGCCACGCTGCGGCCGCAGCAGAACGTGGTGGCCGTGCTGGTGGACGATTCCCGCAGCATGGGTATCGCGGATGCGGGTGGCACGCGCGAGGCGGCGGCCAGGCGTGCGCTGGACAGCGGGTTGCTCCAATCGCTCGGCTCGCGCTTCCTGGTGCGGCTGTACAAGTTCGGCAGGGAACCGCAGCGCATCGGGAAGACGGACGCGCTGGACGCCTCCGAGCCGGCCACGCGCATCGGCGATACGCTGGAACGCGTGCTGGCCGAATCGTCGTCACTGCCGCTGGGCGCCATCGTGCTGCTGAGTGACGGAGCAGACAATGCGGGTGGGATCGGCATGGAGACGCTGGCCGCCCTCCGCAAGCAGCGCATCCCGGTGCACATCATCGGCTTCGGCCGCGATCATCCTCGCCGCGACGTGGAAATCGCCGACGCCGTGCTGCCGGCGCGGGCGCTGCCGCAATCGCGGCTGACGGCGAGCGTCACGTTTTCCAGCTTCGGATTCTCCGGCAGCCGCGCCAAACTCAGCGTGCGCGACAATGGGAAAGTGCTGGCCAGCCAGGAGGTGACGCTCGCTTCCGACGGCCGGCTGCGAACCGAATCGCTAGTGTTCAACTGTGGCGGCACGGGGCCGAAAACTTTCGAGATCGGCATCGATCCGCTCGCTGGCGAAGAGAACACGCGCAACAATGCGGTCACCCGCCTGGTCAACGTGGAGGCGCGCAAGCCGCGCATCCTCTATGTGGAAGGCGAGCCGCGCTGGGATTACAAATTCATCCGCCGCGCGCTGCCGTTCCTGCCGAATGACGATCACCCCGAGCAGGAGATCGCCAGCGTGCTGCGCACCACCCAGAACAAGATCTACACGCAGGGCACCACCAGCGCCAAGGAACTGGAAGACGGGTTCCCGGCCAAGGCCGAGGAACTGTTCGCGTATCAGGGCCTGATCATCGGCAGCGTGGAGATGAATTACTTCACGCCCGGGCAGCAACAGCTCATCCACGATTTTGTGGATCGCCGCGGCGGCGGACTGCTGCTGCTGGGCGGGCGCGCCGCGCTTTCCGATGGCGGCTGGGCCAAGGGACCGCTGGCCGACCTGATTCCCACCAAGCTGCCGGAAAACAAGGGCACGTTTCATCGCGATTTCACCGGCCAGGAGCTGACGCCGTCCGGCGCACAAAGCAGCATCTGCCGGCTGGACGACGACGCCGCGCGCAACGCGGAGCGCTGGAAGAAGATGCCGATGATGGCCAATTACCAGGAAGCCGGCGACGAAAAACCCGGCGCCACGGTGCTGCTGGTTTCCACGCCCGCGGGAAAGCGCAAGCTGCCGCTGCTGGTCACGGAAAACTACGGCCGCGGGCGCACCGTTCTGTTTGCTACCGGGGGAAGCTGGCGCTGGAGAATGTGGCTGCCGCACGAGGATCGAACCCAGGAGACTTTCTGGCAGCAACTGCTGCGCTACCTGGTGACCGGCACGCCAGGACCGGTGGTCGCGACCACGCCGCGGCAGGTGCTGTCCGACGAAACGCGCGTGCCGCTAAGGGTGGAGGTACGCGACAAGGAATACAGACCGGTCACCAACGCCAACGTGCAGGCGCGGCTTTTGCAGCCCGACGGGACCAGCGTCACGATGGAGCTGGCGCCGGAGCCGCTCGAAGAGGGGATCTACGCGGGCGAATTCTCGGCCGATGCGCCCGGCTCTTACGTGGCCGAGATCATCGCCGGACGCGAGCAGGAGGAATTGGGCCGCGATGTGCTCGTCCTTCGCCGCGAGGATGGCGTGGCGGAGAACTTCGCCACATCGCAAAACCGCGAATTGTTGGAGAAACTGGCCGAGCAGACCGGCGGCCGCTATTACACGCCGGACCAGGCGTCCAGGCTGGCGAGCGAAATCTCCTATTCCGACGCCGGTATCACGGCGCGCGAGATGCGCGACCTTTGGGATATGCCGGCCATTTTTCTGCTGGCGCTCGGCCTGCGCGCATCCGAGTGGCTGCTGCGCCGCAATTGGGGCGTGGTATGAGGCTCTGCGCGCTGCTGCTGGCTGCCGTTTTGGCATCCCCTGCGGCCACTTACTTCTTGACGATTTCCGGCCTCGGCGGTGAGCCCGATTACGAGCAGCGCTTCAAGATGTGGGCGCTCGATATCGACTCCAGCTTGAAGAAGGCCGGCAACAGCAACGTGATCACGCTGATTGCGCCGAATCGCGAGCAGATCCGCATGCATTTTCAGGAACTTGCCCGGACGGCGAAGCCGGAGGACGCGCTGGTGGTGATGCTGATCGGGCACGGCACCGACGACGGAGTGGATTACAAGTTCAACATTCCCGGCCCCGACATAACCGCCGCACAGTTGGCGGCACTGATCGACTCCGTTTCCGCCGCGCGCCAGTGCGTAGTGGTGATGACGAGCTCGAGCGGCGGCTCGATCGCGTTTCTGCGGCGCCCCAATCGCGTCGTCATCACGGCCACCAGGACCGGCACGGAAAAGAATGCGACCGTCTTCGCGCGCTACTGGGCCGAGTCCCTGGGCGACCCGGCGGCGGATACGGACAAGAACGACGCGATCTCCGTGTTGGAAGCTTTTCGTTACACCCAACGTAAGGTGACCGAGTTTTTCGATTCCGCCAAGCGCCTGGCCACAGAGCACTCGCTGCTCGAGGACACCGGCAGGGGCGACGGAGAGCGAAATCCATCCACTGAAAATGGCGAGGGAAGGTTGGCGGCAGCGTTCACCCTGGTGCGGCTGGGCGCCAATGCCGATGCCGCTCGCGATCCCGCCAAACGTGCGCTGCTGGCCAAGAAGGAGGAGCTGGAACAGGCCATCGATCAATTGAAATACGAAAAGGCCGGGATGGACGCCGCCGATTACCGCAAGCAATTGACCCAGCTTTTGCTCGAGCTGGCCAAGACGCAGGAGGCGCTCGATGCCCCGCAGAAGTGAGCCGGTGCTGCCCTGGCGCAGGCTGTCAAGCCGGCTGAGCCGGGAGTCATCCGGGCTTTTCTTGGCCTTGGCTTTCTTCGCAACGCTCGCTCCTGCGCAGACCTTACAGCAAGCCGAGGCTCTCTGGAAGGCGCGGCGCTACCAGGACGCCAACACCGTGTTTCGCGACCTGGTGGCGCGCGAGCCTCGCAATGCGGTGATCCGCGTCCGCTGGGGCCGCATGTTTCTGGAACACTGGCAGGCGGACGAGGCCGAGCGTCTTTTCGACGAGGCCCTCGAATTGAAGCCCAACGACGCGGGCGCGCTGCTGGGCAAGGCGCTGGTTGGGGCGGAGGTTTACTCGGGCAACGCCGTCGAATTCGCGCAGCAGGCGTTGCTGAGCGATCCGAAATTGGTGGAAGCCCAGGAACTGTTAGCGCGGCTGGCTCTGGAAGACGACGACAAAGCCAAGGCCGAAGCCGAAGCCGAACGGGCGCTCGCGCTCGACGCCAATTCCGTCCAGGCGAAAGCCATCCTCGCCACGATGGACTGGCTGGCGGACAAAAAGGAGAGCCCCTGGGATCCGCACGCGGCCAAAGGCTACGAGACCGCCGGCCATTTCTTCATGCTCAACCGGCGCTATGAGGAATCGGTTGCGTTCTACCGCAAAGCCATCGGCCTCGACCCGCAGCTTGATTCCGCGCGCTCGCAGCTTGGCGTCAACCTGATGCGGCTGGGCCGCGACGAAGAGGCTTACGAGCAGCTCAAGACCGCTTGGGACAACGGATTTCGCGACGCCGCTACCGCGAACTCACGGACCCTGATGGACAGCGAGAAGAACTTCGTGACGTTCCGGACCGATCGCACGATTCTCAAGCTGAATAAAAAGGAAGCCGATCTTCTGCGCCCGTATTTCGAAGCCGAGATGCGGCGCGCCATCGCGGTCTATGAAAAGAAATACCGCTGGAAGCTGACCCAGCCGGTGCAGGTGGAAGTGTACCCCGATCACGAAGATTTCGCTGTGCGCGCGCTCGGCATGCCGGGCCTGGGGGCGCTGGGGGTGACCTTCGGCAGCGTGATCGCCATGGACAGCCCTTCCGGACGCGCGCCCGGCAGCTTTCATTGGGCGAGCGTAATGTGGCACGAAATGAGCCACGTTTTCACTCTGGCGATGACCAGCTCTCACGTGCCACGCTGGTTCACCGAGGGTATCGCGGTGCATGAAGAAACAGCCGCGTCGCCGGAGTGGGGCGACCGCCTGGGGCTCGACGAAATCGCCGCTATCAAAAATCATCAGCTCTTGCCGGTCGCCGAACTGGACCGCGGCTTCGTGCACCCGGTGAGCCCGCCGCAAGTGGTGGTCAGCTATTTTGAGGCGGGTAAGATCTGCGATTACATCACGGAAAAATGGGGCTGGGAAACGGTGCTCGCCATGCTGCGCGATTTCGGCGCGAGCGACGATACAACTACGGTGATCCGCAAAGAACTGAAGATGGAGCCGGCCGATTTCGATCGCCAGTTTGTCGCCGCCTTGGAGGGCGAGACGAAACGGACGGCAGAGAATTTCGACCGCTGGAAAGAGGCTGTCAAGCGCATCGACGCTGCATCAGCGGGCCGGAATTATGACGACGTGATCCGGCTGGGCAGCGAGGCGCGCGATCTCTACCCGGACTACGTTGAGCATCACAGCATTTACGAAGCACTGGCAAAGGCGTATCTGGCGAAAGGCGACAAAGCCGCTGCAGTCGATCAATTGGAGGGGTACGTCCACGCCGGCGGGCGCGATCCGGACACCATCATGCTGCTGGCGAAAGAACTCGCCGCCGCCGGGAATCGGAAAGAAGCCGCAGCGGTTCTCGAGCGTCTGAACTACATCTATCCGATGCGCAGCGAGCAGCACCAGCTCCTGGGCGAACTCTGGCTGGAACAGGACAACTCGGGCGGCGCCATACGCGAGTTTCAAGCGCGGCTGGCGGCCAAGCCCATCGATATGGCCGGCGCTCACTATGATCTGGCCCGCGCTTTCAACCTGAATCATCAAACGGAGGCGGCCAGGAACGAGCTGATCGACGCGATGGAAATCGCTCCCGGATTCCGGCCGGCGCAGAAGCTGCTGTTGCAGTTGAGCGGCGCGGAGCAGGACGAGCCAGCCGCGACAAAGAAATAGGATTGGAAAAGACATGTCGACACCCGCAACTTCACAGATGGAACCAGAGGTTTTGAAGACGCGCATCGCACGCTTCCGCAAGGTGCAAGCGGACATCGTGACCGAGGTGCGCCGCGTGATCGTGGGCCAGCAGGAAGTTCTGGAGCAGGTGATGATCGCGCTCTTCGTGGGCGGCCATTGCTTGATCACCGGTCTACCCGGCACCGCCAAAACGCTGCTGGTGCGCACCATGGCGCAGACGCTTGGCCTGGTTTTCAAGCGCATTCAGTTCACGCCGGACCTGATGCCCAGCGACATCACAGGCACCGACATCATCGAAGAAGACCCTGGCACCGGCCGCCGCACCTGGACCTTCGTGCCTGGCCCCATTTTCGGCAACATTCTGCTAGCCGATGAAATCAACCGCACGCCGCCGAAAACGCAAAGCGCCCTGCTCGAAGCCATGCAGGAGCGCGCTTGCACGGTGCGCGGCAACAGCTACGCCCTGCCGAATCCGTTTTTCGTGCTGGCCACGCAGAACCCGATCGAGCTGGAGGGCACCTACCCGTTACCGGAAGCGCAGCTCGACCGTTTCCTGTTCAACACCGTTCTCGATTACCTCGATGCCGCCGAGGAACTGCAGGTGGTGGACCTGACCACCGTCATCACCATCCCGCAAGCCGATCCGGTGACCAACGCCGCAGAGATCCTCGATTTCCAGCAACTGGTGCGGATGGTGCCGATCGGCGAGAGCGTGGCGCGCTATGCGGTGGATATGGTGCGCGCTAGCCGTAACCGGGACGAATCGACGCCCGATTTCGTCCAAAAGTATGTGAATTACGGCGCCAGCGTCCGCGCCGCGCAGTTCCTGGTGCTGGCCGCCAAAGCCCGCGCGTTGATGAAGGGCCGCTACCACGTCACCTATGAAGACATCCGCGCCCTGTATATTCCGGTGCTGCGCCATCGCATCCTGCTCAACTTCCATGCCGAGTCCGACCGCCTGAAGCAGGACGACATTCTGAAGCGCCTGCTTGATTGGAAAAGGCCGCCGCGAGAGTAAAATGCTGCAGCGCTTTCTCGATCCGGCAACGCTCAACTCGATTTCCGGCTTGGACCTGATCGCCAAGACGGTTGTCGATGGGTTCGTCGCCGGGTTGCACCGGTCGCCGGATTTCGGGTTCTCGCAGGAGTTCGCCGAATACCGCGCCTACGCGCAGGGCGATGACTTGCGCCACGTGGACTGGAACGTTTTCGCGCGCACCGGACGGTGCTATCTCAAGCGCTACCGGGGCGAGACCAACACGCGGCTGCTGGTGCTGCTCGATACATCGGCATCCATGGGCTACGGATCCCACGCTGTCAACAAGCTCGACTACGCGCGCTTTCTGGCCTCCTCGCTCTGTTACCTGGCCAACGTGCAGCGCGACGCGGCCGGCCTGATCGTCTTCGACGAGGAGGTCAGCAATTACGTGGCGCCCTCCACGCGGCAGGGGCAGTTGTTCCGCTTGCTGCACGCCATCGAACACGCTAAGACCGGCACGCGCACGGACTTCACCAAGCCATTCGTGCACTTCCAGAATTTCCTGCACCGCCGCGGCATCGTGGTGGTGGTTTCGGATTTTTACGAAGATCCTGCGGTCATCGTTAAGACGGTCGAGCCGCTGCGCTTCCGCGGCAATGAGGTGATCCTGTTTCACTTGCTGGACCCGCAGGAGATCGCGCCCAAATTCCGCGAGCCGGTGCTGCTGGTGGATATGGAGAATTCCGGTGCGGCGCTGGAGGTGTCGCCGGAATACGCGCGCCACGAATACCGGACCAAGATCGACGCGCACATCAAGGCGCTGCGCTCGCAGGCCCGCGGCGCGGGCATGGACTATTTTCTGATGGACACCGGCCGGCCGCTCGATGAAGGCCTGCGCGAGTATTTGAGCGTGCGCCGGGGCATGCTTTAAATGGGCTTTCTCACTCCTTGGTTCCTGGCCGGTCTTGCTGCCGTGGGCTTGCCCGTCTGGCTGCACCTATTGCGCAAGCACAAGGCCACGCCGGTGCCGTTCAGCTCGCTGATGTTTTTCGAGCGCCGCACGCAGAGCTCCCTGAAGCATCGCCGCCTGCGCTACCTGATTCTGTTCGCGCTGCGCGCGCTGCTGTTCGCGCTGCTGGCGGTGGCCTTCGCGCATCCTTATCTACAGCGCACGCTGCTGCCCGCGTCGCGCTCGGGCGAGGTCACCGTCTTCGCCATCGATAACTCGCTGAGCATGCGTGCCGCCGGCCTCCTCGAACAGGCGAAAAAGCTGGCAAAGAGCGAGGTTTCGGGTCTGCACCCCGGGCAGCGTGCGCAGGTGCTGGCGTTCGCCTCGCGGGTCGCGGTTTTGAGCGAGGTTACCGGCGATCGTGCTGCGCTCACCGCCGCAATCGATGCGCTCGAACCCTCCGACGGCCGCACCTCTTTCGCCGCGCTTTCCCGCTCGCTCGGCTCCATCGCGCAATCCCTACGCCTGCCCCTGCGCGTGCTGCTCTATTCGGACATGCAGCAGACCGGCATGCCCGCCAACTTCAGCGACCTCCGCTTGAACGCCGACATCCAATTGGAACCACATCCGCTGGTTTCGAAACAGATGCCCAATTTCACCGTTGAGAACGTGGTCGCGCCGCGCCGGGTTTACAGCGGTGCCAAGACGCGCGTGCTGGCCACCATCGCCGGTTTCGGCACGCCCAAGGCCGTGCGCAACGTTTCGCTGGTGCTGAACGGCCGCATCATCGACTCGAAGACCGTAACGGTCCCGGAAAGCGGACGCGCCGCGGTCGAGTTCAATTCTCTCGAAGTGCCGTATGGCCGCAACCATGGCGCGGTGAAGATCGATTCCGCCGACGCGCTGGCCGACGACGACACTTTTTATTTTTCCGTCGAGCGCGCCGACCCGCGCCATGCCCTGTTCGTCCACGACGCGGGCAACACGCGCGACCTGCTGTATTTCAAAGCGGCGCTCGAAGCGTCCGGCCAGTCAGCCTTCGTCATCGACCCGGCCGCCGCGGATCAAACCGCCAATGTCGCGCCTGCGCAGTACGCTTTCGTAGTGATTTCGGACGTGGGTGCGCTCCCGGAGCCTTTCGAAAAGAGCCTGCGTTCGTACGTGCGCGATGGCGGCGCTGCGCTGATCGCGCTCGGCCACTCCGCGATGGGCCGCCGCGAAGTTCCGGTGTCCGGTCTCGCCATTCAAGGCACCAGCTACGCCGGTCGCGAGGGCGATCTGTTTCAAAGCGCGACCGCGCTCGATCCATCGCACCCCTCCATTCAGCAGAACAATCGCTGGGACGACGTGAAGTTCTACCAGGCGATCCGCATCGATCCGGGCACCGCGAAAACCGTGGCGCGTCTCACAGATGAAACTCCCTTGTTGGTGGATCAGCGGGTAGGCGCGGGCCATATCCTGGTTTTTGCGTCCACCCTGGACAACGTCGCTAACGATTTTCCGCTGCATGCATCGTTCGTGCCCTTCATTGGGCAGACTGCCAACTACCTGGGGCGGCTGGATGCCGGGCCGTCCGCCGTCAGCGTGGGCAGCTTCGAAGAACTGCGCGACGCTGGGGGAAAAGCCGCCGCTGTGGATGTGCTCGATCCCAAGGGCGAGCGCGTGTTTTCGCTCGCCCAAGCCGCCACTGCGCAAAACATCCAGTTCACCATGGCTGGCTTTTATGACATCCGGCGCCCCAACGGCCGCAACGAACTGGTCGCGGTAAATACCGACCGCCGCGAATCCGACCTGACGCCCGCTGCGCCGGAAACCCTCCGCTTGTGGCAGAATACAGCCAGTGGTGTTGCCGCGAGCGGGCAAGCGGGCAGCGAGCCAAGTCGCCTGTCTTTGTGGTGGTATGTGATGCTGGCCGTGTTGGCGTGCGCGCTCGCCGAATCCTGGCTGGGGAATCGTCATCTTTCCGCGGATAAGGAGGCACAATGAATCCCTTGGACCTTCTCGCGCGCTATTTGAGCGGCATGGAACGCCGTTTACGCCTGCTGACCCTGTCGCGTGGCAGTGCGGTTACGGCCTTGGCGGCGCTGGTGCTCACCTTGGCAGCAGTCGAGTGGGCCAATGCTTTCGCGTTCTCGAATGGCGCGATATTGGTTGCGCGGCTCGCCTTGTTTCTCGGTCTGGCTTGCGCCATCGCCGCTGCGCTGGTCGTTCCGCTGGTGCGCCTCAACCGCCGCCGCGCCGCTCGCGCTGCCGAACAGAAGCACCCGGAGTTTGAACAGCGCCTGCTCACCTTGAGTGAGCGCGCCGGCTCGGCGGACGCCGACCTCTTCCTGCAGTTACTGGCAGCCGACACGCTGCAAGTGGCCGAGCGGGCCAAGCCTGCCACGATCGCCAAAGCCACTTGGATTGCCGGCTTCGCCTCGGCTGCGGCGGCTTCCGCGCTGCTCCTCATCTGGCTCGGCATGGCGGGGCCCGGCTTTCTCGGCTACGGCACCGCGCTGCTGTGGGCCGGTCCGCCCAAGGGCGAAATGAAGCCATTCTATTCGATCATGGTCGAACCGGGCAACCGCACCATTCGCAAGCGGGCGGACCAGGTCATCCAGGCCACTTTGCTCGGCTTCACGGCGCCTGAGGTCCGCTTCTCCGCGAGATATTCGGGCGCGCCGCAATGGGAACAGGCCGAAATGCGCACGGAGACGGGCGGCTCGGCGTACCAGTTTCTGATCGCCGGCGTGCCGGAATCGCTCGATTATTATGTGCAAGCCGGCGGCGTCCGCTCACCCTCTTACCATCTCAATGTGATCGATCTGCCTTCCATCAAAAACATCAGCGTCACTTACCATTACCCCGACTGGACCGGCATGAAGGATTTCGTGGAAGACCCGGGCGGCGATCTGCGCGCGGTGGAGGGCACCATCGCCGAAGTGGCCCTCCACATGGACCGGTCGCTCGCCAACGGCGCATTGCTGCTAGACGATGGCGGCAAGGTGGGGCTGCGCGACGGCGGTGCAAACACGCTGATTGCCAGCGTGCCCATCCGGAAGGACGGCATGTATCACATCGCCGCCGTCGAAAGCGGCGAAGACGTGCGGCTCAGCGAGGATTATTTCATCGAGGCGCAGAAGGACAATCCGCCGCAAATCACCATCACCCGGCCGGGCCACGATTTCAAGGCCAGCCCGATCGAAGAAGTCACCGTGGAAGTGAGCGCAAGCGACGATTTCGGACTGCGTAGCGTCGACCTGCATTATTCGGTGAACGGCGGAGCAGAGAAGACCGTGAGTCTGCTCGACGCCAAGGGCGCCAAAACCGCCAAGGGGTCCACCGTGATCGCGCTTGAAGATTTCAAGGCGGAACCCGGCGACATCGTGAGCCTGTACGGATCCGCGCGGGACGCCCGCCAGACGACTAACACCGACATGTTTTTTGTCGAAGCCCAGCCTTTCGAGAGGAACTACACGCAGTCGCAGGCGATCGGCGGCGGCACTCCCGGGGAGCAGGGCGACCAGCAAAACCAGTTGTCCGAGCGGCAAAAGGAAATCATCGCGGCTACCTGGAACCAAATCCGGGGCAACGGGGCCAAAGCCTCGGACGCGGAAAACGCGGCGTTCCTGGCTTCAGTCGAATCCAAGCTGCGCGACCAGGCGAATTCGATGGCCGAGCGAATGAAGGCCCGGCAGATGGAAGAATCCGGCGAGTCATTTAAGAGCTTTGTCGCCGACATGGAGCAAGCCGCCGGCGCTATGGGTCCCGCCGCCGGGAACCTGCGGGTCTCGAAATGGCGGGACGCGCTGGCGCCGGAACAGAAGGCGCTGCAGTATCTGCTGCGCGCGGAAGCCCTGTTCCGCGACATCCAGGTGGCCTTCGGCCAATCCGGCGGCGCCGGGGGTGGTGGAGTCAGCGGAGCTACACGCGACATGCAGGGCATCTTCGACCTGGAACTCGACACCGAGAAAAACCAGTACGAGGGCGTGCGGCAGAGCCAATCGGCAGATGCGCGCCAGCGCCAGATGACGGAGGCCCTACAGAAGTTGGAGCAGCTCGCCAAACGCCAGCAGGAATTGGCCGAGCAGCAGCGGAGCGCCGCGCCGACGCCGCAACAGCGCTGGGAGCAGGAAATGCTGCGCCGCGAAGCCGAGCAACTCCAGCAGCAGATGCAGCGGCTCGCGCAGAACGCGCCCTTGAGCCGCGACGGCGAGCAGGGGCAATCGGGGCAAGCAGGGGCGTCCGGCCAAGCGGGCTCATCCGGCCAGGAGGCCCAACAGGGGCGCAACAGTCAGGGGCAGACGGGGCAGGGACAAGCCAACCAGCGCCTGCGCAACGCCGATGTCCAACAGTTGCGCCAAACCATTGACCGGTTGCAGCAGGCGCTCCAGGATATGCGCCAGGCGGCATCGTCGCAGCAGGCCGGGACGCCACAGGGTAAAGCCGAAGCGCACCGCGCCGCCGACCGCCTGCGCGAAGCCCAGCAGATGCTGGCCGGATTGCGCGACGCCCAATCGTCCGGTCAAGTGGGCGACATGGTGCGTCAGGCGGACGATCTGGCTCGCCGCCAGCAGGAGTTCGAAGGCCAGATGCGGCGCGCTTTCGGTCCGCAAGGCACAGGCCTCAACCGCAGCCAAGCCGAACAAATGGCGCAGGAGAAGGAAGGCGAAGTCGGCGATCTCAAGCGCCTGGAGCAACAGATGCAGGACTCGACGCGCGACCTGATGGGCACCCAGCGGCAGGTCGCTACCAAGCTGCGCGAGGCGCTCAGTGAAGTGCAGCAACAGGAGGTGGCGCGCGAGATGGAGCGCAACGCGGAATGGATCCGCCGCGGCCAGGGGGAAACCGCCGCTCTGTCCGAGGCGCAGACCACCGACGGATTGAATCAGCTTCGCGACCAATTGCACCAAGTCGAACAGGCGCTCGGCAAAGGCAACCAGGCCGCGTCGGGCCAGGATGACAAAGAGGTCGCACAGGCGCTGGACCAGGTGGAGCAGCTCCGCCGCCGGATGGAGCAACTGCAATCCCAAGTAGCTAACCGCGGCCAGCAACCGGGAACGCAAGGCCAGACAGAGCGGCCGGGCAGCTCACCACAAGGCGCGCCGGGCGGTGCGAGCGGCATCCAAGCGAACAACAGCGCAGACGGCGCTGGCGGCAACCGCGATCCAAATGCGCTCTGGCGGCCAGGTGGCAGCGTGGAGACCCCTCTGCGGCCGGAGGATCTCGAGAGCGGCTATCGCGGCGCTTTGCAGAGCCTGAGCCGTCTCGAGCAGCAACTCCGCGATGACCCCACGACGGCACGCGATATCCAAAGGTTGATGCACGACCTGCGCATTTTCGACACGCGTCATTTCGGCGACGATCCGCTGTTGAGCCAACGCATTCAGGCCGCGCTCGCCGGCGCCGAGCAGGTGGAGATGGAACTGCGCCGCAAGCTGGGCGATTCCACCGGCGGCGGCAGCGTCCGCAGTCCGGCCGGCGAGCGCGTGCCGCAAGGCTATCAGGACGCCGTAGCGGACTACTTCCGCAAACTTAGCAGGAGCAAGTAAAGCGGCGGCGATCATTCCGTCTGAACGTCTGCCTTCAGATATTGTGGACGGGTGGAAGATTGGCTTGATCCGCCAGTCGACCGGCTCCGCCCCGCGCCAACTCACTACAATAAATGCATGTCGAAGCTCACGGTTTCTTTTCTTGCACTGGCGGCGCTGGCGCGCGCTGAGGTTCATTCGCTCACGCTGCGCCAGACCATCGAACTCGCCCTCCGGCAGAATCCGGATGTAGCGCTGGTACGGTTGGATGAGCAAAAGGCGCGGGCCGCGGTTCGCGTCGCTCGCGACCCCTTCCTGCCTCACCTTACGGCCGGCAGCGGTATGGCATACACCAGCGGCTTCCCGATGAGCCTGGAGGGCTCGGCGCCCAGCGTCATGCAGGCTGTCGCGCAGCAGTTCCTCTTCAATCGGCCGCAGAGCCTGGACGTGGCCCGCGCAAAAGAGAACGCCCGCGGCGCCGCCATCGCCGTGGCCGGCAAACGCGACGAGGTGGTCTATCGCGCCGCTGCTCTCTATCTGGATGCCGAGCGCGCGGCGCGCATTGGAGCGCTGGCCCGCACCGCCATCGACCGCCAGCAGGCCGTGCTCGATTCCGTCCGTGCCCAGGTCGCGGAGGGGCGTGCCTTGCCCGTCGTCGAAAAACGGGCCGAGCTGGTGCTGGCTCGCGACCGCCAGGCAGCCGAGAGTGTGGACGATGAGCAAGCCGCTGCTGAGACCGATTTGGCCCTGGCGCTCGGCTTTCCCGCCGAAGACCGCGTCCGCGCGGTAGCCCAGGACCGGCCGGCTCCGCCCCTGCCGGCTACCGAGCAACAGGCCGCCGAAGCCGCCCTCGCCTCCAACAGCGAGCTGCGCCGGCTGGAGTCGCAGATCGCCGCGAAACAGCTAGAGCTGCGCGGCGCCGCGGCCGCCCGCCTCCCGCGCGCCGATCTGGTCGCCCAATATGCCATGCTCGCCAAGTTCAACAACTACGCCGAGTTTTTCAACCACTTCCAGCGCAACAACGGCGAAATCGGTGTGTCGTTTCAGGTGCCGCTGTTTGTGCCGGGAGTGAGATCGGCCAGGGATCAAGGCGAGGCCGATTTGAGCCGCTTGAAAATCGAGCTGGCCAACACGCGCAACCGCATTGTTTCCGATCTGGCCGAATCCCTGCGCTCGGCGCGGCGCGCGCAAACCGCCGCCGACGTAGCGCGGCTCGATCTCGAAGTTACCCGCGAGCAGCTTTCCGTCGACCTGGCGCAGTTTCAGGAAGGCCGCCAGACCATGCGCCAGGTGGACGAGGCCCGGCTGCTCGAAAACGACAAGTGGATCGCCTTTTACGACGCCCAATACGCACTCGAAAAGGCCCGCTGGAACGTGCTTCGCTTGAACGGTGGCCTGCTCGATTCTGCCGCCAAACTGCCCTGAGCCGGTGGCAACACCCTGCTACCGGATCACGAACAGGCGCGC
The DNA here is from genome assembly GCA_049511495.1 of Bryobacteraceae bacterium. Classification (GTDB taxonomy): domain Bacteria; phylum Acidobacteriota; class Terriglobia; order Bryobacterales; family Bryobacteraceae; genus Bog-375. The sequence continues at coordinate 10,524 of JBEKXZ010000048.1, read as the reverse complement.
TAGGCTGGTGAAGGATATGGGTAACCTGGCTTTCGTGTCGCTGCCGGAGTTGACGTTGGTTGGAGAGCTGTGGCTACACCTTCAGCTTCGGCCATCGCCTTTCCTGGATGATCCTGGGAGGCTTCGTGGCAGGCGTCGCCAGCCTGGTCGTGTTCCCGCTCGGAGCGCTGAAATAATGTGCCTGCGGTACACTCTTTCTTCGAGCCTGAAATGCAGCTAACCGGACAATCCATCATCGGCACGCGCCGCGCCACAGTTTCGGACGGCGTTTTTTTCGCAGTCAATGCGCGCACGGGCGAGCGGTTGGAGCCGCCTTTCCATCCGGCGGACGACTACGATCTGGATGAAGCGGTGGCGCTTGCCTCGGCGGCTTTTGCCGGCTATCGCGCCCTGCCGCGCGGTCGCCGCGCCGAATTCCTGCGCGAGATCGCGGCGCAGTTGGAGGCGCTCGGGCGAGCGCTCGTCGAGCGCGTGATGCTGGAAACGGCGCTGCCGGAAGCCCGCGTCCTCGGCGAGTTGGGCCGCACCGCCAACCAGCTCCGCTTTTTCGCCGGCATTGTCGAAGAGGGTTCCTGGGTGGACGCGCGCATCGACACCGCCGATCCCAACCGCAAGCCGGCGCCCAAGCCCGATCTGCGTTCGATGCTGCGCCCACTGGGTCCGTTGGCAGTGTTCTGCGCCAGCAACTTTCCGCTGGCGTTCTCCGTGGCCGGCGGCGACACGGCCTCGGCGCTGGCCGCCGGCAATCCGGTGGTCGTCAACGCCCACTTTTCTCACCCGGGCACGGCTGAGATGTGCGGCGCCGCCATCGCCGCCGCGGCGCATAGGACGCTGATGCCGGACGGCGTGTTTTCGCTGCTCTTCAGCCAGGATCATCGCGTCGGGCAGGCCCTGGTGGCGCACCCTCTCGTCAAGGCCGGTGCGTTTACCGGTTCGCGCAAGGGCGGTCTGGCGCTGGCTGAAATCGCGCGCTCGCGGCCGGAGCCCATTCCTTTTTATGCCGAAATGGGCAGCGTGAACCCGGTGTTCGTGCTGCCCCATGCGCTGGCCCAGCGCGGCGCGGCCATCGCCGCTGGCCTGCACGCATCGCTGACCCTGGGAGTGGGACAGTACTGCACCAATCCCGGTGTGGCGCTGTTCGAAGAGGGACCGGCCGGCGACGCGCTGGTGGCCGCGCTCGGCGAGAGAATCGAGACCACGCCGCAGGCGGCGATGTTGAACTCTGGAATTCTGGAAAACTACTGCCGTCTGGTGGAGGAGCGCGCGCGCGACGGACGCCTGCGCCTGGTTGCGCAAGCAGCCGGTGCGGCCGGCGCGGCGGCCTCGCTGTTCGAAACCGATGCCCACACTTTTCTGAGCAACCCGGAGCTGGCCGCCGAGGTGTTTGGGCCGGCTTCGCTGATGGTCCGCTACCGGACGCTCGATCAGGCGCTCGAAATCGCCGGAGCCATGGAAGGGAACCTCACCGCCACCATTCACATGGCTGCGGGCGATGAGGAAGCCGCGGCTCTCTTGGTAGCTGCGCTCGAAACGCGCGTCGGCCGGATCGTCTTCCAAGGCTATCCCACGGGCCTCGAGGTATGCCAGGCGATGGTTCATGGCGGCGCCTTTCCCGCCACCGCCGACGGCCGCACCACCTCGGTGGGCGGTCGCGCCATCGACCGTTTCGCGCGGCCCGTCTGTTTCCAGGACGCACCCGCCTCCCTGCTGCCCGAAGAACTGCGCGCCGGCAACCCGGCCGGTATCTGGCGCATCGTAAACGGCGAGCGGACGCGGGATTAGAACGGCGTTTTACGGCACCGGCCTCGGGCGGCTACCAACCAGCCTGCGACCGGTGCGACGGTGACCATCGGCGAAGCGCCGGGCGCCCGCATCGCCGACGGGGAATGCCGTGCCGGCGACGACTTCAATCGGCGGCGTGACCTCAAACACCGTCACCATCGCCGTTCCATAACGCCTGCCGCGGCACACGCGCTCCTGCATGCCCCACATGTGCCCAATGCGGGTCGGTTTAAAGAAGATCCTCGCGCTTCCGGCGCTCGAGAGCTTTGATCACCTCTCCGACTTGCTGCGCACGGTCGCGGCGGGTTACCAGCAGAGCGTCGGCAGTGTCGATCACGATCAGGTCGTCTACGCCGAGCAGCGCCACCGTCTTGCCGCGGGCGTCGACGAAGTTGCGGTGCGCATCCAGGCAAACCGACTCGCCAGCCATCACGTTGCCGTCACCGTCGCCGGGCAGCAGCTCATAGACCGCGTTCCAGCTTCCCACGTCGTTCCAGCCGAAATCCGCGGCCGCAATGCCGCGCACGTTGCTGGCTTTTTCCATCACCGCGTAGTCGATGGAAATGTTGTCGCACAAGGGAAAGGCCTCGTCCAGCGTGGCCGCGAACTGGCGCGAGCCGAAGCGGGGCAGGGAAGCCAGCAGGGTGGCTGTCTTGGGCAGGTGCTGCCGCAACTGGTCCAGCAGCACGCCGGCGCGCCAGAAGAACATCCCCGAGTTCCAATAGAAGTTGCCCGCCGCCAGGAAGCGTTTGGCTTGACCGAGCGCCGGCTTCTCGCGGAACCGCTTCACCGGAATGGGTTCGGACTTTCCGGCCTGGGCGCCACGCGGGAACTCGATATAGCCGTAGCCGGTTTCCGGCCAGCGCGGCCGAACGCCGACCACCATCAGGTGTCCGGCGGTCGCGCCCCGGAAAGCGGCTCGCACCACGCTGCGATACACCGCCGGGCGGGAGACCACGTGATCGGCGGGGAACACGCCCATTACGGCTTCCGGGTCGAACGAGCGCAGAATGTGCGCCGCCAGACCGATCGCCGGCGCCGTGTTGCGCTGCGCCGGTTCGGCCAGCACCTGGGCTTTGGGCACTTGAGGAAGCTGCGCCACGATGGCGTCGCGCAGGTAGTGGTTGGTCAGGATCCAGATGCGCTGGGGCGGAATCGCCGGCGCGAGGCGGTCCACCGTGGCCTGGATCAGCGATCGCTCGCCCACCACGTTCAGCACTTGTTTGGCGCAGCGCCTGCGGCTCCGCGGCCAGAAGCGCGTACCGCGGCCTCCGGCCAGGATCAATCCGTAACAGTGGCGGTTCATTCAGTTCAGCGGGTAACCGTGAATCAGGCGAAGAGTCCGGTTCCAACGCGTCTTGGTGGGAAAGTGTTCCACCAGATCCACCATGTGACGCCAGCTCAGGGTGGGGCCGATCAGCGCTTGGGTCGATGCGTCGTAAGACCAATAGACGAGCAGCGGCTTGCCGATGATATTGGCCCGCGGCACGAAGCCCCAGTAGCGGCTATCGAGCGAAGAGTCGCGGTTGTCGCCCATCGCAAAATAACAGTTGGGCGGGACTATGACCTCGCCGTTCCGCACGTGGTTCAACAGCATGTCTTGCGCAGCCGTTTCCACGTGCACGTTGGGTTCGTTGGGAAAGTTGTCGCGGTAGGACTCGACGTAGTGCATTTTGTGATAGACGTAGGGTTCCCGCACCGCTTTGCCGTTCAAAATGAGCTGCTTGTCGATCAGCCGGATGTGGTCGCCCGGCAGGCCGATGCAGCGTTTCACAAACGTCTGCTTGATGTCCACCGGATAACGGAACACGATGATGTCGCCGCGCTTGAGCTTGGTGTAGGGCAGAATGTACTTCGATACCGGTCCGGAGGGCGCGTAGGAGAGCTTGTCGACCAGCAGGTGGTCGCCGATCAGCAGCGTGTCTTCCATGCTGCCGGTGGGGATCACGAATGCCTGCACCAGCGAAGTGGTGCAGAACAGCAGCAGAATGACGGTGACGGTCCATTCCGCGATGAATCCGCGCTGCGCCGGCTCTGGCGGAGCCTGCACGAGCGGCGGTGGCTCTTGCACCGCGGCGGGGTCGAGTTCTTCCACAGTCTCTCATTGTACCCACAATCCCTGTTATCCTGTTCTGGCAGAGTCCGCCAACCAGGCATCCCGAGGTTACAGGTCTTGAGTATCACCGCTGCGCCCGCTTCCGCGAGTCCGAATTCCGCCGCACGGGAGCGCATGGTGTTGATGATGGCGGGCGCCACGCTGCTCAGCGCGGCGGCGCAGATCCTGATGAAAAAGGGGATGACCCATTTCAGCCTGAGCCTGCTGGCGATCATGACTAACTTGCCGCTGATTGCCGGGTACGCACTGTATGGTGTGTTCACACTATTGATGGTGCTGGCGCTGCGCGAGGGCGAGCTGTCGCTGATGTATCCGATCATCAGCCTGTCGTATGTGTGGGTCACCGCGCTTTCCTACTTCATCTTTCACGACACGCTCAGCCCGTTGAAGCTGGTGGGCATCGCCGGCATCATGGCGGGCGTGGCCATGCTTGGCCGGGGCGAGCGGCGGTGAATTCTACTCCTCTCAGTTCGATGCTGCTCGTGCTGTTCGCCTCCGTGGTGGGGAGCTTCGGCGCGGTGTTTCTAAAGCTGGGCGCGGTCCGGTTGACGGGGCTAATGAGCCTGCTGAACTGGCGGCTCGCGCTCGGGGTCGGCCTTTACCTGGGCTCCTCGGTGTTCTACGGCCTGGGAATCCGGCACGGGCAACTCTCCGTGTTGTTCCCCATGGTTGCCGTCGGATACATCTGGACCTTGTTGTGGTCCCGCCTCTTTTTCCACGAGCGGTTTACGGGTTCGAAGGTGATAGGGCTGAGCCTGGTGCTGGCTGGTGTCGTTTTGGTCGGCCTGGGCAGTTGAGCTCGCTCGAGCCGGAAGGCCGGTCCCGCACCCCCAGCCCGGCCTTCCACGAAACACTCTGCCGCCAGGGCGGCTGCCTGGCGTCACGCACGACTGCCGAAAACTCACCAAGGATCTTCGGCCGCGGATGGCGAGTTCTTCCTTGGCTTATGCCTGAGTAACCCGCCCGTTGCCGGGCATCTCCTGTGGAAGTGGGAGGTGACCTGGCACCGCAGATTTGCCCTGACAGCTTGGCTTGACCTTGACTTCAGTATCGGGAGCGGCTTTGACATGCCTACCGCTGTGATATAGGATATTGGGCGTTAATTGTCGGGAATCGTGATCTGCATGGGGCGAAGCGGTATTTGCTTCTGCCAAGGAGACGGACAGGAATGAATTCAGAAACTAATCCCCCGGCGGGCGAGAACTCCCGGCGGGACTTTTTGCAAAAAATCGGGACGCTGGCAGCGGCGTCGGGCGTGTTGGCGAAAGCCAGCACCGGTGCAGGCACCGACCCGCAGCCGAAGGTGCCCACGGTTGGTTTCGGCAAGTACCAGGTTTCCCGCCTGATTGTCGGCTCGAACACCATCGCCGGCGGGTCGCATCTGTCTAGTTTGGTCGATGTGGAGATGCGCGCGTGGAACACGCCCGAGCGGATTACGCAGGTCTTCAAGCGTTGTGAGGAACTGGGCATCAACTGCATGGAGGATGGAGCGAAGCGCATCCCCAAGTACAACCAGGAAAACGGCGGCAAGATGTTGTTCACCACGCGGAACACGGCGGGGCTGGACGAATCCATCAAGCCCGGGCGCGGAGCCAGGGAGATCGCCCAGGGCGGGTGTATCGCCATTCACCACGGAGGGGCGGGCGAGACCGGGACGGATGCGTGGTGGAGAAAAGGCAAGCTGGACCGGGTTCGGGAGTGGTGCAAATCGGTGCGGGATGCGGGCGTGCTGGTTGCCGTGACCAGCCACCGGCCGGAAGTGTTCGACATCATCGAGTCGCAGAACTGGGACGTGGATTACTACATGTGCTGCGTGTACAAGTACGGCCGCACCAAGGCGGAATGGGAGCAGGCATACGCGGCGAACCCGGGCATGGCGCCGGCGGAAGTCATTCACTGGCATGATGGTCCGAATTCGCATTACGGCGATGGGTCGCTTTTCGTGCGTGGCGACCCGCCGGAGATGTACAAGATAGTCAAGCAGACAAAGAAGCCGTGCTTTGTGTATAAGATTCTGGCCTCCGGCCGCCTGTGCGAGCGGGAGGAATACGTGGAGCAGGCATTCAAGGAGTGTTTCGCCAACATCAAGCCGACCGACGCGGTGGTGGTCGGGATGTACGACAAGCACATAGACCAGTACGCAGTCAACGCAGGGTACGTCCGAAAATACGGCTCGAACAGCGAAACATCGACCAGCGCAACGTAAGAGTCGGCGGCGGATGGCCCGCTTCAGCGAAGAAGGGAAGACGGGCCTCTCACATGGCGGCCCGCGGCATGGAAGCTGCCGGCTTGGCCGGTCATCATCTGAGGAAATGATAGGAAAGGAAGCCAGTAATCATGCTTAACAAGCGCACCTATGGAGTCATTGCCTCTGGAATCTCGGCGATTGCCGTGATGTTGTTGGCGCCGATCTTCGCCGATGACGGTCCCACGTTCATTCCGGACACAACCTTCAAGGGTTCGAGCCTCACGGGTTGGCACGTTCTGGGGCAGGCTGACTGGCGCGCACAGAGCGGGGAATTAGTCGGGACGGTGAAGCCGGGCGGGAACGGCGGCTGGCTGGTGCTGGATCGTTCTTATCAGGACGTCGGACTCTTTGCCAATTTCCGCTGTAGCGGCGGCTGCCGGACGGGCGTCTTGTTCCGTGCCGAAAAGACCCCGGAAGGCTTGCAGGGGATATACGTTTCGCTCAACGAGGGCGACGTGAAGGCGTACCGGTTGACGCTGGGTGCCGATGGGCAGGAACTGCAACGCGAGCCATTGCGGTCCGGCGGCGGGACCGCGCGGAATGGCCCTCCACCGAATGCGGCCGCGGCTGGCCGCGGCGGTGGCAGGAGTGGCGAAGGCCGCAATGTGGATGGGATGCCGCTTGATCCAAGCATAAAGCTGCCTCTGGCGCCCCCCACGCCTGGTCTGCGCCCAGGCGATTGGAACGAGTTCGAGATCTTCCTCGATGCCAACATCCAGGCGTTCCTGAACGATGTCGGCGTCCGTGAGCTGGCAGGCGCCGTGCCGGATGATGAGGTGGGACGCTACGGGCCGCTGGCGCTGTACGTCGGCGGCGCGGGAGAAGTGCGGTTCAAGGACATCGCGTACAAAGATCTGGGCGTGAGGGTTACCCCACCGGAGAAAGTTTCGAGCCACTTCCGGATGCAGCGCCTCAGCGAGTTCTACTACGGCTGGTCCGCTGCGGTGGCCGACTTCAACCACGACGGCATACTGGACATCGTAGCCGGTCCCTATATCTATTTCGGCCCCGATTATACGAAGTCGCGAGAAATCTACCCGGCGCGCGCATTTAGCCCGTCGCGGGAGTACGCCAACGAGTGCATGCAACAGTTCGCCGCCGACTTCACCGGCGATGGCTGGCCGGACGTTCTATGCGCCAACCTGGGTTCCCCTGTCTTCTTGTATGTCAACCCGAAAGGGGAATCGCGACACTGGGACAAATATCAGGTAATACCTAGAGTCCAGTGCGAGATTATGGAACTTAAGGACATCGACGGAGACGGGAAACCCGAGCTGATCTACATGGCCGATGGGTATGTGCGTTATGCCAAGCCCGACCCCGCCAATCCGACCGGACGGTGGATCGAGCACAATATCTCCGAGAAAGGTTACGCGACCCTTCACGGCATTGGGGTTGGCGACATCAACGGCGACGGACTCCCGGACGTCGTCAATGTGTTTGGCTGGTGGGAGCATCCGCCGGCCGGCAGCAATCAGGAGCCTTGGACGTACCATCCGCAGGCTTTCGGCCGTTGGGCTCGCTCCGGACCGGGGGGCGCCTTGATGGCGGTGTATGACGTCAACGGCGACGGTCTGAACGATGTGGTGACCAGCATGGGAGGCCACGATTTCGGCCTGGCGTGGTTTGAGCAGAAACGCGACGCAGCCGGCAAGATCTCTTTCGTCGAGCACACCATCATGAAGGATTACTCGACCGCGGCACAGAACGCCGGCGGCGTGACCTTCTCGCAACTGCACGGCCTGGCCTTTGCCGATATCGATGGAGACGGCGTGCCGGACATCATCGTGGGCAAGCGCTACTGGTCGCACCTGGATAATTATCACGATCCCGACCCTTACGGTCCGCCCGTTTTGTACTGGTACCGGACAGTTCGGAATCCGAAGGCTCCCGGGGGAGCGGAGTTTGTCCCAGAGCTGATCCACAACCGCTCGGGTGCGGGCTCCGAGTTGGTGGCGGTAGATTTGAACGGCGACGGCGCGGTAGACATCGTCACCGCGACCGACCGGGGCACGTTCATTTTTTGGGGCAAGCCGCGTACCGGGAAGAAAGCTCCTGCGCCCGCCCGCAAGTAGCGCGCCGGCGCATGGCCGGCGACGGGCACCGATCGCCGCGAAGGTTCACGAAGAGACGGTGAGAACGCAGGGGATGAGAAGGTGTCGAAGCATACGAGCCTCTGGTTTGGTTAGCGGTAGCGGTAGAGCTTCACCCGCTGGATTTTGCCATTGGGAATCACGCCGCCGCCCAGTCGAACGGATTTGTCCGAGTCGCTCTCATCGCCGTTCAGCCTGCGCATGGGAACCCATCGGCCGTCCACAAACTTGCCTTCTTCAATCGAGTCGATGGCGGCGATTGGAGGCCCCGGGGTGTTCGGAGCGAACCTGATGTTCACCGGGCCGCTTGAGGCGGCGATGTATTCATCGGGTCCCACCGCAATAAAGAGAGCGCCGGCGCGATCGGCAAGCCGGTTGGGCGCTGGTGCTGGCGCGGGCGCCGGTACGGCAGGCGTCCCGGGTGCCGCTTTGGGCGCCGGCATGGGGTCTCTCCCGCTGCGTGCGTAACTCACCGTCAGGATATAGTTGCCCAACGGAATCTTTTGCGGCGGTTCGTCAGCGATCACCACTGCGCCGGCCATCTTACCTTTTCCCTGGTTTTCGAGAATCAGGGGGGCAAGCTGTGCAATGGTGGCGTAGCTCCGTGCGAGAGGCAGGTCCGCCAATTCGATCCTGGTTCTGGAGGGACCCATGAAAATGAGATCGTCGACCGAATTAGGGCTGAACCGGCGTTCAAGCTCTTCCATAATGCCGGGTTCCAGAGTGAAAAAGAGTTCGTCGATCGCAAAGGGGCTAAAGCCGATGCCATCGTGCTGCCCCATGACGTAGAAGATATTGTAGTGGCCGGTGGCGTGAAAAGCCTCCGGGATGAACAAAGGAAAGTCCGGAGTGTGGTGGTACCAGTTGACCCAATCGGTGAAATTGATGGCGTGGAGGTCCGGCGAGCGGAAGTCGATGGCCGGCGCGCCCACCTTCCACAGGTCCGCTACGTGAGGCAACGGGCCGCCGCTGGGATACGTCCCCGGTGGCCGGTCCCCCATGGAGCACCAGGTGTTCACGTACATCGGCACCGGGTATTCAGCTTTGCCCGCGGCTGCCACCCGGCCAACGTAGCGAGCGTAATTCCAGGCCATGAAGATCTCATCGGTGTACGCGGCCCTGCCGAAGACCTGTTCCCAGGTCCCGGATGTCTTGCCTCCGGCTGCTTCCCACGCCTGGAGGAACTCCGGATACAGAGTTTCCTTGTGTCTGGTCATATAGTCCAGCAGCTCTTTCGGCACAGGTTCCGCGAAAGCCTTGTCCGCCGCCTCGCTCCGGTCACGCGAGTCGCCCAGTAGACCGACCTCGTTCTCCACCTGGATCATGATGACCCGGTGGCGGGAGTCCACTGTCTTGATGTGCCGCATGAGCGCGGCAAAGGCGCGGCTATCGGCATTGAGGTTCGCCGTGCTGAATGTGGACAGGGTATCGGTACTCGTGCCGTCCTTCCTCTGGGCGCGGGGGAACCGGTTTACATCGCCCTTGACCCAAATGGGAGGATAACTGGAGGCACCGTTCTTCCAGCTTGCGAACCACAGGAACGCCAGCCGCAAATTGTGGCTTTCGGCAGCGTGGATCTGAGCGTCCACCAGGGTGAAATCGAATTGGCCCTCTTTCGGTTCCAGCAACTCCCACTGGACGGCAGCAAGCACTGTGTTGAGGTGCAGCGCTACAAGTTTGGACCAGACCGGCTCCATGAATTCAAGACTGGAGGTAGTGGAGTTACGCAGTTCGCCCGCCAGCATCAGAAATGGCTTGCCGTCGACGATCATCTGTGTGGCAGTGCCTTGCTTCCGAAGATGCGCGATGGCCGCCGCAGCGGTGGTAGACGTCTGAGCGCTGGTTGCCATTGCAGCCAACGCGAACATGCTTACGAAACCACAGAGCCGGCGCATTCTCCTGCGTGCTTTGTACCATTGCGAGGACATTTGTACCCACTACTCCTTTTTGGTCTTCCGGCCAACGCCAGTATATCATAGGCCTTTCTCCACCCCGGCCGAAACCAGGTAGGCGTAGATGCCCTTGGTCGACACCAGCACCAACCCACTTAGTCACGGAGCAGATCCATTTTTCAATTTGTTCTCATTTCACCTCGGCGTATCAAAAGTTTCCACGGAAACCTGAGCTGAAAACGAAAATCCTGGTGTAGTGCGCCAACCCTGTCAAGCCATTTAACGATGTAACCCAAACCGGTCTCGGTTCAGCCAAATGAAAATGTAACCCAAGGGCGCGATAAGCACCCGAACAACGTGTACATCTCGATCCCGACCAAAGGGAGGGCCAGG
>JBEKXZ010000047.1:0-33474 GCA_049511495.1 Bryobacteraceae bacterium | reverse complement strand
GGAGTGCGTAAACGACGGAGGGCCGTGGAAATGCCGGGCCATGGACGCGGAGGAAAACCAAAAGCAGGTTTCCCTCCGCGCCCACAGCCCTTGGAAATCGCTCTGCGATTCCCACATTTCCACCGCCTCGGCGATTATTATTTCGATTTCAGAAAGGAGCCCTGGAGGCCGGCCGCTTCGCTCCCTCCTCCAGGCTCATTCTTGGATGAGAAAATGCTGTGCTACAAAACTAAAGTGGGGCGGATGCGCGACCCAATCGGATCGCGACCGCCTGTCCGGAAGTTCTCGTTATGACGAACCGCCATCCTGCGACGAAGCTGCTTCTGATGTTCGCGCTCTCTCTGTGCCTTTCGGCACAAAATCCTCCCACCCCGGTTTGGAGATTTGCCGTCTCTGGCGATTCGCGCAATTGCGGCGACGTGGTCATGCCAGCCATCGCAAGGCAGGTGTTGGCGAGCAACGCCGCCTTCTATTGGCACCTGGGCGACTTTCGCGCCATATATGAAATCGATGAGGATATGACGCCGGAGCCCGAGCTGCACCTGAATACGCCGCGCCTCGACACCGTCAGCTACCTGCGGAGCGCGTGGCCGGACTTCATCGAGCGTCAGCTTCATCCTTTCGGCAAGCTGGAAGTTTTTCTGGGCATCGGCAATCACGAATTGATTTTCCCCGAGACGCGCAGCGGATACGTCGCCCAGTTCGAAAGCTACCTGAACAGCCCGCGCCTGGCCGCCCAGCGCCGAGCCGATGGCGACCCCGCCGGCCCTCGCACATACTATCACTGGGTCATGAACCACACCGATTTTCTTTCGCTCGACAACGCCAGTAACCGCTTCGATGCGGGCCAGATGAAGTGGATCCGCACGCGCCTGGCCACCGACCGGAAATCCGCCGACATTGTGACGGTGGTCGCCGGGATGCATGAAGCGTTGCCGGGAAGCAAGGGACTGAGCCACAGCATGTGCGATTCCGGCGCGGGGATCGAGACCGGGCGCGAGGTATACAACATGCTTTGGGATTTGCAGCAGAGCGGCAAGCGGGTGTACGTGCTGGCCAGCCACTCCCACTTCGTCATGGACGACGTCTATCGCACATCCTACTGGGGCGATCGCGTGCTACCGGGATGGATTGTGGGCACAGCAGGCGCGGTACGTTACCGGCTGCCGCCGGGCGTCGCGGGCGGCACCATCAGTCGCACCGATGTGTACGGCTTCCTGCTGGCCACCATCATGTCGGACGGTTCCATCCAGTTTGAGTTTCGGCAGCTCAGCCTGGACGATTTGCGCCACGCCAACGCCGGGCACTACCCGGACGCGCTGGTCGGCTGGTGCTACAACAAGAACGCGGATCAGAAGATTCCCAAGCCCGAAGCTTGCGGCGCGGGGAAGTAGCGGCTGTGGGGCAGGTTGGTAACCTGCGGACCGATTGCCAATCGGTCCGCGCGGTGGTTACCAACCACGGCGCAAGATACCATCCTGCCCCACCAACGCCGCCGGCGTGCGAATCTCAATAGAAGAGGTAGCTTTCAATGGACTGGCGAATCGTTCGATGGCTGATGTGCGGTTGTCTGCTGATGGCGGCTGGCGCCTGCCGCGCGCGGGCGCAAGCGGCTGCTGCGCCCCTCGGCCTGTTTACGGAGCACACGGACGTCGGCGCAGTTCTGCACCGGGGTTCCGTCGAGTATGATGCGGTTCGGCGCAGCTACAAGATCAGCGGCAGCGGCGAAAATGTCTGGGCTACGGCGGACGCGTTCCAGTTTGTCTGGAAAAAGATGGAGGGAGATTTCACGCTCACGGCCGACATTTCCGTGCTCGGCCAAGGCGGAGATCCGCACAAGAAGGCGATGCTGATGGCGCGGCAGAGCCTGGACGCGGATTCGGCGTATGCCGATGTAGCGCTGCATGGCGTCGGGTTGACGTCGCTGCAAGCGCGCGATGCCAAAGGCGCGGATACGCACGAAATCCAAGCCAACATTGCCGCGCCGAAGAAGTTGCGGTTACAAAAATACGGCGATGAGTTCACGATGTGGCTGGCGGGCGAGGATGGCAAGTTCCATTTTGCGGGCGGCTCGATGAGGGTGCCGCTGACGGGGGCGTTTTATGTGGGGCTGGGAGTATGCGCGCACAACAAGGCTGCGGTGGAGACGGCGGAGTTCTCGCACCTCGCACTGAATACCAAGCCTTCTGGCTTGTTTGCGCAGGCGTACGCCACTCTTGAGACCATCGACACAGCCTCAACGGACCGGCGCGTGGCCTACATAGAGCCCCCGAGCCCGGTCTTTGGGTTCAGGCTTGCGGCGCCGAATTGGACACCGGATGGTGCGTCGCTGCTGTTCAACCGCGATGGCCAAATTTGGATCGTGCCGGCGGCGGGGGGCGAGGCGAAGGCCATCGACACGGGGTATCCCGGCGTGAGTTCCACGGTGTTCCATGGCATATCGCCAGACGGCACGATGCTGGCCTTCAGCGGCTTCTCGCAGGACCGAAAGACGTCGATCTATGTGGCGCCAACCGGCGGCGGGGTGCCCCGGCGTATCACAGTACAGCCGCCGTCTTACTGGAACGGCTGGTCGCCGGACGGAAGAACCATCGTCTTCACCAGGACCCGTCAGGATGCGCGCACCCCGCGCGCACTCGGCGGCCAAGGCGAGGTTGGCATCTACACCATCGCCGTGGCTGGAGGCGAGGAAACGCGCCTGGCCACCATCGGTCTCGGCGGCTCGGGGGAATACTCACCCGACGGAAAATACATCTATTTCAGCTCCGATCGCTCGGGTGCAATGGAGGTCTGGCGAATGCGGCCCGATGGCTCGCAACCGGAGCAAGTGACCAAGGACGGCGCGGGCAACTGGTTCCCGCACGTCTCGCCGGATGGCCGGCTGTTAGCGTTTCTCACGCCGCACCAGCGGGATTCATTTTTTCCAGCGACGGCCGCGGAAATCGCGCTTCGCGTCATGTCGCTTGCCGAGGGACAAATCCGGGTGCTCGCCAAGCTGACCGGCGAAGTGGGAACGATGCCGGTTCCTTCCTGGTCGCCGGATAGCCGCCGATTGGCGTTCGTCAGTTACCAGGGATTCACGGCGGAGGACTTGTTGCCGGTGCCTCCCGCTCCCGCCGTCGTAAAATAATTGCAGTGCCAGAAACAATCACATTGCCGGAAACTTCACAAGACTTTTATCGAATCCAGAAGCTGCCGCCATACGTGTTCGCGGTGATCAACGAAATGCGCGCCAAGGCGCGCGCGGCCCAGATCGACGTGATCGACCTGGGCATGGGCAACCCGGATGGGGCTACGCCGCGGGTGGTGGTGAGCAAGCTGGTGGAGGCCGCGCGAAACGCGCGCAACCATCGCTACTCGCAATCGCGCGGCATCCCCAGGCTGCGCGAGGAAATCACCAAGCGCTATCTGGCCAACTACGGCGTGGAGCTGGACCCGGAGCGCGAGGCCATCGTCACCATCGGCGCCAAGGATGCGCTGGCGCACCTGCTGTTCGCCACCGTCGGTCCGGGCGACGTGGTGGTTTCGCCGAACCCCGCGTACCCAATTCACCAATACGGCGTGATCATGGCGGAAGGCACCGCCGAAGTGCTGCCGATGCCGGATGCGCCGACGTTCCTGAACGCGCTCGAAGGCTTCTACCGAACCGCCGCGCGCAAGCCCAAGATGCTGCTGATCAGCTTCCCGCACAATCCCACCACGGTGTGCGTGGACCTGGAATTCATGAAAGAAATCGTGCGCCTGGCGGCGGCGCACGGCACCATGATCATCCACGATTTCGCCTATGCCGACCTGGGTTTCGACGGTTACCGCCCGCCCAGCATCCTCCAGGTGGATGGCGCCAAGGAGATCGCGGTCGAGATCTTTTCCATGTCGAAAAGCTACAACATGGCGGGCTGGCGGGTGGGCTATTGCCTGGGCAACCCGAAGATGATCGCGGCGCTGGCGCGCATCAAGAGCTACCTGGATTACGGCGTGTTCCAGCCGATCCAGATCGCTTCCATCATCGCGCTGCGCGAGTGCGAGGCGGATACGCGCAAGATTTGCGCCGTGTATCAGAAGCGGCGCGACGTGCTGGTGGCGGGCCTCAAACGCGCCGGATGGCCGGTGGAGAAGCCGCGCGGGACCATGTTCCTGTGGGCGCCGCTGCCGGAGCGGTATCGCGAGACGACGTCGCTCGAGTTCGCGAAGCTGCTGCTCGAAAAGGCGCTGGTGGCCGTTTCGCCGGGCATCGGATTCGGGCCGCTGGGCGAAGGCCACGTGCGCTTCGCGCTGGTCGAAAACGAGCAACGCATCCGCCAGGCCACGCGTGCCATCGGCCAGTTTCTCAAGGGATAGTCTGGCCGCGCGAACTGCGGCGCAGCTACCGGAAGAACACACCATGACCAAAGCCATTCGCCTCACGCCGTCGCTGCGCGAAAAGGTGTGGGGCAAGACGCGGCTGGAACCGTGGTTCGCTGATTCGGCCAGCCCCATCGGCGAAGCGTGGTTCCTCGCGGATCGCGAACTGCCGCTGCTGGTGAAGCTGATCTTCACCTCAGAGCGGCTGTCGGTGCAGGTGCATCCCGGTGACGGCGAGGACGGTCCGCGCGGCAAGACCGAAATGTGGCACATCCTGGAAGCCGAGCCTTGCGCGACCATCGCCATCGGCTTTCGAGAACCGATCACGCGCGCGCGGCTGCTCGAAGCCACCCGCACGGGTGAGATCGAGCGCCTGCTGAACTGGATCGAAGTAAAGCCCGGCGAGACGTACTTCACTCCCGCGCACACGGTGCACGCCATCGGCGCCGGCATCGTGCTCTGCGAGATCCAGCAGAATTCCGACGTGACGTATCGCCTGTGGGACTACGGCCGGCCGCGGCCAATCCACGTGGAGAAGGCGGTGCCGATCGCCGATCTGAGCGTGCATCCCGGCGCCGCGCGTCCGGTGCGGGTCAATGAACACCGCGATGAGCTGGTGCGCGACCGCCACTTCATCACCGAACTGGTTCGGCTGGGAGCTGGAGCCGCGGAGACGCCGGACGCACACAAGTGCCAGCTCTGGATCGCCATCGAGGGCAGCGGAACCATCGGCGGCGAGCGCTATCGCCGCGGCGAGGTCTGGCTACTGCCCGAAACGGGCGAGCAACCGGACGTGAAGGCGAGCGAGCCGAGCCGGTTCTTGAGAACCTGGGCTCCGTAACTTGCTAAGGGAGGGGCGGCGGAGCACCGGCCGTAGCGAAGGAGACTTGCCCGGATTCCCGGCATCGCGTGGGTTTCAGTGGAAGCTCCCCTGAGCGGGGATTGATTACTTCCAACGATCCAGCACCATGCGCCCCAGTTTCTCGACGGCGGCGGAGGGCGGTTTCACGCTGATAGAGCCCGACACCATCACGCTGATTACGTCGTAGTCTCCGCGAAAAATGACCAAGGACCATGCCACGCCGGCCGTCTCGGTCAAGAGTGCGTCTCTCCCGAGGCCTTGGATGTGCCCTTGCTGCACGCCCTGCTTCCTGGCGTCCAAAGTCGCCGTGCCCTGATATCTAATCGGCCTGTGCCGAATGGCGATCGTGACCTGGCCGAAGTCGGCGGTCTTGTAATTGCAAGTGGAGACGACTCCCGGGGTCTGCAGGCTGGGGTTCTTCACTCCATCCACCACCTGGATGCCGAGTGTCTGTTCGATTTCGGTTTTCGAGACGAGCGTGCAGGCGTCCGCGCCCTGTCCCGGTAGTTTGGCTTCCTGCGCAGCGGTGGCGCCCGCGAGCAGGAAAAGAGCGAATGCGGTGAGATCGGCTGGTCTTCTCATAGAGCAATACCATCTGCCTCCTGGCGCTGGATTCTAGCCAGGATTCCCATGCTGGCTCCCGGCTGCGTTGAGTTTATCACGGGGCGCCACATTTGAGCTCCGAATTGCAGCTTTTTGGAGCTTCTTATCCTGGATCCGTCGTTTGGCCCGCCCAACCCCAATTCCGCCCGGCGGAAGAACTCAAGACCGGACAGGCTTCCGCCGGCGGCCAAGCCTGGCCGCCTCTGCTGACGTGTGCGGTGTGCATTCTGGGCTATCGTAGTGGTTGTGAAGGCGCTGGTGAAGAGCCGTCCCGAGCCGGGCCTGTGGCTGGACGAGACCGAGACGCCGAAAATCGGCATCAACGATGTGTTGATCCGGGTGCTGCGCACCGGCATTTGCGGCACCGACGTTCACATCTACAAGTGGGACGAATGGGCGCAAGCGACAATTCAGGTGCCGATGGTAATCGGCCACGAATTCGTGGGGCGCATCGTGGAGGTGGGATCGAACGTCGCCGATTTCTTTCCGGGCGACATCGTCAGCGGCGAAGGGCACGTGGTCTGCGGGCGCTGCCGCAATTGCCTGGCCGGACGCCGGCACCTGTGCGCCAACGCGCGGGGCGTGGGCGTGAACCGGGCGGGTGCGTTCGCGGAATACATCGCGCTGCCGATGGCCAACATCTGGCGCCATCATGAGAGCGTTCCGCTGGATGTGGCGGCCATTTTCGATCCCTTCGGCAACGCCGTCCATACCGCGCTTTCGTTTCCGGTGCTGGGCGAGGACGTGCTCGTCACCGGTGCCGGTCCCATAGGCATCATGGCCGCTGCCGTGGCGCGGCACGCCGGAGCACGGTACACAGTCATCACGGATATCAATCCGTACCGGCTCGAACTGGCGTGCAAGCTTGGCGTTACGCTGGCGGTGGATGCGAGCCGGACCAAGCTCAGTGCGGTGCAGAAGCAGCTCGGCATGACCGAGGGTTTCGACGTGGGCCTGGAGATGTCGGGCACCGCGGCGGCGTTCCGCGACATGCTCGAAAACATGAGCCACGGCGCCAAAATCGCCATGCTGGGCATCCCCACCACGGAAATGGCCATCGACTGGCGCACCGTGATTTTTCGTATGCTCACCGTCAAGGGCGTCTATGGCCGCGAAATGTACGAGACGTGGTACAAGATGACGGTGATGCTCGAATCGGGGCTGGACATCACCCCGGTGATCACGCATCGTTACCACTACACCGAGTTTGAGCGTGGCTTCGAAGCCATGGTCTCCGGCAACTCGGGCAAAGTGATCCTGAGCTGGGAATGAAGATGGCAGCGCGAATAACCGCCCGGCGTTGGCTGGTGCGCGGCCGTGTGCAGGGCGTGGGCTACCGTTGGTTTGCGCAGATGGCCGCTGACGAACTGGGCCTGAGTGGTTATGCGCGCAACCTGGATGACGGGCGAGTGGAAGTGTACGCAGCCGGCCCTAAGGCGAAACTCGACGAGCTGGCCGGCATGCTATACCACGGACCGCGCTGGGCCGACGTGCGCGGGGTTGAAGAACAGGAATGCGCCGTGCAAGAATTGGGTTCGTTCCGCATTGAGGCTTGATGGCAGATCTGAAGAAGTTGATCCGCGAGGTGCCGGACTTTCCCAAACCCGGCATCCTCTTCTACGACATCACCACGCTGCTGAAGGATCCTGCAGGCTTGCGCGGGGTGATCGATGGGTTGAAAGACCATTACCGCGAGACCAAAGTGGACGTGGTATTGGGCATTGAAGCGCGCGGCTTCATTTTCGCTCCGGCGCTGGCCTACGCGCTGGGCGCGGGTTTCGTGCCGGTGCGCAAGCCGAAGAAGTTGCCGGCCGAAACGGTGAGCGTGACCTACCACCTGGAGTACGGCACCGACACGCTGGAGATGCACAAGGACGCGGTTTCGGGCGGCGCCCGGGTGCTCATCGTGGACGACCTGCTGGCCACGGGAGGTACTGCCGCCGCGGCGGCCCGCATGGTGGAATCGGCGGGCGGCCAAGTGGCCGGTGTGGGATTCGTGGTCGAGCTGACGTTCCTCCACGGGCGCTCCAGGCTGGCCGGCCGCGAGGTCTTCTCGCTGCTCCAGTACGACCGATGAGAATGACCCGCCGGGCTCGTGTGCGCGCGCTTGCCAAAATCAACCTGGAACTGCGCGTGCTGGCCGAGCGGCCGGATGGCTACCACGAGCTACGCACCATCTTCCACACGATTTCTCTGGCCGATTCGATTGAGATTACCTTCACGCCAGCGCGCCGGACCAGCATCGAGCTGGTGGACGATCTCCATATCGCGGATAACCTAGCCGCGCGTGCGGCCCGTGCCACGATGGATGCCATGCGCGTTACCGGGCGCGTGGAGATGTGGCTCAAGAAGCGGATTCCGATGGGCGCTGGATTGGGCGGAGGGTCGTCGGATGCGGCTGCTGTGTTGCTCGCGTTGCCGGTGCTGGCAGGACGCAGCCTGGCGATCAAGCGCCTGCGCGAACTCGGTGAGCAGTTGGGCAGCGACGTGCCTTTCTTCCTGCTGGGCGGCGCCGCGGTGGGCATAGGCCGCGGCACGGAACTGTTTCCGCTGCCCGATGGCAAGCCGTTGAGCGGCGTTCTGGTTTCACCAGGCATTCATATTTCGACGGCCGAAGCATACGCCCGGCTTAATTCGCGTTTGACAAGCGAATCGCAACAAAATAAGATGGTTACTTTCCAGTCTCGGGTGTGGGACGGGGGTGTCTCCAGGGCCGCGTGCAATGATTTTGAAACGGTGGCTCTGGAGCAGCATGGCATCATCGGCGCGATCAAGAAGCGGATGTGGCGTGCCGGAGCTTCGATGGCGCTGATGACGGGCAGCGGATCGGCCGTGTACGGGATTTTCCCCGGTTCCGCCCAGGCATCCGAAGTTTTTACGGTCTTCCGAAACGAAAAGGCTTTCCGCTTCTCGCTGGTAAGCCGCGCGCGATATCGCGCGATGTGGTGGCGGACACTCGAAGAGCACATTACCGCGAAAGTATGGCCTCCCCGAAACCGAAGAGAGCGATGAGTCACGACCGTTTGCAATTGTTCACGGGCAACGCCAATCCGGCGCTGTCGCGGGAAATCGCCCAGCACCTGAATACAGCGCTTGGCGAGTGCACGGTGCGGCAGTTCGCCGATGGCGAGATCCACCTGCAAATTCAGGAAAATGTGCGCGGTGCCGACGTCTTCGTCATCCAACCGACGTGCAAGCCGGTGGAGCGCAACCTGATGGAGTTGCTGCTGATGATGCAGGCGCTGAAACTGGCTTCGGCGGAGCGCATCACGGCAGTGTTACCCTATTATGGGTACGCGCGGCAGGACCGCAAGGACAAGCCGCGGGTGCCAATTTCGGCCAAGCTGGTGGCCGGACTGCTCGAATCCGCCGGCGCGGACCGCGTGCTGACGCTCGATCTGCACGCCGCCCAGATTCAGGGTTTTTTCGATATCCCGGTGGATCACTTGTACGCCTCGCCGGTGTTGATCGAGTATTTCCGGGCGCAGAATCTGCCGGACGTGACGGTGGTTTCGCCGGATGCAGGCGGCGTGGAGCGCGCGCGGGCATTCGCCAAGCGGCTGAATTCGTCGCCGCTGGCGATTATCGATAAGCGGCGCGAAGAGGCCAACGTCGCCGAAGTGATGAACGTGGTGGGCGACGTGGAGGGGCGCCACTGCCTGCTGGTGGACGATCTGATCGATACCGCCGGCACGCTGGTGCAGGGCGCCCAGGCGTTGCTCGATAAGGGCGCGGCCAGCGTTTCGGCGTGCGCCACCCACGCGGTGCTGTCCGGTCCGGCGGTGGAACGGATCGAAGCATCCGGGCTGAAGGAAGTGGTTCTTACGAATTCGATACCGCTCGACTGTGAGGCGAAGCAGTCGAGCCGGATCAAGGCGTTGTCGGTCGGGCATTTGCTGGCGGAGGCCATCCGGTCGATTCACGAAGAGACTTCGGTGAGCGTGCTGTTTATTTGAAGTAACGGTTAACAGACCACGAAAAGCGATGGTCTGTCCTACCGGCCGCAACCCACGTCAGCCCCGCATGGGGTGAACCGGACTTGCGGCGGAATAAAGGAGAGTTTGCGTGAAGAGAGACATTACCGTCACAGCCGAGGTGCGCACCGCGCGCGGCAAGAACGAAGCGCGCCGCACACGCCGCGCCGGGCAGATTCCGGCCGTCGTCTACGGCGCATATAAGGACGCGGTCAGCGTATCGGTCAACCCGCGCGAGATCCTCAAGATCGTGCGCAGTTCCACCGGTTATAACACGATTTTCAATCTGGCGATTCAAGGCGGCGAAACCACGCCGGTGATGGTTGTGGACAGTCAAGTGGACCCGTTGAAAGGTAACCTGCTGCACGCCGATCTGAAGCGTATCGATCTCACCAAGCGGATCCGCATCACCGTTCCGGTGTATACGGTGGGCGAGCCGGCCGGCGTGAAGCTGCAGGGTGGGCTGCTCGAAGTCATCACCCGCGCGATTGAAATCGAGTGTCTGCCGGACGAGATACCCGAGAGCTTCTCGGTGGACGTGAGCGAGCTGATGATCGGGCAAAGCAAGCGCGCCAGCGATGTGGCGCTGGCGGCCTCGATGAAGCTGGTGAGCGCGGCGGAGACCGTGATTGCGCACGCGGTGGCGTTGCGCGCGGAAGAAGTCGCACCAGCGGCTGAGGCCGCACCCGCGGCAGAACCCGGCGCCGAGGCCGCCGCCGAGCCCGAAGTGATCAAAAAGGGCAAGAAAGAAGAGGAAGCCGCTCCCGAGGAGAAGGAAAAAGAAAAGGAAAAGGGCAAGAAGAAATAGGCTTCCATGTTCCTGGTGGCCGGTCTGGGGAATCCGGGCGAGGAGTACGTGCGCACGCCGCATAACCTCGGGTTTCTCACTATCGACCGGCTGGCCGAGCGGCACGGCATCCGCGTCACCCGCAAGGATTCCAGAGCGCTCGTCGGGTTGGGTGAAATCGACGGGCACGAGGTGATGCTGGCCAAACCGCAAACGTATATGAATCTCAGCGGCACTTCGCTCGCGCCGCTGATGAAGAAGCACTCCGTTCCGGCGGATCGCCTGGTGGTTGTTTACGACGAACTGGATCTGCCGTGGCTGTCGCTGCGCATCAAGCCGAAAGGCACGCCGGCCGGCCACAAGGGCATGATATCGGTGATCGGGAGCCTGGGAACCAGCGAAGTGGCGCGGGTGCGGTTGGGGATTCATCCGGGCCGCCCGCTGCGGAGCGGCGCGGAATATGTGCTGGCGCCGGTCGGGCGCTTGCAGGACAAGGAATTGGACGACTTCGTGGGCTACGCGGCCGACGCGGTCCGTTCGATAATCGCCGAGGGCGTCGCTAAGGCCATGACGAAATTCAATCGTCGCGCCCCAGGCTCAAACATAGAGGAAGCATGAGGATTTACGAAGAGCTTTTCATTGTTAAGCCGGACGCCCCGGACGAGGAAGTCGACCAGTTCGTCGAACAGTTGCGAACTCAGTTGACGGCCACGGGCGCGACGGTGGACAAAGTCGAAAAATGGGGCAAGCGCCGCCTGGCGTACCGGGTGGACAAATACCGCGAAGGCGCCTACGTGCTGCTCGAATTCACCGCCGCGGCGGATACCGTGAAGGAACTCGAGCGCCGGCTGCGCGTCTCGGACATGGTCATCAAGTTCCTGACGGTGCGCATCGACAAGACGCGGAAGCGGCTGGACAAGCGGAAGAAGCAGCGCGACAAGCGGGCCGCCAAGCGCGCGGCCAGCGCGCCGCCGCCGCCGGCGAGCGTTCCCGGCGCACCCCAGAGCGCGGCCCACTCCGCCGAGGCCCCGGCTATGCCCGGCCAGCCGAAGGAGAATTAAGCCATGGCTGAATTCAAAGGAAGACCCGGCAGCGCCGGACAGCGGCCCACCGGCGGCGACAAGGCCGTCGTTTCGCAGAAGAAGCAGTATTTCCGGCGCAAGAAGATTTGCCGTTTCTGCGTCGAGAAGATGGACGACATCAATTACAAGGACGTCAAGACGCTGCACGCCTTCGTGGCGGAGCGCGGCAAGATCGTCCCGCGCCGCATCTCCGGCGTGTGCGCGCCGCACCAGCGGCGGCTCACCGACGCCATCAAGAAGGCGCGCAACATCGCGTTGCTGCCCTTCGCGGCGCAGAACTAGGGTCGGGAGGAAACTCGCATGGAAGTCATACTGAGAGAAGACGTGGAGAAGCTGGGCAACCGCGGCGATATGGTTCGCGTAGCGCCCGGTTATGCCCGCAATTTCCTGCTGCCCAAACGCCTCGCCGTGGCCGCCACGGACGCCAACCGCAAGATCGTCGAACAGGAACGCCAGGCTCACCTGCGTAAAGAAGCTCACCTGAAGGGCGACGCCGAGGACCTGTCCAAACTTCTGACCGGCGTCAGCGTCACCATCACGCAGAAGGCCGGCGAACAGGACCAGTTATTCGGCTCGGTCACCGCCAAAGACGTGGCCGACGCTCTGGCCGCCAAGAATTTCACGATCGATCGCCGCAAGATCCAGCTCGACGAGCCTATCAAGCAACTCGGCGAGTTCAAGGTCCCGGTGAAGCTCCATAAAGATGTCATCGCCGAGGTCACGGTGGTGGTGGCGAAGGAAGAGTAGTTCCTTCGAGCCCGCCTGGCCACGCGGCAGGCGGATCAGAGTGGGGATGTTAGCTGAAGGGCTTGGGCCTACGCAGGAAAACCCGAGCCGTTGTCAAATCTCTCGTAAGCCGGCAAACGCGGGAGTTGACAGCCTCCTCGGGGCGCTCAGCGAGAAACTGGCTGGCCACGCCTTCCAAGACGTTGCACTCCAGGATCATCCCGGGGAGGATCACGACGTCATCGGCGCCAGGCATCTGGAAGGTCTCGTCGAGCATCTCCGGCAACACAACGCGAAACATTTTTGCGTATTCCACCGCGGCTCTCGCCATGCTCACCCGCGCTTTCTCTTGGCGGGCACTGGGAAAAACTGAGGCGAATTTGATTCGGCTCGATCTTCGGTACGACGACTCGATTGCCGCTATTCTGCGCACCCACCGTCCTAGCGTACAATGGGTTGCGCGGGTGCTTTTGCCGATGGAACTTTGGCGGGTGCGTCCGCGTATTATCATCGAGATCTTATGACAGCCACAACCAGCCCGCTTCTGGGCCCAATTCACGCGCTTCTGGCGGAGAAAGGTTACGAAGTCTCCGAGCCAGCACCCGATACACTCACCATCCGGGAAGTCGAAAGCGGAGTCACCGCGCGCGCGGTGCTCCAGGGCGACATCCTGTTCCTCTCGCTGGTATGCACAGTGGCGCCCAAGGCGGCCATCACGCCGGAAATCATGGCGAGCATGCTGGCCGCCGACAACGGCATTTCCACCTCCTATTTCCAGCTTTATGACGCGGGCGGCGGCAAGCTGGCCGTTACCCTGAACAACTTCTGCAAACTGCTGGACTGGGGACCGGAGGACGAGGACGAGGTCCTCTCCTGCGTCCATTTCCTGCTGGTGGATGTGATGACGGCCCGCAAGGTGCTGAGCGGTTTGAGTTCGTAAGCGAGGAATACGATGCCATTCTTAGGCGATTTCATGTCGAGACTGGGCCGCGTGGCGCGCGGCCAGGCCAATTCGGGCGTCGATGCCATTGAGGACGCCACTTTCGAAGCCACCATAAACCAGACGGTGGCGGACATGCGGAACGAATTGAACAACGTGGTGCGCGCTTCGGCCGTGGCCATGAGCAACTATAACCGCCTGGACGCCGAATACCAGAAGTACGTACGGCAGGCGCAGGATTGGAAGGACCGGGCGGGCCAGGCGCTGGACGCCGGCAACGAAGACTTGGCCAAGAAGGCGCTGGCCAAGAAGGCCGAATGCGACCGCCAGATTGCGTCCATGCAACAGGCCGTCGATGCGGCGCGGCAAACCAGCGAAAAGCTGAAGAGCCAGGTGGGCGAGCTGAAGCGCAAAATCGATGAAGGCGAGCGAACCGCTACCACGCTGGTGGCGCGCAAGAACGCCGCCGCCGCGCAGCGCAAGGTAGCCGAAGCGATGGCCGGCGTGGGCAACGCCGATAACGCTTTCGCCCAGCTCAACCGCTTCGAAGACACGGTCTCCAAGGAAGAGGCCACCGCCAAGGCGTTCGACGAACTGGCGTCGACCGGCAAGGACGAAGATCTGGAAAAGCAGTTTGCCGAGCTGAGCGGCCATGGCGTGGATGCCGACCTGGCCGCGCTCAAAGCGGAACGGCAAGCCGCCAAAGCGCCAACGCCGCCGCCTTACATCCCCAAGGAACTGGCCAGCGGGAGCCCGCCGATCACATCCGGCGCGCAGGCAGGCGAGAAAGCCAAGGCATAAACCGGGATGGGCCCGATCACATTCACGCTGACCGGCATTCTGGTTGCCTTGCTGGTGGTTGTGCTGATGCAACTTTTCAAAACGCCGCACGTCCCTGCGCCGGCTGCGGCGCCGGTGGAAGACCTGGCCGACTTGAAGCCAACGCAAGCGCGCGCCGGCGACGTGATTTCCGTCGCCGGCGCGGGCGACAATATGACCGACCTCGATTTCAACTCGGACCGCTGCACGTGGTTTCAAGCCGGCGCGCACAACTGGTTCGAGTTGAGCGGCCCCTACCGCGAGCGCCGCGTGGCGATGCGGGTGGATGCGGGCGGCGACCAGGCGGTCGGCATCTCGACCGAGGCGCGCCAGCCAACGCTCGAAGACCTGGGCCTGAGCGAAGAAGACCTCGCGCAAATGGACGAGCGACAGAACACCGGCGACACGTTCGATTTCGACGGCAAGGTCTGGATGTACCGGATAAGCCGGGAGGTCCAATCGACGCGCAGCGACCGGCCGCAGCCGGCGGGATTCTACTATTGGGAATTTCGGGAGCGGAGCGGCGCGGGCATCCTCGCCATCCGCAAGGAGCAGGCCGAGCCATTTGCCGTCACGCGTTACAGGGGAATCCCCGCCGCCGACGTGACGATCTACCGGGGAACCAAGGGCTGACCGCGCCGGTTGGGACCGGTGGCAGCCAAGCCGCATCCGGAAAGGTGGCGGCATTCCATGAATCGATCCGGACTCAAATTCCTCGCGGTATTGCTCACGGTATCGCTCGGGGTGGTGCTCACCGCGGGCCTTGACAACCTGCCGCGCAACCTGCGCCAACAAATCGACAACGAACGCGCCGCGCTCTCCGGTGCGCAACAGCAGGTCGCCCAAGCCAAGACTGAAGTGACCGGCGAGGTCGCGTCGGAGAGCGCGCTGTTCCACGCCATCCCCGCCGCCATCCAGTGGCCCGCGGGACTGGCGTTATCGGAGTCGCAACTGGTCCAGGCGCAGCGCGAAATGGACGAGCTGTCGCTTCTCGAGAAGCAGAATCGCCGGCAGGACCGGCAGAAGGTGGAATCGCTTCTGGCCGGTGAGCGCGGCGTGCGCACCGCGGCGGTAAGCGCGGCCACGGAGATCCAAAAAAACGCGGCCCATTGGATCGAGATAAAGCGCGAAATGCCGCAGCGGCTCGCGCAGATGAGCCGCGACTACCAGGCGGTTCACAGCTTCGACCTGGCGCCGGTCGAGGCCGTGGTCGCAAAGGGTGAAACCGACTGGCCGGAAAAGAAGCCCGGTTTGGACGCGCGTGTGGCGGGACTCCACGGCATCGTCACGCAGAGCGAGAACCTGTGGCAATCGACTGCCGAAGAACGCCGGCAGGCGGCCGCCGCCGATTTCGAGCATCTCGACCTTGGCGCTCTGATCGCCGCCCAGGATGCACTGCACAGTGCCGCCGCTGAGTTGCCGCAGCAGGCCGAGGAAGTCCAGTCGCTCGACGGGCAGCTTTATTATTCGTGGGACAAAATTCTGGTCGACATGGAAGTGCGCGGCACCGGCAGCGCGCGCCATTACGACCAGGAAATACGCACCGTCAAGACGCGCGTGGAGGATGCCGCGGCCAAGGCCGGCGCCAGCACCTCCGACGAAGCGTGGGTAGACGTGTCTAGCGGCGCCTACAACGCCATGCGCAACGACCTCGGCATGGCCATCGAACACAAGCCCGCCGGCAAGTTCGATTCCGAAGCCGATCGCGTCGCGCAACCCGCCGGCTTCGCCTACATGGCGCCGCCCGGCCAGGTGAATCAGTACGGCTATTGGGACCATCGCGACGGGCGCGATTTCTGGGTCTTCTACGGCCAGTACGCGCTGCTACGCGATCTCCTTTTCAACCATTCGTACCGGCCTGTCGAGCGTTACGATTGGGAAGGCTACCGCGATTCGTGGCGCAGCGGGCGGACATATTATGGCCGTGACGAAGCGGCCGGCGCGCCAAGATACGGTTCGCAGGGCACCGTCACACAGGATCGGTACGCCGGCTCCAGCTACGCCAGGAGCGGCGGGTTCCGCGATTCGCAATACGCTTCGAAGAGCGGCTCTTACCGCAATTCACCGTACTCCTCGCCGGGAGCGCACGACCCGAACGCCGATCACAGCGCGCGCCACTTTGGCCACGGCGGAGCGGAAGAGCCGCACGCGCCTGGGTTCCATTCGGCGCCGCGCCCCATGCCCCGCCCCGCCTTCCGCCCTCCCAGCATGCCCCGCCACTTCGGGCGCCATTGAAGTGCATCGCAGAGTCAACGCGGCGAGGCGAAGAGACTGACTAAGCTGGCCGGGGCTGCCCGGCCTCCTGTCCCTACACAGCGGCGGGATACCTCTGGTAGTCCGGCCGCGAACAGGCGTTATATAAGATGCGCCGCACCTCGGGCGCGTAGAATGGTTGCGACAGCAAGTCGTAGGCGCCCAGGTTGAGGGCTTCGGCCCAGAATCGGGCGTCGGCGTGGGGATCGGTCACGATCACCTCCAGGTCGCCTGGGACTTCGCGGGCCAAATGCAGAACATCCAGCCAGCTTGCATCGGGTAGAACGGCTTCGGTCAACAGGACATCGTAGTCGCTCTGCTGAAGCAGGGTGCGTGCCTGCTGGTAGGTTTCGACGTGCTCCAGAGCAACGGGAAGAGATCCCAGCATCCGCGAAAGTTGGCGGGCATCGTCATGACGCCCGGAAATGAAGAGTATCCGAGACCTCATTGGTGCACACTTGCCTTTCTGGGTTTCTGTTTTCAATTTTAAACCCAAAATGCTAAAAACGAATGACGAAATCCGGGATGGCGCCGCCGGGAAGCGTTTCCGTTGGGTGAATTAACACTTTACCTGGATCCCCGGCTAATTGGTGAGCGGCGGAAGGGGAATTCTCAGGTGTTTTTGATATGAGGAAGGTACGATACACACATGGGCCGGGCACGCCCAGCCCCGGTCTAGTACGGTTCATGTCCCGCTCCGACGTCAAACGATCTTCTCGTGCTTCACGACCGCCACGTAGCCCAGGTTGCGGTAAAGCTGTTGGGAATCCAGACCGAATCCCACCACGAAGCGGTCGGGGATTTCGAAACAGCGGTAATCGACGGGCACCTGCACGATTCGACGGCTGGTTCTATCGAGAAACGTACAAACGGCGAGCGAGTTGGGCGCGCGGCCGGCCAGGTTCTGCAAGAGGTAGCGGAGCGTGAAGCCGGTGTCGACGATATCTTCGATCAGCAGCACGTCCTCACCTTCGATGCTGTCGTCCAGGTCCTTGGCGATGCGCACCACGCCGGGAGCGCCGCTGCGGTTGGAGAAGCTCGAGATGCCCAGGAAATCCATCTTCACCGGGACTTCGATCGAACGGGCCAGGGCCGTGAGAAAGAAGACCGAGCCTTTGAGCACGCCAACCAGTTTCAGGGTCTTGCCTGCGTAGTCGCGCGAGATGCGGGCGCCCAGTTCGCAGATGCGCTGCGCAATCTCCTCTTCGGTAAACAAGACCCGTTCAATGCCGGGCGGCAAGGGGGCGCTCATGCGGTCACCGGGCGCTGGGCAAGGCCGTACTTAAAAATGAGATTCTCAAAATCCTTCTGATAAAACACCTGGATGTTCAAGTGGGGATAAAGTTCACGCAACAAACGGACCTTCCGGTTCTTGCGAGTTACCAGAGACTGCTTCATGGTGGTTAGTTCCACATATAAGTCGAATTCAGGCAGATAGAAATCCGGGGTAAATGATTCGGTCGGGTTGGCGTCGCGGTCGTACTGGACGGGGAAGCTGCGCGGCTCGTACTCCCAGGCGATGCGGTAAAAATCGAGCAGGTTGGCGAACATTTCCTCGCTCGGGTTGGCGAAGATTTTCTTGCGAATGGTGATCTTGTCGGGCGGCACGATGCCGTAACGGGCCAGACGGAGCCGCATCTGAAACTGGAGTTGGGCTTCGGCGGCGGCGGAGAGAAACCCGCGCCCGGTCAGGGCCAGCGCGGCGGCGGCGCGGTCGATCAACTCGGCCATCTGTTCGCCGCTGACGGTCTCGGCATTCAGCACGAGATCGAACAGATCGGCGGTAGCGCGGGTTTTGCCAAACCTGGCTTTGCGGGCGGCACGGTCGGCGGCTTCGAGCTCCAGCAGGCGTTGGCGCGCGGCGGCGCGTTCCAAGCGGCAATCCAGCATGATGTTGCCGATGCGCACGTTTTCCGGGGCCACTACATGGACGCGCAGCATGCCGGGGAAGTGTCGCGACTGGAGTTCGCCGCCGGCGGCGCAGTAGACAATATGGTGAGCGGTTGCCAGCCGCGCCAGGACGGAAGTCGCCAGACTGGCCCAGGCCTTATCGGGGATGCGGGTTTCGGCGCCGAATTCTTCTGCGGCCAGAGTCTCCAGCCGCGCCTGCGTGAGCAACTCGAAACCCAGCCGCTGCGCAGTGATGCGCGCGACCTCCTCAAACCTGCACCCCGGATGCCCGGAAACCGCGATCAGCGCCATGTCCCAAGCTCATCATAACGCCAATGCGAGGCAAGGCCCGGCATGTCCGGCCCCTACGGGTGATGAATCAGTCCGCTTAGGCCGCTGTCCGATTCCGGACAGCCACGCGGCGGCTCAGCAGGGCGTAGGCGCCATAGAGGGCGGCCGAGTAGAAGAGATCCGCCACCAGGGTGCGGCCATAAAACGGAATCGCCGCTACATAGCAGGCCATCAGGCCGGCAGCGTTGTGCGCGTAAGTTGCGGCGGGGTTCAGCCACACTCCGAAATTGGTAATCACGAAGAACTGCACGCTGCCCGCGACAGCCGCGGCGCCAATGGCGAGCGGGCTCTGGGTGGCGCGCAGCCGCGAGCCGATCCACACATAAACCAGGAAGCTCGCATACACGAACGGAGTCGCGAACGAATAGCCGCCCACCAGCGGATCGGTGACGAGCATCAGCACGAGCGGCAACAGGTAAGCCTTCCAGCCGGTGAGCCGGCCGCCGGCAAACAGGCTGACGCCGCCCACCGGCGTGAAATTGGGGGCGTGCGGCACCAGGCGTGCCAGCATACCCAGGATCGTGAGGCCGATGGCCAGCGGTCTCGATGTACTGTTCTTCATTCGTGTTCTCCTAAACTGATTATCTATCAGGACGAGCCGAACCCGCATGGTTCGGATCCCATAAAGTTTCCGGATCGCCGGTGAGGTGGGTTGCCCAGCGGCTCCAGACAAAAAACGAATCGCTGAGCCGGTTGAGGTAGCGAATCGCCTCCGGTGGCACGCTTTCGACACGGGCCAAAGCCACCACGGCGCGTTCGGCGCGGCGGCACACAACGCGGCAAAGGTGCAGATCGGCGTTCAAACGGCCACTGCCGGGCAGCACGAACGAGCCGAGCGGTGTCATGTCGCGATTGATGCGGTCCATTTCGGTTTCCAGGCGAGTCACTGCTTCATCGGTCACGCGCGCCTGCCGTTCGTGAACGTCTTCGGGCAGGGTGGCGAGAATCGAGCCGAGATTAAACAGCTCGTGCTGGATGCGCAGCAGAACTGGCACCAGCGTCCAGGCGCGGCCGTCTTTGTCGACCAGCCCTTCGGCGGTAGCGCGCGCGGCCCCCACGAAGGCGTTCAATTCGTCCACCGTGCCGTAGGCTTCAATGCGCGGCCCATCCTTGGCCACACGCTGGCCGCCGGCGAGAGCGGTTTCTCCTTCGTCGCCGCCGCGTGTGTAGACACGGCTGATGGTCAGATGAGGCGGATCGAACGGTTGCTTGCTCATATTCTCATTTTGCACCGGTGAGCGACCATTTGAAACCGGTCACGAAGTTCAGGCGCGGCGAAGGGTAGCCGAAAACCTCTTCGTAATGCTGGTCGAGCGCGTTGCGCAGGTTGCCATAAGCAGTGAGGCCGCGGCCGAGCTTGTAGTTGAGATTCAGCCCCAAGTTGGCATAGCCCGGGTTTTGAAACAAGCCGGCGGATGCGCCGTAGCTGGGATCGACATCGAGAATCGAGCCGCGGAAGTACCCGTCCAGACCGCCCGAGACGCGGCCGCGGGTAAAGGTGGCGGCGAAAGCGCCCGAATTGGCCGGACAGCGCAGCAACTGCTGGCCCACGGTAAACGGCGCCGGCGCCAGGTTGGCAGTGCCGTTGAGCGAGAGAATTTCCGAATCGAGCCAGGTGTACCAGCCGGTGATGTAAAGCCACCGCGTGGGCCGCAGGCGGGCCGAGTATTCCGTGCCCAGGCCACGCGAGTTGGCGAGGTTGTCGGATTCATAGTGGCTGAGCACGGAGAGATTGCCGCCGAGGATGACGATCAGATCGTAATAACGGTTGTCGAAGAAGGTGGCGTCGAGCGAAAGAACGTCGTGGAAAAAGCGGCGCTCCACGCCCGCGTCGAAGCCGCGCGTGCGCTCCGGCTTGAGCGACGGATTGTCGGTGTAGGCCAGGTCGAAGCCAGCGGGCGGACGAAAGCCGGTGCCGAAGGAAGCGTGCAGCCGCGTGCCGCCCCGGCTGTACGCAGCGGCCACCTTGGGATCGACCGCACTGACCGACTGCGCCGGAAAATACGGACGCGAAGCACCATCGGCGGGAATGTTGCCGGTGTCCAGAAACTCGCCGCGCACGCCGGCGTTGATTGTCCAACCGCCGGGCAGTTGAAAGCGGTTCTCGACGTAGAACGCGATATCGTTGCGGCGGATGGGGAAGGTATCGGAGTTCGCGTCGGTGATGTAGGTATTGCGTACTTCCTCAGTCGTTTCAACCGTGCCCAAAGCCACCGTGTACCAAGGCTTGACACTGGTTGTCATCCGCCACTCGGCCTGGCCGCGCAGATCTTTATTAAAGCTGAACCCGTAAGGGCTGGTGTAGCCGTTGTTGTTGAGAAAGAACGAGGCGACCAGATCCTCCTTGATCCGCCCCGAGAATAGGTCCGCCTGGTAATGCGCCAGGTAATCGGAGAAGTTGTTCTTGCTGCGGCTGATGGTGTCGAGGCCAGTGTAGTCGTCGTTGGGATCGGAGCCGTAGGGACCAGGTTCGCCGACGGAGTTGGAATCGAAATCGCCGTGCAAATTCAGCGACTGGCTGCCGAAGCGGCGCAGCAGATTGAGCATCAGGTTCTCATTGCGATAGTCGCTGTTGGGTACCGGGCCGTTGTCGTCGAGGCGCGAAGCCGCGACGGCAATGCCGAACCCGGCCAAAGTGTCGCCGCCGGCTATGCCGAAACGATGCTCCTGGTAAGTACCGCCTTCAGCCAGGATATCGAGGTTGGGCGCGGCGCCGGCTTCCCGGGTGACGAAGTTGACCACGCCCGAGTTGGCGTACTCGCCGGCCACGGCGGATTCGGGGCCGCGAATCACCTCGACACGGTCCAACTCCTCGGCCGGGATGTGGGCAAAATCGAAGCCCCCGCCGAAGCTATTGACGGGGATGCCGTCGATCTCGACCAGATTGAAATCGTCGTAGCCGCCGCGCAGATAGAGCGAGGTGAGGCCACCGGTGAATCCGGTCTGGCTGATGGCGATTCCGGGGAGGTAACGGAGCAGATCCACGGCCTGCGCCAGGTTGCTCCGGCGAATCTCTTCGCTGGTGACGATGCTGGTGCTTCCGCCCTGCTGGCTGGCCGGGACATCGATGGCGGAGCCGACCACGCTCACCGAATCCTCGAGTGGCGCCAGTTGCAGCTTCACCGTCAGCGGTTGCGATGCGGCGGAGAGGAGAATTTCGGCGGTGCGGAATCCCGGCGCGGTAACCACCAGTTTGGCATCCGGCGCCTTGGCCACGGCGGTATCGAGCTCAAACGAGCCGTTGACACCGGTGAGCGTCTGGGCGGCGATTCCGGCGGGGACCGATACCGCGACCTGGGCGCCCACCACGGGAGCGCCGGACGGATCGGCAACCGTGCCTTGCAACGAAGCAGCCGGAAGGCCGGCGGAAAACAACAGGAGCAAGGCCGCAAGGCCCTGGAGACGTCTATACATTCGAGGCTCCTCCCTAGAGAGCCGAAAGTAAACCATCTCGCTGGCCGGTCTCCTGGTTTGCGCATCGTCGAATCGCCCGGCCTTCCCATTCCACATCTGGAACAGTGACACACGATGGGCGATTCTCCGCGCTTACAGTGGCTGGGCCACGCCGGATTTGCACCGGCTTCCCGTACACCAGCGGACAATCAAATACGCTTCGAGTGTACACTAATTCATGAGGCGATGCGAAACCGAAACACTTGTCTCGCGCACTTGGGACTGGCGCTCGTTTTTCTGGGAACGACGCTACCGGCGCTTCACTCCGCAGGGAAACCCGACAAAAGAAAATCGCAAGCCGCGTACCAGCGTGGCCAGCGCGCCGACCAGGCGGGGCACCGCGAAGAGGCCCTCGGCGAGTATTCGGAAGCCCTTGAATTAGACCCCGGTAACGCCGCGGCGTTGCGCGCGCGAGGTCTGGACTACCTGGCCAGAGGTGACAAGATACATGCGCTAGCCGACTTGGAACAGGCAGTGACCTTGCAGCCCGCCAACGGCCAATCTTACTGGGCGCGCGGCGACTACTACGCCAAGACCGGAGAAAGCGCGCGCGCGATTCAGGACTACACCACCGCGATCGGCCTGAAGCTGGAGCGCACGGAGGTGTATACCGGACGAGGCAATCAGGAACTGGCGCTGGGCGATCACGAAAAGGCCGCGGCGGATTTCACGCGGGCTTTGGAGTTGCGGCTGGATAACGCCGACGCGGACAAAGGCCTGGGCATGGCGCGCGCGGCCGAGGGGCGATTCCGCGACGCGGTGGACGCCTTCGATTTATGCCTGCGGCGGCGCCCCGATTACGCGGATGTTTACGTCGAGCAGGCGCTGGCCTACACCGGGCTGGGCGATTACCGGCGCGCGCTGGCTGACCTGGACACGGCGGTGCGGCTGCGGCCGGAGGACGCCCGGGCGCGCCGCACGCGGGGCGCGGTAAAGGAAGTGCTCGCCGACAAAGACGGAGCGGCGGCGGATTACACGGAAGCCATCCGCCTGGACCCGAACGATGTGCGCCTCTACCTGGCGCGCGGCACGGTTTTTGCGCAGCAGGGCAAGCTCGAAGAATCGTTGCGGGACCGCAACCGCGCGGTGGAGCTGGACCCGAAGAACTCGGATGCTTACCTCGAACGCGCCGCGTCATACCACGCGCTGGGAGAGCATGCGAAAGGGCTGGCCGACCGAACGACAGCGATCACGCTCAACCCCTCGTCGGCGGTCGCGTGGCGGGCGCGGGGCGGCGACTACATCCTGCTGGGGCGCTACGACGAGGCGCTGGTGGATCTGCAGCGTGCCGCACAGTTGGATCCGGACAACGCGGAAACCCAGCAACTGCTGGTGATGGCGTCGAAGAAAGTGCGAGAAGCGATCGAGGCCGCTCGCGCCAAGGAAGCGCAGCCGGATACGGTGGCGCTTAGCCTGCCGGGCTCGCCAGCCGCACCGGAGCCGGTTGCAGCCCCGCCTGTGCCGGCCGCCACGCCATCGACCTCCGGCACTGCGCTGCCGCTCAAGGCGGATGCCGCGCCAGCGACTCCCGCGCTTGCGGCGGCCACAACGCCATCGACCTCCGCTGCGGCGGTGCCGCCGAAACCGGATGCCGCGCCAACACCCAAACCGCAGGCTCCGGCGGTGAAATCAGCGCTCAAAACGGACGGGGCGCCTCCGAGGTCGGCGCCCGAAGCCGTTAAGGATGCGTCCGCCCATCAGGCGGCGGGGCGCAAGCTGATTCAGGACGGGAAATTCGTCGAGGCCATCGAGCAACTCAGTGTGGCGATCCGGCTGGACCCGGTGTCGTCGCGAGCGTACAACGCGCGAGGCTACGCGCATATGCGCCTCAGGCATTTTGCCGACGCGATTGCCGATTTCGACAATGCCATCCGGCTCGATCCGAACTACGTCAACGCGTACCAGAACCGCGCCGCCGCGCGCGGCGGTCTGGGCGACAGGGCCGGCAGCAATGCGGACCTGGAGAAATCGCGGGAATTGAGCAAAGGCCCGCAGTAGCGGCGCTTGTCCGGCGAGTCCCAAGAGGAGAGCAGACGCATGGAATACACATACGAAGATATCGCCAAGATGATCGATCATTCGCTGCTGAACCCGACGCTGACGGCGGCGGAGATGGAGCGCGGCTGCCGGCTGGCGCTGGACTATGAGGTGGCTAGCGTCTGTATTCTTCCGTATTACCTGCGCCGTTGCGCGCAGGTGCTGGCAGGGAGCCAGGTGAAAGCCAGCACCACGATCGGCTTCCCGCACGGCTGCCACACCACCGCCGTGAAAGTGGCCGAGGCGGAGCGGGCGCTGGCCGATGGCGGCCAGGAACTGGACATGGTGGTGAACATCAGCGCGGTGCTGAGCGGCGACTGGAAGTACGTTCACGACGACCTAGCGGCGGCGATCGCGGTGACCCACGCCGCGGGACAAAAAGTGAAGGTGATTTTCGAGAACTGCTATTTGAACGACGCGCAGAAGATCCGCCTGTGCGAGATCTCGAGCGAGTTGGGCGCCGACTGGGTGAAGACGTCCACCGGATACGGCAGCGGGGGCGCCACCATCGAAGACCTGGTGCTGATGCGGAAGCATGCAGCCCCGCGGGTGCAGGTCAAGTCCGCCGGAGGCATTCGCGATCTGGATGCTCTGCTGGGCGTGCGCGCGGTGGGCGCGACGCGCTGCGGCGCCACGCGCACGGCATCCATGCTGGATGAATGCCGGCGCCGATTGGGATTGCCCGCGGTGACGCGCACCAGCGAGACTTGAGATGCCGGCGTGAGACGGGGCGGGCCAAGTGCCACAGGAGTTAGTTGGCTGGGATGCTTGGCGTTTTCAGCTCGAAGAAGCGGCCATTATGATAATCGAAGACATAGTCGTAAGAAGCGATCTCCTGGTCACTCGGGCGCTGCTTCATTTCCTTGACCCGGAAGACGCGCAAGCTGGGATCGGCGTAGCTGAGCTGCACGATGAAGATCAGGTTGAACCAGTCCGGGCGGATGGGATCGTTCAAGAACAGGAGACGGCTGCCTGGGCGGATGGTTGGGGCGGCGGCATGAAGCTGGGCCACGGTATTGCGGTTTTCCGGGGCTTCCAGTGAAGCGCTGGTAAGTCCGGCGTAACCCAGAGGTTTGTAAGCCAAATAAAGAATCGCCATCAAGACGACGAACAAAGCCGCGCCCCGCGCTCTCGACAGCCACCATTCCGGAAGCGGCACACTGCGTGTAAGGAACGCGGTAAGATTCGCCAGCAAAACGGCGGCGTAAAGCATCCATCCGAACACGCACACGTAATATTGGGCGGCTCCGCGCGGGTAGATGAACGCAATGGGCAGCGGGCTGAGCATCACGAACAGCCAGGCGAAGGCCAACACGCGCGACCCTGCGGCCCAGGCGATGGCCGCCAGCATCGTCCAGAGCAAAAGCACCGCCCAGGCCGGCCAGTCCGGCATTCCGAGGATGTCCCCTGCGAAATGCCGGCTGGTGAGCATAAACTGAGCCCACGTGAAGGACGGCCGGTAGGCGGCGTTGTGAGTCAGCGAGAGAGGGCCGATCGATCTGCCTACCACGAACAGCACGGCCACAGCGCCGGTGAGGAGCGTGGGGCGGCCTTCACGGAGTAGCCACCGTTGCAGCGTTGCAGGCTGCCAGGCTCGCGGCGGATGGTATAGCAGCTCATAGGTTCCCAGGAACGCCGGCAGCATCACCGCCATTTCCTTGGAATTCAAGGCGCAGATGCAGAGCGCGAAGAGGGTCGTCCATTGCCAGGGCTGGAGCTTCGCGGCACGCGCGCGCGCCCGCAGATAGAGCGCCAGCGCGGCGAAGAGGAAGAAATAGCAGAGCACGTCGTAGACGAATCCGGTATCAAAATAGAGCCACGCGAGGCGCTGCTGATAGGCCATCGCCAGCGCGGTAAGGGCGGCGATCTCGCGCGATCCGGCAAGCCGGCGCGCCACCGCATATGTCAGCCAGATGTTGACCGCCAGGATGGCGAGATTGGAGGCGTGAAACCAGAAGGGGTGGAAACCGGCGAAATCGACGATCACGCGGTACCACAGGCTCCCCATGGGACGCCCGAAATCGGAACTGAGGAAGAACAGCAGGTTGGCTTTGAGGAGACGGCCGGCGGGAAAAATCCAGGAGCGGTACAGATTCATCAGATCGTCGGGTGTGAAATAAATGTGGAGCGAAGCGCGCGTCAGCCGGAAGAAGTAGACGGCAAGCAGCAGCGCGCCGGCGGCGAACAAAAAGCGATCGACGCGGCGCATGTCGGGCGCGGGTCCGGGCGGACGCGAGGGCGCACAAATCGGAACAGGAGCGGGCGCGGGAGCCGGCGCTTGGGCCTGGCGGCGGGCGCGCTCCAGGATGTCCCCGGTATCGGCGGGACCGGGTGGGTCAAAGCGGGCCCGAATGACGGCCAAAACCTGGGCAGCGAGCTCGTCTTTTTCGCGGTCGGTCATCACGTCATGCTTGCAGACTGAGATTATCGCGGCCGCGCATCGTCATTTCACCAGGCTGGCGGAACGTCCAGCGAAATCCAGCAGCCAGCCGGGGAAGATACCTAGGAACAGTGTGCCGATGGCGGGCAGGATGAGGGCCGCGGAGAACGCGGGCGTGAGCGGCTCGGCGCTCGAAACGGCGTCGCCGGGCTCGCGGAAATACATCATCACCAGAAGGCGCAGGTAGTAATACGCGGCCACGGCGCTATTGAGCAGGCCGAGCACGGTGAGCCACACCAGGTGCGATTCCAAAGCGGCTTTGAAGATATAGAACTTGCCGAAGAAGCCGCCGGTGAGCGGCACGCCGATCAGCGAGAGCAGAAAAATCGTCAGCATGGCCGCCGTGAACGGCTGCTTCTGCGCGAGGCCGGCAAAATCCTCGATGCTCTGATACCGCTCGTCCTTGCCGGAGAGGTAGCTGACCACGGCGAATGCGCCCACGTTCATGCACGCGTAGGCGGCCAGATAGAACATCACGGCGGCAGTGCCGATTTCCGAGCGCGCCGCGAGCGCCACCATCACGTAACCGGCGTGCGCGATGGAACTATAGGCCAGCATGCGCTTGACGTTGGTTTGCAGCAGCGCGGCGAAGTTGCCGATCGTCATGGAAAGCAGCGCGGAGAGCCACACCAGGGGCGCCCAGGCTTCGCCGATGGGCGCGAAGGCCGTCATGAAGATGCGCAGAAAGACGGCGAACGCAGCCGCTTTGGGACCGGCGGACAGGAATGCGGTGACCGGCGTGGGTGCACCCTGGTACACATCCGGCGCCCAGATCTGGAATGGGGAAGCGGAGACTTTGAACGCCAGCCCGACGAACATCAGCGCCGCCGCCAGGCCGACCATTACGGCCAAGGGCGCGTCGGGGCCGGCTAGACGCAAGCGCACCACGCTGAGGTTGATGCTGCCGGTTTCGCCATAAATCAGCGCCACGCCGTAGAGAAAGAAACCGGTGGCGAACGATCCAAGCAGAAAGTACTTGAGCGCGGCCTCATTGGCGCGCTTGTCGTCGCGCAGATAGCCGGCCAGGATGTAGCTGGCGATGGAGGAGATTTCCAGGCCGATGAAGATGATGATGAGGTCGTTGGCCGCGGCCATAATCGACTGGCCGGCGATGGAGAAAAGCAGCAGCGCGTGAAACTCACTCGTTGCGGCCTGCTGGCGTTTGAGAAAACTAAATGAAGGCAGGATGGTGAGGATGCCGACGCCGAGAACCAGGACACGGAAAAAAGTGGCGAAGCCATCGACGACGATCATGCCGCCGAAGGCAGGCCCGGGTTGGGAATAAGCATAGATGGCGGCAAGGATCGCGGCCACCAGCGTGGCCAGGCTGAGCGTTC
This sequence comes from Bryobacteraceae bacterium, assembly GCA_049511495.1. Lineage (GTDB taxonomy): Bacteria > Acidobacteriota > Terriglobia > Bryobacterales > Bryobacteraceae > Bog-375. The sequence continues at coordinate 5,579 of JBEKXZ010000047.1, read as the reverse complement.
CATAGATCTTGGATTCGCGGCGGTCGAGCAGCGGATCGAGCACCATAATGAGCGTGCCCATCACCGTGAGAATGATTTCGGGCAGGAAGCGGATCAGGTCGGCGGGATTGAACATCGGGCTAGCGGGCACGGCTCACCTCCGTGCGCGCAGGCAGCCGAAGATCGACCCGGTAGGACACATTGACCTGGGTTTGTTCGAGCACGCGGGCGGTGGTCTTGCCGACGGGATCGAGGAACGATTTCGAGTAGACGCCCATCCAGACCATCATGGCGATCAGCGGAACCACCACGGCCCACTCGCGCAGGTTGAGGTCCGGCAGGTGCGACCGCACTTCCTCTTTCAACTCGCCGTAAAAGACCCGCTGGTACATCCAGAGCATGTAGCAGGCGGAGAGGATGACGCCCAGCGCGGCCCATACGGCCCATTTGAAGTTCGCGAGGGCGGCGCCTTGCAGCACCAGGAACTCGCCGACGAAATTGTTCAACAGTGGCAGCCCGATGGAAGCCAGCGTGGTGATGAGGAACACGGTGGAGAGCCACGGCGCGGCAGTGGCGACGCCGCCGTAGTCTTCGATGGCGAGCGAGTGGCGGCGCTCATACATCAGCCCGACCAGCACGAACAGCGCGCCGGTGGTGATGCCGTGATTGAGCATCTGGTAGACCGCGCCATCGAGTCCCAGTTGAGTGAAGGAAAAAATGCCGAGCACCACGAAGCCGAGGTGGCTGACCGATGAGTACGCCACCAGTTTTTTCAGATTCGGCTGCACCATGGCGACCAGCGCGCCGTAGATGATGCCGATGATAGCTAGCACCGCGATCCACGGGGCGCAGCGCCGCGCGGCGCTGGGAAACAGCGGCAACGCGTAATGCAGAATACCGAAAGTGCCCATCTTCAGCATGACGGAGGCCAGCATCACGGAACCGGCAACGGGCGCCTCGACGTGCGCGTCCGGCAGCCAGGTGTGGAGCGGGAACAGCGGCACCTTGATGGCGAAGGCGACGAAGAAAGCCAGGAAGAGCAACATCTGCTCGAAGGGAGTGAAGACCAGGCGGCCGCTCGAGAGCTGATCCAGGATGGCGGCGTAGCCGAACGTGCCCGCGCGATTGTACAGATAAATGATGGCCGCCAGCATCAGCACCGAACCGGCCATGGTGTAGAGGAAAAACTTCACGGCGGCGTAGATGCGGCGCTCGTGGCCCCAGATACCGATCAGGAAATACATGGGCACCAGGCTGACTTCCCAAAACACGTAGAACAGAAACAGGTCCTGCGCCAGGAAGACGCCCACCAGGCCGAACTCCAGCAGCAGCAGAAAAGCGTAGAATTCCTTGACGCGGCTCTGAATGTGGTTCCAGCTAATCAACACGCAGATGGGCGTGAGGAAAGTGGAAAGCAGCACCAGCCATAGGCTGACACCATCGGCGGCGATGTGGAAACGGATTTCGGGCGAAGAGATCCACAGCAGATCGACGGAGAATTGATCGCCGCCAAGTGATCGGTCAAACCAGCCGAGCAGAGCCAGCGAAGCGAGAAACGTGACCAGCGAAACACCCAGCGCCCAATAGCGGCTCGAAGCCGGCGAGGAACGCGGAGCGGCGAGCGCGATCAGGAACCCGGCAGCCGGAAGCACGAGAACGAGCAGGAGCAGGTTCATCGCAGGCCTCCCAACACGACCATGACCGCCATGCCAAAGATCACCAACACGCCGCCGAACGCCACCCACGTGGCGTAGCTGCGGGTGTTGCCGGATTGCGCGAGGCGCAACACGCCGCCGATACCTTTGGCGCGCGCACCGACGCCGTTGACCATGCCATCGATCAGGCCAGCGTCGGCGCCCTTCCAGAGCACCACGCGCGAGCCATTCACTACGGGCCTGACCACCGCTGCGTCGTAGATCTCATCCACGAAGTACTTGTTGTAGACCAGCTTGTAGAGGCCCTTGGCGCCACTGGCGATGGAATCGGGGATGCCGGGCCTGTATACGTACATCAGGAACGCCAGCGCGATGCCAAGCAGGCCGGCGGCGCTGGCAACGGCCATAGGGGCAAACTCCTCCGGCGCTGCAACGGCCGGAAAAACGGTGCGGAGAAAGTCGGGGACCTTGAAGAGATAGCCTCCGGCGAGCGACAGTACCGCTAGAATCACCAGCGGGACCAGCATCACGGGCGGCGATTCGTGCGGGTGGTGCTCCTGGCCGCGATAACGGCCGAAGAAGGTCATGAAGAACGCGCGGAAGACGTAGAACGCGGTCAGGCCGGCGGTGAAAGTGCCGGCCCAGTACAGCCACGGCGCGCGATGATCGGCGGCCAGCAGGATCGCATCCTTACTAAAAAAGCCGGAAGTGTACGGAAACCCGGCGATGGCGAGCGAAGCGCACAGCATGACGCCGAACGTCCAGGGAATCTTGGTGCGGAGCCCGCCCATCTGCCGCATGTCCTGCTCGCCGGAAAGAGAGTGGATCACGGCGCCCGCGCCGAGGAAGAGCAGCGCCTTGAAGAACGCGTGTGTCATCAGGTGGTAAATGCCGGCCGAAAAAGCGCCGCAGCCGACGCCCACGAACATGTAGCCGAGCTGGGAAACAGTCGAGTACGCGAAGACCTTCTTGATATCGTTCTGCGCCAGGCCAATGGTGGCGGCGACGAACGCGGTGGCGATACCGATGTAGGCGATCACGTCCATCGCGATAGGAGCGTGCGTGTAAATCACCAACGAGCGCGCCGTCATATAAACGCCGGCGGTGACCATGGTGGCGGCATGGATGAGCGCGGAAACGGGCGTGGGGCCGGCCATCGCGTCGGGCAGCCAGACGTAGAGCGGGATCTGCGCGGACTTGCCGCACGCACCGAACATCAGCAACACACCGATGAGTGTGAGCAGGCCAACCGGCGCGGCCGGCGCCTGCGCGAACACGCGGGCGAAATCGAACGAGCCGAACTGGCGGAAGATCAAAAACATCGCCAGCGAGAAACCGAAATCGCCGATGCGGTTCACGATGAACGCCTTGTTACCGGCGTCGGTGGCGAACTTCTTGTCGAAATAGAAGCCAATCAAGAGGTAGCTGCACAGCCCCACGCCCTCCCAGCCGACGAACAGCACCAGGTAGTTGGCGGCCAGCACCAGCGTCAGCATGAAAAACATGAAGAGGTTGAGGAAGGCGAAGAATCGGTAGTAGCCGCCCTCGTGAGCCATGTAGCCGATGGCGTAAATGTGGATCAGCGAGCCGATGCCGGTGACCACCAGCAGCATGACGGCGGTGAGGCGGTCGACCGAGAAATCGCAGCCAACCGAAAGCACGCCACTCTGAATCCAGGTGAAGTAATGCTCGGTGTAAGTGGCCTCGATGCCGCCCAGGCCGAAGAGGGTCTTCAGCACCCACAGAAAGGCGAGCACCACGCTGCCGATGGCGAACGTGTTGATCAGCCCCTTGGAAAAGCGCCGGCCGAACAGGCCGTTGATCAGGAAGCCGGCCAGCGGAAGTATGGGTATGAGCCAGAGTTGCATCGGTCGCGTTGTCAGTTCTTCATCGAGTCCAGGTCGTCGATATTTAGCGTGCCGCGGTTCTTGAAAACGGTCAGAATGATCGCCAGGCCGACCGCGGCCTCGGCCGCCGCCACCACCATTACGAAGAATGCGAATAAGTGGCCGGCCACCTGCTGCCGCTGGTAGGCAAAGGTGATGAAGGTCAGGTTGACGGCGTTCAAAATCAGCTCGATCGACATGAACATGGTGATAATGTTGCGGCGGAAAATGAAGCCAGCCACGCCGAGCGAGAACAGCACCGCGCTCAGCATCAGAAACCAGGAAAGCGGGACGTGGCCCATCATTCGAGTTCCTTCCGCGCCAGCACGATGGCGCCGACGATCGCGATCAGGATCAAAATCGAAGTGATCTCAAACGGCAGCAGGTAAGTGGTGAACAGGGCGCGGCCCACCGCCTGCGCCGTGCCGCCGCGGAAGCCGCCGAAGTGCACCTCAGTGTCGCTCGGGTAGATGCGCTCGGTGAAAAATGCCAGCAGCGCCAGCAGCGCCACGAGCACCGGCACGCCCAGCAGGCTGGCGACGAAGGAGCGGCCGGCCTTGGTCTCGCCGCCGGCATTGAGCAGCATGATGACAAAGACGAACAGCACCATGATGGCGCCGGCGTAGACGATGACCTGCGCGGCGGCGATGAACTCGGCGCCCAGCAGCAGATACAGCACGGCCAGCGATCCCATCACGGCGATCAGCGAAACGGCGCTCGATATGGGATGGCGCTGCACGACCACGTTGATGGCGGCCACTACCGCAATGCCCGCGAAAACGAGAAAGAGAATCAAATCCATTTCAAGAAACTCACGAAAACGCGGCAATCACCAGGCCGGTAGCCAGCAAATTCAACATGGCGACCGGGAACAGAACCTTCCAGGCGAAGCCCATCAGTTGATCGTAGCGGAAGCGCGGCAGCGTGCCGCGTATCCAGATAAACAGAAACAGAATGGCGCCGGTCTTGGCGCAGAACCAGAATAACGGCAGTAGGACGCTCTGCGTGAGCGGCACCAGGAAGACCGCCGCGACGATGAGGAAAACCACGCCTACGGCCGGGAACGAGTAATGGTCGCGCTTGCGCGCCGCGTTCAACCCGTGGAAAAGCGCGATCACGCCGGCCACGGCGAAACTCAAAACCGGCACGTAGCCGGAGCCATACTCGGCCGGCCACGGCGCCACCCATCCGCCGAGGAACAGCAGTGTGGCCATGCAACTCACGGTGATCATGTTGGCGTATTCGGCCATGAAGAACGAGGCAAATTTCATGCTGCTGTATTCGGTGTGGAAGCCGGCCACCAGCTCGTTTTCAGCTTCCGGCAGATCGAACGGAACGCGGTTGGTTTCAGCGAAGGCAGCGATGATGAAGACGATGAAACTCACATACTGAAAGCCGTGAAAGAGGTTCCAGTTCCACAGCCAGCCGTCCTGCGTATCCACCAGTTTGCGCAGGCTCAGAGTATTGGAGACCAGCAGCGGTGCGGCGATGGCCAGCGAGAGCGGCAGCTCATAGCTGATCATCTGCGCCGAGCTGCGCAGGCCGCCCAGCAGCGCGTATTTATTGTTCGAACTCCAGCCGGCCAGCGCGATGCCGTAAACGCCCATCGATGAAACCCCGAGGATGAAAAGCACGCCGAAGTTGAGGTCGGTGAGTTGCATCCAGGTCCGGTAGCCGGCTACCTGGATGGCGGGGCCGAAGGGAATCACCGATATCGAAAGCAGCGCCATGGTAATCGCCAGGAACGGCGCCGCCAGGTACAGCGTCTTGTTGACATACGGCGGGACCAGATCTTCCTTGGTGATGAGTTTGATGACGTCGGCCAGCGGCTGCAGCAGGCCGTGCGGGCCCACGCGATAGGGGCCGGGCCGCACCTGAATATGCGCGATCACCTTCCGCTCCACCCATTGCAGGTAGGCGAGGATAGTCATCAGCGCGCCGAAGACCACGAATATCTTGATGAGGCTGATGACGATGAACGAGTCCATTAGCGGCTCAAGCGGCTTTCCAGTACCGAGTTCAGTACCTTAGAATAGCGCCCCAGCGTGCCCGAGGCGAA
>JBEKXZ010000046.1:0-34645 GCA_049511495.1 Bryobacteraceae bacterium | reverse complement strand
GTCGCGCCTCATAGAATACATACAGCCTGTGACCTGTCTACTCCGGAAGCTCTCTTCCGGAGCCTACCGCGCGCGGAGCTAAATATTCATACCATCTCCTCAGCATACGTTCGCAAGCGTGCGATTTGCTCGCGACTCTGCCACGCACTATAGCAAACGCCACTGCCCTCCGAAATGCCTGCCTGATTCCGCCGTGCCAGTTCTCAAAAGGTAGAACGACCTCCCGGGAAGTTAACGCTTCCCGCGGCCTCCGCGAAACAAGGGCGCGCTACAGCGGATTGGTAAACGCTGGGCGACTATCCGAGCGCATCGGGCGTCCACACACCGTTGCCGCGCATGGCCAAGTTCGCAACGTGCCCGGCCCGCGCTGCGGTTACGCCGGCCTCAACCGGAGCTGCCGGCGTGTTGCGAGAACGTACGCAATCGACGAAGTTCATCATGTGGTCCAGCCCGCCATCCCTCGGCGACGTCTCCCTCAATATCGGAGGCGGCATGATAAACGCCTCCGTGTAGTGCGGCACTTCCGCATACACTTCAAACCCGCTGCGGTGCAGCCGCATGGCCGCCTTGGTTCCGCGGATCATTAGGCCGCCTCCTTCCAGGTAGCCCAGCAGCGCGCTGTCGAAATCCACCAGCACCTTGGGATACGAAAGGGCAGCACTCATCGTATCGGGCGTTTGCCGCTGCGGGAGCAGCGCCTTCACTCCTGTGGCGGTGGCGCGCGTAGGTGTGTCCTCGCCCATGAACCAATGCGCCACGTCCACCCAGTGGACGAACAGATCGGTCATGGCGCCCCCGCCGAAATCCCAATACGAGCGCCAATGCGCATACTGATCGGCATCGAACGGCCGGTCCGGCGCCGTTCCGAGGAACCGCTTCCAATCCAGTTTGGAAAGATCGATGGCCGGTCCCGCCGTCTGGTTTGCGATATGGTTCTGATACCAGTAGGTGTGGATGAGGGTCACCTGGCCGAGCGTGCCGTTGGTTACCAGGTCCTTGGCATGTATGAAGTGCTCCCAACTGCGCTGCTGCGTCCCCGTTTGCACCACACACTTCGATGCGCGCACCGCGGCAATCAGAGGCTCGCCCTCAGCCAGCGTATGGGTCACGGGCTTCTCGCAATAAACATCCTTGCCTGCGTGCACCGCGTCGACGGTGATGGGGACGTGCCAGTGGTCCGGGGTGGCAATGATTACCGCGTCGACGTCCTTGCGGTCGAGCAACTCCCGGTGGTCCACGTAGTCGCGGGCATCGGGACCGAAGCGGCTCTTGGCCCGCAGCCGCTGAGGCTCGTAGACGTCGCACACGGCTGCCACTTCGTTATTCTCCAGGCGGGCCACATTGCTCAGCAGATATTGGCCCCGTTCTCCGACGCCTATGGCGCCAAACCGAACGCGATCGTTGGCGCCCTGGATGCGGCCGTAGGATGCTGCCGTCGCAATTGCGGCTCTCAGAAAACGGCGGCGGTTGGTTTCTTTCATGAGCGGTTCCCCTTCGACAGCGTAAAGCCCGGCGCCGCACCGCGCAACCCCCTCGCGAAGCGAAGCCCAGCGGCCGCACTCCGGAGGGCGGAATGGGAGTATGATGGCAAGCGGCCTCTGGTGGCCGGCGACCGCGTTGATTTCAGGAGGAAGCAGATGACATCCGATCAGAACCGCCGCGAGTTTCTGGGAGCCGCGGCAGGCGTTGCCGCATTCACGATTGTTCCACGGCCTGTGCTGGGAGGGCCGGAGTTCGTCGCCCCCAGCGACAAGATCGCCCTGGCGTACATCGGCGTGGGAACGCAGGGTCTGCGTGAACTGCTGCCGCTGCTTGCGGTCCCGGACATCCAGGTGGTTTCGGTTTGCGACCCGAGCAGGGATGCGGTGGAATATCGCGACTGGTCCCGCAGCGGCCTTCTTGGCTCGATTCGATCCACACTGGGCAAGCCGGAATGGTGGGCCGGCGCCGATAGCGTGATTCCGGGCGGCCGCGAGGCGGCGCAAGATATCGTGGACACTTACTACACCACGCAAAGATCCGCGGACAAGTTCAAAGGCTGTTCTGCCTACGCGGACTATCGCGAGCTGCTCGACAAAGAGAAGGACCTCAACGCGGTCAAGATCATGACGCCCGATCATCTCCACGGGATCATCAGCATCGCCGCCATGAAGCGCGGCAAGCACGTGGTGATGCATAAGCCTATCGCTAACCGTCTAGCCGAGGCCCGGCTTGTCCTCGATACCGCCCAGACGAAAGGCGTTGCCACGCACTTCATGCCGTGGGACGCGAACGGATCCATGGAGCAGGTCATGGCTTGGATCCGGGATGGGGCCATTGGGAACCTCCGCGAGATCCATAACTGGACGAACCGCCCGGTGTGGCCGCAATATCCGACTCTGCCGACGGAAGCGCCTCCTGCCCCGAATGGCTTCGACTGGGATCTCTGGCTCGGTCCGGAGGCATACCGTCCCTACCATCCGAACTACACGCACATGGTCTTTCGCGGGTGGTATGACTTCGGAGGCGGCAGTATGGCGGACATGGGCCACTACAGCCTCTGGACGGTGTTCAATGCGCTGGAACTGAGCGGCCCCGTCAGCATCGAGCCGATGCTGACCCACAACTGCACGCTGGCGGAAAACGTATCGACAACCGTAAGAAACGATTTCTCGTTCCCCACGGCCAGCGTCGTGCGGTTCAAGTACCCGGCGCGGGGACAAAGGCCCGCCGTAGATCTGGTCTGGTATGAGGGTGGGATCAGGCCTCCGACGCCGGACGAACTGGAAGAAGATCATAAGGAACTTCCGCGCGAAGGAATGATGTTCGCGGGCGACAAGGGCAAGATCCTGGCTGGCTTTCAGTTGGAAAGCCCGCGACTGATTCCTGAATCAAGGATGCGCGGATACACGGCGCCTCCGGCTCCCCAGCAGACTGGTGGAGACCGCGTTCAGCCCGGAGTGCTCAAGTGGGTGGAAGCCTGCCGGGGCGGCGCGCCTTCACCCGGGAGTTTCCTGAACGCGTGGCCCATTTCAGAGGCAGTGAACCTGTACGCCGTGGCGCTGCGCACGGGACATAAGCTGCAATACGATGCGGAGAGCATGAAGATCACCAACGTACCCGGCGCCAACAAGTATTTGTCTCGCGAGTACCGGAAAGGTTGGGAGCCGGCATCCGCGTGAGCGGAGCGGCGGACAAGGAAACCATGAACGCGACCAGAAGAGAGTTTCTTCAACGAAGCACGCTGGGCCTGACAGTGGCCGCTTGCGCGGGACCGGGCGCACTGCAATTGCGCGCCGACCCGCTGGGATTCCCGATCGGGTGCCAGACCTACCCCGTGCGGAATGCGCTGTCGCAAGATTTCGACGGCACTCTCCGGCAGCTTGCGGGGATGGGCTACCAGACCATCGAGATGTGTTCGCCGCCCGGCTACGCAACCGCCGGCTACGGGACGCTGGTGGATATTAAGGCCGCCGAGATGCGGCGCAGGATTCAGGACGCCGGCCTGCGTTGCGAAAGCTGTCATTACCAGTTCCAGGAATTAAAGGCCCATATGGACGAGCGGATCGCCTTCGCCAAGGAGCTCGGACTGAAACAAATGGTGGTCGCCACGTTTGCGCTGCGCCCCAATGCGACACTGTCCGACTGGACGCGATCCGCCGATGAATTAAATCATTTAGGGGAACAGACACAGAAGGCGGGAATCCAACTGGGGTTTCACAACCACGATTTCGAGTTTCAGGAGATCGACGGCGTGCTGATCTACGACAAGCTAATGGAGACGTTTGAGCCGAAGCTGATCAGATTGCAGTTCCAGGTGGTTGTGATCAGGATGGGTTACAAAGCATCCACCTACCTGCGCAAGTACCCGAACCGCTTCCTCTCCATGCATCTCGCGGACTGGTCGACAACCGAGGGCAAATCCGTGCCGGTGGGATCGGGCGTCGTGGATTGGAAGGATCTGTTCGCCGCCGCCAAAACGGGCGGGATCAGTAATTACTTTGTCGAAATGGAGATGGACGCACTGAAGCCGAGTTACACGTATCTGCACGGGCTGACAGTGTAATTAGCCACAACCGAGCTACCTGGGGCCTCCGGAGAGCTTTCACTGATGGGCAGAGGATTTGGCGCGCCCGCGCCCGGCATATAATGGCGCTTACGAAGCTCCGGATTGATCTGCCGTTAGCGTACACGCCGATGTTCCCGGATCACCCATGACCACCCGACGGACGCTTCTGAAACTGGGAGCCCTGGCACCACTTGCCAGCGCCACGCCGGCAAGTGGCAGCCCGGCCGCACCTGGCTGCGATGAGGTGGTCTCGCTGGACGGAGCATGGTCGTTCCGCCTCGATCCGCAGGACACCGGGGAGTCGTCGAGCTGGAACCTGGCTGGAAAAGCGACGGAAGGTTGGCGGACCGTTGTCGTGCCACACACCGGGCAGATTGAGCCCGACAACGCGGAATACAGGGGGGTGGCTTGGTACCGCCGGGATTTCGAGGCGCCGCGGAGCTGGGTCGACTGTGCCGTTCGCGTTGAATTCGAAGCCGTCTTCCACACGGCCACGGTGTGGGTGAATGGCGTGGAGGCGGGGCGGCATACCGGCAAGGGGTACACGGCGTTTGTGGTCGACCTGGGGCAGCATCTGCGCTATGGCGGGACGAACACGCTGGCGGTGCGGGTGGACAACTCGTTCAACGAGTCCATGTTGCCGCGCGGCCGATCGAGCGATTGGGCGCACGATGGGGGAATCTACCGGCCGGTCCACCTGCTGGTGACGCCGCGAACGCTGATCGAGCGCATCTGGGTGGAGGCCGAACCCGACTTAGCTTTGGGAAAGGCGACCATCGAAGTTTCCGCCGCCGTGCGAAACACTGCCGACGCTGCATGGGAGGGGAACCTCGCGTTTCGGGTGGCCGATGATGCGACCGGGGAGACGGTTGCGACCGGGCCGGCCATGCCAAAGAAGCTCGCGGCGGGCGAGCGCACGATGGTTACGTTCCGGAAGGCCGAGATCGCGGACGCGAAGCTCTGGCACTTCGATCATCCCCACCTGTACCAGTTGAGCGTGGAGCTATCGAATGGCCACTCGTGCCAGACGGCGTTCGGCATCCGCAAAATCGAGGCGCGGCAAGGCGGCTTTTTTCTGAATGGGGAGCGCGTGCGGCTGATGGGAGTGGAGCGCATGGCCGGCAGCAATCCCGAATTCGGCATGGCCGAACCAACGGAATGGATCGCGCACGACCATGCGGACATGAAGGAACTGAATTGTGTCTACACCCGTGTGCACTGGCAACAGGACGAGCGGGTGTTGGATTGGTGTGATCGGCACGGAATCCTGATACAGACCGAAGTGCCGACGTGGGGCGGCGCGACGTTCCAGAATATGGGTCCGCATCCCTTGCCCGAGCTGATGAGCAACGGCCTCGATCAGCTTCGCGAGATGATCGAGCGTGACCGCAATCATCCGTGCATCTTTTCGTGGGGCATCTGCAATGAGATCGGCGGGCAGCATCCCGCGGCGTATGAGTTCGCCCAGCGGATGTACCAGGAGGCCAAACGGCTGGATCCGCGGCGGCTGGTCTCGTACGCCTCCAACTCGCTCCAGCAGACTCCGGAGAAGGACGTGGCGGGCCTGATGGACTACATCATGTGGAATGAATACTACGAAAGCTGGTATGGAGGAACCGCGGCCGATCTGGCCAGCCACCTGGACCAACTGCATCGCGCCTTTCCCGCGAAGGCCATTGTGATTTCCGAGTACGGGTACTGTGCGTGCACCCAAGACAGGCCGGAAGGAGACGCGAAGCGCATCGACATTCTGCGGGAACACGACCGCGTATTCCGCCAGCGCGAATCCGTGGCGGGCATGATTTTCTTCGACTACAACGACTACCGGACGCACATCGGCGACCGCGGCACGGGCGTGATGCGGCAACGCGTTCACGGCGTGGTGGACGTTTACGGCGCGCGGAAGCCGTCCTGGGAGGCGCTGCGGCGCGAAGCGTCGCCGATTGAATCGCTGCGCGTGACCGGGAAGCCGGACGCGCTGCGCGTGGAGGTGACGGCGCGCAACACGGCGCCCGCGTATGCGCTGCACGGGTACCAAATCCGCGCTGTGGCTTATGGTTTCGGAGAGATTCCGGTGCAGCGGATCGGCGGGCAACTGGAGACGATCGTCCCTGGCGGATCGGCCCGCACGGAGCTGCACTTCACCGAGGCGGGGATCTCGCGCATCCAGGTGGACGTGTTGCGGCCCACCGGATTCTCCGCGTGGACGGAAACATGGCGGTACTGAACCGCCGCGTGGCCGGCTCGAGCGGCTGGAATCTCCGCTACATCTGGTTCATTTCGATTGCGGCGGCGATGGGTGGGCTGCTGTTCGGCTACGACTGGGTAGTGATCGGCGGCGCTAAGCCGTTCTACGAAACGTTCTTCCATCTCCGCACGCCGGCGGCGGTGGCTTGGGCCATGAGCAGCGCTCTGGCCGGCTGCCTGTTTGGCGCGGTAGCTTCCGGCCTGCTGAGCGACCAATATGGCCGCAAGCGGCTGCTTCTGTTCTCGGCACTGCTGTTCGCGGCCAGCTCGCTGGGGACTGGCATGGCGGGCTCCTTTACGATGTTCCTCGTATGGCGCATTTCGGGCGGCGTGGCCATCGGGCTCGCCTCCAACTTATCGCCGATATATATTGCCGAGGTGGCGCCGGAATTCCTTCGCGGGCGGCTGGTATCGGTGAACCAGTTCACCATCGTGATTGGCTTGATGGGAGCGCAGGTTGTGAACTGGCTGATCGCACGGCCGGTCCCGGCGGGCGCGACCGCGGCTGCCATTTTGCAATCGTGGAACGGCCAGCAGGGATGGCGCTGGATGTTTGGGGTGACGGCGGTTCCTTCGGTACTGTTTCTGCTGGCAATGCTGTTTGTGCCGGAGAGCCCGCGCTGGTTGGCGAGGAACGGGCAGCGGTCGCGCGCGCTGGCGGTGCTGGAGCGGACTGGCGGAACGCTCTTCGCCGGCCGGGAACTGGCCGCGATTGAGGCGAGCCTTGCCCAGGAAACGGCCGGCGTGGATTTCCGCGACCTTCTGGAACCGAGGCTGCTGCGCATTCTGGCGCTCGGCATCTTTCTGGCGGTGTTTCAGCAGTGGTGCGGCATCAACGTGGTGTTCAACTATGCACAGGAGGTATTTGCGGCCGCGGGATACCAGGTATCGGATATTCTCTTCAACATCGTGGTGACCGGCGCCACCTCGGTGGTGTTCACTGTGGTGGCGATGGGTACGGTCGACCGGCTCGGGCGGCGGCCTCTGATGCTCGCTGGGGCGTCGGGTCTGGCGGTCGACTATTTTCTGCTAGGTCTCAGTTATCACGCCTCGTTGCGCGGCTGGCCGGTCCTGGCCCTGGTAGTAATCGCGGTGGGATGCTATTCGTGTTCGCTGGCGCCGATCACCTGGGTGGTTCTTTCCGAGATCTTCCCGAACCGCATTCGCGGCGCTGCGATGGCGGTTTCCGTGTTCTCGCTGTGGGCGGGGTGCTTCGTCCTGACTTACACATTTCCGTTCCTGAATCGGGGCCTCGGGCCGGCTGGAACGTTCTGGCTTTACTGTGCAGTTTGCGTGTGCGGATTCACGGTGATTCGCTGGAAGCTGCCCGAAACGAAGGGCAAGACTCTGGAGCAGATTGAACGGGAGCTGGTGGGCAGGGCAGGCGCGGGAGATCTCTGAATGAAGATGCTACTGCGATGGGCCCGATGTACGTGCCGGAGCGCGACCTGCGGTAGGTGGTTGTGCCAATGAATCCGCGCGGCTTCGCCGCCGGCGAGGCGCTGGATCGGGAGGACGTGATCGATTGGCAGGACCGGTGCGCCCGCCGGGTGTGCTGGTTCAAGAAGTTGCGCCGCCATTGATGCCGGAAAAACTCATTCGCTTAGACGATAGCGGCCGAGCGCCATCATCTCGGCGTATCGATACTGGAAGTCGGGGTCCGCGGCGAGTTCGACGTGCCGCGACAGCGCCGCGATCTTCCGCAATCGCGCCTGGCGCGTGGAGGGGGTAAGCAGCAACGTGCGCGCGCCGCGCAGCGAGCTGTTTCCCACCGGCTCCACGGCCAGATCGTCGGGCAGCAGTCCGATGACGCGCGCGCTGCTCTGGCGGATGTAGTTGCCGAACGCACCCGCGAGGTACAGCTTCTCGACGCCTCCGCCGGCCAGCATGCGCAGGCCCGCAGCCATCGCGCCCTTGGCCAACTGCAGCTCGCGGATGTCGCTCTGCGTCAGGGCAACGCCGTCGGCCAGCGGGATGCGTTTGTTCGCGTTGGTTAAGCGGCCGTTGGCGCCGATCAGGCCCAGTTCGATCCCGCACGCCGCCGCGTCCACCAGCCCGCTGCCGCAGATGCCGCGCGCCGCGCCTCCGCCGATCACGTGGCAGTCGAGCCCGCCATCGCGCACGTGCACAGTGTCGATCGCACCGGCGCCCGCGCGCATCCCCGCGCTGATGCGGCCGCCCTCAAACGCCGGGCCGGCCGCGGTCGACGCACAGAGAATTCCCCGTGCCGACCCCACCACCACTTCACCATTCGTGCCGATGTCGAAGAGCGCGCGTGCTTCGGTCTGTTCGTCCAGACGCGTGGCCACAATACCGCAGAGCAGGTCGCTGCCGACGAATCCGCCCAGGCAGGGCAGGAACTTGGCCGGTCCGCACCATCCCAGGTCCGCAGGCTCGAAGCGGCAGGCACCCAGTGTGGGCGAGAGGAATGGCGCGTGGGTCAGCGGTTCCACATCGAGGCCGCAGAAGAGATGGTGCATCGCCGTATTGCCCGCAACCAGCACCTCACGGAGCGGTTCGCCACCGAGCATCCGCCCGAGCGCTTCGCGGATGAGGCGGCCCAGTTCACCGGGCCGGCGCAGGTTGTATTGCAGACGGCTCATCACGTCGGCCCCGTAGCGCGCCTGCGGATTGAGCGCGGTCTCCACGCGCAGAACTTCGCCGCTCGACAGATCCACCACCTGGACGACAAGCGTGGTGGTGCCCAGATCGACCGCCGCACCGCGTCCCACACGCGGCTCAATGGGCACGGAGGCGTTGTCCGTGAGCACATGCAGGGACCACTGCTCCACTTCGATCACCACGCGTCCCGCCGCGGACGCGCAGCAGGCCAGTCGCCAACCGTCGCCAATTTCTTTTTCGCCGAGCGCCTCGCGCATGGCCGCGGTGACCGGCACGTCGCCTTCCATTACGCGCACCTTGCAGCCGCCGCACGCGAGTTCTCCGCCGCACGGGAATTCGACACCCGACGCAAAGAGCTGGTCGGCCAGGGTCTGCCGCGCGCGTGGATGGAGTTCGAGTTTCACGAGCGGTTGCGCGCAAACCGAGCCATCGCGTCCAGGTTGGCGTGCGGCGTGCCGCGCGGCACCTCGCAGCCGGCGCCGCAAATGTACGCCGCTCCGGCCTGCTCGAAGCATTCCGCCAGCGCTGCTTCCACCGATGCCGGCGTGCCATCGCGCAAGGCCCGCACGGGGTCGATATTACCGAGCAGCACCTGCGTCTCCCGCATGGCCCGGCGCGCGTGAGCGAGCGGCGTCGGAAAGTCCAGGTCGATGATATCGGCGCCGGTCTGCCCCATGCCCTCCACGATGCGCTTCGTGTTGCCGCAGATGTGCAGCCGCACAGGCACGCCGAGAGCGCGGATAGCCGCAATCAGCCGCTGCTCGCAAGGGAGCACGAACTGCGTATACAGTCTGGGGCCGATTAGCGACGACGCCGCATCGCCCACCCCGATCAGTGTTGCGCCGGCCTCTACCTGCGCCCGCGCGAACTGCACTTCCATGCGCACAGTAAAGTCGAAGAGCGCTTCCACAAAGGGCGGGTCGTCGGAGAAATCCAGCATCAGTGTGTTGAGGCCGCGCAGATCGGCGCTCATCGCGCACGGCCCTTCCACCCAACCCTCGACGATTCGTGTGGCGCCGGTACGCGCCGCCAGCAACTGCACCGCCTCAACTCGATCGCGCATACGTCCCAGGGCGGCCGGGTCGGGCAGGCGCAGACACGCCAGCTTGCTCTTCTCGTCGAGCAGCGCGCGGCTCTCCACAATTGCAGGCGGCTGATCGTCGAACCACTCCACCGCGGCGCCCAGGTCCGACGCTTCGCGCGCCGGGTCGGAGATGGCCGATACATAGTCGAAGCCGAAGCGCTCCGCCACCACCAACTGCGCATCGGCCAACACGTCATGGTGGCGCGCGTAATCGCCGTAGTGCACGCCAGCCAGATCGCCGGCGAACATCATCGTGATCGGCATCAGCGGCAGGGAGTCGGTGGGTTCGCCGCGCAGTTTCGCGAGAATGCGCTCTTTGCCTGTCACTCTTGCACCTGCAAGACCCCGGCGCCATAGCTGGCCAGAATGCGCTGGCCGGGCCCCGCCACCACAAACTCGGTTTCCGCCCATTCGCCCTGCAACATGCGCCGCAGCCACGCCAGGTCGCCCGGCAGCCGTTCGAAACTCCAGCCCTTCTCGCTGGCTTCGGCGGCGGCCTCGGCAAGGAACGTCCCGCCTGGCTCCAGCCCCGTCTCGATAAACGCCAGCTTGCTGTAGTTCGACTGGTAGCGCGTCAGCTCGTTGTAGAGGTAGCGCCCGTTATCCTCGCCGTACTTGCGAATCAACGCTTCCAGCGACTCATCGAACCCCATCGTGCTGTGGGTCAATTGCTGCAGGCCTTTGCCGCGCTCCAGCCAGCCGGTGGACCGGTAAAAAGTGCCGGGGTTTCGCTCGAAATACGCCTGGTAGCGTTCGCGGCTGCCCATCAGAAGCGCGATGCAGTCATGCGCGCGCGGCACGACCAGGCGCGTATGCCGCGCGGCCAACCCGTCGAGCCCGTTGCCGCAGAGCCCGTAGCCGAGCAGGATGGCTTCGTAAACGCCTTCCGGCGTGCGGTCCACCGCTTCCTGAATCTTCGCCGCCATCGGCCGGCCACCCAGGTCGTGCAGTCCTTTGGGCAGAAACTCCAGGTCCACCCGATGCGGCGAATGCGCGCAGGCATCGCACATTTCGCGGAACAAAACTTCGCAACTGATCAGCTTGAGGCGCATCGGGCGGTCACCAGGGCGCGAATGAAGTCCGGGGTGGAACCGCAGCAGCCGCCCAGAAACGAAGCGCCGGCCTCGCGCAGGGCCGCGTAGTGCGAAGCGAAGAACTCAGCCGATGTGTCATATCGGATGGCGGTTCCCTCCATCTTCGGCAAACCCGCGTTGGGCTTGATCCAGACCGGGAGACCGCATGCAGCGCGCAAGCGCCGGCAGATGGGCGCAACATACTCCACCCCAACGCCGCAGTTCGCGCCCACCGCATCCGCGCCCGCTTCCACCATCGCCGCAGCTACGGCCTCGGGCGTTGCGCCCATCATCGTGCGGTCCTTGTTCTTTCCCGAGTCAAATGCGAAGGAGACGATTACCGGCAGGCCGGTGGTTCTGGCTGCGGCCACAGCCAGGCGGGCCTCCTCGATGTCGCTCATCGTCTCCACCAGCAGGGCGTCCGCTCCCGCCATCGCAAGCGCCGCGGCCTGCGCGGCGAAAGCGGCACTCGCCTGCGCATGGCTGATTTCGCCCGCCATCAGCATTTTACCCGTTGGACCGATTGATGCAAACACCAGCGACTGCCCGGCAGCCGCCCGTTTCGAGATTTCGACACCGGCGCGATTGATCGCCTCCAGGCCGCCTTCCATGGCAACCGCGTTGGCGCGGAAGGTGTTGGTGAGAATGACCTGGCTGCCCGCCTCCACATAAGCGCGCGCCACCGCTTCCACCCATTCGGGATGCGCGAGGTTCCAGGTGTCCGGCGCCGCGCCGGGGGCCAGCCCGCGCGCCTGCAACTGGGTCCCCCACGCCCCATCCGTGATCAGCAGACCGTCTTCCAGCCACTCGTGTAGCCGGCTCATGCGGCCACCAGTTTACGCGCCAGCGCCACCGCGGCCGTGGCACTTTCGCCAAACCCGTCGGCGCCGATCGCTTCGGCGTACTGCTGCGTTAACGGTGCACCGCCCACCATGATCTTCACCTTCTCGCGCAGTCCCGCGGTCTCAAAGGCGTCGATGGTGGTTTTCATCGACGGCATGGTAACGGTCAGCAGAGCCGAGAGCGCCACCAGGTTGGCGTGACGCGTGGCCGCCGCTTCGATGAAGCGCTGCGGCGCCACGTCCGCGCCCAAGTCGATCACCTCGAAGCCACCGCCCTCCAGCATCGACGCCACCAGGTTCTTCCCGATGTCGTGCAGGTCGCCCTTGACCGTCCCAATCACCACGCGGCCTACCGGCTCAGCACCCGTCGCCACCAGCAACGGCCGGACAATTTCCATCGATGCTTTCATAGCCCGCGCCGAGAGCAGCATTTCGGGCACGAAGTACTCCTCGCACTCGAAACGGCGGCCCACTTCATCCATGGCCGGCACGAGGTACTTAGTCACGATGGCGAGCGGCGTCACCCCTGCGGCGATGGCCGCCTGCGTCACTGCGGCCGCAACCTTCCAATCTCCCTCGATCACGGCTTCAGGAAGCTTGTCCAGATCAGGCATGCGCAACTCCATTGAATTGATGGACGGCATCCAGCATGGCGACGATGTTCTCCACCGGGGTGCCGGCCTGCAGATTGTGAATCGAATTGAACACGAACCCGCCGCCGGGCGCGAGGATCTCGCAGCGGCGCAACACTTCCTCGCGCACCTCGCGCGGCGTGCCGAAAGGCAGTGTTTTCTGCGTATCTGCGCCCCCGCCCCAGAACACCAGCCGCGAGCCGTACTTCCGCTTTAACGCGGCCGGCTCCATCCCCGCCGCCGAACACTGCACAGGGTTGATGATGTCGAACCCGGCCTCGATGAAGCTATCAAAAAACCGCTCCACGCTGCCGCAGGAATGCTTGAAACATTTCCAGGCAGTGTTGGCGTGCACCCAGTCGTTGACGCGCTTGTAGTAGGGGAACCACAGTTCGCGGAAGGTGCCGACGGAGCAGAATGCCGACGTCTGAGTGCCGAAATCTGTGCCGCAGAGAAAGACGCAGTCCACCTTGTCGCCGATGCGGGCGTGGATGCGCGCCAGGTTCTGGATGCCGATTTCGCACTGGCGCTCGAAGATGCTGTGGATGTAAGGGCGCCGCGTGCGCGTCGACATGTACCACTCCGTCACGTCGCGGATGCCTTTCGGATCTTTCAAAAACGGTGCGGGCACCAGTGCGATGTCGCCGAACGCGGTGCCGCCGAACGTCGCTGCCACACCGTAGCCGCTCCCGCCCGCCGCGCGCGCTGCGCGCTCGAGATGGGCCAGGTCTTCTTCGGCGACCGGGCCGAAGTCTTCCAGATTGTCCGCCGGATCGAGCTTTTCGTCGTCGATTTCCGGCTGCCGGATGATGGTGTCAAAGAAGGCGCTGCCCATCGGCATGCGCCCGCTCGGCGCCGCCGTTTCATCGCCCTCGGGATAGATCAGGATGTCGCCGTTCGGTTCCGTCCGGATCCGAAAATCGCTCGGCACCAGCACATCCAGGCCGCGGAAGTCCCACTCCTTCCAGTTGTCGGCGGGAAAACCGAACATCGTCTTGCGCGAAAAAACGCCGGTGACGTCGAGTCCCATCGCGGCGCGCAGATCGTCTTCCACCAAGCCCAGCATCTGGTAAGGCTCGTGCACCTTCACCGGCTCCGGGGCCAGCCCATAGTAATGGCGCAACGCCGCCACGCAACTGACGTGGATGCCAGTTACCGCGGTGCTGCCAAAATCCAGCGGAATACGATCCGGTTCCCGGTGATCCAGGGCCGTGCGCAACCGCTCCCGCGAGGAGACGTTGGTTTGACTCAACAGCCGACTTATAGCACGACTGCAACGCCACGCGCACGGCGGTAACCCTTCCGCCGGAGATGGATTCAATGGGAGAGGGCTCCTGATGGAGGCAAGCGCAACAGGGTCTTTACGAAATCCGCTCGCCGGTGATAGTGGGTATGATGGATGCTCGCGACGGCGAAGAAAAGCCGGTTTGACGGCGGCCTTTCGATAGCTCAATGCCCAGCTTCGGCGCCGAGGGGCGTGGCTTTGATGTAGGCAATGCCCTTGAAGAGCGCGACCAACTCCCCGGCGTTGTCTGTAACGCGGATCAGACATGTCGAGAGCTTACGCGTGCGGGAGACCTCCTCGGCGATAGCGATCAGCTTGCCCGACCGGACCGCCTTGAACCAGGTGACATCGGCCTGGCAGGCGACCGCCACGACCCCGTGAGTATTCGAAGCCACGGCAAAGGCAAGATCGGCCAGGGTAAACAGCGCGCCACCCTGCAGGATCCCCACGCTATTCAAGTGGCGCGGTTCGACGGTCATCTCGGTACGGGCGAAGCCCAGACGAACTTCCGTCACCCGGATGCCGTTCTCCTGTGCGAACCGGTCTCTCTCGAAGAATTCCGCGATATGCTGACCTTCCGACCACTCCGGTGTCTCCATCAGTCTTCCTCCAGCCGAACCACCATACTAACCTGCGGCACAGAGCTATTCCGGCGATTCCGGCGGACAGAACGGGAGACTGTCCGACCAGTTCAGCCTGCCGCCCGTCGCTTCCGATGCCGTTCCATGCCGCCAGTGCTGCCGTTGCCACAAGGCTCTCTCCGTCACCGGTGGCCGTTCCGCAAATCCACGACGCCAGAGTGCTGCTGCCGCGCGCCACCTGTGGTGTGTGGCGGGTTC
Source organism: Bryobacteraceae bacterium (assembly GCA_049511495.1). Lineage (GTDB taxonomy): Bacteria > Acidobacteriota > Terriglobia > Bryobacterales > Bryobacteraceae > Bog-375. The sequence continues at coordinate 19,973 of JBEKXZ010000046.1, read as the reverse complement.
GCTCTCTTGCATCGAAAACGAAAACCTACCGCCCCGACCGTCCGCTCGACTGAGACGTGCTGCGCCTGTCGTCTCATTCGGTGGGTGGCCACCACCAGATCATTCGGCGTAATACTACGGTTGTTTGATGGCGCACTACGCCGTTCGAGGACTGATGCACGAAGCCGCACTAAGCGCCGGCGAAGATCCCGACCGGCAACCGGTTCCAGGACGCTACACTAGACATTTCATGCGTCGCATTCTTCCGGCTCTGGCCGCGTTTCTTTCCGGCTGCGGCTATGTGGCCGGGCCGCTAACGCCGTTGGCCAACATTCCAGCGCGGGTCAGCGACCTCGCAGCCGTCCAGCGCGGCGGCAAGCTGATCGTCCAGTTCACCGCGCCGCAACTGACTACCGAGGGCGTCGCCATCAAGCAACCGCCATCGTTCGATCTCCGCATCGGACCCGGCCCCGCTCCCTTCACGGCCGCGCAATGGGCCAGCGAAGCGAAGCGGATTCCGCCGGTTGCGGCCGCGGGCGGCATGGTGCGTTATGACGTTCCGTGCGCGGAATGGACGGCCAAGGGAGTCACCATCGCCGTGCGCGTGGTGGGAGCCAACGGGAAGGACGCCGGGTGGTCGAACTTCGCTAACGTGGACGTGATTGCGCCGCCCGACCAGCCTGCGGACGTGCGTGCGGAAATGACGCGGGGCGGTCTGCGCCTCACCTGGCACGCTAAGGCCGAGCACTTCCGCGTGCTGCGCGCGCTGGCAACGTCGGAGAAATATGACCAAGTCGCGGAGGTGACGCAGCCCGAATGGATCGACAAGGCCGTCGATATCGGCACCCGCTACCGCTACCTGATCCAGACCTTCGTCCCGCAAAGCGACAATCGCGCGGCCGAAAGCGACCTCTCCGAACCGCTCGAGGTGACGCCGGAACCGGTAGCGCCCGCCGCGCCCACCGGACTCCGCGCGGTCGCGGCGCCCAATTCCATAGAGCTGGCCTGGGATCCCGCCGATGAGTCAGGCATCAAAGGTTACCGCGTGTACCGCGCTCCCGCCGGCGGCGCTTTCGAACGTATTGCCGAAAGCGGCGGGGTTCCCACCTATTCCGACCACGCCGCGGAACACGGCAAGGCGTATCGCTACGCCATCGCTGCCGTCGGTGCATCCGGGAAAGAGGGGCCGCAGTCGACGCCGATCGAAATCACGCTGCCGTGATGGCGCAGCACGGCTCGTGCCGCTGGCCTGAGCCCGCCAGTGAGGACTCGTTCCGTAAGACTGTCCCGCCCGTTGCCTAACGGCCAGCGGCCCTGAACGCGTATTGGAGCAGCGTGAGGAGCGGTGGCCGGCCGATTGGACTGTCATCTTCCGACAGGCCGCTGGCCGTTTATGCGCCGATCATGTTGCGCACTTCCTCAATCACCCGGTCGGGAAACTCCATGGGGATGAAGTGGGAAGCGCCTTCCAGCACCACATCGCGGCCGCGCGCGAAACGGGTGGCCAGATCGGCGGCGGTGGGCGAAGCGGCCACGTCGAGCTGGCCGGGCTTGCGCGCGATTCCGGCGCGCAGGATGGTGACCGGAGCAGTGACCTGGGCGACCTCGGCGTAAATGTTCGATTGCGGGGCGATGGCTTCCTCGTAGATGGAGGCTTCGGCGGCCGGCGGGCAGGCCAGCGCCAGGTGATCTCCGTTGGGCCGCAGCCCGAACTGGCAATAGTCGCGCAGAATCTCCGGCAACCAGGTGACGAACGGCGGGCGGTCGCGGAAGCGCTCGATCATCTCCCCCGGCGAGCTCCAGACGTTCTTGCGGCGCAGCGTGAAGGCAAAATCGATCGGCGGGCCGCCGTAGCGGCTCGCGGGGAAAATGGAGGGATCGATCAGCAGCATGGCGGCGAAAGCTCCCGGCTCCAACGCGGCTGCGTACGCCGTGGAGTGCCCGCCCATGGAGTGGCCGATACCGAAAGCGCCGCGTACGCCGAGGCTGTGCACGATGCCAGCCAGGTCGCGGCCCAGGCAGCGCCAACGGTACGGCGGATCGGACCGCGCGCTGCGGCCGTGGCCGCGCGCTTCCGCCGCCAGGCAGCGCCGCCCCGGCAGACGGCGGATGATGTAGTCCCACAGCCTGCCGTGGAACCCGGTGGCGTGGGTGAAAACTAGCGGCGGATCTGCGCCCGGCCATTCCCAAAGAGCGAGATCGAGGCCGCCGACATCAATGATGCGCAGCTCGGGATTTTCTTTGGCGGGTCGAAGGTTCACGGTCCGATTTTCGCACGGCTGAGCCGGCCCGCGGATTCGCCACGGGCGCGCGGCATGAGATTTGGCCTATACTGTTTTCTTTCCTCTCAGTTTTCTTCTGTCGAAAACCGGCCCCATTGACAGCCTTAAGCCGCGGAGGGCAAGCCGGACAACAACCGGCGGGCATGGTATTACCGCCGGTTACACGCCGCTAAGAACCATGGGTCGGCACCGCTCCATCGGAGGCTCAGTGAGGGACGCCTGAAGAAGTCAATGTCAGGAGAGGCTTTCTACTGATTACCTCGCAGCCAGGGCTGCCTTGGACGGAAGTGCTCCTCAGGTGAGTATCGATCCTGAGCTGGAGTTGACCGAGGGCGGTCTCCGGGTAAAGGTTGTTGGCGGTCTGTACCGTGAAGGTGAACAAGCCAGCTTCGGTTGGAATGCCGCTCAGGACGCCATCGGAGCTCAACGTGAGTCCGGCCGGGAGCGCGCCGGCGGTGACGGTCCAATTCCCATACAATGGCCAAACGCCTGTCGGGCACGACGCGGGGACCGTGTTGGGCCACGCGGAACAGACCCCGCCACCGGCTTCGAGGGGCTTCGTGTAGGCCACGCCGGCCGCGCCATCCGGCAGGGCCAGGGGCGATCCGGCGCCGGGCGCGGGAGCTTGCAGGTACGGCATGTCAAGCGATCCGCACAGGGCATTCCCCGGCGCCAACACCGTCAAATCCATGGGGCCGTTTGGCAGCTCCGTGCCAGCGGTGGTCTGGTCGAAGAAAATCAGCCCATCGAAGTCCGGGGTGAGCCGCGAGGTGGGGGCGAACTCCCAAAACCCGTCCGCCTCGGGATAACCGATCCCCCTGAACTCGAGCCCGCCCAGCAGCCAGGAGGAAGCGGGGTCGTTCGCGTTCGCCAGGCCCAGATTGAGGATTTGCTGCGGTGTTCCGGTCTCGTGGAAGAAATACTCCGCGCTGCCGGGAAAGGAAGCGAGCGCGGGAAACTCGCCCGTGGCGCCGGGGGGTTCGCCGGGGCAGCCCGCGCCGGTGCACGCAAAGTATTCTCCCGAGTGGAAGGCCGTCGCGAACGTCACGTAGTCCGATCCGAAGTATTGGGCCAGGATCCCACCCGTTGTTCCCGGCTCTTTGTTGATGTGGGCGTTGTGCATCCACAGGACGATGCGCGAGCCCGGAGGCGCGTGCGCGGCGATCCATTCTGCGTTGGCCGCCATCTCACCGTCGCGGACCATGCCGGTGCCATCGATGCGGTCGATCGACATCAGGACCGCCTGCAAGGCAACCGTGGCGTTCTGAATCGCCCAGTCCACCTCCTTGTTGGACATCGTCTGCAGGTACTTGGCGCGATTGGACTGCAATTGATCGAGGACGCTCTGCGCGGCGGTTTGGCCGGCCTCGTACTGGGAGAGACTCGACGCGTCACCGCCCGGAAGTTGGAGCGCGCCCACCGCGGCGTAGCTGGAAGCGACCGAAGCCAGCAGGCTGGGATCCGCCTTCCGCACAAAGCCGATTACGTTCTCCATGGCAACGATCGCCATGTTCACGTCGAGGCCCATGAACTCGACGTGGCCTTTGCCCGAAGCGTTGTACTGGCGCATCCAGTCGATCAGGTCCAGGATTTCCTGCATGTTCCAGTTGAAGTAGTTCATCCCTTTGAGCAGTTCTTTGGGGTCGCCAATGCCGGTCTGCACGTAGTCGTTTAGCCGGGCGGCCTCGGGCATGTTGGCCTCCATGGCCAGAATCGTGAAGCCCATCTCCTGGACCAGGAAGGAGAACAGCCGCGTCTTCATGCGCCAGAACTCCGAGGTGCCATGGGTGCCCTCGCCGAGGCCGACCACGCGCGCGGTGCCGATGATATTTTGGAGCGGCATCAGTTCCGTGAAATCGGCGTCGGGGTCGAGGCTGGTAAACGGAATGGCATTGGCCTGAATCCACTGAACCTGCTGCGCCGCCGGATTGGGGAAGTATGGCTGCCCGTTCACGTCTATGCTCAGATTGTCGAACCAGGCCGTGCCGGTGCCGTTGAGCATGACGCCGAAGTTGAGTCCGACGGCCCCGGCGGGCACACTCATATACAGGTCGTAGCGCTGCCAGCCCTGCGTCCCCGCTACGAGGGGCGAGTTGCCGCCCGCAAGGAACTTGGATTGAGCGTCGTAAACGTTCGCCCATAGGCTGGCATTGCCGTTCACTGCCTGGGTGCGGATGTAGCCCGACAGGTGGAATGTGTTCCCTATGGCCGGCTCGGCGGTCAGAAACTCATACGCTTCGCCGAACTGAGTGGTTTCTCCCGTTAGGGACTTGATTCGCAGGCTCTGCGCTCCGTCGACCGCGGTGCTGGTGTCGAGCGCGAATTGAAAATCCGGACCGTAAAATTCCCAACCCGTTGGGACAGGGCTCCAGGATACGCTGGAGTCAAAACTGGAGGCAGTCTCGAAGCTCAGGTTCAGATACGACTGCCCGCAAAGCAGCGCCGACGCGAGGGCTTCGAGCAGAAGCAGCCGCCCCAGGCAGGCTGTGGCGGCTGAAAGCGGACCCCGATGCCGGATGCGATGGGCGGAGATGCTCATCCGGAACTCTCCTATCGGTGATTTGCGCGGAACGGCTTCGCCGGCCCCAAAAAGCTGCGTACGCATATCGTATACCTCCCACAACTGAGGGCTCGCCGCCGGTGCATTTACAACGGTTGCGCGGCGTTTAACTCCATGGCTCGGCGGCACTACGCCGGAGACTCCGCTCCGGTCAAGACTACTCAGCGGCGATGCTGATGGTCGCCTGCGAGTTGAAGCATGTGCTTTCCACCCAGATATTGAGAGACACGTCGCCGGAATCGGGCGTCTGCGGGACCACCGCGTTCACCTGGTAGAGCCCCGCGAATCCTGGCGCGAGCCCGGCAAAGGAAACCGTGGCGGATTGGTTGTCGATGTACACGTATACCCCGCTCTCGGTGCTGCTCAAGGGCTTGGCAGGGGCGGCAGCACCGTCGGGTATGGCAGGTGTCACGAGTCCAAGTCCGGTTAGATAGATCAGCACGGTCTCACCGGCCACGGCAGGATGAGAGGCGTTGACCAGGCTGTAGTCGGCGTGCCGCGCGGCGGCCTCTCCGGTTCCGTTCTCGAGTGTTGTGAAGATACCGGGCGCCCCGAAGCCGGCGCGCACCATCGCCGAATTGGACTTGACACCGTTGTTGACAACTTGGAAGGTGGCCCACGGGGCGTCGTCGGGCTCGCCCGTATCGGGGTGAATGGCCGCGGGAACCACAACGGTAATATAGGTTGGGCTTACGTAAACCAAGGGAGCCGCCGTGCCGTTGATCAACACCTCGGTTCCCGCGAGATTAGTGGGTAAGGGAAAGGCCGGAGCCTGAGCCGTTTCGGATGACATTCCCGATCCGAACAATGAGATCATCTCGAGTGGAGCAATGGGATTGGTGATCGGGGCGAAATTGGCGGCGTTCACAATGCCGAGCGGCTGCAGGAACACACCAGTTCCGGACCAGGTGGGAGCTTGCAACTCAAGAGCCAACTCGTAGAAGCCGTATCCGCCCAGGAGAAACGCCGCCTGGCCGTTGGCTCCGAGGGTGTATTGGTTACCGTCACTGTCCGCGAACACGCCTGACGCGGGAACCGTGTAGGAGCCCGAAAAGGTGTAATCCTCGCTGCGGGCATATCCGCCATTGATTTGGTTTAACCGCCAATGCGTGGGTGACAGGCCCTGGAGTGTCGCCGTGGCTGATCCGTACCAGGCGGCGACATATGCCGGAGGCTCGTCCCACATGCCGGCGACAAAATAGACTCCCTGGTAAGTAGAGTTCGAGGCTGGAGCGGTAAGCGATCGCAGAGCGATGAAAAGGTCGAAGTCATCCGGTGAGCCGCCAATGAGCAGGTTTCCGTCGGCCGATACAGCGAACGACTGCGTGCCGCTCACGAGCTGATTCAGGGAGGCGTCCCCGAAATCGATGCTCCCGCTTCCATTGGCGCCGAGCGCATACGTCAGGCCGGAAACGGCTTGGGTGAGTGGTGTGTTGCCCAGATTGGCGGCGCTGCCGGTCACGGACGTGGCGGCGAAGTTGCCCTTTCCGTCGGCATCCAGCGTAAATCCGCACTGGCGGACGGAGTTGACATCGGCCCCCGGGAAACCGAGATAGGCCGCGGTGTAGCCGCCGGCGAGGCTGGCATTGGTGACGTTCGCTGGGACGGGGATTCCGACGAAGATGTCGTAGTACTCCCCCTCGGTCGCGCTGGCCACAAATGCGCCAGGGCCGACAGCGGCGACGCCGCCATATTCGGTGATCGTGGCGGGTGTGGCGCCGGTACCGTAGACATAGGTGAAGAGGCTGGTTAGCTCCAGGAGATGATTGGCAGAGACCTTGTAGGTTCCGGTGACGGAAGTTGTGGAGGCAGTGCTGCCGGCGGTGGAAACCATCACCTGTCCGCTGAAGGAGTAGTTGCCATTGCCATCGAAGGTGGCCGTGCCAATGGCGCTCTGGGCTTTGCCGATGGCGCCGTTTGCGCCGATCTGCGTAAACATCACCTCGCGCACGAAATAGGCGCCATTCAAGAGGCTGTTTCCGCTGTTGTCGAAAGTTTGTGCGGCGACTGTCAGGGCGCCTGACGCAGCAGTCAGGAGACCCAGTAATATTGTCCGATGAAACTGAAGCATAAATCCTCCGTCCCGAACGGCTTCGGCGGCGCGAGAGGGGGCCAGCGCTAGTTTTTCCGGGTACGTAAAGACTTGGAAGTGCCCTATTTCAAACGACTTCTCCCGCACTTCCCCGTCCCTCCCTTCTTCCTCGTTGCCTTTCACACCGTCAGTCTGACCGATGGCTACTTCTCGCGCCAGACTCTTTCGAAATACTGCGATGACTGAGAAAAAGGCTACGGCGAGCAACTGTGCGAAGCGTCTATCCACAACAACCTCCCTCGACTTTTGCGTCGGGCGTGCAAGTGGTTTATCAGTTAAGGGTCTTAAACGCCTTCATTGCACCTTCACTTCCCATAGCGTGTTTTCCCGGATTCAGGTATCACCGCTCTTCGAGGGGCCACTTGACTGGTGAAGCTCTTTCGGCCGCCGGGAGGGGGCCGGTATCGTCCAAATCAATCAGGTCGCTGCCAAGCCGACTCTCTATAGCTCCATCGCGAAACTGCTGGCAGGCCAAGACTCGCTTTTGAGTATTGTGGCTGTGCGGACGGGCGCAAGGACTCCAGCCTTCCGCTATCGGGTCGCAAGCCTCGACCCTTGCGCCTGGAATACGTTCGTGGCCGCGGTGCCCATCCTCTAATCGTTCCTGCGCCACCGTCCGGACGTCAAGGATTTTGGCGATATAATAAAGCGTTTCAGATCCGAAAGGGCGGTTCATGCCGCCGGGCGCGCACATGCTCTGTTTTCAATCCGATTACAATCACCTGTTTTTCTTTGTCCTGCTGCTGTCCGGCAACGCCGTTGCTGCCGCAGACCGGATTGTCACTCCGGTGGATCCGCTCCAAACCGTGGTTCTTAAAGGTCAGATTGACCCCCGAGCGCAGGCCCAATATGACTTGGGGCCCGTGGACCCTTCCACACCGCTCGGCTATGTCACCTTACTGCTAAAGCCTGCGGACGGCCTCGGCACATTTCTGCAAGACCAACAGAATCCGGCGTCGGCAAACTACCATCGCTGGCTCACTCCCGAGCAATTCGCGGACAGGTTCGGCCTCACTCGGGGAGATATCGCGAAGCTGACGGCCTGGCTCGAATCACAGGGACTGAAAGTCAACGATATCGCGCGAGGCCGCCATTGGATCACCTTCAGCGGATCGGCGGATCAGGTTTCGCGGGCGTTTCAAACCGAAATCCACCGCTACCTGGTGAATGGCGCTTCCCATTTCGCCAACTCGACCGCGCTCTCCATCCCCGCGGCCTTTGCGAATGTCGTGAGCGCCGTGAGCGGTCTCAACGACTTTCGTCTGCAGTCGATGGCCCTGCAGGCGATGCCGGTCCCCGCGCTCACCGGTGGCAATTCGCATTTCCTGACGCCGGATGACCTAGCCACTATTTACGACATCACTCCACTTTACAATGCCGGGTTTACCGGAGCCGGCCAGAAGCTGGCGATAGTTGGTCAAATGGCGCTCGCCGTTTCCGATGTCCAGGCATTTCGCGCCGCCTTTAATCTGCCGCCAAACGATCCGCAAGTCATTGTCTACGGTCTGCCTCCGGGCTACTACCTCTTGCCCGGGGTGGAATCGGCCCTGGACGTCGAATGGTCCGGCGCGGTGGCGCGCGACGCAGCCATCCTGTACGTTTATTCCCCGGACGTGCTCACCGCCGCTCAGTACGCCGTCGATCAGAACCTGGCGCCGGTCATGACCATGAGCTATGGCGCATGCGAACTATATGCGACTCCGGGTTACGAGTCCGTCGCCCAGCAGGCCAATGCGCAAGGCATCACGTGGATGATTTCTTCGGGCGATTGGGGCGCCGCCACCTGCGATTACACCTCGCCCACGCCACAAGCAGCCAAGGGGCTGACGGTGTCTTTTCCGGCCAGCGTTCCCGAAGTGACAGCGGTCGGCGGCACAGAGTTCGATGAAGGGAGTGGCAGTTACTGGAGTTCCACCAACACTGCCAACGGTGCTTCCGCTTTATCCTGGATTCCGGAAATGGCTTGGAACGATTCGTTGGAGAGGAGCGGCCTGGCGGCCACCGGAGGCGGAGCGAGCGCATTCTATACCAAGCCCTTCTGGCAATCCGGCCCGGGAGTGCCCAATGACAATGCTCGCGATCTCCCCGACGTGGCGTTCGCAGCTTCGCCCGATCACGATGGTTACGAGGTTTATACCGGAGGCACTTTCCAGGTTTATGGAGGAACCTCCTTCGCGAGCCCGGTGTTTGCCGGCATGGTGGCCCTGCTGAACCAGTATGTGGCGGCCCAAGGTTCGTCCGCGCAACCGGGACTGGGCAATATCAATCCAACGCTTTACCGTCTGGCCCAGGCCACTAGCGACGTTTTCCACGACGTCACCATCGGAAGCAACATCGTTCCCTGCGTGCAGGACAGTCCGGATTGTTCCAACGGCCAGCTCGGTTACGCTGCCGGCCCGGGCTATGACCAGGCGACCGGACTGGGGTCGGTGGATGCGTGGCATCTGGTGACGGAATGGGGTAGGGGCGCCGCCGCCACAGCAACCACAACCACACTGATAGCCAATCCGGCCAGCTACGTTGTGGGCGACACGGTGCAGTTGACTGCAACTGTGACTGCGGCCGGCGCCCAGACCGCACCCACTGGCACGGTCACTTTTCTGGCTAACAACAACCCCATAGGAACCGCGGCTCTGGCCTCGTCCGGCCGGACGGCTACGGCGGCCATTTCCGTTCCCGCCGCCCTGGTGGCCGCTGGAAACGGCACAGTCACCGCGTTCTACGGCGGCGATGCCGCATTCAGCGCCTCTGCGGGCACGGCCGCAACGACGCTGCAGTTACCGGCTTCGGGATCCCTGGTGGTGCCGTCAGTCACGCCGTACCCCGTGGTCCAGCAGGGGACGGGCAGCAACGCCGTCTGGGTTTTTAGCGCCACACTGACGGAGAAAGCCGGCGTCGCCACAACATTGACGGCATTCACGATCGATGGAGCAGATGTGGGGCTGCTCGGATTTGACACTTACATCGCCCCATATGGGACCGTTTATTCGGGGACCACATACCTCGACGTCAACTACCCCCCTCCCGGCAACCACATCTTTCATTTCGAGGGCGTGGACATGGCAAGCGGCCAGACGTGGTCGCAGAACCTCACCGTTCCTTTCGTGCTCCCAACAGGTCCCGCGCCTCCTGGGCTCGCACCTTCCGTGGCTCTCACGAGCATACCCGCAACCGTCTCGCAGGATCTCACCCAGGATCCCTCCTGCCAGTGGTCGCATGAGTTGATCTTGCAGGAACAGGCCGGCTTCGAGGTCGATCTGGCGCAACTCTCCTGGTCCACGGGAGATTTCGCCGCCGACGGTATCCAGCAGTTGTTTGGCACTACCCAACTGGCTCCCTACGGAATGCTGCGCGCCACCATATGCCGCGGCAACGCGACGGGAACGGACTTCTACATGCTGGGCGGCTTCGCCGAGACCGGCGACTTCGTCACTCCATACGTGTCAGTCACGTTCACAGGTCCCGCGATGAACCCCGCCGCGTTCTCCGTATCGCCTTCCGCCGTGAACCTCTCCGCGCCAGATACCGCGCATCCCGCCAGTGCCACCGTGAGTCTGGAGTTCAGCGGCGGCGCGCCGCGGTGGACGGCTCAAGTGCTACCCGTCAACCGGACATCGTCCTGGCTGGCGGTCTCTCCCCTTTTCGGCAGCGGTCCGGCGCAACTGCAACTGACGGCCGCGGCGGGGCTTTCGAAGGGCGTATATAACGCCATCATCGCCATCGAGCCCAGCGGCGCGGCCCCTCAATCCATCACAGTACCGGTGACGTTCGTGGTGGGCGCCTCCAATGCGCTTTCCGTCGACCACGCCTCAAACGCCGCGTCCTACAGCAACGGTTACGCACCCGGCATGATCATGTCGGTGCTCGGATCGGAACTCGCACCCGCGCCGCAACAGGCCGACGTGCTTCCGCTGCCGCTGACTATGCAGGGCGTCTCGGCGACGGTGAATGGAGTCGCGGCTCCGCTGTATTATGTTTCACCCACCCAGCTCAACATTCAGGTTCCGTACGAAACTACGCTGGGACCGGCCGTACTGGGCATTAGCAATAACGGAAATGTGACGTCCTTCTCCTTCCCGGTGACGATTGCCGCGCCCGGTATTTTCGCGGCGGCGGACGGCTCCCTGGTGCCCTCTTCCACCGGTCAGCAAGGGCAGATGCTGGCCGCGTACCTCACCGGCGCGGGCGATAATACGCCGCCGCTCGTCACGGGGACGGCGCCGCCGCCGCCGCCGCCGGACACGCCGCTCTCCATTCTGCCGCAGCCCATTCTCCCGGTCACCCTGACCGTGGGGGGGTTGCCGGCGACGCTGAGTTTTGTGGGCTCGCCGACTTGGGCGGTCGGAATCACGCAGATCAATTTCACGATTCCAGCGAACGCCCCGCTGGGTCCGCAGCCGGTAGTGGTGACGGTGGGCGGAGTGGCCAGTTCTCCGGTGACGGTGAACGTGACCGCGGCTACCGCGGCGCCGTGACTTCCTGCGGTCGACATCTAACCCAGGTGGGCCTCTACCCGATCGGCGTACCGACGCGCGCGCTCCGCAACGTACGGGCGCTATGCCCGCCGCCTCGGCCATGGGGGCCAGGTGAGTTCGCCGCCAGTACGGGTCACACGCCAGACCAGATGACCGTGCGTCCTTTATCGGCAACTGTACGCCGGTAGAAGGACGCGGTGACTTCGTCCAAAGGGCGACGATTCGTCGGGCAGCAACTTCGGGAGCCCGAATTGGCTGGCTAATGCCCGATCATCCATGTGCCGGAGCAGTGTGCCCGCTTCGCGTTCTTTCACCATCGCCGCGCCGGAGACGATGGAAGCATTCAGAATGCACAACATTCCGAACACTCCGGTGACCACAAACCACGAACTGACCAGTCCCGGGCTGTAGAGGTTGAGGGTGATATAGCAACACCTCACTGTGCGGCTGGGCGCCCGCCGGCTCGACCTGCCGAAAGTCCGCGCTCAGGTTTGAGCAATACACCGGCAGCATGGTTGAGCGTGGCGAACCGATTCGCGCATCCGATGCGCAATTCATCCTGGAGGATGGCTTTGAAGCGATGACGCAATGGGTCGCGGCCGCGCTACGTCAGCGAGTCGAGATCCGGTTCGTCCCGATGCAGAGGTCCGCGTAGCAGATCAGACGGTCTCCGCGCGCCCCGTAATCCGCCACTTCGGGAACCGTAAACGGTCCCGCCTGTCCGCCGTTTGGTTCTGCAGGTGCCGAAGCTCTTCCCCTATGGGAGGAGATATGGCCGGACCTGCGATGAAGCTAGCCGGCCCGCTTGCTGCTCGCTCGCCGGGGCTTCGGCTTGCTCTTGCCCTTGAGATTGAGCGCCACTGCAGCGCGGATGAGATCCTGCAAGGCCGCCGCATCGATCTTGTCGCTTTCGTGGATGTCGATGGCGCGCCGGGCATTCCCGTCGAGGCTGGAGTTGAATAGACGTGAAGGGTCCTTCAACGCAGCTCCTTTGGCAAATGTCATCTTGACGACGTTCTTGTACGTCTCTCCCGTGCAGACGATGCCGCCGTGGGACCAGACGGGAGTCCCCATCCACTTCCACTCTTCGACGATCTCAGGGTCTGCCTGGTGTATGATTTCGCGCACTTTCGCGAGCGTCTTCCCGCGCCAGTCCCCAAGTTCCTTGATCCTCCGGTCGATGAATGCAGAGGCAGATTCCGCCGGGACGGATTTTTTCATATACAGCTCCATCTCTCGCGCCTATTTTAAGATGCGCTTCAGCGCAACCTGTGGCCAGCGAGCGCCTCGACCGTAAACGGGTTACGGCAGACCGGGCACACGTACGTCGGCGCGGCATACGTGCCAGGACAGGCCTGAGCGTACGCTGCGGCGCCGAGATCGAACCAATCGCGCTTCTTCCCTTCCGCAGGCATCGCCACCTCGATTATCGCAAAGAACCGGTGCGTTGCCCGCTGCCCCACTTCGGGGCATACGGCAGCACGAACAAGTACAGACCCGGTGAACAGCAGCACGGCGAGCGGGAGCAGCGCCAAAAGGCCCACCCAGACGGTATACTTCTTCTGTCCCACGGCGACGAAGTTGACGATGACACCCAGCGTAAAGGCAATGGACAGCCAGCGGTGGGTCTGTCGAACCCATTTGTTCCAGTTCATTGGGACCTCCCCTCGATTGCACGGTGCATTGATTTGCGATCCCCTCGATTCACGACTTTTGAGCCGCCCGAGGCAGCCAGTTCGGCGTTTCGATACCGAACTGCTTGGCGTACTCCGCGTTCAGCCGCTGCCAGCCTTCGAAGTTCATCGCCTCGCCACCAACGATGGGGCCGATGGGAGTTCCGCTGAGAAGGCGATCGAGAACATCGAAACAGATGTGCCAGCCTGCGGCGCCCCACGAGATGAAGCGGCGATCGATGCTGTGCCATAGCGTCAGGCGCGTGCCGCCGCCAAGGGCTTCGAGTTCCCACCGGATATCGTAGTATTCAAGCAACCTGGGAGCGTCGGCTCGCGTCACTGTTGTTTCGAGCGGCTTGGGCGCTCCCACCCAGGTGAGATTCACCTTGCTTCCAACCGTACCCAGGCTCCCATCGGCTACGAAAGGAGCCCACTCGCGCAGATGCGCCGGGTCGGTGAGCGCCTGCCAGACTTTTTCCGGCGAGTGGCGCAGTTCTCTGACGAGAATGAGCGTCCACTTCTCTCCGTCCTTTCGCACCTGCGCCCCGCTGGCCGGACCCGGTGTGTACTGCTCGCGATCGATCATCTTCTTCTCCTTATCTTCCTTTTTCGCTGGTGTGGATTGATCCATGCGGTTGAGGTGGCGTTCGAGAGCATCGACGTGAGCGGACCAGAACCGGCGGAACCGCGCCACCGTGCGGAACGGCCCATTCAATAGCGTGCCAGTTGGGTGAGCTGAATGAGGTTCCCGCAGGTGTCGTTCAGCTTCGCAATGGTCGAGCCGGTCACGCCGGTGGGCGGCATCGTGAACTCGGCGCCGCGGGCCTTGATCCGCTCGTAGTCGCCCTTGACGTCGTCGGTGAAGAACATGGCGGCGGGCTGGCCCTGTTGAAAGATCGCCTGCTGATACGCTTTGGCTGCGGGGTTGTCGTTCAGCGCCAACTGCAGCTGAGTACCGTCCGGCTCCTCGGGCGAGGCCACGGTCAGCCAGCGAAATGGGCCCTGGCTGAAGTCGGTCTTCTTGGCAAAGCCCAGTACCTCCGTATAGAAGCGCAGGGCCTTGTCCTGGTCGTCCACGAATACGCTGGTCAATTTGATTTTCATTTCGTTTCTCCTTTGTCACGTTCGCGGTTTGGTCCGCGTCGTCTGCTCCTTGTCTTCCCTTTCGTTGGTGTTGCCTGATCCATGCGGTTGAGGTGGCGTTCGAGAGCGTCCACGTGAGCGGACCAGAACCGGCGGAACGGAGCCAGCCAGGCCTCGACCTCCTGAAGTGGTTCAGGTTTCAGCCGGTAGAGACGGCGCTGCGCGTCCACCGTGGATTCCACGAAACCGGCCTCTCGCAGCACTCGCAGGTGCTTTGACACGGTCGGCTGCGGCATGCGAAGTTGACGCTCGATCTCTCCAACCGACTGTTGCGACGAGACCAGGAGGCTCAATATCGCGCGGCGGTTCGGCTCCGCAATGATTTCGAACACAGATTCCACTCTCTTGATATACTCCACAGAGCATATGCTTGTCAAGGTATATAAAAGCACGGGGGCCAGGCAAGTAGACGATCCGACGATCAGCACACGTTCATAGGGCCGTCTTGGTCAACCACAGCGCATGCGGTTGCCATTTCATTCCCGGCGATCAGAGTCGACACGCTGTGATAGATTGACGTGATGACATGGGACTCCGCTTCCAGCGCCGCATCAAGATCCTTCCGGGCGTCCGGATTAACCTTTCAAAGTCCGGCGTGGGCTTTTCGGTAGGTGGCCGCGGCGCGCATATTGGCTTCACCGCGCGCGGCCGGCGCTACACCTCGGTAGGATTGCCAGGAAGCGGCCTCTCGTGGCGGGAATACCAGCGCAAGCCGCCGGCGCGGCCGTGCGACCTCTGCGCGCCCGGTCACGTGCACATTCCACCAGTTGTTCCGATCGTGCTGCTCACCGCGGCTGCCATCATAGTGCTGCTCTTGCTGGCCCGGTAGATTTGGAGCGACGGCTAAGCCTGAAGCCCTTGGTCTCAGGGTCAACGCATCACGAAAGGAGACCGGCCCCGAGGAACGCTACCGATATCACCGTTCACGGGCCACAACCGGCGTCTGGATGCTCGAATCGATCCATTGCCGCATGCGGCGGAAGTGTCCCCCCTTCCAATAAACGCGGCCGCAATCCGGGCAACGCAAGAACTCATCATGCAGTAGGGCAACCTGGGCAGGAAGTTGATGGCGCACTTGGTCTTTGCCTGCCTGCACGAGCAGTGTGTTGCATCGCAGACACCGCGAGAAGGGCTTGGTCAGGTGCGCCAAATCAAATCGTCCGACCACTTCCACGACCTGCTGCCGTGGCTTGGTTGCCCGGAGATAACATCCGTGCGTCACCGCGCCGCGTTTGAGGAGACCCACATCGCGAGTCAACAGAATCCGGTGTTCGCCGCGCGAGACCTCCGCCAGGCGCTCGTCGGTGCAGCAGTCCTGATACAGTGTGTCAAATCCCAACATCCGCAGGTAGGGAGCCAGGCGGCCCAGGTGCACATCGAGCACGAACCGTGGATCACGGAGCGGTTCCGGCCGCAATCGGGTCAGTCGGGAGATGTCGAACGCCTCGAAAACCGGGTAAACACTGATCCGGTCGCCATCCTGAACCCGGTAGGCGAAATCCACCGGGTTGCCGTTGACCAGGATGAAATCGATCTCCGTGTGGGGCACACCGAATGACTGGATGCGGTCCTTGACGGTTGCAACATCCAGGAAGCCATACGTAAACTCCGTGAAACGGCGCTCCGGTGGAAGAAAGTCGTTGAGTTCGGCGTAGAAGCGGAAGTTCGCGGCAGGCATGACATTGGCCACAGCTCGGTTGGCGATCATGGCCAGTACCGAGTGTACACCCCGCGGCTCCCGGCAGCGGAATGTCTGGCAGCGCGATAATCTGGCAGAGGGCTCCTATTATGTCTTTTCAACTTCTCTCCAACGCATTTGCGGCGGGCGGATGGATTCCCGAATTGCACTCGTGCAAAGGCGCCGACCTCTCGCCGTCGATGGAATGGAGCGATGAACCTGGGGACGTGCGCAGCTTCGCGCTCATAGTCGAGGATCCAGACGCACCTTCCGGCACGTTCTGTCACTGGCTCCTATACGATATCCCGCCGCACGTGCACAACCTGGCGCAAGGCCTTAAGCCTGGCTCGGTGGGAGTGAGCGGTAACAACGATTTTGGCCGGCCAGGTTATGGCGGGCCGTGCCCACCCAAGGGATCGGCCCACCGGTACTATTTCCGGCTGTACGCAGTGGACACCAACACTCTCGGCTTGCGCCCAGGAGTGGGCCGCAACGAACTGTTACAGGCCATGAACGGGCACATCCTGGCAGAAGCGCAGTATATGGGCCGGTTTCAACGGCGCTAGAGGACCGCTGATATGCTGCCGATGACAGGTCTTAACGGCCTGCTCCGTTTGGATTGCCCACCCCTCGCGCTCCGTTGGCCGGTTTCGAGGTAACCATCAATGGAGCCTAGTCCTCGGGCCGCCGCTCCGCTTATCCCCGAGGCCGCCGCATCCGGACTCCGCCGCATGTCAAGTAGGGCTTAGTCCTCAGCTACAATGCTCCCAGATGCCCAGACCCCGTGAACTCAGCCCCGCGATAGTTGAGGCGGCGCTGCACGGCCTCGAAGCGCAGCCGCAGCGTTTGGATTCCCAGATTGCCGATGGCCCGCAGGTGCCCGGTGGTGGCCCCGAACCGGCCACGCCGGCAGATCAATTGCACCGCAGCTTCCGCACACCAACCGTGCTGTTGTATCCGGGTGCCTGGAGCCACACGCTGAACTACATGGTCTTGCGCTCGGATGACCAGGCACTGGGAAGCTATCGCGTCAAGATCCACAGGAGAGAGTCATGACCAGAATTGCCGATCTGCTGGACCGCGATTTCTCCAGACCTATCGAAGAGATCGTCAAAGTCAACGACAATGATCCAGATACTGTCTTCACGGAGCTGACCGAATACATCGCGACGGATCGTATCAAGGCCGAGTACGAACGCCTGTTCTCCGCGATGGCGGCAGCTCCCAGATCGCCAAACGAAGGCGTTGGAGTGTGGATTTCGGGCTTCTTCGGCTCAGGCAAATCTTCCTTTGCCAAAACTCTCGGATACGTTCTGGCGAACCGTGAAGTACATGGCGCTCGCGCAAGTTCACTCTTCCTGAAGCAAATGCAATCCAAGCGGGTTACCGAGTACGTTGAGTTCCTCAATCGAGCGGTCCCATACGAGATCTTCATGTTCGACGTCCAAGTGGACCTGTCGGCGAAAACCAACGCGGAGCAGATCGCCGAGGTCATGTACCAGGCCCTGCTGCGCGATCTGGACTACGCGGAAGACTGCGATATCTCAGAGCTTGAGATTGAACTCGAAAAAGAGGGCAAGCTCGCGGCATTCCAGGATCTCTGTCGCGCGGAATACAGGGAAGAGTGGCAAAGGATACGTAAAGGCAGTCAGAGATTTGCGCGCGCCAGCGCCTTGCTTCACCGGCTCGATCCCCGGACTTACGCCTCGACGGACACGTGGCTGAACATGGTTAAGGCCCGGCCCTCAAGGAGGGTGAGTGTCAAGGAACTGGTTGAACAATCGTTCGACCTATGCGAAATCCGGCGTCACGGGAAAGCCTTCGCTTACATAATGGACGAAATAGACCAATACGTCGCGCCTGGCGGCGAACGCCTCGAAAGCCTGCGCGCCGTCGTCGAGCAATTTGGCAAGGAAAGCTCTCAGCGGCTGAAGGCCGGGAAGATCCCGGGCCCCGCGTGGATCATCGTTGCGGCCCAGGAAAAGCTGCAAGAAATCAGCAACCGCCTTGCACCCAGCCGCATCGACCTGCCCAAACTGCAGGACCATTTCAAATACCGGATCGACCTGTCGCCCGCCGACATCCGCGAGGCCGTCGCCCGCCGCGTGCTACGCAAAAAGGAGATCCAGGAGCCTGTCCTCAGAAAGCTGTTCCGGGACTGCGGTGCGTCGCTGATTCAGAACGTCAAGCTGGAGCTGTGCTCCCGCCGCACAGAGTTCGACGAAGATCAGTTTGTCCAGTTTTATCCTTACCTTCCGCATTTGATCGACCTCTCCATTGACATCATGGCCGGCATCCGGCTACGTCCCAACGCGCCGATACATCTCGGCGGCAGTAACCGCACCATCATCAAGCAGTCTTTTGAAATGCTTGTGTCGGACCGGACCCGGCTCGCCGACCAGCCCGTCGGCGTCCTGGTGAGCATCGACAAGATGTATGAATTGGTGGAACGGAATATTCCGTGGGAGGAGCAGAAGGACATACTTGACATTCGCCGACGCTTCGACGATGAAGACTACCCTGGAATGGCAGCGCGGGTGGCGAAGGCAATCTGCCTCATGGAGTTTGCCAAAACGGACCTGCCGCGCACGACGAGGAACATCGCCGCACTGCTTGTCCAACGTGTAACCGAAACCCCGCCCACACTTGCGGTTGCAACGGTGCTCTATCGTTTGAAAGCGGCACAGTTTGTGCGTGAGACCGAAAATGGCTGGAAGCTCAATGAGCTCGATGAACTGCACCGCGCAGCGGCCGCCCTGGAAGGGCTCAGGAAGGCCGTGGGAACCGTTAATCCCCGGCCTCCCGGGTGGCACAACGACCTGATCCAACTTGTTAAGAAGTTGGTTGCTCGGGTGTTGGCCTGGCATACGCGGCCCTTGCAGGAATTCAATGCCTCCGTAAGTCAATCGCTGGAAGGAATCGTTTGGGCCCTTGATCACCTTTTCAGGAACATGGTTGCCCTTGACCGCCTTTCCACGAACATGGAGGCCCTTGACCGCCTTTCCATGGACGTGGTTGCTCTTGAAGGGCGATTGGCGCAGTCGGAGAAGAAGAGCGCCACGCTGGCGGAGTCAATGCAAGAGCAGCTTGATCTCTTGCACGAGCAGGTAAGGGCGTTAGCCAGCTTACAGAAGACCGCGAGTGTGGAAGCTGCGGCTGGCAGGGTGGAAACAGACTGGGACAAGCGAGCTCGTGAGCATTGCCGGCTCTACACCGATACCGGTCCGGAGAAGGACAGAACAGCTTATGTGATTGGACTGCTGGGTACCGGACGTCAATATATCAACGAACTGATACTGCAGAACATTGGAGAAAGGGCTAAATATTTCAGGGATACGATCCGCTTGCATCCAGGTCCGACACCTATGATCTACAGCGGCCATGCGACGATCAGGCATGTCTCTCGCGCTCAGGAGCCGCCAGCGGTAATGAGGCGTATATTGGAAGCGGTCAGATCGGGATTCGCCGATTTGATTTTTGTCTATCGTCATCCCCTCGATTCGTTGCTGACAAATTGGATTTGGTGGCGGACATACCTGCGCGACAACAGGGTGATTTCTGGCATCTCGCAGGTTTATAAGAGCACAGACGATCTATGTGCCGATTTGGAGGAGAGTTTTTCTGAATTCAAAGCCTTTGCTGAAGCCGACCCTGATTGTTTCGCGGCCGTACCAGGCCCGCGTTTTCTGTCCTTTTCGGAATTTGTCGAGGAAACTGAGCTTCATGTCCAATCTGCCACGCTCGCGTTGCGGCTTGAGGACTTCGTGGTGGATCCGTTCAAGGAGTTTTCTAAGATCGTTGAAGTCATGGCGGTCGATGTTGATTTGAGCCGATCCTGTATAGCCCCTCCGAGAACCCGGCCTTATCGCCATTTGACGGTTCGAGAAAAAGTCCCTCGATTCAGAACCTTTATCAACGAGCTGAATGCGGAGACAAAGAGACGGATTGAGAAAATCGGCTATGCGGGTCTAGCAGGCTGCTGAAAAGTGGCATCTGAGTTTGTCCGGGTAAGGTTTTTCAATTTCGTTCTACCTGAGTTGGCCTGAGATGCGCCGATCTGGTCTTGCGGTGATCGCTTTTTCGGGTGCTGG
>JBEKXZ010000045.1:0-34734 GCA_049511495.1 Bryobacteraceae bacterium | reverse complement strand
TTCACCCGCACTTCGCGCAGCAGCTTCTGCTCGATTTCCTGCTCCACGCACATGCGCGGCAGAAACGCCACGCCCTGGTTGTCCTGCACCATCTTGCGAATGCTCTCGATGGTCGGCATGTCGACATCCATGCGCAGCGGCACCTTGCGCGCCTGAAACTCGCGGATTACCACGTCGCGATACGGCGACATCACGTTGTGGGCGATGAAATTCTCCTCCGCCAGATCGGCGATGGAGACGATCTTCCGCCTTGCCAGCCGGTGGCGCGGCGAGACCACCAGAGCGATCGCATCGGTGTAAATCACCTTCGAGCGGATCCGTTCGTCGCCGGGATCGTAGCTGATCACGCCCAGCTCCAGGTTGCCGTCCAGCAGCTCGCTGGGGATTTTGCTCCCCATGCTGCGCCGCACCGTCACTTTGATCTTCGGATGCAGCGCGCGGTAGCGCTCGATGTGGCGCAGCAAATACAGCGTCGTGGATTCGTTGGCTCCGACCGTCAGCCGTCCGGCGGAATTATCGCGCAGCTCCGCCAGCGAGTTCTCCAGCTCCCGCTCCAGGCTCTCGAAACGGCGCGCGAAATCGAGCGCGCTGCGCCCCGCGTCGGTCAGCAACAGTTCCTTGCCCGAGCGATCGATCAGCTTTTCGCCCAGCTCCAATTCGAGCCTTTGCAGCGCCAGCGATACCGCCGGCTGCGTGCGCAGCAGCTTCTCCGCAGCGCGCGAGAAGCTCCCTTCGGTCGCCACCATCAAGAATACCTGCAGCGGATTCAGTTCCATGGCAGTTTTCAGTATAACATCGGCTAATAGACACCAATAAGATTATAAATTTGCCAAATCCGGATCCGAATGGGCATAATGCAGAAAGCATGAGCGAGCGAGTATTTATCTTCGACACAACGCTGCGCGACGGCGAGCAGTCTCCGGGTTGCAGCATGACGGTTCTCGAGAAAGTGCGCATGGCGCGCAAACTGGTGGAATTAGGCGCGGATATTCTAGAGGCCGGCTTCCCGATCGCCTCGGAGGGCGATTTCGAGGCCGTCCAGGCGGTGAGCCGCGAGTTCCCCGAAGCCCGCGTGGCGGGCCTGGCGCGCTGCTGCACGTTGGACGTGGAGCGCGCCGTCGAGGCGCTCGAGCCCGCGCGCCAGCCCCGCTTGCACACCTTCATCGCCACCAGCGACATCCACCTGAAATACAAATTGCGCAAGACCCGGCAACAGGTGTTGGAAGACGCCGTGGCCGCCGTGGAGCTGGCCAGGCGCCACGTGGATGACGTCGAGTTCTCGGCCGAAGATGGCGCCCGCACCGATGTCGAATTCCTGATCGAGATCTCCAAGGCCGTGGTCGCCGCCGGCGCCGGCACCGTCAATATCCCCGATACGGTGGGCTATTCCACGCCCAAGGAATACGGTGAGCTGATCGGGAAAGTGGCGCGCGCGCTCGGCTCCAGCGCCATCGTCAGCGTGCACTGCCACGACGATCTGGGACTGGCGGTCGCCAATTCTCTTACCGCCATCGAGGCCGGCGCGCGCCAGGTGGAATGCACCATCAACGGCATCGGCGAACGCGCCGGCAACTGTTCGCTGGAAGAAGTGGTTATGATTTTGAAGACCCGCTCAGATACCTATCCTTACTACACCAGTATCCACACCGAGCATTTGTACGCGGCGAGCGAACTGCTGAGTTCGATCATCACTTTCGGTCCCCAGCCGAACAAGGCGATTGTGGGGGCGAACGCCTTCGCGCACGAAGCCGGCATTCACCAGGATGGCTACCTGAAAGAAAAAACCACTTACGAAATCATCGACCCGCGCACAGTGGGCATCCCCGAGGGTAAGCTGGTGCTCGGCAAGCACAGCGGGCGCCACGCGCTCCACCAGCGAGCCCGCAGCTTGGGCTACGAGCTGGACCGCCAGCAGCTCGATGCGCTCTACCACCGCTTCACTGCGGTCGCCGACCAGCGAAAAAAAGGGCTCATGGATAAGGAAATCGAAGCGTTGATTCAAGAAGGCCTGCACGCGAAGACCGCGGTGGCGGGCTAGGACATGGACCTCAAAATACTGGTTTTGCCCGGCGACGGCATCGGCACGGAAGTCACGCGCGAAGCCGTCCGGGTTCTCGGCCGCGTAGCCGGGAGATGGCATCATGACCTCAAACTGACGGAAGGATTGCTGGGCGGCGTGGCGATTCATCGCACCGGCACGCCGTTCCCCGAGGAGACGGCGCGCCTCGCGGCCGAGGCCGATGCCACGCTGATGGGCGCGGTTGGGCTGCCCGAGTTTGACAATGCTCCGCCCGAAAAACGGCCGGAGAAAGGACTGCTGGGAATTCGCCAGGCTTTAGGCGTGTACGCCAATCTGCGTCCCGTCCGCGCCTACGCGTCGCAACTGAATTCTTCGCCACTGAAGAATCACCTGGTGGAAGGCACCGACATGATCATCGTCCGCGAACTGACGGGCGGGATCTATTACGGAACCCCGCGCGGCATCACCGAAAACGGCGGGGAAACGCGTGCGGTCAATACCATGACTTACACGCGCTCGGAAATCGAACGGGTTTCCCGGATGGCCTTCCACCTGGCGCGCGGGCGGCGCAAGAAAGTGACGTCGGTCGATAAGTCAAACGTGCTCGAGAACTCGCAGCTCTGGCGGCGAGTGGTGGTCGAGGTGGCGAAAGAGTATCCCGATGTCGCGCTCGATCATCTGCTGGTGGACAACTGCGCCATGCAACTGATTCTGAATCCGCGACGCTTCGACATCGTGCTCACCGAAAATATGTTCGGCGATATTTTGAGCGATGAAGGCGCGGTGCTGGCTGGTTCCATCGGCATGCTGCCGTCGGCCTCCATTGGTGGCCGCAAGCCCAACGGCGTTTGGGTGGGATTGTACGAACCGGTACACGGCTCGGCGCCCGATATCGCCGGCCAGAACAAAGCCAACCCGCTGGGCGCCATCGGCTCGGTGGCGGCCATGCTCGAATACAGTTTCGGACTGAAGGAAGAAGCCGGCGCGGTGGATCGGGCGATTGAAGCCGTCCTCGCGAGCGGCAAGGTTACCGCGGATTTGCGACCTTCCGGCGCGCCCGCCACCACCGAACAGGTGGGGAATGCCGTGTGCGCCGCGATCGGCTGAGCGCGGGGCTTACCAGCGCCGCCTCAGCCAAATTTGGGGAGAAGGGAGAAGACGGGAGTCAGAAGACAGGAGTCAGAAGTCAGAATGAAGGCGCCGCGAAGCGGTCCACCATATTCTGACTCCGGCTCCTGTCTTCTTTCCGCTGACTCCTGTCTTCTCTCCGCCAGCGATGTACTCTAGTAATTGAAGCCCTTTTTATGCCTCATACCATCATCGAAAAACTGTGGAACTCACATCTGGTCGAGGAGCAGCCCGGCGCGCCCGCGCTATTGTTCATCGATCTCCACCTGGTGCATGAAGTCACCTCGCCGCAGGCGTTTCAGGGCCTGCGCGAGCGCGGCCTAAAAGTCCGGCGCCCCGATCTCACCATCGCCACCGCCGATCACAGCATTCCTACCACTGACCGGTCGCTGCCCATCGTCGACCAGATCGCGGCCAGGCAACTTGCCCAGCTCGAAGCCAATTGCGCCGAGTTCGGCATCCGTTGCCTGGGCGTCCACAGCGACCGGCAGGGCATCGTCCACGTGATCGGTCCCGAGCTGGGCCTCACCCAGCCGGGCATGACGGTGGTCTGCGGCGACAGCCACACCGCGACGCACGGCGCTTTCGGCGCGCTGGCCTTCGGCATCGGCACCAGCGAAGTCGAAAACGTGCTGGCCTCGCAATGTTTGTTACAGCGCAAGTCGAAGACGTTTGAAGTGAAGGTCGAGGGAACGCTGCGCCAAGGCGTCACCGCCAAGGACATCATCCTGGCTCTCATCGCGAAGATCGGCGTGGGCGGCGGCACCGGATGCGTGTTCGAATACACCGGCAGTACCATCCGCGCGCTGAGCATGGACGAGCGCATGACGGTGTGCAACATGTCGATCGAAGGCGGCGCGCGCGCTGGCCTCATCGCACCCGATGACACGACGTTCGAATACCTCTGCGGCCGGCCCCACGCTCCCAAGGGTGCGGCGTGGGATACGGCGCTGGCGCGCTGGAAACAACTGCCAACTGATGCCGGCGCAGCCTACGACCGCCAGGTCACTATCGATGCCGATGCGCTCGAGCCCATGATCACCTACGGCACCAATCCCGGCATGGGCGTGCCAATCAACGCGCCGCTACCCGAGCCTGCCGAGGTGAGCGACCCGATGGCGCGCGATTCCATCGCAAAAGCGCTGGCTTATATGGGTCTCGAAGGGGGCAAGCCGCTGGCCGGCCACGCGATCGACGTGGTCTTCATCGGGAGCTGCACCAATTCCCGCATCTCCGATCTGCGCTCCGCCGCGGCCGTTCTCAAGGGCCGCAAGGTGAATCCCAAGCTGAGAGTGCTGGTGGTGCCCGGCTCGCAGGAGGTCAAGCGCCAGGCCATCGCCGAAGGCCTGCCCGATATTTTCCGCGCCGCCGGTTGCGAGTGGCGCGATGCGGGCTGCTCGATGTGTATCGCCATGAACGGCGACCAGTTGGCGCCCGGCGAATACAGCGTCTCTACCAGCAATCGCAATTTCGAAGGCCGCCAAGGCAACGGAGGCCGCACATTTCTGGCCAGCCCGCTGACCGCGGCGGCCAGCGCCATCACCGGCGTGGTCACCGACGTGAGGACACTGCTCAATGGTGACGAACCGGCCGTTCTGCACGAGTTACCGACCGTCGGGAGGACGCGCTAATGCGCCCATTCACCAGTTTCCGCAGCCGCCTGGTTCCGCTCGCCATCAACAACGTCGATACCGACCAGATCATTCCGGCGCGCTTCCTGAAGACCACATCCAAGGAGGGCCTCAACCGGCAGTTGTTCTGCGACTGGCGCTACGATGCGCAGGGCAACGCGAAACCGGATTTCATTCTCAACCAGCCACGCGCGGCGGGCGCGCAGGTGCTGCTGGCGGGCGATAATTTCGGCTGCGGCAGTTCGCGCGAGCACGCTCCCTGGGCGCTCACCCAGTTCGGCTTCCGCGCCGTGATCAGCACCTCGTTCGCCGATATCTTCACGGGAAACTCACTGAAGAACGCGCTGCTGCCCATCGCCGTCCCGCCGGACGTGCACACGGAGCTGTTTGCGGCGGTCAACGCCAACCCCGATGCCACGGTTGAAATCGACCTCGCGGCGCAGACACTCACCACACCGGCCGGCCGGCGCGTGCCCTTCCCCATCGACGTTTTCGCCAAACACTGCCTGCTCGAAGGCGTCGACGAGCTGGGCTACATCCTCAAACAAGATGCCGCCATCCGCGCCTACGAATCGTCCCACCCCGCGCCGATCAACACCGCGGCGTAAGTTTGGTGGGGCATGCTTCAGCTTGCCAACGCCCGCTTGCGGGCGCGTTTCCTTGCGGCTCCTCTGGTTCGCGCTCGATTTTCTGCAACTTTTTGCCCTCTGCCTCATCCGGAATCAAGGAGGCAGCACCAACGTGAAACGTACAGCGAGCGCGCAATGGCGCGGCGATTTGAAGACCGGTAAGGGCACCGTATCCACGGCCAGCGGAGTGTTGGAGAACTCGCAGTATTCCTTCAGCACACGCTTTGAAAACGGCAAGGGGACCAACCCCGAAGAGCTTCTAGCGGCGGCCCACGCGGGCTGCTTTACCATGGCGCTCTCCGCGCAACTGGGCCAGGCGAATCTGGTCGCCCAGAGTTTGGAAACCACTTGCTCGATCAGCTTGGAAAAGGTTGGCGAAGGCTTCGCGATCACCGAGAGCCACCTGGAGCTCAAGGCCAAAGTGCCCGGCGCCAGCCAGGCGGCCTTCGACCAGGCTGTCGCCAATGCCAAGTCCGGCTGCCCGGTTTCCAAGCTCTACAACACCAAGATCACGCTTTCCGCCACGCTCGAAGCGTAAGCGCCATCGCCCTGTCCCTTCCGGGAGCCGGGCACGCCCGGCCCGGGCTTCCACGACGCGCCCTCCACGTCCCAAACTGTGCCGCCCCGTACACTTTGATCCTGCCGCGGCGATCCGGCTCACGCTACCATAAGACTATGCGACTGCTCACGTTGACGTTGGCCATTACCTTGGGCGCGACCTTGCTGGCCGCCGAAGAAGATACGCGGAAGACCGATGAGCGGCTGGCCGATGCCGCTTCGCTATTCACCGAGATCATGAGCGCTCCGGATCGCGCGCTTCCGCAGCGCGTGCTCGATAGGTCATCCTGCGTCGTGCTGGTGCCGGGAATGAAGAAGGGGGCTTTTATGGTTGGCGGCAAATTTGGCAGGGGATTTTCCATCTGCCGCGCCGCCAGCGGCCAGGGCTGGGGACCGCCCGCTGCAATTCGCATTGAAGGCGGCAGCTTCGGCCTGCAGATCGGCTTCTCCTCCTCCGACGTGATTCTGCTGGTGATGAACGAGCGCGGCATGAAGCGCCTCACCCAGGACAAGTTCACCATCGGCGGCGAGGCCACCGCCGCGCTGGGCCCGGTGGGCCGCGACGCCACCGCGCAAACCGATGCCATGATGACCGCCGAGATTCTCTCCTGGTCGCGCTCCAAAGGCGTTTTCGCCGGTGCATCGCTGGATGGCGCGACCCTGCGCAACGATCTCGACGAGAACCGCAACATGTACGGCAAGCCCTGGACCAGCCGCGAGATTCTCACGAGCGGCGCGACGCCGCCGGCCGCGGCGCGCAAGCTCTTGGACGCGCTCGCCAAGTATTCGCCGAAGAAATCGAGCTGACCGGGAAGCCGGCTACGCCAGAGGATTGCGCCACTTGAGCCCGGCGAAGCGGGCGAAGTCCGCGTCCGAAGAGCACAACTCGGCGCCGTGTTCCATCGCCAGCGCCGCCAAGTGCGCATCGGATGTGAGATTGCCGCCTGCGCCCAGCGGCAGCAGCAGTTCGCGCAGAATTCGCAGGTGACGCGGACCTACGGATGCCACTTCGCCGGCCACCCCCGCTTGCCAATTTTTTCTCCGATGCCGTACCCTGTTGCTAATGCCAATCTACCAGGTGATTCTGCTGGCCATCGTGCAAGGCCTGACAGAGTTTCTCCCCGTCTCCAGTACCGCGCATCTGTACCTCACGTCCTGGCTTCTCGGCTGGAACACCGAAGGCCTGGACTTCGACATCACGCTGCACATCGGCACGCTGCTCGCCGTGCTCCTGTACTTTTTCAAGGATTGGGTGCAGATCATCGGCCAGGCGCTGGGCATTCGCGCCGGCCACGACGAGCAGCTCAAGCACAATCACATGCTGCTCTGGTTACTGGCGATCGCCAGCATTCCGGTTGGCGTGGCCGGCCTGCTGTTCAACCGCCAGGCGGAGGGAGCGTGGCGCAGTCCGTTCGTCATCGGCGTCATGCTGATCGCGATCGGCGTTCTGATGTGGCTGGCGGAAAACGCGGCGCGCCAGCAGCGCGACATGTCGGCCGTGGGCGCCCCGGACGCATTAGCCATCGGGCTGTCGCAGGCGCTCGCGGTGGTTCCGGGCGTTTCGCGCAGCGGCATCACGATCAGCGCCGGCCTGTTCCGCAACCTCGACCGCCCCACCGCCGCGCGATTCTCTTTCCTGCTTTCCACACCCGTCATCGGCGCCGCCGCGGCGAAGACTCTCTGGGACATGCACAAAGCGCATCACCTGCATGACCTCATCACCACCAATTTCGTGGTGGGCGTAGCCGTCAGCGCAATTTCCGGGTGCGCCGTCATCGCCTGGTTTCTGCATTATTTGCGGCGCAGCGGTTTGAAGCCGTTCGCCTACTATCGCATTGTTTTTGGCATAATAGTACTTGCTCTGGCTTTCATCCGCCGGCCAGCGTGATGAAGCTCTTATCGCCGACCCAGCATAAGAGGCTGAACGAAGCCACCGGTTTCCTGCTTTTGTTCGCGGGACTGGTGACGCTGTTGAGTCTCATTTCGTACCATGTCCAGGATCCTTCCTGGAACACGGCCGCCTCCGCGCGCCCTCTCAATTTAGTCGGCTATCCAGGCGCATACCTGTCCGATCTTTGTTTGCAGGTGTTCGGCGCATCGGCGTTTTTATTTCCCCTGCTGCTCTTCGGGCTGGCTTGGAAATGGATACGTTCCGACGAATTGCGTGCTGGCGCGGCGAAGATTGCCGGCGCCGTGCTGCTGTCGCTGGCGGCCAGCGCCGCGCTTTCCTTCGTGCCCCTGCGGCTGTTCGGCGGGACGGTGCGCATGGGCGGCACGCTCGGTCTGGCATTGGCCACCTCTCTGGTGGATGCGCTGAATCTGGCCGGCGCGCTGTTGGTAACGGCCACCGCGCTGGTGATTTCCCTCTACCTGGTTTCGAGCTTCGCGCTCGCTTCTACCAGCCGCTTTCTCGCCGGTCCGTCTTCACTGCTCCGGCGGTTTGCGCTGGCCTGGCGGTTGCAGCGCGAGCGTAGGCGCGCCCGCGCCATCGAAAAAGCGCGCCTGCGCGCCGAGCGCCGCGCCTTGGAAGCAATCAACCGGGCGGAAACCGCACTCAACAAAAAGCAGAAGGACCAGAAGCCACTAACTGTTGGCGCTCCGGCCAAGGCGGTGCAAGCTGACGAGGCTCCCCCCTGGCAAACGCGCGAGACTGCCAGTCTGGATGAGCCCGCCGCATTCGAAGCTATCGCCGACATCCCCATCTGCCCGATCGAAGACCTCGCGCCGGAGCCCGTCCCCGCCCTGGTGCCGCTTCCCACCGAGCTTCCGCTCGCTCCGCCAGAGCCGCGCCGCATGATGTACGATCTGCCTGCCACCGAACTGCTCAACGAAGTGCCCGGCCGCAGTCCCTACGACGAGCAGGAGCTCAAGGACACCGCCGGCCGCATCAAGGCCAAGTTCGAAGAGTTCAATGTGCTCGGCAACGTGGTTCAGATCAATCCCGGCCCCGTCGTCACCACTTTCGAATTCAAGCCCGAGGCCGGCATCAAGTACAGCCGCATCACCACCCTCAGCGAGGATCTCTGCCTCGGCTTGCAGGCCGAATCCATCCTCATCGAGCGCATCCCAGGCAAACCCACGGTCGGCATCGAAGTGCC
The DNA here is from genome assembly GCA_049511495.1 of Bryobacteraceae bacterium. GTDB lineage: Bacteria > Acidobacteriota > Terriglobia > Bryobacterales > Bryobacteraceae > Bog-375. The sequence goes on along the minus strand of JBEKXZ010000045.1, from coordinate 25,670 downwards.
CAACACCCGCCGCGAGTTGATCGGCCTGCGCCAGATGCTCGAAAGCGAAGAGTTCGCGCAGTCGCACTCGCGATTGACCATCCCGCTGGGCAAGGATATCAACGGCCGCATCCGCATGGCCGCGCTTGAAAGCATGCCGCACCTGCTGATCGCCGGTTCCACCGGCTCCGGCAAGAGCGTCATGATCAACTCCATGATTATGTCGATCCTCTACAAGGCCACGCCCGACGAGGTGCGGCTGATCATGGTCGATCCCAAGCGTGTCGAGCTGGGCATGTACGAGGGCGTTCCGCACCTGCTCACGCCGGTGATCATCGATCCCAAGAAGGCCACCAACGCGCTGCGTAACGCGGTGCTCGAAATGGAACGCCGCCTGCGTCTGCTCGCCGAATACGGTGTGCGCAACATCGAGCAGTTCAACAAGAAGATCCGCAAGCTGCAGGAAGAGCCGCGCGATCTGTTCGGCGAGCCGGATGCGACGCTGGAAGAATTGCGCCCGCTGCCCTACATTCTGATCCTCATCGACGAGCTGGCCGACCTGATGATGATCGAAGGCCGCAACGTGGAGGAGAGCGTCACACGCCTTGCGCAAATGGCGCGCGCCGTCGGCATGCATCTGGTGCTGGCCACGCAGCGTCCCAGCGTGGACGTCATCACCGGGCTCATCAAGGCCAATTTCCCTGCCCGCATCAGTTTCCGCGTCGCCACGCGCGTCGATTCCCGCACCATCCTCGACGTGATGGGCGCGGAGCACCTGCTGGGCAAGGGCGACATGCTCTTCCTCCCGCCGGGCTCGTCGCGCCTCACCCGCGTCCACGGCGCCTTCGTCACCGAAACCGAAATCAACCGCGTTGTCGATTTCTGGAAGCAGCAGGCCGCGCCGGAGTACGACCAATCGTTCCTCGTCGCACCGCCCAACGAAGAAGACCCCGAGGCCGCCGGCGATGGCGCGAGCGAAGAGCACGACCCCATGTACGAAGAGGCCGTGCGCCTGGTGTTGCAAATGGGCAAGGCTTCCACTTCCACCTTGCAGCGCCACCTGCGCCTCGGTTATGGCCGCGCCGCCCGCATCCTCGACATGATGCAGCGCGACGGCATCATCGGTCCCCCCGATGGCAGCAAACCGCGCGAAGTCTTGAAGCACCCCGATTGGCTGCGCGAGGTCGAAGGACAGTTGCGGTAGCGTGTGGTGGGCCAGGTTTCTCGCCTGCCAACGCTTGCGGGCGCGTGTTTAGGGCGCTACGCAAATCGACACCGGCGCGCTGATCGCGGCGCCAACCTGAAGGCTTACCGGCAGCGAGCCGGTGCTCGCAGCCAACGATTGCGGAATCCGGAAGTTCACCTGCAACAGGCCGAATACTTCACCGGGCGAGTCCCCCGCGTAGTCCACCTCCAGCGAATCGCCTCCGGCAACCGGGCCCACGGCAACCATGGAGACGGGCAGCGCGGGGTAGCTGAGGGCGCTTCCTGAAATGGGAACGATTGTGCCATCGGCGGGGAACGCGATATTTCCCGGCGCTCCGGAGCCGGTGCCCCAAACCGAGACCAACTCACCCGCGCTCGCCGGGTTCGAGGCTGAGTTGAGCGTTCCGTCCTGGTTGATTGCCACGGCGTAGCCGGACACCGGTGCGTGGAAGATCTCAGGCTCGGAAGGCCGGATGTACAGATCCGCCAAGGGGAAAGTGCCCGCCGGAGTAATCAGAGTAACGGAGATCGAATCCTGGCCGGATACTTCGTTAGGCACGACGGCGTTGAGCTGATTCGGCCCTATGTAGAGCAGCGGCGCGGCCACGCCGCCGAACAGCAACTGGTAACCGCCCAGCTCGTTCTCGACTACTCCTCCCGCAACCTGAGCATCGAGCGGCGTCGCGGGCCCCAAACCGGTGCCATAAAACGATACCAACTCCGCCGGCGCAATCAAACCAGACGCTGCGCTCCCCGCAGAGTTGGCAACGCCCAATAACGACGGGCCACCCCCGGAATTCGAGAGCATCAGGAACCCTTCGGCGCCGAGCACCACGGGGCTTCCGGTAGGCGTTAGCGCCAACGCTTGCCCGAATATCCCAACCGGGCCTCCGGTCGTTGGGTCGAACGCCGCGAACGCTGTGTACAGCGCCTGCACCGATGACCCGTCCGGCGCCAGCGCAGCCAGGTAGGAAGCGCCGGACGGCGAGGATGGCGTAACCGGCAGCGCCGACGGGTCGGCCGTGCCCGTAGTCCAAATCGTTCCCGTTGTGTCGACGGCAACCGAGTTAACTGAGGGGTCCACACCCGGGGAAACAGTGCCCACCGAACACCCGAAGTAAGTCAAAAACTGAATCGCACCGCTGGAGCCGGAGAGCTTGGCGACGAAGCCTCCGGTTTCGTCGCACGACTGCGGCGCGCCGGCCGACTCGTAGGCACCATGCACGGCGCTCCCTACGATCACAGCATCCCCGCTGCCATCGAGAGCCAGCGCGTAAGCGAATTGACTCCCGCCTTCCCCTTCCGGCGCGATCAGCGTGCTCCACGCGACCGATTCCCCACCCGGCGAGAAACTGACGGCGAAAACTCCCCGCGTAAAGAACTGTACTGACAGGACGGCGTTTGCGGACACAATGATTGCGCCAGAAGCGTCCACCGCCAGTCCCATAACACTGGTCGATCCCCAGGCCCCAATGCAGTCGCTGCCCAGACACTGTACGGTGCTCGACCCGTAGTAAGTCGCGAAGATAATCTGATTCAGGCCCGGCGACAGCTCCGCCACGAATCCGAGCGTTGCCGCGCCGAAGTTGTCGTAACCCGGAGGCGTGGTTTGGTAAGCGCCCGCGGTGACGGGAAAGTCCAGCGCCGCGGTGTAGCCGCCCAGGTAAACATTGCCCGCGGAGTCCACGTCCAGCGCACCGGCGCCCGTGCCACCGAGGTAAGCGGCGGCGTATTGGCTCCCACCCAGTAAGGTGGAAGCGATGATGCCGGCCAGTCCCGAATCCAGCTTCACCACGAATGCCGCGCTCTTTTGAACGGCCGGCACCAGCACGGTCGTTACCGGAAAGTCCTGGGAGGTTGTCGAACCTGCGATCGCTACCTCACCCTGCGCGTCGACCTTAATCGCGGATGGCGTATCCTGGCCAGTGCCGCCGAACTGAAAAGCTGCTACCACTGCGCCCTGCGGGTTGGTTTTCGTCACGCGAATCCACGCCCGCCCGGACGAGTCTGTCACCGTCGCCACCTCGTAACCGCCGCCTTGTCCATCCAAGGCGAGCAGCCGCGCGGAGTCTCTCGGATTGAGGTTCAATGAGTGGGAAGTAAACGAAAGCGTGCTGCTCGCGGCGAGGCCGCCCAACGGGAATGCCACGAACGAAAGCGCGACAAGGAGGCGCCTGGCTGCTGTAATCATCGCGATCACCTGTAACCTTCCCCTTCGCCCAAGAGCCGACGGCCATCGGCCCGACATGAGAATCGTGCACACCCCCATACAAAGACCCCGGTGGGCGTCATTTTCACTACACCCGCGAAAAAGAAATCTCTTCAGTAGAAATCCTCGTACAAGCTGCGGCCTCATCTCCCCGGCGTCAATCGAGGTGACCACAAGCGCGGGATCCTGCCTTTGCCCAGGTATTCGGCTTTGCCCGCCGCGCGCCTGTACTGTCGGACGCTGCGCCGGCTGATTTGGATCATCGCGAGTTGATGTTCATTGCCCAGGATGCGGTCACGAGAGGATTCGCTGACGAGATCGGTGATTTCTCCCCTCCGCGCCGTTCCAAGGTTTCAATACTTAGATCAAGCCACATTTAGCGCGACCCAATCGTCGCTGCACTGCCGCAAACGGTAGAATGGAGTTTTCTCCGGATCCTTCCATCGACACGACTCATGATTCAACTCAGCGGGGCTGGGAAACGCTACGGGCCCAAAATTCTTTTTGAGGACGCCGGCTGGCTAGTGACGCCGAAGGAGCGCACCGGCATCGTGGGCGCCAACGGCACCGGGAAATCGTCCCTGCTCAAAGTGTTGGCAGGGATAGAGGGCCTCGATTCCGGCTCCATCAGCGTGCAGCGCGGCGTCTCGATCGGTTATTTGCCGCAGGAAGGACTTTCGCTTTCCGGCCGCTCGGTATTCGCCGAATGCATGACCGTGTTCCACGATCTGCGGGCGCTCGAAGAAGAACAGGAGCAACTGGCCGCGCGGATGGGCGAGCTCGATCCGGCCAGCACCGAATATGCCGCCGTGGCGGACCGCTTTCATCGCGTGGAAAGCGAGTTCCGGGCGCGCGACGGCTACGCCATTGAAGCCCAGGTGGGTACTGTGCTCGGCGGTCTCGGCTTCGGCGAGCGGGACTGGAAGCGCCGCACCGAGGAGTTCTCCGGTGGCTGGCAAATGCGCGTCGCGCTGGCTAAGCTGCTGCTCGAAAGGCCCAACCTGCTGCTGCTCGACGAACCGACCAATCACCTGGACCTGGAGGCCCGCAACTGGCTGGAACAGTACCTGGCGAATTATCCGCACGCTATCGTACTGGTTTCGCACGACCGCTATTTTCTGGACGTGACCGTGCGCCGCATTCTGGAGCTGTGGAATAAGAGGCTGCATTTCTATAGCGGCGGCTATTCGCGCTACGAAGAGCAGAAGACCGAGCGCCGCACCCAGCTCATTGCCGCCTACGAGAATCAACAGGACCGCATACGGCAGTTGGACGCTTTCATCAACCGCTTCCGCTACACGGCCACCAAGGCCAAGCAGGTGCAGAGCCGCATCAAGGAACTGGAGCGGATGGAGAAAATCGAAATTCCACCAGAGGAAAAGAGTATCCACTTCCGTTTCCCGCAGCCGAAGGCCAGCGGCCGCGTGGTAGCGCAGTTTCAGAAAGTGGCCAAGAGCTACGGCGACACCCATGTCTTCGCGAACGTGGATTTCTATATCGAGCGGGGCGACCGCGTGGCGCTGGTGGGCGTCAACGGCGCCGGCAAATCGACGCTCATCAAAATCCTCGCTGGGGTGGAAGCGGTGACCGCCGGCGAGTATACTCTCGGGCACAACGCCGAGCCGGACTATTTCGCGCAGGACCAGTATAAGGAGCTCGATCCGAGCGCGCGGCTGATCGACGATCTCTCCACGGTGGCCCCGCGCGCCACCAACACCGAGCTGCGCGGCATCCTGGGCTGCTTCCTGTTTTCCGAAGACGACGTTTTCAAGACGATATCAGTGCTCTCCGGCGGCGAGCGCAACCGCTACGCGCTGGCCCGCATGCTGATGATGCCGTCGAATTTCCTTCTGCTCGACGAGCCGACCAACCACCTGGACATGCGGGCCAAGGACGTGCTGCTCACCGCGCTCCAGGAATTCTCCGGCACCCTGGTGTTCGTCTCCCACGACCGCTATTTCATCGACAAACTGGCCACGCGCATTTTCGAAGTGGAAGACGGCCGCATCACGGTTTTCCCGGGCAATTACGAGGACTACCTTTGGCGGAAGTCCGGCGGCTCGGCGGCCATTGGCGCGGCAGGCATAGACCCGGTTGGCGGGACGCCGGGCGCGGTCGCATTGCCAGCCAAGCCGGCGCAACGGCTTAACCCAATCAAGCTGCAAAAAATGAAAGACCGGCGGAGCGAGATCGAAGCGGGTGTGGCGCGCCTGGAGGCGGAGATTGCCGAAGCCGAAACCGCGTTGGGCAATTTCGTGAGCGTGGAAGAGACCACGCGGTTGACGGAGCTGGTGACGGCTCGCCAGACCGGGCTCGCCGCGCTGCTCGAGGAATGGGAGCAAGTGGCGCAAGCCATCGAGGTGAATTCATGAGTGCGAAGCCGCTGTATCTGACCGAATGCGATGTCGAGCGCCTGCTGCCGATGGGCGAGTGCATCGCGTTGGTGCGGGCGGCTTTCGCACGCTTGGGCACCGGCGAGGCGATCAATCATCCGCGGCGGCGGCTGATTCTGCCCACCCACTCCGCGCTGCATTACATGGCGGGCGCCGACGGCGGCTATTACGGCATCAAAGTGTACTCGACCAATCCGGGGCATGCGGCGCATTTCCGCTTCCTGCTCTACCGCGCCGCCGATGCCGCTCTGCTGGCGATTTTGGAAGCCAATTCGCTGGGGCAGATTCGCACCGGGGCCGCCAGCGGCCTGGCCACAGATCTGCTGGCGCGGCCGGACGCGCGCACGCTGGCCGTGATCGGCAGCGGTTTTCAGGCGCGCGCGCAGGTGGAAGCCATGCTCGCCGTGCGGCGGTTCGAGCGCGTCCGCGTTTGGAGCCGGTCGGCGGAGAAACGCGAATCGTTCGCCGCCGATTGCGCCCGCTTGTTCGGGACGGTGGTGGAAGCGTCCGCGACCGCCGAAGACGCGGTGCGCGGCGCCGATGTGCTGGTCACCGCGACCAGTTCCAGCGCACCCGTGGTGGCTTCGGAGTGGGTGGCCGATGGCGCGCACGTCAACGCCATGGGATCTAACCAGGCCAAGCGCCGCGAGATTCCCGCCGAGCTGGTTCGACGCGCCGGGCTGATCGTGGTCGATAGCCGCGAGCAATCCCGCATCGAGTCGGGCGACCTGCTGCTTGCGTTCAACGAGGAGGATTGGGGCCGCGTGGTGGAGTTGCAGGAACTCGTCGCCGGACGCTCCGGCCGCACCCGCGCCGACGAGCTGACCATTTTCAAGTCCAATGGCTTGGCCATTGAGGATGTGGCAGCCGCCGGCTATGTGTACGAGCGCGCGATGGAGGAAGGGCCGGCGTGAGGGGCTGAAGCCCTGCCTACAGGCGCTTGAGCATCTCCTTGGCCTCCCGAAGCCGCGGGAATTTCTTTTCCGCCTCGCGGAACTCGCGGGTATGCACGCGGCGGCGGGCGCCGGAGTGATTGACCGGAAACCGCAGGTGCAGCATCTCGTGGAACACCACATATTCGAGAGCGAGCGGCGGAGCGCCCGGCCGGTCGAAAATGCGGCTGATCACGATGGCGTTGTGCGACGGATCGAAATGTCCGAGCATGCCGCGCGCAGGCCGGCGGCTCCAACCCAATTGCGGCCGGCCCATCAGGCCATCGAAATACTGCGCGTTGAGGCGCTCGAAAATCTCTTCCAGATTGTGATGCTGTCCGGCCGGCCCGGAAAGGAATTTGCGCCCACGGATCTGGCGCACCAGTTGCGCCTGGCGCCGGATGTCGCGCCGGTTCAGATACAGCCGGTAACGATGCGCGTACATCGGCGGCACCGGTTTTCGGTACAGCTTGCCGAGCAGGATGAACGCCAGCGCCTCCGTGACCGGCGCCGGGGCGCCGGCCAGCAGGTCGCTAATCCGCACCCGAAGGCAGCCGTCGCGAAGCGAAATGGAGCTATCCGCGTTGGCGAACTGGCAGAACTCGACGCGCAGGCTGGGTAGAGGCGCGCGCGGCCGGAGCGCGCGGAAAACGCGGGCATAGATTTGCTCCGGCGTTTCGAAGAACAGAAGAGCGGGCAGGCTGTCGCTCTCGATCATGCGGTCTTCGCCCGGCATCCCGGTTCAGTGCGCCGAGTACTGCTGCTGCGGCTGATTGAGAACCACGTCGATCGTCTTTTCGTCATCGTACACATCGAAGACATGGCCGAAGGTCTGGTACCCCTTGGCGTTCACTTGAATCAGGATGCTGCCCTGGGGGATGGCTGGCACCTTGGCGATGCCGTCCTGGTTGGTGCGCATTTCAAAAGTCGTGTTGACGGCCTTGCCGTAGCGCTCGGCGGGATGCTTGGCGTTAGCTTTCCAGCGCACGATGACTTCGGCGCGGTCGATGGCGTGGCCGCCCGGCGTCTTCACGTTGATCTGCAGTTCGGTCATAGGAGTTTCGGCCCAGGCGGTGGAAAACGCCAAACCGGCGAGTGAGGCAACCAGAACCAAAAGGCAAGCACTGCGATTCCGCATGCTTCGATTATCGCCGATGCTAGAATGGAGTTGTAGTACCCACCGTGCTTCTCAAGAGAATGGGGGCGCAACGGATTCGACGGGATTGAATCGGGGTGGGGAGGCGTGCCGGGTTCCGAGCTCCCGTAAAACGATCGGAAAAACAGAACTGCCAATACGCAGTTTGCATACGCTGCCTAATTAGGTAGCCGCTCCAGCCGTTCGAGCCCGCGCGGCGGCCAGTGAGCGTCATTTTGCGGGATAGGCCAAAGGCTTCGGTCCGTAGCCGGCGGTCGAGATCTAATCGGGCTGGGCCTTCGCCGCTCTCGCCGGTTTTGAAGCGGAGGCCGAGACTAATGAGCCGGATACGCACGTAGGCTCTTCATGCCGGGCTTTCTCGGACGGGGGTTCAACTCCCCCCGCCTCCACCACTATATTTCATTAAGATCATGTGTTTGGAGCCGATCAAGGCCCCGAGTGAATTCTACTTGAATAGCCACGTGCTGGAATGCATTTATGTTGAATATTCTCCGCCGTCACGATGCCGGTTGTTCCAGAACACGCATCGGGTCGCGAGGCTGCCCAAGCTAGCCGAAGTGCTCAATCCTTTCGGGGGTATAGACGGAGCCGGCGTCAGGCGGAAGCGACAGGCCCCATCGACCCGGATTCAGGTCGCGGAGTGCGAGGCTGGAACCACTTGGCTGTCCATCGGTCACCTGCACACGGCGCTGGAAGGCAGATACGGCGCCATTCCTCTCCCCACAATCGTACCCTAGCGATGCAGCGCACGTGACTGAGAGTTCATGGCTGCCCAAAGGAAAGGGGAGGCGGGCGCCCGCTAGCCGCCTCCTTCCGGCTATACGATGCCTTCGAAGAGCACTGACGTCAGATAGCGTTCGCCGGAGTCCGGTAGAATCACCACAATCGTCTTCCCCGCGAACTCGGGTTCCTCTACCAGTCGCGCGGCCACCGACACCGCAGCCCCGCTCGAGATGCCGCTCAGGATGCCTTCTTCGCGCGCCAGGCGCCGCGCCATTTCCACCGACTCCTCGTTGGTCACCGTCTCCACGCGGTCCACCAGCGAGAGATCCAGCGTATCGGGAATGATGCCGGCGCCGATGCCCTGAATCTTATGCGGCCCCGGCTGCAGCGGCTGTCCGGCGAGTTTCTGCGTAATCACCGGGCTGGCCGCCGGTTCCACTGCTACTGAGGTGATGGCCTTACCTCGCGTACCCTTGATGTAGCGTGAAACACCGGTGATGGTGCCGCCGGTGCCCACGCCACTCACCAGGACATCGATTGCTCCGTTCGTGTCGTCCCAAATCTCCGGGCCCGTGGTGCGGAAGTGGATCTCCGGATTGGCCGGGTTCTGGAACTGTTGCAGCAGCAGGTAATGCTTGGGATCGGAGTTATAAATCTCCTCTGCCTTGGCGATGGCGCCTTTCATCCCCTTCGCGCCTTCAGTAAGCACCAGGTTGGCGCCAAATGCCTTCAGCACCTTGCGCCGCTCCAGTGACATGGTCTCGGGCATGGTCAACGTGATCGAGTAACCGCGCGACGCCGCAACGAACGCCAGTGCGATTCCCGTGTTGCCGCTGGTCGGTTCCACCAGCTCTATGCCGGGCTTCAGCACGCCGCGCTTCTCGGCGTCCCAAATCATCGAGGCGCCGATCCGGCACTTCACCGAGTAAGCAGGGTTGCGGCCTTCGATCTTGCCGTACACCTTCGTTCCCGCGCCGCTTACAATGCGATTGAGCTTGACGAGCGGCGTCTTTCCGATGCTGAGTGAGTTGTCTTCGAACGATGCCATATGAGTTACTCTTGAGAAATTCGCAAGGCCTGGTCCAGATCGGCCTTGATGTCTTCGATATCTTCGATCCCGACCGACACGCGGACATAGTCCGGCGTGACTCCGGTCTCGGCCTGTTCCTTCTCCGTAAGCTGGGAATGCGTGGTGGACGCCGGATGAATTACCAATGTCTTGGCGTCTCCGACATTCGCCAGATGGCTCGCCAGCTTCACGCTGTTGATGAACTTGACGCCGGCCGCTTTCCCGCCGCGCACGCCGAACCCGAGAATCGCTCCCGGGCCTTGCGGCAGATACTTCTTGGCATTCCGGTAATGCGAGTGATTGGGCAGGCCGGGGTAGTTCACCCAGGTCACCGCGGGATGCTTCAACAGCCATTCCGCCAGCGCCTGTGCGTTCCGCGTGTGGCGTTCCAGGCGCAGGTGCAGCGTCTCGATGCCCAGCAATAGCAGGAATGCCGCAAACGGGCTCTGCGCGGCCCCGGTGTCGCGCAGCCAGTGCGTGCGGATGTGGATGATGTACGCCAAATTCCCCAGCGGCTTGAGGGCCTCGGTGAAAATCACGCCGTGATAGGAATCGCTCGGTTCGGTGAACTCGGGCCACTTCTTGGGATTGTCCGCCCACTGAAAATTGCCGCTGTCCACGATGGCGCCACCAACATGCACCCCATGACCGCCCAGGAACTTGGTGGTCGAGTAGACCGCGATGTCGATGCCGTGCTCGAAGGGCCGGAACAGCGCCGGCGTCAGCACCGTGTTATCCACGATCACCGGCAGGCCGTACTTGTGCGCCTCGTCGGCGATGGCCCGGAAATCCGGAACGTCGTTCTTCGGATTCCCGACCGATTCCAGGTACACCAGCCGCGTGTTCTCATCCACCAGCTTGCCGATTTCCTCCGGATGATCCGGATTGAAGAACCGCACCTCGATGCCCAGCTTTTTCAGCGTCTGCGTGAACAGGGTCCAGGTGCCCCCGTACAGGCTGGTGGCGGAAATGAAATTTTGCCCGGCGTGCGTGATGGTAAGGATCGCGGCGGTAATAGCGGCTTGGCCCGAGGCGAACGCCAGCCCACCGATGCCGCCATCGAGCGCGGCGAGGCGCTTTTCGAGCACGTCGTTGGTCGGGTTCATCAGCCGCGAGTAAATGTTGCCGAACTCGCGCAATCCGAAAAGATTCGCCGCCGTTTCAGCGTCTTTGAAAACGTAGCTCGTGGTTGCGTAAATCGGGACCGCCCTTGCCGTCGTCGTCGGGTCGGGCTCCTGGCCGGCATGCAAAGCAAGCGTGCCGAGTCCGCGTTTGTGTGGTGTGTCTGCCATGTTGAGTTTCCCGCTTTTATATCCTAATGTCTATAGAGTATAGTGATGATACGCACGGAATTGCAAGTGGGATGAACCGTGAACCCTACCGCGTGCCGTGCTATACGATTGATTATATTGGCAATCTATCAAGCCTGAGAATTTCGTCGGCGCCCAGAAAGGGCCGCGTCGAGATCAGTTATCAGGTCGTCCACATCCTCGATGCCGATCGAAACCCGAACCAGGTCGGACGTAATTCCCATCCGCGCGAGCACCGCCCGATCGACCGACGAATGGGTCATGGTGGCCGGATGCTCGACCAACGATTCCACCCCGCCGAGCGATTCCGCTAGCGTGAAGACCCGCACTCTTTCGAGCAGCCCAAACACGGCGTCCTCGGCGCCGCGCAGGCGGAACGAAAATGTCCCGCCAAAACCGCTCATCTGGCGCAGCGCGAGAGCGTGCTGTGGATGCGATTCCAGTCCCGGGTGCCGCACCTCGCTCACTTCCGGCCGGGCTTCAAGCCAGCGCGCGATCGCGAGCGCGTTGCGGTTGTGCTCCTCCATCCGGATGGACAGCGTCTTGACGCCGCGCAACACCAGGAACCAGTCCTGCGGTCCGGCACAGGAGCCGGCCGCGTTTTGCAGAAAGCCGATCTTCTCCGCCAGCGCGGCGTGATTCGTAATGACCGCGCCGCCCACAACATCCGAGTGGCCATTGATGTACTTCGTCGTCGAATGCACGACGATGTCGACGCCCATTTCGAGCGGCCGCTGAAAGTACGGCGACAGGAAAGTGTTGTCGCAAATGGCGATGGCGCCAAAGCGATGCGCCAGATCCGCCACCGCGCGCAGGTCCACCAGATTCATCAGCGGGTTGGTCGGCGATTCGATCCACACCGCCGCGGTGCGCTCGAGTTCGCGCTCCGTTTCGGCCCGGTCCCGCAGGGCCACGTAGACAGCCTCGATTCGCTTGTTGCGGAATACCTTCCCGTACATGCGGAAGGTCCCGCCGTACAGATCGCTATGAACGATAATCCGGTCTCCAGCCTGAAACATCATCACGATGGTGGTTTCGGCCGCCATTCCGGTCGAGAAGGCGAAACCGAACGCGCCGCCCTACAGCGACGCCGGGCAGGTCTCCAGCGCCTTTCGCGTCGGATTGCCGCTGCGCGAGTATTCGAACGCGCCCGGCTGGTTGACTCCCCGGAAAGCAAACGTGGAGGTCTGGTAGATCGGCGTCATCACCGCGCCGTGATAGTCTTGCGGATTATGACCCGAGTGAATCGCAAGAGTCTTGAATTTCATGGGCAGGATTTGTACGAAACCTTTCTCGTCATTATAGACGGCGGGCAACCGAAGCCGAAGGGCCACAACATACGCCGCAATTTCATCTGACCGTTCTATACTACAAAAGACACCGTTACGGGTCGCGGGCTTCGGCCCCGACTCACTATTCAAAATGGTTTCCCTGCCACATCTGCCGTTAGGTTTGGCGCTCGGACTCGCGCTGTCTTCCGCCTGCCTCGCGCAGCCGGCCGCGCCGCCGCTGAAGCTCACGCTGCAACAGGCCATCGATCGCGCCAGGCAGTACGGTCCGACCTTTATAGCTGCCAATCTCGCCGCCGCCAGCGCTCACGAAGACGCGGTGCAGGCCAAGGCCGCGCTGCTGCCCGGTGTCGGCGCGCTCAGCCAGTTCATCTACACCCAACCGAACGGCACGCCGACCGGCGTCTTTGTGTCGAACGACGGGCCGCACGTTTACAACCAGCAGGCGATGGTGCACGGCGACCTCTTTGCGCCGGGAAAGCGCGCCGACTATCACCGCGCCCTGGCCGCCGAAGCCGTGGCGCGCGCCAAGGCCGACGTTGCGGCGCGCGGGTTGGTGGCCGTGGTGGTGCAGGATTACTATGCGATGGTGGTGGCCGAACGCAAGCTCGCGAATGCGCAGCGGGCCTTGCGCGAAGCACGGCAGTTCCTGGACGTCACCGAACAACAGGAGCGCGGCGGCGAGGCGGCGCACTCCGACGTCATCAAGGCACAGATTCAGGTGGAGCAGCGCCAGCGCGACGCCGAGGATGGGCAGCTTGCGTTGGATAAAGCCCGCCTGGCGTTCGCCGTTCTGCTGTTTCCGGATTTCCGCCAGGATTTCACCGTCGAGGACGATCTGGACAGCGCGGCGGCTCTGCCGCCATTCCCGCAGGTACAAGACATGGCGGGCCGCAACAATCCCGATCTGCGCACGGCGCAGGCGGCGGTGGAACAGCAGACTCACGTGGTAGAATCGGCCCGCGCGGCGCTGTTGCCTACTCTCTCGTTCGACTATTTCTTCGGCATCAACGCCAACCAGTTCGCCGTGCACAACCTGGATCAGCGGAACAACCTGGGCTCGGTGGCGCAGGCGGAACTTACGGTGCCGCTGTGGACCTGGGGCGCCGCCCGCAGTAAGATTCGCCAGGCGCAGATCGGGCTCGAGCAAGCCAGGAACGATTTGAGTTTCACCCAGCGCCAGTTGCTCTCCACGTTGCAGGCCTTCTATCAGGAGGCGCAGGTGGCCGGCTCCCAGGTAGATTCGCTGAAACGTTCCGTGGAGCTTTCCGCCGAAAGCCTACGGCTCACGCTGCTGCGCTACCGGGCCGGCGAGGTTACGGTGCTGGAAGTCGTCGACGCACAGACCACCCTGACGCAAGCGCGCAACGCCAGAGCCGATGGTCTGGCGCGCTACCGCCTGGCGCTGGCGGAATTGCAGACTCTGACGGGAGCGTTTTAGGAGATGACGCAACGAGACAACGTTTGTGGCGCACGCACTCGTGCGTGCCGCGTCGGCACTCCTGCCGACGCCCGCTGCCCCAGCATGCAGAGGCGTCGAGTAGAGACTCGACGCGGCACGCACCAGTGCGTGCGCCACCCAAGCAGCATTGCCACAATCGCCGTCCTCTGTCTCCTCGCCGCCGGCTGCGCCAAGAAGGAAGCCGCGGAGGCGGAAAGCATGGCGCCGGTGGAGGTGGCCGCGGTAGCGCAGGACTCCATCCGCCGCGTCGTGGAAGCCGATGCCGTGCTGTTCCCCATCGACCAGGCTTCCGTGATGCCGAAAATCAGCGCGCCGGTGCAGAAGTTCCTCGTCAATCGGGGCGACCATGTGCGCGCCGGGCAATTGCTGGCGTTGCTCGAGAATCGCGACCTGGTGGCCGCTGAAAACGCCGCCAAAAGCCAGGTGGATCAAGCCGAAGCCAATCTGCGCAGCACCGAATCGGCCTCTGTACCCGATGCCGTGATCAAGGCGCAGACCGACGTTGCATCCTGCCAGGAACAGCTCGACGCCGCCCGCCGCGCGCTGGAAAGCCGGCAGAAGCTCTTCCAGGATGGCGCCTTGGCGCGCAAATCGGTGGACGATGCCGCCGTAACGTACGCGCAGGCGAAGGCGCAGTTTGAAACCTCCAGCGAGCATCTCCGCACTTTCCAGAGCGTGGGCAAGCAGGAGCAACTCAAGACCGCGCAGGCCCTGGTGGCCGCGGCGCAAGCGCAGTACCGTTCCGCCGTCGCGCAGGTGAGCTATTCGGAAATCTTGAGCCCGATCGCGGGCGTGATCGCCGACCGGCCGCTCTATGCCGGCGAAATGGCCGCGCCCGGCAGCCCATTGCTGACGGTGATGGATACTTCCCGCGTGGTGGCGCGCGCCAACATCCCCCAGGCGCTGACCGCCAGCATCAAAATCGGCAACGCCGCCGCCATCCGCCTCACGGAAGGCCAGACGGAAGTGCCGGCGCGGGTGACTGTAGTGAGCCCGGCTACCGATCCCGCCAGCACCACGGTGCAGGTTTGGGCGGAGGCCGCCAACCCCGGCGAACGGCTCAAGCCGGGAGCCAGCGTGCGTTTGAGCATCGTCACCGAAACCATCCCGGGCGCGGTGGCGATTCCCGCGTCCGCTATCCTGCCTGGCGAAGAGGGCGGCGCCGCGGTGCTGGTGGTGGGCTCCGATTTCACGGTTCATCGAAAGACCATCGAGACCGGCGCGCGCGATGGCGACAAGGTGCAGATCCTGAGCGGCGTTTCGGCCGGCGAGCAAGTGGTCACGGCCGGCGGCGTGGGCCTCGACGACAATTCCAAAGTGCGGATCGTCAAGCCTGGCGCCAAGGATGAAGCCGGCGACGCCGGCGGCAAGGGCGAGCAGAAGGAATGAGCAGCAGCCTCACGCCACCGCCCGGCGCGGACGCGGCCGGCTCCGGTCACTGGACCGCCCGCCACGGCCAACCCATCATTTTCGTCATCCTGATCCTGGTGGCTGCCGGCATCTACCTGGCGCTGACCATTCCGGTTGCGGTCTTCCCGGAGACCAATTTTCCACGCATCGTCGTCGGCGTGGATAACGGCGTTTTCCCCATCGACCAGATGCTGGTCACCATCACCCGGCCCATTGAAGACGCTGTCAACACGGTTCCCGGCCTGGACCACATCTGGTCCATCACCAGCCGCGGCACGGCGGAAGTCGACTTGTTCTTCAATTGGAAAAGCGACATGTTCCGCACGCTGGAGTTGGTGAACGCCGCCCTGGCCGGCGTCCAGCCCACGCTTCCGCCCACCGCGAAAATCACCGCCAACCGGCTCACCTTCGCGGCGTTTCCCATCATGGGCTACAGTCTGACCTCGGACACCGTGCCGCAGACGCGCATCTGGGAGATGGCGACCTATGATCTGAAACCGCGGCTGAACCGCACCACCGGTGTTTCGAGCGTGGCGGTGCAGGGCGGGCAGGTCCCGGAGTTTCAGATCGAACCGGATCCCGCCAAGCTGGTCGAAACCGGCACCACGGTGCCCAACATTCTCGATTCGCTCGCCCGCAGCAACATGGTCGATTCACCCGGGCTGATCGAATCCAACCATCAGCTTGTGCTCAGCCTGGTGAGTGGGCAGACCCGGACGTCCGCCGAAATCGGCAAAGTCGTGGTGAAGACCACGCCCGCCGGCGCGCCCATTCACATCGGCGACCTGGGCAATGTCGCACCCTCCGTGATGCCGGTTTACACCATCGTCACCGCCAACGCCAGGCCCGCTGTCCTGCTGAATGTCTACCGGCAGCCCGACAGCAACACGGTGGCAGTGGCCAACGCCGTCCACCGGGAAGTCGAGAGCATCCGCCGGACGCTGCCGAAGGGGGTGGAACTGCGACCGTACTACGATCAATCGGAGCTAGTCAACGACTCGATCCGCAGCGTGCGCGATGCCATCCTGCTGGGGCTGATTCTGGCGTCGTTGATCCTGGTGCTGTTCCTGCGCGATTGGGGCACGTCGCTGGTGGCGGGACTGGTGATACCCGCTACCATCGCGATCACGTTCATCGCGCTGCGCATCCTGAATGAGAGCTTCGATCTGATGACGCTGGGTGGCCTGGCGGCGGCGGTGGGTCTGGTCATCGACGACGCCATCGTTGTGGTGGAGAACATCGTCATGCATCGCGACCGCGGCCAGACGCGCGCCGAGGCGATCCGCAGCGCCATCCGCGAAATCCGCGTCCCGCTGGTCGGTTCCACCATCACCCCCATCGTGGTGTTCCTGCCGCTGATTTCCATCACCGGAGTCGAAGGCGTCTTTTTCCGCGCGCTGGCCCTCACCGTCACCATTGCGCTCGGAACCTCGCTCGCCCTGGCGCTCACCTGGACGCCCACGCTCAGCCACTACCTCATCCGCCGCCGTGGCCGCCACGATCCGGAGGAGATCGACTCAGCGCCGCCTCTCTCCATGCGTGTGTACGGGAGCGTGTTGCGCTTCACCCTCGAACACCGCCTGGCGCTGGCCTTGTTCACCGTAGCGCTGATCGGGGCATCGTATGTCTGTTACACCCGCCTGGGTTCGGACCTCCTGCCGGAGATGGACGAGGGCGGTTTCATACTGGACTACATCATGCCCGCCGGCTCGTCGCTCGAAGCCACCAATCGGGTGATCACGCACGTGGAACAAATACTGCGCGCGATGCCGGAAGTGGAGAGCACCTCCCGGCGCACCGGGATGCAGCTTGGCCTGGCCACCGTGACCGAAGCCAACACCGGCGACATCGCGGTGAAGCTGAAGAGGCAGCGCGACCGCGGCGTGGAGGAAGTAATGGCCGATGTCCGTGGGCGTGTGCACCAGGCGGAGCCGGTGCTCGATATCGAGTTCACCCAGATCTTGCAGGATATGATCGGCGACCTGACCAGCGCCCCCGAGCCTTGCATCATCAAGCTGTTTTCAAATGACCCCGACGCGTTGCGCCGGTGGGCGCCCGAAACGGCCAATGCCATCAAGAAAATTCACGGTGTAGTGGACGTTCTGGACGGGATCGAGAACACCATCAGCGGTCCCGCCACGGTCTTCAACGTGGATCCGGTGGTGGCGGCGCGCGCCGGTTTTTCGCCGCAAGAAGCGGAGGTCGATGCGAGCGCCATCCTGCAAGGCGAGCCCGCCGCGACGCCGATAGTGGTGGACGACCGCGCCTACACCATTCGCGTTCGATTCCCCGAGCGGACGCGCGCTACGCTCGATGCCATTCGCGACACCGTGCTGGTGAGTGGAACCGGCAAAACCGCCAGCCTCGGCTCGCTCGCCGCCATGGTGCAAATTCCAGGTCAGACCGAGATCCGCCGCGAGAACTTGCAGCGCGACGTGGAGGTGACCGCCCGCTTCGAAGGCCTGAGCCTGGGCGAAGGCATGGACAAGGTGCAGCGGGCGGTTCGCGATTTGCACATCCCCTCCAACATCCGCGTCGCCTACGGCGGCCAATACGAAGAGCAGCAAAAATCGTTCCGCGAGCTGGTGGTGGTGCTGCTGCTGGCCATCGTGCTGGTGTTCACGGTGCTGCTGTTCGAGTTCGGCAGTTTCGCCGCGCCGGCGGCCGTTCTCGCCTCGGCAATACTCTCCTCTTCCGGCGTGTTTCTGGCGCTGCTGGTGACCGGCACCACCTTCAATCTTTCGTCGTTCATGGGGTTGATCATGGTGATCGGCATCGTGGCCAAGAACGGTATTCTGCTGCTGGACGCCGATCAGAAATTCCGCGCCGCCGGCGTGCCGGCTGAGGAAAGCATGCTGCGCGCCAGCGAGCGCCGCCTGCGTCCCATTATGATGACCGCGCTGGCCACCGTGGCCGGCATGATTCCGCTGGCGCTGGCTTTGGGCGCCGGCTCGCAAATGTTGCAGCCCCTGGCCATCGCGGTCATCGGCGGCATCCTCGCCTCCATGGTTCTATCGCTGGTCGTGACGCCGGCGGTGCGCTATTACCTGGACGCCGGATCATAAACTCGTGGCGCAGGCTGTCAAGCCGGCTGTCAAGCCGACAGAACCGAGAGTCGTCTCGACTTTTCTTGGCACCAACTTGACTCCCGGCCGCCGCAACGGAGTTACGATGAACCAGTGCCGTACGCGGCATCCGCAATCATGACTAACTTCTCACAACGCGCCGTTCTTACGGTGGCGCTCCTGTTCTCCGGCTTCGGCGGCGCGAGCGTGCTCCCCGCGCAGGATGCGCGGAAGCTCGATTGCATCGCCCACGTCGCATTGCGCGTCAGCGATGTGGCCCGCTCTCAAGCGTTCTACAAGACCCTCGGCTGGGACCAGGCGTTTGAGTTCGGCGATGACCAGGGCATCACAACTTCCTACGTGAAAGTGAGTGACCGCCAGTACATCGAGCTCTACCGCAGGAACCGGCCGTCGGACCCGCTGGGCTTCATGCACATTTGCCTGGAGACCGCGGACATTGGCCGGCTGAATGCAACTTACACGGCTGTGGGGCTCACTCCACCCGAGTCGAAAAAAGGCCGCTCCGGCAACATCCTGTTCAACCTGCGGGATCCGGAAGGCCAGGTGATCGAATACACGCAATATCTGCCGGGGTCGCTGCATTCCAACGCCCGCGGAAAATTCGTCGACCCGGCGCGCATTTCCGATCATCTGATCAACGTCGTTATGACCGCGAAGGATATCGATGCCGAGAAGGCGTTCTTCGTGGGCAAGCTAGGCTTCCAAGGCAGCGGCTATAAGCTCAGCTTACCGGGAGCCCCGGGTGAGACGGTCGAACTCAAGCTGCGCGTTGCCGGCGGGATGCCGGAGCTCAGATTCGCGGCCGACCCGAAGCGCGCCGCCGCCGAGTTGAAGAAGCGAGGCCTGGAAGTCAAGCTGGTCGATGGAGTTCCCGAGGTCCGCGACCCTGATGGCGCGGCCATTTCCTTCAGCGAGCGCTGACGCTTAAGTTAGTACGCCATGGATTCGTAACGGTCGGGCACGCCGGTCGGGTTCGAGCTTCGTCAGCGTCCCATCCATCCTCCGTCCACCACCAGCACATGGCCGTGGACGTAATCCGACGCCGCCGAGGCCAGGAACACCGCCGCTCCGCACAGGTCCTCCGGCTCGCCCCAGCGCCCCGCCGGAATGCGTTCCAGGATTGCCTGCCGGCGCTTGTCGTCCTGGAACAGCGGACGCGTGTTTTCCGTGCGCATGTATCCCGGCGCAATGGCGTTCACATTCACGCCGCGCCCGGCCCACTCATTGGCCAGCGCTTTGGTGATCTGGGCCACTCCGCCTTTCGCCGCAGCGTAGGCGGGCACATTGATGCCGCCCTGAAACGAGAGCAGCGAAGCGATGTTGACGATCTTCCCCTTCCCGCGCGCCAGCATGTGCACGCCCGCCGCGCGGCAGAGCCGGAACACGGCGGTCAGGTTGATCTCGATCACCGCGTCCCAGTCTTCGCCGGAATGTTCCGCCGCCGGCGCGCGCCGGATGATGCCGGCATTGTTCACCAGGATGTCCACCGCTCCCATCGCCGCCACGGCCTCATCGATCAGCCGGTCCGCCTGCGCGCGAGAGCTGAGATCCGCGGCCAGGCAGTGCGTGCGTGAGGTGGTCCCTTCGCGGATACGCTGCGCCGTCTCCTCGGGAGGCGCGCTGGCGTGGAGAACCACATCTGCCCCCGCGCGAGCGAGGCCGAGCGCGATCGCCGCGCCCAAACCGCGACTGGAGCCCGTCACCAGCGCGACTTTACCATCCAGACGAAACATCGGCTACCGCCCCGCCTGACCGCGCTCCAGGCCGGAGCCGCCGCCCGCGAACTCGGGCTGCACGTTCACCACGCCGAACTGCCGGTCCTCGCCTTCGCGGTTGGCCGCCATCATCCACAGAAAATTGATCTGCGATCCAGGCGCCGCGACGTTCGGATGGTAGCCTTTCGGCATTATGACCACGTCGCCTTCGCGCACGAACGTCGCCAGCTCGGGCTCGCCCGGATTGGTGTAGACGAACTGCACGCCGAATCCCGGCGCGGGCATGTCGATGTAGAGATAGGCTTCCTCGAGCATCACCGCGTGCTCGTGCGGCGGCCACGACGTCCAGTTGCCGGGCTTGCTGAACGTAACACCCGCCACGATGCGTCCGGCCTCGACATTCTTTCCGAGCAGGATGTTGATCGTGCGCTCGGAATTGGCGCCGCCTGCCGCGAAATGCAGACCGGGGTCCTTCTGGATTTCGGCGAACGAGACGAACTGCAGTGGATGCGTTTGCGCAGCCGGAGCGGACAGCTCGGCGAAATCGCAGCCGTCCGCGCCCGCCGTCACGCGGAACCGGCTCTCGCGCGGAATATAGAGCGCGTCGTAGCGGCCCATCGTGTATTCCGCGCCTCCCGCCTGCACCGTGGCGCCGCCGCGCAGGCATACCAGCCCGGCTTCGCGATCTCCGGTTTCGACTTCCACCGGCGCGTCGCCGCGATCCAGCACGATGCGCCCGTAGTAAAGATACCGCGAGGCCGTCGTCTGGGGCGTGACGGACAGATGACGCCCTTTTCGTGCCCCCGTGTTCCTGACCACGCATGTATCGGTTCGAATCGCTGCCAGCTTCGTTGATGGCATATTCCCTCCTGCCTGTCGGCCTACGCGGCCGTTTCATCCGAATTCTCGCACCCCACGGCCGGCGAATCAAATCGAGTTCCCTATCTATGCGAATGGATAAGAACCTTTGTGATCAGGGCCGGCGCGGCGCGCCCCGGCTCGTGTACACTTTGAGAGTTCGTCATCTATTTGTCGTCTGCGTTGCCGCTCACCCACGCTGGCGGTACGGGTTTGTACCGGATCGCGATCGCCGGAGAGTGGCCCCGGGGTCTACGGCCCAGTCTGGCGTAGCTCCGCGGGCGGACTTGGGAGGACCGAGAATGCGCACCGTCATTCGTCGTTTGCTCGCCGGACTCGCGATCATTGGGCTCGCCGGCGCCGCGACCGCACAGAAAAGGGAATTGACCCACTGGCCGGCTGGCACCTCGCCTGTGGAAGTCGGCAAGAAGATCGTTCAAAACATGCTTCCGCGCTGGATCCCAAACAGACCCTCGGTCCACTATGCCGAGGACTCCACCTGGTATGCTGCGCTGGAGTTTGCCAAGCTGACCAACGATCGGGCGATGACCGTCGCGCTGGCGAAGCGCTACGACCCATGGCGGACCGAAGAGGGACAGCAGAAGCTGGTCTCCTGGCAGCGCCACGTCGACCACGCCATCTTCGGCATCGTGCCCCTGGAGCTGTACATCCGCACCAACGACCCGCAATACCTTGCGCTCGGCAAGAAGCTGGCTGACCAGCAGTGGGAGAATCCCACGCCGGAAGGGCTCTCCGGGGAGACCCGCTTCTGGATCGACGACATGTACATGATCACCATCCTCCAGGTCCAGGCCTACCGCGCCACCGGCGATAAGGTCTACCTGGACCGTGCTGCGCTTGAAATGGCCGCCTACCTGGACAAGCTGCAGCAGCCCAACGGCCTTTTTTATCACGGACCCGAGTTCCCGTTTTTCTGGGGCCGCGGCAACGGCTGGGTGGCAGGAGGCATGGCAGAACTGCTCAGCGAGCTGCCGGACAACCACCCCCAGCGCGCCCGCATAATGGAGGGTTACCACAAGATGATGGCTTCCCTGTTGAAGTACCAGGATGCCAACGGGGTGTGGCATCAACTGATCGACCACCCCGAGTCTTATCAGGAGAGCTCCTGTACCGCGATGTTTACTTACGCCATGATCACCGGCGTGAAGCAGGCTTGGCTCAAGGACAAGGCCTACGGCCAGGCCGCGCGGAAAGGCTGGCTGGGCGTCAACAAGTTCATCGACCAGGACGGCAACGTGGACAAGGTCTGCGTCGGCACCGGCCAGACTAATAACCTGCAGTTCTACCTGACCCGCCCGACCGAGAAGGGCAACCCGCACGGCCAGGCGCCCGTCCTCTGGTGCGCCAATGCCCTGCTGAAGAAGTAGCTTTCGCATCGTGGGGCCCATGCAGTGGGCAGGCGCTTTGGCCTCCAACCGCTGCGGCATTTGAGCCCTCACTACACTTGCGCGCGTCATCGTGTTAACTTTGACCGCATGAAATCGATTGCGATGTTACTCTCACTCGCCGGCGCCTCAGTGGTAGCGGCCGACGCTCCCACTTTCAGTCTCTGGACCGCGGACAATGCCAAACAGGTAGGTAAAGAGCTTGCCGGCAAGCTGAGTCCGCAAGGGATCGCCAGCCAAAAACTGGCCGACATGGGGAACTATAACTTCGCGCTGGTGCTGCGGCGGCAATCCGGAACGGCGGAAGTCCACCAGAAGATGGCGGACATCTTCGTTATCCAAAGTGGCGAAGCCGACCTGGTCACGGGCGGTACGGTGGTGAACCCCACCAACTCCTCGCCCACCGAAATCCGCGGCGCCGCTATCCGCGACGGCGCAGAGCGCCACCTGGTCGCCGGCGACGTGCTGACCATCCCAGCCGGGATGCCCCACCAGGTGAAGGTAGCGCCCGGGAAGGAAATACTCTACATAGCGATCAAGGTGGCGCAGTAGCTCGGGGCCACGCTATGACTGAAGCACGCAGGTTAAATCAGACGTTATTCCGAGCAACGGCCCGCGAACGCTTGTGGGCGTCTTTTCTGTTAAGTTTTCGGCCGCAGCCGTTTCCACACGAGCCTGATCCGGGGCGAAGCGATCGAGAGTGTCGTCATTGGCGGAAGGATGCTTCGAGTGCGCGCCAGGACTTTACATCTACTTCCGTGCCGCGTAGGTCTTGGTGAAGTTGTTGCGCGTATTCGTCACGCTGAACGTCCCATCCGGTTCTGCGGACACCTTGATCCAAAATGCCGGGCCCGTGTGATCGCCGCGGCGCCCCCCTGTGCTCCCACCACCCGCCGGGCCGCCTGGTCCCGCAGGTTTCGGTGCCGCACCCGCCGGCGGCGGTGGCCCACCCCCGACAAGCACGCCGGGTCCGCGGCCCTGTCCGAACGTTGGCGGAGGATTCAGCAGAACGTTCGCCATGGTCGTATTGTCTTCTATGTTGGCGATGAAGAGCCCCGGCGAGTTCTGCTCCAGGCCGGCCGCGTACGCCCAGTGGAGCTGCCATATGTCCTCGATCCCCGGCGACGTGTGCAGGACCTGCATGGTTTGAATGGCGCCGCCTTTGAATGCGCTGTTATGCATCACAGCCACCCGCGGGTGTAAGCCGTGCACCAGCACGGCCGAGCCCGATTGGTCGATTCCGTGATGCGAGGTGAGATATAAATCGACCGGCCCAATCGGGTTAGTCGGGCACATCAACTCATCTTCCTTGTTCCAGGTGAAATCTCCCAGATTGATCGTACGGAACCTGCCGTATGCGATCACCACACCCACCGACATCGGGTTTTCCGGGTCTACGCGCGACTCATCCCGCGGCACGAAGTTGGCACAAGCCGGATTGGGTATACCACCCCCGGGAAGCGGCGTCTTCAGCACCTGGCCGTTGGAAGTAACCACTGTCACCGTCAAACCGTCGAACGGGATCTTATCGCCGGGCGCAACCACCGTGTGCTTGACCTTGCTGTTCATCTCCGCGTACATTTTCTGGAATCCCGGCACCATCTCGTTCGGCTCCACGGTTGGGCCGTGATCGATGAAATGCAGGATCGGAATCCGCGTTGCCAATTCCTGCAGGCCACCTACGTGGTCGCCGTGGTAGTGGGTCAGTATCAGGTGATCGATCTGCTTCACGCCGGCCGCTTGAATGGCGGCCATGATGCGGGCGACATCGCGACCGCCGGGGCTGCCGGTATCCATGAGGAGCGACTCGCCGGTCGGAGCGACATACAGCGTAGAGTGCCCACCCTCGGTATCGATAAAATATATGTCCAGCGTCTTGGATGATTCACTTTGTGCGGTTCCCACCACCGCGGCCAGCGCCAAGGTCAGCAGGAACGCGAATGTTCTGCGCATTTCGGAACTCCTTCCTTCCGTAAGATCGCGTCTCCAATTGTAAACCGAAGCGTCCATTTTGGACTCCGGGGTCCTGTTAAGTATACACCCACCGCCATCCTTCGCTCCGATCCGGTTTAACGCGACGCGGTTTGGCAAAAACAGCGCTGCGAGGGCGCAAGGCGTCGGGCGCGTCCTCCGATTGCGGGCAATCGAGGCTGATTAACCTTGAATTGGTTCGTGGAATAGTGCAGAATCATCGTTGGTATCCCAAAATAAGGAGAGGATAGTGACCGATAATTCGGTGTCTCGTCGATTGTTCCTGTCAGCCGTAGCTGCGGCTCCGGCGGCTCCCGTCTTGATTGCTTCGGAAAGAATTGTGATATTCGATCCGCCGCCCGCCCGGGTCCGAATCGTGAACACAACGGCGGCGTCCGTAGTCCCGCCCCCCAGATATACGGCGGCGGAGATTCAGCAGATCGAGTCCCAAGGCAAAAACGTTAAGATCGTGGTACCAGCCAGCCGCGACGAATTGAACCGGTTGCTGCCGGAGGTCGACGTCGTTTTCGGCGCGATCAACGCGGAGATGCTCGCCGAAGCCAAGAACTTGCGGTGGATGCAGACCGGCGAGGCGGGGATGGAGAAGTTGCTGTTTCCGGAGCTGATCGAGAGTAGTGTGGTGGTGACCAACATGGCGCGCATGTTCGCGCCAGCCATCTCCGAGACCGCCATCGGCATGCTGTTAAGCCTGACGCGCGGGCTCAATAAGTACTACATTCCGCAGTTCCAGAAACGGACGTGGCATGCCGAGCGGAACCTGGTGGAGGTGGATGGCATGACTATGGGAATTGTCGGCATGGGCGGCATTGGACAGGCCACGGCCACACACGCACACTATGGCTTCAACATGCGGATTCTGGGCACCGATGCGAAACCGATGGCCAAGCCGATCTTTGTGGACACGCTGCGGGAGCCGGCGTGGCTCATGGAGATGGTCCCGCAGGTCGACATACTGGTAAGCGCGGCGCCCTTTACCAAGGAAACCGCGGGAATGTTCAATGAGAAAGTGTTCCGGGCGATGAAGAAGACGGCGTACTTTCTCAACTTGTCCCGGGGAGCGCTGGTGGAAGAGAGCTCACTGGCCCGGGCGCTGAAGGAAGGCTGGATCGCGGGCGCCGGGCTGGACGTAGTCAGCCCAGAGCCGTTGCCATCCAGTCACCCGTACTGGGATTGCCCGAACCTGCTCATCACTTGCCACACCGCCGGAGAGTCGCCGCAACGCCAGACCCGCCTGGTGGGGCTGCTGGCCGAGAACGTCCGCCGTTACACGAGCGGCTTGCCGCTGATGAACGTGGTGGACAAACAGCGCGGTTACTGACCGGCGCGGCGGCCGGCAGACTCGCCGGCTCTGTCTCGGGTTTGCGAAAAACGGACCGGAAACTGGCGGTGATTGGGGTTATACTGGCAGGTGTCAGTCTCTTTGCACCGTGAGAGGAGGTCACTGGCCCATGTCAGTCACCCGTAGATCGTTCTTT